>NZ_JBIWKD010000007.1:0-39502 GCF_044765485.1 Streptomyces sp. NPDC102451 | reverse complement strand
GGGCCCCCGGCGGGACTTCCAATGCCCCCCCCCCCCCCCCCCCCCCCCAAACCCCCCCCCCCCCCCCCCCCCCCCCCCGCGCCCCGCCCCCCCCCCCCGCGGCTCTTGTTCGGTGCGGTGATACGCGGTCAGGCAGACTTCCTGCTGTCCCGCGGGTGCACGGCGATGTTCATGGCGCCGGAGCGCAGGACCGCCAGCCTCTCGGCCAGCACCTCCTCCAGCTCCTCACGCGTACGCCGCTCCATGAGCATGTCCCAGTGCGTACGCGCAGGCTTGCCCTTCTTCTCCTCGGGGCCATCCCCGTCCACAAGGAGTGCCGTGGCGCCGCACGCCTTGCACTCCCACTCCGCCGGAATTTCCGCCTCTACCGAGAACGGCATCTCAAATCGATGTCCGTTCGGGCATGCGTACTCCACCGCCTGGCGCGGGGCCAGATCGATGCCGCGGTCCGTCTCGTAGCTGGTAACCACGAGTCGCGTACCGCGGAGAGCTCGCTCACTCATGAATCGTGCCTCCCGGGCTTGTCGCCCACAGGACAGGTGTCGCTGTCGTCGTCATCCGGTCAACGTCCGGTCGGCGGTAAAGATTCCCGTTGCCGGTCATGCGTCGCCCGTCGTGCCGCTGCTTGGTCTGGGTTTCCTACCCATCGGTGCCCGGTTTGTCACCTCTGGTCGAAGTTGTCACCCAACGGTTCGGCTTCTTCCGCTCGCAGTAACGGTCCTCCGGGCACACCAAAGGCGTACACTACCGGCCTTTCACTTCAACGTCTAAATCCGCTCCGGCACGGGATTGCCCGCGGCGGCCACCGCGGCCCGTACCGGAACCCTCGCCAGCAGCACGGAGCCGAGCGCGAAGAAGAGCACCAGGGAAAGGATCGCGTCCCGGTAACTGCCGGTGAGCTGGTAGCCGAGACCGAAGACCAGGGGCCCCAGCCAGCTGAGTCCCCGGTCGCTCATCTCGTAGGCAGAGAAGTACTCCGCCTCCTTCCCGCGCGGTACGAGGTGCGAGAACAGTGACCGGGAGAGGGCCTGGCTGCCGCCCATCACGAGCCCGATCGCGGCCGCCAGGACGTAGAAGAACACCGGCGCGTCGGCGGGCAGGACGTACGCCGCCGCGAGGATCAGCGTCCAGACGGCCAGCGACGCGAGAATCGTCCGCTTCGCTCCGTACAGCCGGGCGAGCCGCCCCATCCCCAGCGCGCCCGCCACCGCGAGCACCTGCACGAGCAGGACCGCGGTGATCAGCGTCGTCTGGTCGAGGCCGAGCTCCTCGGAGCCGTACAGCGAGGCCTGGGAGATCACCGTCTGGATGCCGTCGTTGTAGATCAGATAGGCGAGCAGGAAGGAGAGCGTCAGCGGGTGGCGGCGCATGTCGCGCAGCGTCGCCCGCAGCTGCCGCCAGCCGGAGCCGACCGCGCCGTCGCCGCCCGGCTCCACCCGGCGGTCACGCAGCCGCCGCAGCGGGACCAGGGCGAAGGCACCCCACCACACGCCCGCCGAGGCGATGCAGATCCGGACCGCGTCGGACTCGGACAGACCGAAGGAGTCGTGGCCCGTGTAGAGCACCAGGTTCAGGACGAGGACGAAGGCGCCCGAGGTGTAGCCGAAGGCCCAGCCGCGCGAGGAGACCGCGTCGCGTTCCTCCGGGGTGGAGATCTGGGGCAGATACGCGTTGTACAGGGCCATCGACACGGAGATCGACGCGTTCGCCACGATCAGCAGGAAGGCCCCCAGCAGATAGCGGTGGCCGTCCAGGAAGAACATGCAGGCCGTCGCCGTCGCGCCCGTGTACGCGGCCGCCGCGAGCAGGGGCTTCTTGCGTCCGCTGCGGTCCGCCGCCGCGCCCACGACCGGCATGACGACCACGGCCACCACGATGGACACCGACACGGCGTACGCGAAGAGCGATCCCGCCCGCACGGGTATGCCCAGCGGATGCACGAACCCGTCCGCGTCGGCCGCCGCCTTGGCGATCGACGTCAGATAGGGGCCGAGGAAGACCGTGAGGACGCTGGTGGAGTACACGGAGCAGGCGAAGTCGTAGAAGTACCAGCCGCGCTGTTCCCGTCTGCGGCCCGCGGCCTCGGCCGGCGGTCCGGCCGGGTCCTCCGTCCCTGCGATACCGGTGCTCACGCCGCGCCCCCTCGTTCGTCCCGTGCGGACGCGGCGGGTCCCGGCGTCAGGCCCAGGCCCCCCGCTCGCTCAGCACCGTGCGCAGCGTCTCGATGTGATCGGTCATGATGCCATCCACCCCGAGGTCCAGGAGCGCCGCCATCCGTTCCGGTTCGTTGACCGTCCAGACATGGACCTGCAGGCCGCGCGCGTGCGCCGTCCGGACGAAGCTCCGGTCGACGACCCGGACGCCGTTCTGGCTCTCCGGGACCTGCGCGCAGACCGCGCCCGCCCGGAGCGCCGCAGGGATGCCGTACGAGCGCAGCCGCAGGCCGAGCACGCCGCGCACCCCGTACGAGGTGGCCAGGCGGGATCCGGCGAGGCGGTGGGCCCTGGCCACGCGCGCCTCGGAGAACGACCCCACGCAGACCCGGTCCCACGCGCCGGTCCTGCGGATCAGCTCGACGAGCGGGGCGAGGGCGGGCTCCGCCTTGATGTCCACGTTCCAGCGGGCGTCCGGGAACTCCTCCAGCAGCTCCTCGAAGAGCGGCAGCGGCTCGCTGCCCGCCACCCTGGCCCGGCGCACCTCGCTCCAGGACAGCGCGGCTATCCGTCCCCGGGAGTCCGTCACCCGGTCCAGGGTCGGGTCGTGGAACGCGACCAGGCGGCCGTCCGCCGTGGCGTGCACATCGGTCTCGAAGTAGCGGTAGCCGAGGCCGGCCGCGCGCCGGAAGGCCGTCGCGGTGTTCTCCATGCCGTCCGCGGCCCCGCCCCGGTGGGCGAAGGGGATCGTCGAAGGGTGGTCCAGATAGGGGTGGCGCCCCGAAGTCACTGCGGTCACCGCGGAAGTATCGCCCCTTCCGGTGTCCGCGCGGCAACGGCCACGGTGCGGGAACCCGGCGCCGGGAGGTCGAAGAAGCGCAGGAAGAACTGGGCGAGCGGGCCGATGGCCAGGGCGTAGAGGACCGTGCCGGCGCCGAGCGAGCCGCCGAGCAGGAAGCCGGTCACGACCACGGCCACCTCGATCGCCGTACGCACCAGCCTGATGGAGCGCCCCGTGAGCCGGTTCAGGCCCGTCATCAGGCCGTCGCGCGGCCCGGGTCCGAAGCGGGCGGAGATGTACAGGCCCGTGGCGACGCCGTTCAGCACGATGCCCGCGGCCATCAGCGGGATCTGCGCCCCGAGTCCGTGCACATCCGGTACGAGGGCGAGCGTGCCGTCCATCGCGATGCCGACGGCGAAGACGTTGGAGACGGTGCCGAGCCCCGGGCGCTGCCTGATCGGGATCCACAGGAGCAGGACGACCGCCCCGACGATGATCGAGACGACCCCGATGGAGATGCCGGTCCGCTCGGCCAGGCCCTGGTGCAGCACGCCCCACGGTTCGAGCCCGAGCCCCGCGCGGACCAGCAGCGCCGAACTCGCCCCGTACAGGGCCAGGCCCACGTACAGATGGGTCAGCCGCCGGGCGAGCCGGGTGCCGCTCGGAGAAGTGGTGTCGGACAAGTGGTGCCCCCTGTGTGGTGGTAGTGGACTGCTGCATGTCACTCTGTGGCGGGGGATTGGCCGCCAACTATGGCCAATCCGAGGAAGGTGGACTGATTTTCATGGCGCAGTGGACTTCGACGGTCGGCGCGGCGCAGCTTGCCCGCCAGCTCCAGGGCCAGCAGGCGCGCCCCCTTCCGCCGGGCACCCGCAAGCCGCCCGCCTACCGGGCGCTCGCCGACGGGGTGCGCCTGCTCGTCCTGGAGGGCCGGGTCCCGGTTGCCGCGCGGCTCCCCGCCGAACGCGAGCTCGCGCTTGCCCTCTCCTTCAGCCGGACCACCGTCGCCGCGGCGTACGAGGCGCTGCGGGCGGAGGGGTTCCTGGAGTCGCGCCGCGGCGCCGGCAGCTGGACCGCGGTCCCGGCGGGCAATCCGCTGCCCGCCCGGGGCCTCGAACCGCTGCCCCCCGAGTCGCTCGGCTCCATGATCGACCTGGGCTGCGCCTCGCTGCCCGCCCCGGAACCGTGGCTGACCCGGGCCGTACAGGGCGCCCTGGAGGAGCTGCCGCCGTACGCCCATACGCACGGCGACTACCCGGCAGGACTTCCCGCCCTGCGCCAGATGATCGCGGACCGCTACACCGGGCACGGCATCCCGACGATGCCCGAGCAGATCATGGTCACCACCGGGGCGATGGGCGCTATCGACGCCATCTGTCATCTCTTCGCCGGGCGCGGCGAGCGCATCGCCGTGGAGTCCCCGAGCTACGCCAACATCCTCCAGCTCATGCGGGAGGCGGGCGCCAGGCTGGTGCCCGTGGCGATGGAGGAGGGGCTCGGCGGCTGGGACATGAACCGCTGGCGGCAGGTCCTGCGCGACGCCGCACCGAGGCTCGCCTATGTCGTCGCCGACTTCCACAACCCCACCGGCGCCCTGGCCGACGAGCAGCAGCGCCGCGCCCTCGTCGAGGCCGCCCGGTCGGCGGGCACGGTCCTGGTGGTCGACGAGACCATGCACGAGCTGCACCTGGACGCGGACGTCGAGATGCCCCGCAGGGTCTGCGCGTTCGACCCGGCGGGCAGCACCGTCCTGACCGTCGGCTCCGCGAGCAAGGCCTTCTGGGCCGGCATGCGCATCGGCTGGGTGCGGGCGGCGCCCGACGTCATCCGCAGCCTGGTCGCCGCACGCGCGTACGCCGACATGGGGACGCCCGTGCTGGAACAGCTCGCCATCAACTGGCTGATGCGGACCGGCGGCTGGGAGGAGGCCGTGGCCATCCGGCGCGAGCAGGCGCGGGAGAACCGGGGCGACCTGGTGCGCGCCCTGCGCCGGGAGCTCCCGGCCTGGGAGTTCGAGGTGCCGCGCGGCGGCCTCACCCTGTGGGTGCGCACCGGAGGGCTCTCCGGCTCCCGGCTGGCCGTGGCGGGCGAGCGGGTCGGGGTCCGCGTGCCGTCGGGGCCCCGGTTCGGGGTCGACGGGGCCTTCGAGGGCTATGTGCGGCTGCCCTTCACCGTGGGCGGTCCGGTGGCGGACGAGGCGGCGCTGCGGCTGGCCGCTGCCGCCGAGCTGGTCGGTTCCGGCGCGAGCGCCGGAGCCGAGGCCCCCCGGACCTTCGTGGCCTGAGGCGCCCGGCCTTCATGGTCCGGGGCGCCCCTCCGTCTCACCCTTCGGCGACGGCCGGCGCCCCGATCAGCTGATCGGTGTGTACGGACACGGGCTCGGCCGATTCCGGCACGGCCTGCTCCACCGCGGGCGCCCCGCCGGGCACCAGGTCGAGCACCGCCTGCCGGTGCGCCTCGCTCGTGGCGTCGTCGTACGGGTCCGGGGTGGCCGGCACCTGGAGGCGGAGGACCGGCGCGGAGCCCAGCCGGGTGTAGCCGCGGCCGGGCGGCACGTCGGAGGTGGGCGTGGTGTGCGGCTGGACGCCCAGGACCGCCTCGACCTCCGCACGGTCCGCCGGGCCGAGCACGACACGTGCCCTGGTGTGGTTCCGCACGGTCCCGGTGAGGGCGTCCAGGCTGTCGAACTGGTCCGCGACCACGACCGTCACCCCGGCGGCACGGCCGTGCCGCAGCGGCACCTGGAGGAGCTCCTGCGGATCCTGCCTGCCGTCGGCGGCCGCCAGGTGCCCCAGCGCGCTCGGACGGTCCAGCAGGATCCAGAGGGGGCGCTTGATGTCGTCGGGCTCGGGATGCCCGGTCTGGCGGGCCCGGTTGGCGGCGATGAGCCGCCGCTCGGTCTCGTGCGCCGCCCATTCGAGCGTCGCGAGTGCCCCGGCGAGACCGCGCTCCACCGCGAGCACGCCGTCCCGGCCGGTCAGGAAGCCGTACTCGCCGGTCCCGCCGCCCTCCACGACGAGGACGTCGCCGTGCTGGAGGGCCTGCAGGGCGAGGGAGCGCATCAGGGTCGTGGTGCCGCTGCCGGGGTGCCCGACGATCAGCAGATGGGGTTCCGTCGAACGCGCTCCGGTCCGCCAGATCACAGGAGAGGCGTCACGGGTCGCGTCGCCGTCCTGGACCGGCACGGTGCGCCGGACCGCGTCCGCGTCGGTGAAGCCCAGCACGGTCTCGCCGGGCGCGGTGACGAAGCGCTGGGCGGCGATGGTGGTGGGGAGCGCGGCGAGCACGGTCATGAGGAGGTGGTTGGCCTCCTCGTCCCAGGCGAAGTGGTACTCGCGGCCCCGGCCCGACTTGGCGTGGAGCACCTGCTCGACCCGGGCCCGTGCCGTGGGGTCGCCGTCGGTGAAGTACGCCGGGTAGTCCACCTGGAGCCGGGTGAGACGCCCGTCGCCGTCGAACTCGTACGACGTGCCGAAGGCCTTCTCCCAGTCGCCGCCGTGGGAGAACAGCGGACCGGGGTCGTCCGCCACGGAGAAGTGCGGCACCAGCGCCTCGTACAGCGCCTGCAGGCGTGCGGTCCCGGCCTCGTCGGGGCCGGTCTTCGCGGGGGTGCGGTCGCGTCCCCGCCATGCGGCAGCGCCCATCACCGAGATGAGGGCCAGCAGGGGCCCGTAGGGGATGAGCGCCACCGCCAGTACGCAGGCCGCGACGAGGAACAGCACGTGTCCGCGCCGGTCCCTGGGCGTCGCGGCCCACTTCTGCCGCCCGGCTCCCGCCAGCAGCCGCAGACCGCGGGTGACCGTGATCAGCGGATGGAGTACGTCGGTGGCGTTGTCGGCGGCCGTGCGCGCGATCTCGCGACTGCGGGTGATCGAAACGCTGCCGCGCTGAAGAATGCGGGGAAGTGGTCGCCGGGCCACGTCGGTCTCCTGAAGAGGTGGGAGCGGGTTTCGGGAGCGTCAGAACTTGATGCCGCCCAGCATGCTGGCGAGGCTCGCCCCGCCGGCCGTGATGCTCGGGGCGATGGCTGTGCCGGCCAGGTAGAAGCCGAACAGCGCGCAGATGAGGCCGTGGGACGCCTTGAGCCCGTCCTTCTTGAAGAACAGGAAGACGATGATGCCGAGCAGTACCACGCCCGAGATGGAGAGGATCATGAGCGGTTCTCCTGGTTGAGGGGGACAGTCACCATGAGTACTTCCAGAATCACAAGATGTACCTATACGATAAAAGGTGCAAGTGAGTGAATATCGTTCCATTTCACTCAACTGGTGGGCGGAGAGTAGTCGCCCGGGAGCTCCGTGCACCGCGTCGGCCCCGTCCCCACCGGAAAGCGGCTCCGGGGCCGTGATCTTCTGCCGCTCCGGGGCAGGCTCACGACTGCCCGGAGCAGTACTCTGTCGATTCACTCGTACGGCCCCCGCCGTACTCCCCACCAGGTCAGCAACCGCGGCCACGGCAATGGAAGGCGGTCCGTCCGATGAGCGAAACCCCCGATCCCGAGGTGGTCGAGCTGGCGACCAAGGTCTTCGACCTGGCCCGCCGGGGGGAGAGCGACGCGCTCGCCGCCTACGTCGACGCGGGCGTCCCCGCGAACCTCACCAACGACCGGGGCGACTCCCTGCTCATGCTCGCCGCCTACCACGGGCACGCCCCCGCCGTCGTCGCCCTCGCGGGCCGTGGCGCCGACCCGGACCGTGCCAACGACCGGGGGCAGACCCCGCTCGCCGGCGCCGTCTTCAAGGGCGAGCGCGAAGTGATCGACGCGCTGCTCTCCGCAGGCGCCGACCCGGCCGCCGGAACACCCTCCGCCGTGGACACCGCGCGCATGTTCGGCAAGGACGACCTGCTGGAACTCTTCGGTGCGCGCTGAGAGGCCGTCCGCGCCGCCGGCCGGCCGGTGCGTCGTAAATGTGGTCGCGTCGGCGAAATGGCTGGGTCATCATGACGTCGCGGGTCCGAATCGGGCCACCGACGAGAGGCAGAGGAAGATGAGCACCAGGCAGAAGACGGCAGTCGGCCGATCATGTTGCTGCGCGGCCTAGGTGATGTCACCCCGGCACATGGAACAGCACAGTCCCGGTCGCGTCGACAGCTTGATGTGAGGCTTTCCCCATGTTCGATCCGTTCATAGCGCCGAGCGGCACACTGCTCGGCCTGCTGCAGAGGGGCCGCGGCGACGGCACGCTCCACGCGCTCGCCGCCCCCCGCCCCGAGGCCCTCACGGCTCTCAACCACTGCGTCCTGAGCGATCCGCGTCATGACTGGCAGGTCGAGAACCGCTCCCTCTACTACGCGCGCCTCTACCTCGATCTCGACGGTGGCACCGAGGAGATCGAGCGGCATATTTTCGATCCCGAGGACCACCTCGACACCGACGACTCCCGCACGGGTCTCGCCCTCGCCGTGCTCGGCCACCTCGCCTCCTACGGCCGCGAAGACGCCCTCGCGCTCCTGCGCCGGTACGCCGCGACCGGGGCCAACTGGGCCTGGGCGCTCGACGAGCTGGCCCTGCGCGACGACGACGCCGGGCTGCGCTCGCTCGCCGAGCCGGTGCTCGCCCGCTTCCCGGCGACCGCGGAGGGCGCCGCCGAGCTGGCCGCCTCCGTGCGGGACGCCTTCGAGCCCCGGCCCTGGCGGCTCTGGGCCGACGACCCGCGTGAAGCCGTCGGCGGCCGGGTCAGGGCGGCGTCGGAGCAGGGCTCCTTCGACCGGTGGCAGCGGCAGATGAGGCCGGGCGGACCGCGCCCCGGCTGGAGCGTCCAGGCCGTCTTCGACTGGGCCCAGGAAGGACTGGAACGCGGCAGCGTGCTCCATGTCCCCGCGGCCCGCTGCCTCTCCGCCGTCGCCGGGGCCGAGGACCGGCCCCTGATCGTCGAGGCCGCCCGCAGCGGCTCCGAGGGCGCGCGCTGCGCAGCCCTGCACTATCTGGCCCAGGCCCAGGACCCTGCCGTGCTCGACCTCATCGAGCAGGCGGTCGCCGGCCCGTCGCCCACCGTCGCCGAGGCGGCCGTGGCCGCCTTCGAGCGCATGTGCGGAGAAGCGGCGGTCGGCCGGGCGCGGCGCTGGGCCCACCGGCCCGACGCCCTCGGATCCTCGGCTGCCGGGGTCCTGGCCTGCCGCGGCGCCGCACAGGACGCCCCGCTCGTCCTCGCCGCGCTGCGCGAGGCGGTCCGGGGCGAAGGTCCGGACGCGCCACACCTGTGGACCCTCGTCGACGGCGCGGGACGCCTGGGCATCGTCTGCGCGGCACCCGTACTGCGCCATGTGTACCGGGAGACGTCCTCCTCGCACCTGCGCGGCCGCGCCGCCCGCGCGCTGGCCGCCACCGACCCGTCCTTCGCCAGCGGATTCGCCGTCGAGTGCCTCTGGGACTGCGAGGAGACCACCCGTGAACTGGCCGCGCACCACGCGGAGACCGGGGACATCCGGGTCGCCGAACGGCTGAGGCGGCTCGCCGCCGACCCGGCCGAGGAGGCCGAGGTCCAGACCGCCGTACGCAGCAGGATCGGGCCGGACGCACCCGCCGTCTGAGCCGGTGCTCCGCCGGTTCACGGAGCTCCGTATGCCGCGCGTCGGGGGCGCGCGGCGCAAACGCTCATGGGACGTTCCCCGGGCGGACAGATCCAAGTCGGCAAGGGCACGCCCTGTGCGGTGACAACACCCGTATGCGTGTCGTCATCGTCACCGAATCCTTCCCGCCCGACGTCAACGGTGTGGCCCACTGCACCCTGCAGACCGCCCGGCACCTCGCCGCCCGCGGCCACCGGCCGCTCGTCATCGCCCCGGCCGGGGCGACAGCCACCACCGGCTCCGCGTCCACCGGCGACCCCTGCCCCGTGGTGCGCGTCCCCTCACTGCCTCTGCCCGGCTACCCGCAGGTCCGGGTGGCCCTCCCCGGCCGGCGGCTCGCCGCCGCGCTCACCGGGCACCGCGCCGAACTCGTCCACCTGGCCGGCCCGTTCGTCCTCGGCGTCCGCGGCATGGCCCTCGCCACCCGGCTGGGGCTGCCCGCCGTGGCGGTCTACCAGACCGACCTGGCCGGCTACGCCCGCACCTACCTGGGCACCGGGGAGAACACCGCCTGGCGCCGGATGCGCGCCGTGCACAGCGCCGCCGACCTCACCCTCGCCCCCTCCACCGCCGCACTGCGCGACCTCACCGGCCACGGCGTGCCCCGGGTGAAGCTGTGGCCGCGCGGGGTCGACACCGTGCGGTTCCGCCCCGGCCTGCGCGACGAGGCGCTGCGCCGGGCCCTCGCCCCCGGCGGCGAGAAGATCGTCGGATACGCGGGGCGGCTCGCCCCCGAGAAGCACGTCGAACTCCTCGCCGGAGCCTGCGCGCTCCCGGGCGTACGCGTCGTGGTCGTCGGCGACGGGCCGAGCGAGCCGTCGCTGCGCGCGGCGCTGCCCGGTGCGGTGTTCCTGGGGCGGCGTACGGGGGAGGACCTCGCCCGCTTCTTCGCTTCCCTGGACGTCTTCGTGCACACCGGGCCGTACGAGACCTTCTGCCAGACCGTGCAGGAGGCCATGGCCTCGGGGATCCCGGTCGTCGCACCGGCGGCCGGCGGACCGCTCGACCTCGTCGACCACGGGAGCACCGGGCTGCTGGTGCCGCCCCACGACGCGGCGGCCGTGCGGGACGCGGTCGCCGCACTCCTCGCGGACCCCGCGCGCGCCGAGGCCTTCGGCAGGACCGCACGTGCCGCGGTCGAGGGCCGCACCTGGGAGGCCGTCGGCGACCAGCTCCTGGGCCACTACGACGAGGTCCTGCGCGGCCGGACGGCGGTGGCGGCATGACCGGGCCCGGCCGTGACGGGCTCAGGATCGTGCGGCTGGCGAACTTCGTCACGCCCGCCTCCGGCGGCCTGCGCACCGCACTGGACGAGCTCGGGCGCCGTTACCTCGCGGCGGGACACGAGCCGGTGCTGATCGTCCCCGGGGCCGCCCCGAGTGACGTACACACCGCACAGGGCAGGGTCGTCACCCTCCCGGGGCCCGTGCTTCCGGGCAGCGGCGGCTACCGGGTGCTGGTGAACCGGGGAAGGCTGCGGGGCCTCCTGGAGGAGCTGCGCCCCGACCGTCTGGAGGTGTCCGACCGGACCACCCTGCGGTGGACGGGGGAGTGGGCACGCCGCGCCCGCGTCCCCGCCGTCATGGTGTCCCACGAGACCGCCGACGGGGTGCTCCGCACCTGGGGTGTGCCCCCGGCGGTGGCCGGACGGGCCGCCGACCGGCTCAACACGCGCAGTGCCCACGCCTACGCACGGATCGTGTGCACCACCGAACGGGCGGAGCGCGAGTTCGTGCGGACCGGCGTACGCAACGTGGTGCGCGCCCCGCTCGGGGTGGACCTGGAGCGCTTCCGCCCCGAGCTGCGCAGCACGGCGCTGCGCGCCCGCCACCTGCGCGCCCAGGACGTCCTGCTGATGCTCGGATCACGGCTCTCCGTGGAGAAGCGGCCGGGCCGGGCGCTGGACGCGCTGGCGGCACTGCGGGACACCGGTGTGCGGGCGGCCCTGGTGGTGGCGGGGGACGGTCCCCTGCGCGCAAAACTGGAGCGCAGGGCACGGGTGGAGCGGCTGCCGGCCGAATTCCTGGGCCATGTACGCGACCGCGCGCATCTGGCCCGCCTCCTGGCGAGCGCGGATGCGTGCGTCGCACCGGGGCCGGCGGAGACCTTCGGGCTGTCCGCCCTGGAGGCGCTCGCCTGCGGCACCCCGGTGGTGGCGAGCGCCGCCTCCGCGCTCCCCGAGGTGATCGGTCCGGCCGGACCGGCCGCCGCCGACACGGGCAGGGCGTTCGCCGCCGCGCTCCGGGAACTTCTGGACCGACCGGAGCAGGAGCGCAGGGCCACGGCACGGGCGCGCGCCGCGCACTTCGGCTGGGACCGCTCGGCGGCGGCCTTCCTGGCCGCCCATGACATCCCGCAGCGGCACGGAGCCCTGGAGGTACGGCCGTGAGCGCCCTGCCCGCCGATGCCCCCGCCCGCATCACCCCCGCCCGTGCCACCGTGCGGTACGCCGCACTCGGGGACTCGCTGACCGAGGGCGTCGGCGACCCCGTCCAGGGCGGCTGGCGGGGCTGGGCCGCGCTCCTCGCCGAGGGCCTCGGAGGCGCGGACCAGGACGTGGACTTCCGTAACCTCGCCGTCGCCGGTGCGCTGTCCTCGGACGTCCACGAGCGCCAGGCCGGGGCGGCGGCGGAGTTCCGGCCCGATATCGCCTCCGTCGTCGTCGGGGTCAACGACACCCTGCGCCGGTCCTTCGACATCCGCCGCCTCGCCGACCGCCTCGACGAGGTCTGTGCCCTGCTCGCCGGGGGCGGCGCCGTACTCCTGACGGCATGTCTGCCCGATCCCGGTACGACGCTGGGGCTCCCCGGCCCGCTGCGCCACCCCCTCGCGCGGCGCCAGCAGGCCGTCAACGCCGTCGTGCACGCCCTGTCCGACCGCTACGACGCCGTCCATCTGCACGCCTCGGGCCGGGCCTGGACCGAGGACCGTTCGCTGTGGAGCGTGGACCGGCTCCACCCCGGCGAGCGGGGCCACCGAAGACTGGCCGCCGGCTTCCACCGGCTGCTCGCAGAACGGGGCCTCGCCCTCGGCGACCCTCCGGGCCACGAACCCCGGCAGCCGCCGCCGACCCGACTGGCGGGCGCCCTCTGGCTGGCCACCGAGGGCACCGGCTGGCTGGCCCGGCGCAGCACGGACCTGCTGCCCCAGCTGCTGGGGCTCGCGGCGGCCGAGGCCGGGCACCGGGCACGCGGCACGACCGGCCGTCTCGACGCACGGGCCGAGCAGGCGTTGACCGAGGCGCTGGCAGGGCTGCCCCGTACGCCGACCGAGGCGCCGGCAGGGCTGCCCCGTACGCCGACCGAGGCGCCGGCAGGGCTGCCCCGTACGCCGTTCCTGCACGGGTTCGTCCCCCGCGCCAGAATGGAGGGATGACCGGACGCTGGGAGTTCTGGATCGACCGCGGCGGCACCTTCACGGACGTGGTGGGACGTGACCCCGGCGGCCGGCTGATCACCCGCAAACTGCTGTCCCACGACCCCGGCCGCTACCGCGACGCGGCCGTCGCGGGCATCCGGCTGCTGCTCGGCCTCGGCCCCCACGACCCGGTCCCCGCCGACCGGGTCGCGGGCGTCAAGATGGGCACGACGGTCGCCACCAACGCCCTCCTGGAACGGCGGGGCGAGCCGACCGTCCTGGTCATCACCGAAGGCTTCCGGGACGCCCTGCGCATCGCGTACCAGAACCGGCCCCGCCTCTTCGACCGCCGCATCCTGCTCCCCGAGGCCGTGTACGACCGGGTCGTCGAGGTCCCGGAACGCACCGACGCCAGGGGAGGGATCGTGAGGGCCCTCGACCGCGCCGCCGTCGCCGAGCGGCTCAGGGCGGCCGCGGAGGACGGGATGCGCAGCGCTGCCGTCGTCCTCATGCACGGCTACCGCCACCCGGAGCACGAACGGGCCGTCGCGGAGGAAGCCAGGGCGGCCGGCTTCACCCAGGTCAGCTGCTCGCACGAGGTCAGCCCGCTGATCAAGCTCGTCCCGCGCGGTGACACCACCGTCGTCGACGCCTATCTCTCGCCGATCCTGCGCCGCTACGTCGACGAGGTGGCCGGCGAACTCCCGGGCATCCGGATCATGTTCATACAGTCCAACGGCGGACTGCGCGAGGCCGCGCACTTCCGGGGGAAGGACGCGGTGCTCTCCGGCCCGGCCGGGGGCGTCGTCGGCATGGTCCGTACGTCAGGGCAGGCGGGCCACGACCGGGTCATCGGCTTCGACATGGGTGGCACCTCCACCGATGTCTCCCACTACGCGGGCGAGTTCGAACGCGAGCTCGGGACCCAGGTGGCCGGGGTGCGGATGAGCGCGCCCATGATGAGCATCCACACCGTCGCCGCCGGCGGCGGATCCGTCCTGCACTTCGACGGACGGCGCTACCGGGTCGGCCCCGACTCGGCCGGAGCCGACCCCGGCCCCGCCTGCTACCGGCGGGGCGGGCCGCTCACCGTCACCGACGCCAACGTGATGCTCGGCCGCATCCGCCCCGAGCACTTCCCCGCAGTCTTCGGCCCCGGGGGCGACCGGCCGCTCGACGCCGGACTCGTGCAGGAGCGCTTCGACGCGCTGGCCGAGGAGGTGTCGGCCGCCTCGGGAGACAGGCGTACGGCCGCCGAGGTCGCCGCCGGCTTCCTGGAGATCGCCGTGCTCAACATGGCGAACGCCGTCAAGAAGATCTCCGTCCAGCGGGGCCACGACATCACCCGCTACGCGCTCACCGGCTTCGGCGGCGCCGGAGGGCAGCACGTCTGCGCCGTCGCCGACGCCCTGGGCATCGACACCGTCCTCGTACCGCCGCTCGCCGGTGTCCTCTCCGCGTACGGGATCGGTCTCGCCGACGCCACCGCGATGCGCGAACAGTCCGTCGAGGCGCCGCTGGACGAGGCGACCGGGAGCCGGCTGCGAGGCATCTGCGACGGCCTCGCGGAGCGCACCCGGGCCGAACTCCGGGCCGACGGCCTCCCCGACAGCGCCATCGCCACCCGGGCACGGATCCTCGTGCGCTACGCCGGCACGGACGCCGCCCTGCCCGTCGCCCACGCCACCGTCGCCGCCATGACGGAGGAGTTCACCGGAGCCCACCGGGCGCGCTACGGATTCGTCATGGACAAGCCCCTGGTGGCCGAGGCCGTCTCGGTGGAAGCCACCGGTACGGCAGGACCGCACACCCTGCCCCGCGTCGGCCCGGGCGCCGGCGAAGGGCCGCTCCGGCCCCTCGGAACCGTGACGATGTTCACCGGGGGCGAATGGCGGGACGCCGGCCTGTACCGCCGCCCGACCCTGCGCGCCGAGGACACCGTGACCGGCCCGGCGGTCGTCACGGAGGACGACGCCACCACCGTCGTGGACCCCGGCTGGCAGGCCACGGCGGGCCCGGCCGGACACCTCGTGCTGCGCCGGGCCGAACCGCGTCCCGAGCGGACCGCCGTCGGCACCCGGGTGGACCCCGTCATGCTCGAGGTGTTCAACAACCTCTTCATGTCGATCGCCGAACAGATGGGCGTACGGCTGGAGAACACGGCGCACTCCGTCAACATCAAGGAACGGCTGGACTTCTCGTGCGCCCTGTTCGACGCGGAGGGCAACCTGGTGGCCAACGCCCCGCACATCCCGGTGCACCTGGGGTCGATGGGGGAGTCCATCAAGGAGGTGCTGCGGCGGAACCGGGGCTCCCTGCGGCCCGGTGACGTCTACGCCGTCAACGATCCGTACCACGGCGGCACCCACCTGCCGGACGTGACCGTCGTGACGCCCGTGTTCGACGAGCCCGCGGACGGACGGGAGAGCCGGCTGCGCTTCCTGGTGGCCTCACGCGGCCACCACGCGGAGATCGGCGGCATCACCCCGGGCTCCATGCCCGCCTTCAGCCGTACGGTCGACGAGGAGGGCGTCCTCTTCGACGACTGGCTGCTGGTGCGCGACGGAACCCTCCGCGAGGCGGAGACCCGGCACCTGCTCACCACCGCCGCGTACCCCTCACGCGACCCGGACACCAACCTCGCCGACCTGCGCGCCCAGATCGCGGCCAACGAGAAGGGCATCACCGAACTGCGCCGCATGACACGCCAGTTCGGGCAGGACGTCGTCGAGGCGTACATGGGCCACGTCCAGGACAACGCCGAGGAGTCCGTACGCCGGATCGTCGCCGGACTGCGCGACGGCTCGTGCCGCTACGAGACCGACAACGGCGCCGTCATCGCCGTGAAGGTCACCGTGGACCGCGACGCCCGGCGGGCCGTCCTCGACTTCGAGGGCACCTCCCCGCAGCAGCACGGCAACTTCAACGCCCCCACCTCCGTGGTCATGGCCGCCGTCCTCTACGTGTTCCGGACACTCGTCGCGGAGGACATCCCGCTCAACAGCGGCTGCCTGAAGCCCCTGGAGATCCGCGTCCCGCAGGGATCGATGCTGGCCCCCGTCCACCCGGCGGCGACCGTCGCCGGCAACGTCGAGACCTCCCAGGCCGTCACCGGCGCGCTCTACGCGGCCATGGGCGTCCAGGCCGAGGGATCCGGCACCATGAACAACCTCACCTTCGGCAACGACCGGGTCCAGTACTACGAGACCGTCGCGAGCGGCTCCGGTGCCGGTGACGGCTTCGACGGGGCCGACGCCGTGCAGACCCACATGACCAACTCCCGCCTCACCGACCCCGAGATCCTCGAATGGCGCTACCCGGTGCTGCTGGAGAGCTTCGGCGTACGCCAGGACAGCGGGGGCCCGGGCCGGTGGCACGGCGGCCGGGGGGTGGAACGACGGATCCGCTTCCTCGAACCCGTCACCGTGGCCCTCCTGTCGAGCCACCGCCGGGTGCCGCCGTACGGCATGGCGGGAGGCGGGCCCGGAGCACTCGGCGAGCAGTACGTCGAACGGTCCGGCGGGACGTCCCTGACCCCGCTCGACGGCTGCGACACCGCCGAGCTGGACGCCGGGGACGTCCTCGTGCTGCGCACCCCCGGAGGCGGCGGATACGGGCGGCCGTGACCGGTCGCTTCTGCGCCGTTTCGACCGTTGTCGGTGCGAGGACCTAATCTGTGCAGCGTGACATCGCCTGCCGACACCCAGACCGCTGCGCCCCAGCTCAGCGCGGGACCGAGGCCCGCCCCGGGACCCGCCGCCGACGAGGGGCTCTCGCGTCGGCTGCGCGCGCTCGCCTGCACCGCTCCGCTGCACGACCTGGACGTGCGCAAGGCCAATCTGGCCGGCGAGTACACGGTCTACGCGATGGCCGAGGTCGCCCTCGCCGCGATCGACCTGGTCACCCTCAACATGGACTTCGACACGGGCGCCGACCACGACCAGATAGTGGCCAGGCTCCTCCCACGCGTCGCGGCCCAGGCACCGCGCCGCCCCGTCACCGAGCACGAACGGGTCGCGCGCTGGGTCCTGGAGAACCTGATCAACGTCGGGAGCGTGGACCGCGGCTTCCGCGCCGTGTACGGCACCTTCGGACCCGACGGGATCTACGTCCGCAGGGACTACGACTTCAAGCTCATCGAGGAGGTCCCCGGCCACGGCGGCAGCGTCTACCTCCGCGCCACCGACGAGGCGGTCAACGTCCTGGTCGGCGCCCTGGACACCGACGTCACCAGCGCCCAGATCGCCGCCGAGGTGAAGCTGGAGGTCCTCATCAGCAGGGGCCGCCTCGCCGACGCCCAGCTCGCTGCCGAGCAGGCCCGCTACCGCACCGTGCAGTACGCCGAGACGCTCCGCAGGACGCTGGAGGCGACCCGCCGCAACGTCCGCGCGGTGGACTGGCTCAACGCCGTACCGGACATGATCGCCGAGGCGCTCGACCACGTCGCCGACCGCTACCGCCACGAGAACGCGATCCTCACCAACATCCGCAAGGCCAGGGACGAGGCCGAGGAACCCGAGCACAAGCGCCGCGCCGCCGAGCTCGTCGACATCGTCAAGGACTGCATCCGCCGCCACACCCAGCTCCAGTCCCGGCTGCTGGAGGCCGGGCCCCTCTTCCGCGCCGAGCAGGACCGGCAGGCCTTCGCCACCCCCACCGCACAGGCGGGCCTCGACCTGTACGGCCAGCTCGTCGTCCCCCTGCTGCCGCTCCCCGTCGAACAGGCCACCCGGGCCACCGACGCGTTCTTCGCGCACGGCACCGGGCTGCGGACCCCCGCCTCGGTCCGCGTCGGCGACCTCGTCGAGATGCTGCTCATGCCCCCGGTGGAGCGCGAGCACCTGGGGGCCGAGATGCCCGAGCCCGACCTGATCGCCACCCCGGACGACAGCCGGTTCAGCGAGGAGCAGCTCGCCGCCGCCATGGAGCTGCTCGACCTGGAGCACGACGCCCCCCGACGGCTCTCCGGACTCCTCGCCGAGGCCCGGCTGCGCGACCCCGAGCTGCCCTACCTCGTCGCCCTCCTCGCCGTCCACGCGGCGAGCCCGCCCGTGGGCACGGCCTACCGCCAGGGCGAGCGCCGGCTGCTCTTCGCCGTCGACGACGGCACCACGCTCGAGGACCACGAGTTCGGCGGGGCCGACCTGATAGTGGGCATGGCCCTGCTGGACGCGGCGGGCATGGCCGCGGACCGCAAGGACGCCTCATGAGCGTCCCCGGCCGGACCACCCACCCCCTGCCGTGCGAGAGCGGCACCCGTACCGAGGAGTCACCGAGTTGAGCGAGCAGCACGCCGAGCACACCGACGCGTGGGGCGGCCAGCCCCCCACGCACGCGGCCGACGCCGCACGGCCGGCCGCTCCCGCCGCTGTCACCCCCGCCGACGCGGCCGACGCCGCCCGGCTGGTCTCCTTCGGGTTGCAGCCCAAGCTGATGCCGGCCCGCGACGCCGAATACACCGAGCTGCTCCGCCGCTACCGGGAGGAGCCCGCCTTCGCCCGGCTCGCCGACGCCGTCGCGACCGGCCTCGGGCTCATCGTCCTGGAGGTCTCCACCCGCGCGGGGATGGCCGTGACCGCGGGCGAGGACTCCGTCTTCGCCGTACGCATGGGCGACTACGCCCGGCGCGCCTCCTCCGACTCCGCCGACCGCTTCCTGCACGGGCTGGCCCACCTCGCCGTCGCCGCCATGTCCTTCCCCCGCCCCGAGGACCTGGCCGACGACTCCTACATCGGCCGCATCACCGTCAACGGCGTCGACGCCTTCGTCCGCCAGGCCTGTCAGCGCCTGGAGGAGCGCGCCGAGGAACAGGGCGACAACACCGACCCGGCCACCGACGCCCCCGGCCTGGAATCCGGCTGGCGGATCTACTCCCGCCGCAGCGCCACCGGAGCCACCAAGGACGCCCGCAGGCTCGCCGGCTCCACCACCGGCATCATCGGCAAGGCCGTCGCCTTCCTCACCGACTCGGGCTTCCTCCAGCGCACCGGGGACGACGCGGGCGGCGCCTACCGCACCACGGCCCGCTACCAGCTCCAGGTGCGCGACATGGCCGGCAGCGCCGCCATGGCCGAACTGCTGGAACTCGGCGTCGTCCCGGTCACGGACGGCTCGGCCACCCTGCTGCCCCCGCCCGACACCGAAGGCCTGGAGCTGGCCGCCGACGCGGGACTCCCCTTCCACTCCTGACCACCCATCGCCCGAGCCGCCCCCTGCCGCTCCAGCCGCCCGCCCGCCGCCTGAACGATGAGAGTCCGCCGCCATGTACGAGTTGTCCCGGGTCCGCCTCTACTCCATCGGGCCCGCCGGTGCGCGCTACGCCGACACCGTGCTCGACCTGCGCGGAGTCGGCGAGCCCGTGCCGAGGCCCGCCCCGGCCCAGGCGGAGTTCTTCGAGGACGAGCCCGTCGGCCCCCCGCGCCGCCCCGCGCCCGCCGGCGTGCTGTTCCTGGAGAACGGCGGCGGCAAGTCCGTACTGCTCAAGCTGATCTTCTCCGTGATGCTGCCCGGCCACCGCAACACCCTGGGCGGCGCCAGCTCCGGCGTCCTGCGCAAGTTCCTGCTCGCCGACGACTGCGGACACGTCGCCCTGGAGTGGCAGCACACCCTCACCGGCGAGTGCGTCGTCGTCGGCAAGGTCAGCGAGTGGCGCGGCCGGCAGGTCTCCAACGACCCCCGCAAGTTCGCCGAGGCCTGGTACTCCTTCCGCCCCGGGCCCGGCCTCAGCCTCGACAGCCTCCCCGTCGCCGAGGCCAGCGCCGTGGGCCGCCCCGCCGAAGGCGTCTCGGGCGCCCGCGGACGGCGCCGCACCATGAAGGGCTTCCGCGACGCCCTCACGGACGCCGGGAAGTTCTACCCCCACCTCGACGTGCACTGGGAAGAGATCCACGACCGCTGGAACGAACACCTCGGCGACCTCGGGCTCGATCCCGAACTCTTCCGCTACCAGAGGGAGATGAACGCCGACGAGGGCGAGGCCGCCGGTCTCTTCGCCGTCAAGAAGGACTCCGACTTCACCGACCTGCTGCTCCGGGCCGTCACCGACACCCGCGACACGGACGGCCTCGCCGACCTCGTCAGCGGCTTCGGCAACAAGCTCGGCCGCCGTGCCGAACTCACCGCGGAACGCGACTTCACCGCCGGCTCCGTCGACCTGCTGGGCCGGATCGTCGACGCCACCGCGACCAGGGCCCGCAGCCGCGACGTCCACGCCGGAGCCGAGCGGCGCACCCGGACCCTGGCCCGCAGGCTCTCCGGCCGCGCCGCCGAGGAGCGGGGCCGCACCGCCGAGCTCGCCCAGCAGGTCGCGGCCGCCGCCCACACCGTCACCGAGGCCGAAGCGACCCGCGGCAACCGGGACCTGATCGCGGCCGAACTGGCCTACCGGCACGCCTCCCTGGCCCTGACCGCCGCGGAGAAGAGCGCGGCGGCCCAGCGCCGCGAGCTGGGCGAGGCACGCACCCTGCACGCCGCCTGGCAGGCCGCCGAAGCCGTCCTGCGCCACCGCGCCGCCGCCGACCGCTCGGCCCGTGTCGCCGTCGCCATCCGGGAGGCCGAGCGCGACGCGGCCCCCGCCCTGGCCGCCCGCGCCACGGCCGCCGCCGACCTCGTACGCGCCCTGCACACCGCCGCGGAGGCGGGGGAGCGGGTGGCCGACGAGGAGGAGGAGCGCTCAGCCACCCTTCAGACCACCGGGGAGACGGCCCACCGGGACGCCACCACCGCCGCCACCGAGGCCCAGCGCGCCCGCAGCGAGGCCGGACACCTGCGCCAGCGCCTCTCCGAGGTCGAGCAGGAGACCGCCGAAGCCGTGCGCGCGGGCTGGCTCGACGACACCGCGCCGGACGCCGACCCGGCCCGCGCGGCCCTCGCCGCCAACGACGCCGAACAGAGCGCGGTCGCCGCCTGGGACACCGCGCGGGAAGCCGCCCGGGCCACCGCCGACCAGGCCCGCGAGGCCGCCGCGGCGGAGAGCCGCACCGAGCTCGCCGCGGCCCGCGCCGCCGACGGCGCCCAGGCCGCCGAACAGTCCTACGAGGCCGAGCTCAGGGCCGCCGAGTCGATCGCCGCCGACCACCGACTCGCCGACCTGCTGGGTCTGCCGACCGCGGCCGGAGTGCCCCGCCCCCGCCGCGCCGCCACCGGTGCGGACGAGGACGGCTCCGGCGCGCCGGAGGAGACGTCCGGTGACGAGCGGTCCCTCACGGCCGAGGAGTTCGACAACAACGCCGACGAGCTGCGGGAGCTCCTCGACCAGGGCGTCGCCGCCGCCGAACGCCGGCTCTTCGACCTGCGCACCGCCGCCGCCGACGACTCCCGCATCCTCGGCGCCCTCGGCGACGGCGGACTGCTGCCCCCGGGGCCCGACGTCCTCGCCACCGTCGAGTACCTCGGTGAGCACGGCATCCCGGCCCTGCCCGGCTGGCGCTACCTCGCCCAGGCGGTGGACCCCGCCGACCACGCGGCCGTCCTGGCCGCACGGCCCGAGCTCGTCGACGGTGTCGTCATCACCGACCCGGACGCGCACACCCGTGCCCGCGAGGTCCTGGCCGCCGCCGCACTGCTGCCCCGGTCGGCCGTGGCCGTCGGCACCACCGCGGCCCTCCTCGCGCCCGTCCCCTCGCCCGACGGCCCCGGCGACGACGACGTGTTCCTCGTCCCGCCGAACCCCGCGATGCACGACGAACACGCCGCCGACGAGGAGCGCCAGGCACTCAGGGCCCGGGCCGCGGCGCGCGACGAGGACATCAGGTCGCTCGCGGCCCGGCTCACCGCCGACCGCTCACTCGCCGCCCGGATCGGCTCCTGGCGCGCCGACTGCCCGCCCGGGATGCTCGCCGAGCTCCGCGACGCCGCCCTCACCGCCCGCGCCGCCGCGGAGACCGCGGAAGCCGCACTCGCCGAGGCCCGCACCGTGCGCGCCGAGGCCGACGAGGCGGCCGCCGACGCCGCGCGCCTCCGCGACGAACGGCAGGAGGCGGCCCAGCGCGCGCGCCGCGCGGCGGACGCGCTCGCCGGGCTCGCCCACCGGCTCCGCGACCGGGCGGGCTGGCAGGCCCGGCTGCGTGAACTGACCGACGAGGCAGCCGAATCCGAGGCGCGTGCCACCGCCTACCTGGAGCGGGCACGCGCCGCCGACGAGGACCGCAGGGCCGCCCAGCGCGCCGCGGACGACGCCCACCGAACCGCCCGTGCCCTGCGTGCCGAGCGCGCCGAGATCGCGGGCGCCCCGGAGACCCTCCCGGAGCCCGGCCCCTCCACCGCGCGCACCTCCCTGCCCGCCCTGCGCGAGGCGTACCGGGCCGCCTCCCAGCTGTACGAGAAGGTGGGCGTCGGAGCGGACCTGCGCGCCGAGCAGGCGCGAGCCGAGAGCGACGAGAGCGCCGCCCTGGCCGAGCTCGACCGCCTCACCAACAAGGTCCGCACCCGCGCCGCCCAGCTCCTCGAAGGAACCGACGGCGCCGACGGTCCCTCCCGGCAGGCCGCCGCCGCACGCGCCGAGTCCCTCGTCCAGCTCTTGGAGACCCGGGCGTCCACGGCCAGCGAGCAGCTCGGACGGCTGCGCGGCGAGGCCGAACGGCTCGCCCCCGCCGATGAGGCGCCCCACCACACCGAGCTCCCCGCGGACCTGGCCCCGGCCGACGCCGACCAGGCCCAGGTCCTGCTCCGTACGGCGACGGCCGAACTGGCCACCGCCACTGCCGCGCTGGACACCGCACGCGCCGCCCACGCCGAACTGCTGCGCGCCCACCGCACCGCCGAGGACTCGGCGAGCGGCTTCGACGAGACCGCCGCGCTCCTGCGCGACCTGCTCAGGGACCACGGAGCGGAGGAGGAGACCGAGGCCCCCGATCCGTACCCGGGCACCCTGGAGGAGGCCAGGCAGTCCGCGGCCGAGGCACGCCGCTCACTGCGCGGCTGCGCCACCGACCTGTCGGCCGCGGAGAGTTCCGTACGGGAGGCGAGCGACGTACTCGTACGGCACGCCAACTCCACCCGCTACGAACAGGTCCGCACCCCAGCCCGCCAGCAGATCCGGGAACTCCCGGCGGCCGCCCTCCCCGACCACGCGGAGAAGTGGGCCGCGGCCTTCGCTCCCAGGCTGCGTGTGCTCACCGACGAGCTGGTCCAGCTGGAGCGCAACCGCGACTCCATCGTCGACCGGCTCCG
Source organism: Streptomyces sp. NPDC102451 (assembly GCF_044765485.1). Lineage (NCBI taxonomy): Bacteria > Bacillati > Actinomycetota > Actinomycetes > Kitasatosporales > Streptomycetaceae > Streptomyces > Streptomyces sp. NPDC102451. The sequence goes on along the minus strand of NZ_JBIWKD010000007.1, from coordinate 16,471 downwards.
CGGTCTCGTGGAGTCCGCCCTCACGACGCTGCGCTCCGCCCAGCGGCTCTCCCAGCTCCCCGAGGGGCTGGGGGAGTGGTCCGGCCAGGAGTTCCTCCGGATCCGCTTCGAGGAACCCGACCAGGCCACGCTCACCGAGCGGCTCGGCGAGGTCATCGACGAGGCCACGCACGCCGCCCTCAAGAAGAACTCCGACCTGCGCAGGGACGGCATGTCCCTCCTGCTGCGCGGTGTCCGGGCTGCTCTGCAGCCCAAGGGCATCGCCGTGGAGATCCTCAAGCCGGACGCGGTGCTCCGCGCCGAGCGCGTTCCGGTCGGACAGATGGGCGACGTCTTCTCCGGCGGCCAGCTGCTCACCGCCGCGATCGCGCTGTACTGCACGATGGCGGCCCTGCGGAGCAACGACCGGGGCCGCGACCGGCACCGGCACGCGGGCACGCTCTTCCTCGACAACCCCATCGGGCGCGCCAACGCGACGTACCTGCTGGAGCTGCAGCGCGCGGTCTCCGACGCGCTGGGCGTCCAGCTGCTCTACACGACCGGGCTGTTCGACACCACGGCACTCGCGGAGTTCCCGCTGGTCATCCGGCTCCGCAACGACGCGGACCTTCGGGCGGGCCTGAAGTACATCAGTGTCGAGGAGCACCTCAGGCCGGGGCTGCCCCAGCAGGACCCCGCGGGTGAGACCGTCCACGGCGAGATCACCGCCACCCGCATGTTCAAGCGGAGCGGAGAGACGGCCGGCACCGCGGGCGCGACGGCGGTCCCGGAGATGCGTACGGAGATGACGGATACGAAGACGGAGCCGGCGCAGCAGGCCACGGAGAAGCGGTGACCGGGAAGCGGTGACCGGGAAGCGGTGACCGGGGAAGCGGTATCGGGAGAGCGCCGGGGGCGGCCGGGGCGCAGGCGGTCAGGCCCGGGAGAGCCGGCCTTCGCCCCGGCGTCGTATCCGGGCCTCCCCACGCGCCCGGGACCGCGCGGCGCGCCTGGCCGCCCGCCGCTCCCGGCGCATCCGGCGCGCCGTGCTGCTGGGGACGGACACCACGCCGTTGCGCTGGTTCCACACCTGGCGGGTCACCCAGACGTCCAGCACCGACCAGGTCGCCACCACCGTGCCCGCCACACTGCTGAGCACCATCGGGAAGGCGAGCCAGGACCCGGCCAGCGTGCACAGGAAGGCCACCATGGCCTGAATGATGGTCAGCGACATGATGAGGACGGCGCGCACGGCGGCCGTCCGTACGGGATCGGGCATCCGCCGCCGTATCGCGGGTTCCTCCACCCACAGCTGCCGCGGGATCCGGGCACCGGTCCGCGCCCCGCCGCCCTGCCACTCACCGGCCCGCGACGCGTTCGCCGGTGACGTGCCGGCCGGTGCTGCGGCTGCCGGTGATGCCGCCGCACCCCCGCGTTCCTCCGTGTCCAAGAACCTTCAACTCCCCACCACTGTCCGACTCAAGGGTGGCTGCCCGGCTTGCGCCCGTTCTACGCGGGCGGAGCCGCTTGCCTGTCGCACGTACCCCCGTGAGGTTCTTCTGCCCCGTACGTGTGGACGAACGCCAGGTCGCGAAGATTCCCGCCGGAGTCCCCAACCGGCCCCGAAAGGTCACGGAACGAAGAATTCCAGCCAACTGCCTTGTGTGGATGCACCGCGTTCGGCCAGGGGTTCTCTGTCGCTTTCGCGAATTTCTTCGCAGGGAATACCAGGACAACTGGTGAGCAACTCGGGGAAGAGTGGCCTGTAATCGTCCGGACACGTCTTCGAGTTACCGGTAGGTCAGTAGTAGGCTCACGCCGTTTGTTGACGGAACACCGGCCGACGCCCGACGGGCTGCGGCAGGAACACCCCGAAAACACCCCGAACGACCGGCAGGACCGGGCGACCGGAACCACCGGGACCGACACGACACCACCCCCGCGGTGCGGGGCCGAGCTGGGGGAGGCCATGCGCTTTCGCGGGAAGTCCATCCGCAGGAAGATCGTGGCGTTGCTCCTGGTGCCGCTCGCCTCCCTCACAGGTCTCTGGGTCTTCGCCACCTACGTCACCGGCCGCGAAGCCGGTGAGCTGATGGGCGCGAGCGCCATCGTGGAGCAGGTCGGCCACCCGCTGGAAGACACCATCCGTGCCGTCCAGGGTGAACGCCGCCAGACGCTCGTCTTCCTCGCCGACCCCCGGGCATCGGACGCCCTGCCCCTGCTGCGCCGCCAGCGGGCCCGGACCGACCAGGTCGTGGCCGAGGTCAGGCAGAGCGCGCAGAGCAAGGACATACGCGACAAGCTGAGCCCCGAGTCGGAGGCCCAGCTCGACTCGATCCTCAGCGAGGTCGACGGCCTGGACGCGCTGCGCGGGTCCGTCGAGAAGCGCACCATCGACCGGACCCGGGCCCTCGACTTCTACAACGGGCTCGTCGACCCCTGCTACCGCTTCCTGAACGGTCTCCACACGATGGAGAACGTGTCCATGGACAAGCAGGTCCGGGCCCTCGTCGGCATCTCCCGGGCCCGCGAGATGCTCTCGCGTGAGGACGCCCTGATCGCCTCGGGCCTCATCGCGGGGCGGCTCGGCGCCCCCGAGCTGCGCGTCGTCTCCGATCTCGCCGCCAGCCGCTCGCTCCTGTACGAGGTCAACCTCGAGCTCCTGCCGGAAAGCGAACGCGGGCGCATGGAGCAGTACTGGCGCAGCCCCGACACCGAACCGCTCCGCACGGCCGAGCAGCGGCTCATCGCGACGGGTCCGATCACCAAGCCGGGCGCCATCGACGCCGAGCGCTGGGAGGAAGTGGCCCCGCCGGTCCTGGAGCACCTGGCCAACGACGGCACCGAGATGTCCAACCGCTTCCAGGACCGCGCGGAACCCGCCGGCTACCGGGTCCTGATCCAGGCCGGTGTCGCCGGGGTCCTGGGCTTCGTGGCCCTGCTCGTCTCCGTCTTCGTCTCCGTACGCGTGGGACGCGAACTCGTCCGCGACCTCTCCCGGCTGCGCAAGGACGCGCATGAGGTGTCCGGGGTACGGCTGCCCAGCGTGATGCGGCGGCTCGCGGCGGGCGAGCAGGTCGACGTGGAGACCGAAGCCCCCCACCTCAGTTACGAGCGGGACGAGATCGGTCAAGTCGGGCAGGCCCTCAACACCCTTCAACGGGCCGCCGTCGAGGCCGCCGTGAAGCAGGCGGACATGCGCCGCGGGGTGTCCGAGGTCTTCGTCAACCTCGCACGCCGCAACCAGGTGCTCCTGCACCGCCAGCTGACGCTCCTGGACGCGATGGAGCGGCGTACCGAGAACGGCGACGAGCTCGCCGACCTGTTCCGCCTCGATCACCTGACGACCCGCATGCGCCGCCACGCGGAAGGCCTCGTGATCCTCTCGGGGGCGGCCCCGTCCCGGCAGTGGCGCAAGCCGATCCAGCTGATGGACGTGGTGCGCGCGGCCGTCGCCGAGGTGGAGGACTACGAGCGGATCGAGGTCCGCCGCCTGCCCCGCATCGGCGTGGGCGGCCCCGCCGTCGCCGACCTCACCCACCTGATCGCGGAACTGCTGGAGAACGCCACGGTGTTCTCGCCCCCGCACACCGCGGTGCAGGTCCACGGCGAACGCGTGGCCAACGGCTTCACCCTGGAGATCCACGACCGCGGCCTCGGCATGGCGCCCGAGGTCCTCCTGGACGCCAACCTGAGGCTCGCCGAGACACCCGACTTCGAGCTCTCCGACACCGACCGGCTCGGCCTGTTCGTCGTCAGCCGGCTCGCCCAGCGGCAGAATGTCCGGGTGTCGCTGCAGACCTCGCCGTACGGAGGGACGACCGCGGTCGTCTTCATCCCGGCGCAGCTGCTCACCGACGCCCCCGACACGCACGGCACCGGCTTCCGCCTCGACCGGCGGGCCGAGAAGGCCATCGGCAGCGGCCGGCCCGGCAGCGACGCGCCCGGCAGCGACAAGGCCCGCAGGGACGGGGTCGCGGACACGAGCATCCCGGGCAGGCCGGCAGGCCTCTCCCCGGTCCCCACCGGCCTCACGGACCCGTCCGTGCTCGACGGCCCCGTCGAACTCGAAGGCCCGGTGGGCACACTCGGGTTCACCGATCCGGCCCGGGACCGGGAGCTCGACCCGGCACTCGGCCCGGTCCTCGACGGCGTATCCGATCTGGAGGACACCGAGAGCGAGCGGGGCGGCATCTTCCGGGCCCGCGACCTGCGCAGGGAAGCCGACCGGGAACAGCACCAGCAGGCCTTCGACGCGACGGACGGCCGCTCGGCGGACGTCCGTCCGATGCGCCCCGCCGGCCCCGTCCCGCTGCCGCGCCGCAAGCCGCCGACCCTCGTCACCGGCCCGGGCCGCCGGATCGGCGACGGGGGCCGCTCCCATCCCGGTACGGCCGACGGTCCCGAGCCCCCCGCCGCCGCCGAGCCCGGCCCGTCCCCGGCCGACGAGGCCCCGACGCGGCTCAGGCCCGCGCCCCGGCCGACCACGCCGGACACGGTGGGCGGCCTTCCGCGCAGGGTCCGGCAGGCGAACCTCGCCCCACAGCTCCGGGAGGACTCCGCAGGACGGACTTCCGGCCACGCCCCCGCACTCACCGACGACGACCTCGAACGTGATGCGGACGAAGTACGCAATCGCATGGCTTCGCTTCAACGCGGCTGGCAGCGCGGACGTCGGCAGAACGCCGAGGACGAGACCGGCCCAGGCGATACAGCACCAGGAACCACTCCGGGAGGGGACGGTCCATGACCGCACCGAACGCCGCAGCACACGACGCCTCACGCCAGGGCTCCGGCGAACTCAACTGGCTCCTCGACGAACTGGTCGAGCGCGTCGCGAGCATCCGCAAGGCGCTGGTGCTCTCCAGCGACGGCCTCGCCACCGGCACGTCCCAGGACCTGACCCGCGAGGACAGCGAGCACCTGGCGGCCGTCGCCTCCGGGTTCCACAGCCTCGCCAAGGGCGTCGGCCGGCATTTCGACGCCGGCCGGGTCCGGCAGACGGTGGTCGAGCTCGACGAGGCCTTCCTCTTCGTCACGGCGGCGGGTGACGGCAGCTGTCTCGCCGTCCTGGCCGACTCGGACTCGGACGTCGGGCAGGTGGCGTACGAGATGACCCTCATGGTCAAGCGCGTGGGGGCGCACCTGGCCAACGCCCCCCGGACCACCGGTCTGCCCGCCGGAGGGTGAGGCGGGGGGATGAGCGCAGACTCCTTCCGGGACACCGCGCCCGGATCACCACCCACTCCGGCCGAAGCGGGCCCCTCGCGCTGGTACGACGCCGAAGCGGGGCCGGTGGTCCGGCCCTACGCGATGACCCGGGGGCGTACCAGCAGCGCGTCCCGTCATCGTCTCGACCTGATCGCGATCGTCATCCCCGAACCGGCGGCCGACGATCCCGGCCGGGACCAGACGCTCTCCCCGGAACACGTGGAGATCGTCGAACTGTGCAGCGACATGCCCCAGTCGATCGCCGAACTCGCCTCCGGGCTGGACCTCCCCGTCGGGGTGGTCCGTGTCCTGGTCGGTGACCTCGTCGAGGACGAACTGGTGCACGTCACCCGTCCCGTTCCGCCGGCCGAGCTGCCGGACGAGAGCATTCTTCGCGAGGTGATCAATGGCCTTCGGGCGCTCTAGCCGCAGGAAGCGGCCCGTCGAGCCCGTTACCCTGAAAATCCTGGTGGCGGGCGGCTTCGGCGTGGGCAAGACGACGCTGGTGGGCGCGGTCAGCGAGATCAGACCGCTGCGCACGGAGGAGAGGCTGAGCGAGGCCGGCCGTCCCGTCGACGACGTGGCGGGGGTCGAGAGCAAGAGCACCACCACGGTGGCGATGGACTTCGGCCGGATCACCCTGCGCGAGGACCTGGTCCTCTATCTGTTCGGGACACCCGGGCAGGACCGTTTCTGGTTCCTCTGGGACGAGCTGGCCCAGGGAGCCCTGGGCGCTGTGGTCCTGGCGGACACCCGGAGGCTGGAGGACTGCTTCGCGGCGGTCGACTACTTCGAGCGCCGGGCGATCCCGTTCACGGTCGCCGTCAACCTCTTCGAGGGCGCCGAGCAGTTCCCCACCGAGACGGTCCGGGCCGCACTCGACCTCGACCCCGAGGTGCCGGTGCTGCTCTGCGACGCGCGCGACCGTGCGTCCGTACGGGATGTGCTCGTGGCGGTCGTGGAGCACGCCATGGTGCGTGCCGACCGGCTCCGGGAACCCGCCACGACCTGACGGCGGAGCCGTCGCACGTGACGCGGCCCGTACCCCCGCCGACCGGGGTACGGACCGCGCGTACGGTGCGGGGGGCAGCGGGCGTGGAAGGAGTCTTCACCCGGGGTGACGACCCGTCAACCCCGTGCGCGCAACCCGGTTTCACGGGTTCTCGGCGAGCCATTCGGCCGCGGTCCTGGCCAGCTCCTGGTCCCGTCCGGCGAGCATCATCCGGATCATCTGCACGTCACCGCGCAGCGACCACGCGGGATGCCCGAACGTCGCCGGATTGTTCCTCTCGATGAGGAAGTGCGCGGGCCACGCGGTGCCGTATCCGATCAGGGGCAGGGCCAGGGCGTACCGCTTCCGGCCCCGCGCCAGACCGTACGCCGTGACCGCGAGACCGGTCAGGGTCCCGGTCAGATGGACCCATCGCGTCGCCGCCCTTGAGTGCATGGCGACGTAGTAGGGCCAGAACTCCTCGTACGAACCGAACGTCTGCTGTGACATGAAGGCACCGTAATCGTTCAGCCGGCAACCGGATACGGCAGTTCCGCGTCCGATAAGGAGAACGGGCGGCCGGAGCCCACGGGGGTGGTCCCGGTCGCCCGTTCTCCCTAGTTCTCCGCCCGGGTCGTCAGTGCCCCGCCACGGAGCGCCTGGCCACCGGGAAGTCGAAGTACGTCTCCGGGAAGAGCTCGGGCTTGTACGTGAAGTGCCACCACTCCTCGGCCAGGTTCACGAACCCCAGACCGGTCAGCGTCTCCTTGAGGAACTGCCGGTTGGCGCGCTGTGCTCCCCGCACCCGCGGGTCGTCCGTGTGCGACAGGGTGTCGAAGCAGTCGTACCCCGTCCCCATGTCCACCGAGTTGTCGGGGAAGCGCTCGCCCTTGGGCCCGTAGCACGGAGCCAGCTTCTCGCCCGGCACGTACGGCCTGGTCGGCAGCGCCGGCAGCTTCACCAGGGTGAGGTCCACCGTGCTGCCCCGGCTGTGACCGGATTTCTCCGCGATGTAACCGTCCTCGAACAGCCGCGTCTTGTCGACCGACGGAAAGAACTCCCCCTTCATGGTCTGGTCGTCGAGATCCTCCGCCCAGCGGACGAAGTGGTCCACGGACCGCTGCGGCCGGTAGCAGTCGTACACCTTGAGCGAGTACCCCTGACGCAGCAGGCTCCGCTGGGCGGTGCGCAGCGCACGGGCGGCGGGCCGGGTCAGGATGCAGACGGGCTGCCGGTAGCCGTCCACCGGCTCTCCCATGAAGTTGTGCGCGGTCGTGTAGCGCATCTCCGTGATGATCGTCGGATCGACGGAGCGGAGGTCGACGAACTGCGGGGGAGCCTTCGGTTCGGGGCGGGCCGCCGCCACCGGGGCGGCGGCGGTCACGGCGAGCAGAGCGGCGCCTGCGGCGGCCAGGGCACGGAGAAGACGAACAGTTCCTGTCATGGGCACACCGTCTATCAGCTCCGGGGCCGCAGGAGAAGAGTGATCGGATACAGTCCCGCCCGTGAAGGACTCCCACTGCGGCAACTGCGGGGCCCCGTACGCCACCGACACCTGGCCCCGCACCTGCACGGCCTGCGGCCACACCGCCTACCGCAACCCGCTGCCCGTAGCCGTCGCCCTGCTGCCCGTCACCGGACCGCACCCCACCGGCCTCCTGGTCATCACCCGCACCATCGAGCCGCACCGGGGCGGCATCGCGCTGCCCGGCGGCTACATCGACCAGGACGAGGACTGGCGCCACGCCGTCGTGCGCGAGCTGCGCGAGGAGACCGGCATCCGGGCCGACAAGACAGACGTACGCCTCGCCGACGCCCTGAGCTCCCCGGACGGCCACCTCCTGGTCTTCGGGCTGCTCCCGCCGCGCCCCGCCGCGGAATTCCCGCCCTCCGGACCGACGGACGAGACCTCGGGGTACGACGTGCTGCGCACCCCTGACACGCTCGCCTTCCCCCTGCACACCCAGGCCGTACGCTCCTGGTTCGACGGCGCCTACGGCTGAGCCGGCAGCCCCCGCACCCGGACCGGATACGGAACCAGCCCCTCCGCACCGTCCCGCTCGACCACCACGCGCCCGGAGCTGAGCCGCGACGTGTAGCGCTCCACCTCCGCCCGCTCCCACCCGTCGCCCACGTCCCGTACGACCAGCCCGCCGCCGGTACGCCCCACGGGCGGAGCCCACACCTCCAGTTCGAGGCCACCCTCCGCGCCCCGCACCGGGATCACCGCACCGGCCCGCGCCAGCACCGGAATCCGTGACAGCGGCGCCTCCACCACCACCTGGCCCGGTCCCTCGTACGCACGCCCGGTCGCCGTGTCGTACCACCGCCCGCGCGGCAGCCGCACCGGTCTGCGGTCCGCCCCCTCCGACAGCACCGGCGCGACCAGCAGCGCGTCACCCAGCAGGAACGCGTCCTCGCAGTCCCGCAGCGCACGGTCCCCCGGCGCGCCCCACCACACCGGCCGCACATACGGCGCACCGGACAGCCGGGCCAGCTGCGCCAGCGTCACGAAGTACGGGAGCAGCCGCTCCCGCTCCTCCAGCGCCCGCCCCGCATGCGTGAGGACCTCCGGCCCGAACTCCCACGGCTCCCGACGCCCCGCGTCGATGGCCGCATGGGTACGGAACAGCGGCATGTACGCGCCCAGCTGGAACCAGCGCAGATACAGCTCGGGCGACGGCGACCCGTCGAACCCGCCGACATCGGGCCCCGAGTACGGCACCCCGCAGAGCCCGAGCCCCAGCACCAGCGCCAGCGACGCCCGGAGCCCCGGCCACCCCGTGGCCACATCACCGGACCAGGTGCCGCCGTACCGCTGCATCCCCGCCCACCCCGAACGCGAGAACAGGAACGGCCGCTCGTCGGGGCGCAGCCGGCACAGCGCCTCGTACCCGGACCTCGCCATCGCCAGGGCGTACACGTTGTGGGCCTCCCGGTGGTCCCCGCCCCGGCCCTCCAGTGAGTGCCGGGACGAAGGCGGCAACGACGGATCACCGAACGCCGAGAACGACACCGGCTCGTTCATGTCGTGCCACACCCCGGCGAACCCCTGGCCGAGCCGCTCCTCGTACAGCCCACCCCACCACTCGCGCACCAGCGGATCCGTGAAGTCCGGATAGACGCACTCACCCGGCCACACCTCACCCAGCACCGGAGCGCCCTGCGGATCCCGGACGAACGCACCCTCCGCACCGACCTCCAGACCGCCGGCGAACACCGCGTTGCCCGCCGACGCCTTGACCGCCGGATCGACGATCGACACCAGCCGCACGCCGTCCTCGCGCAGCTCCTTCGCCAGCCGGGGGAGATCGGGGAACCGCTCCCGGTCGACCGTGAACACCTGGTGCGCGTCGTAGTGGTCGATGTCCAGATGCAGCACCGACAGCGGCAGCCCCCGCTCCCGGTACCCGGCCGCGATCCGCCGCACCTCCTGCTCGCTGCCGAACCCCCAGCGCGCGTGCTGCGGGCCCAGCGCCCACGACGGCGGCAGCGCGGGCGCCCCCGTCAGCTCCGTCCAGCCCCGCAGCACCCTGGCCGGCGTCCCCACGACCACCCAGCAGCGGAGCGGTCCTCCCTCCATCCGCACCTCGCACGCGCCCGGCCGGTCGTGCCCCGACCCCTCACCCTCCTCGCCCTCCTGCAGAGTCACCCGCCCCGCCCAGGAGTTGTCGTGGAACGCCAGATGGGTCCCCGCGTCCGAGACCACCAGCTGCACCGGCATCGTCAGATACAGCGGATCGTCCCCCGGCCCGAAACGGCCGCCCGGATCGGTGTTCCACAGCCGGTACGTGCCCTCCCGCAGCCTGGGCCCGGAGGCCCGCCCGCCCAGCCCGAAGAACCGGGCGTCGGCCGGCACCTCGGACCGCTGCACCCACCGCGCGGGACCGCCCGCCACCGGCTCCCACCAGCGCGGCGGCAGCTCCCGGCGCAGCAGCACACCGCCAGGCGTACGCAACTCCAGCGCCCCGTGCCGCGACACGGCGACCGTCAGCCGCTCCGACACCACCTGCCAGCCGCCGTTCTTGTCCGGCTCCAGCCGCGCCCGCGTATCGGCCTCCGGCTCGTCTCCCGGCAGGGCGTACGAAGGCAGCGGCCCGGCGTCGTCCCACGACCAGAACACCGCACCACCGACCGCCACCCTGACCCGCAGCCGCGAACGCGCGAACCGCACGACCCCACCGCCCGGCCCGGGCTCCGCACCGATCAGGAGCCCGGGCACACGGGCCCGCTCCGCACCGCGCGGCGCCAGCGCCCGCGCATCCGCCCGCCGGCGCCGCCAGGCCGAGCGGACCGTACGCATCCCCTGTACGGAGCCGACCATTTTCACCGAGCGCACCAGGTCACGACCATCCATGCGGGCCACCCTGCCATCCGGCCGGACGGAAGCGTGCTCCGTTCAGCATCCGTTCACCTGTGGCTTCACCACACAGCCGGACACGCAGCCATGGCAGGGGAACCCTGGTGCACAGGACGATCACATGGCATCGTCCGTAACAGCCGTTCACGCGCACACCCCAGCCCGTGCGCGCGAGCACGCAGACCCCGCGTACACCCCGAAAGGCCAGGGAGCCTCCATGACCTCAGCAGCCGGCGAAGCCCCCCTCTGGCAGCCCGAACCCGAGCGCGTCGAGGCAGCGGCCGTCACCCGCTTCCAGCGATGGGCGGCCGGACGCTACGGTGCACCCGCCGACGGAGGCTACGCGGCTCTGCACCGCTGGTCCGTCGACGAACTCGACACCTTCTGGCAGGCCGTCGCCGACTGGTTCGACGTCCGCTTCTCCACCCCGTACGAAGCAGTCCTCGGTGACCGCACCATGCCCGGCGCCCAGTGGTTCCCCGGCGCCACCCTGAACTACGCCGAGCACGCCCTGCGCACGGCCGACGACCCGCTCCGCGCCGACGCCCCCGCCCTGCTGTACGTCGACGAGACCCACACCCAGGTCGCCGTCAGCTGGTCCGAACTCCGGCGCCAGACAGGCTCACTGGCCGCCGAACTCCGCGCGCTGGGCGTCACCCCCGGCGACCGGGTCAGCGGATACCTCCCCAACATCCCCCAGGCGGTCGTCGCCTTCCTCGCCACCGCCGCGGTCGGCGCGGTCTGGACCTCCTGCGCCCCCGACTTCGGCGCCCGCAGCGTCCTGGACCGCTTCCAGCAGGTCGAACCCGTCGTGCTGTTCACCGTCGACGGCTACCGCTACGGCGGCAAGGAGCACGATCGCACCGGCACCGTCGCCGAACTCCGCCGTGAACTCCCCACCCTGCGCGGAGTCGTCCACATCCCGCTCCTCGGCACGGACGCGCCCGAAGGCGCCCTCGAATGGTCGGCGCTCACCGCCTCCGACACCGAACCGGTCTTCGAGCAGGTCCCCTTCGAGCACCCGCTGTGGGTGCTGTACTCCTCCGGCACGACCGGACTCCCGAAGGCCATCGTCCAGTCCCAGGGCGGGATTCTCCTCGAACACTTCAAGCAGATCGGGCTGCACTGCGACCTCGGCCCCGACGACCGGTTCTTCTGGTACACCTCCACCGGCTGGATGATGTGGAACTTCCTCGTCTCCGGCCTGCTCACCGGCACCACCCTCGTGCTGTACGACGGCAGCCCCGGCTACCCGGACGTCCAGGCCCAGTGGCGCGTCGCCGAACAGACCGGCGCGACCCTCTTCGGCACGTCGGCCGCCTACGTCATGGCCTGCCGGAAGGCGGGCGTCCATCCGGCCCGCGACCACGACCTCAGCCGCGTCCAGTGCGTCGCCACCACCGGCTCCCCGCTCCCGCCCGACGGCTTCCGCTGGCTGCACGACGAGTTCACCGGCGCCGGTGCAGACCTGTGGATCGCCTCCGTCAGTGGCGGGACCGACGTCTGCAGCTGCTTCGCCGGCGCGGTCCCCACCCTGCCGGTCCACATCGGGGAACTCCAGGCCCCCTGTCTCGGCACCGACCTCCAGTCCTGGGACCCCGCAGGCAAACCGCTCACGGGCGAGGTCGGCGAGCTCGTCGTGACCGCGCCCATGCCCTCCATGCCGGTCCGCTTCTGGAACGACCCGGACGGCAGCCGCTACCACGACAGCTACTTCGACATGTACCCCGGCGTCTGGCGCCACGGGGACTGGATCACCCTCACCGACCGAGGCTCGGTCGTCATCCACGGCCGCTCCGACTCCACCCTCAACCGGCAGGGCGTCCGGATGGGGTCCGCCGACATCTACGAGGCGGTCGAGAGGCTCCCCGAGATCCGCGAATCCCTCGTCATCGGCCTCGAAGAGCCGGACGGCGGCTACTGGATGCCCCTGTTCGTCCACCTCGCCGAGGGCGCCACCCTCGACGACGGACTCCGCGACAGCATCAAACGGACCATCCGCGAGAACCTCTCCCCGCGTCACGTACCCGACGAGGTCATCGAGGTACCCGGCATCCCGCACACCCTGACCGGCAAGCGCATCGAGGTTCCGGTCAAGCGGCTCCTCCAGGGCACAGCCCTTTCCAAGGCGGTCAACCCGGGCTCCGTCGACAACCTCGAACTCCTCCGCTTCTACGAGGACCTCGCCCGCGCCCGCCACTGAACCACCCGCCGGACCGGCCGTTGTCAGTCCCCTTGATTACGCTGAGTGAGCATCGATCGACAGCGCACAGGGGGACTCATGGCGCACATCAAACAGACCGAACGCAGCCGGCGGCGCGCCGGAACGACCATGCGACGCGCACTGCGCCGCGAAGCACCCAGCACCGTCGGCCTCCTGGTCGACGCCGAGGACTTCGCGGCCATGCGCCACTACCGGACCTTCACCTTCGAGGACCACGCCGTCTACCTGCAACAGGTCGAAGGCCTGCTGCGGACACTAGCCGCGCAGGGAATGCACACCACCGTCGCCCTCTTCGACCCGGAGGACTACGCGGAGTTCTGCGCCGAGTCCGGACTGGAACCCGACGAACGCACGAGCCGCAGCCGCTTCACCGCCGAGATCGCCGCAGCGGGCGCCACCGTGGCCTACACCGGCCAGCCCATCGACACGTTGATCCCGCTGCTCGTCTCACGAGCGGTCCGGCGAGCGACATGGGAGTACGCCACGATGCTGCTGGCGGGCCTCGGCGACTGCGTGGACTGCGGACAGGACATCGGCCGGGCCGCCTTCGACCGGGCGTCCCACCTGCTGATGCGTCTGCTGGACACGGCGGGCCCGGGCACCCACCACATCGTCTGCAGCACACCCACGGAGAACGAGCAGCTCCTCGCCGTCCTCCACACCACCCGGGACACCGAGGGCCCGGCCCACCTCGCCTCGTCGGAAGGGGCGGAGTTCGCCACCGTGCTCGCCGTGGGGGTCGCTCTCGAGACCCAGGGAGGCGTCGTCCTGCGCACCTCGGCTCCCGACGCCCCGGACCGGGTGCACGGCTGGCGTCTGCACCGGGGAGGCCTCCTCCCGCTCACCGCGGGCGAGGTCTTCAGCGCCTACTGCACCGACGCCGACACCGGTGAACCCGTGTCGCCGGAATCAGGCGTCGAGTACTGCGCGGGATTCGACATCGGCGCCGACGAACCGGAGGAGCACCACTGACAGACCGAAGGGGTCCCCGCCGGAACCGGCGGGAACCCCTTCACATCCGACCGCCCTCGGCGGACGGCATCACTCGCCCGACAGCACCGCCTGCGCCGCGAGCCGCGCCTCGTCGGCGGAGTCCGCCGCACGCGCGGCGGAGGCGGCGCGCTCGCACTGCGCGAGCGTGTGCTTCGCCAGCGTCGCCCGTACATAGGGAATGGACGCCGCACCCATCGACAGGGAGGTGACACCCAGGCCGGTCAGCACGCAGGCCAGCAGCGGGTCCGACGCGGCCTCGCCGCAGACACCGCAGCTCTTGCCCTCGGCCCTGGCAGCCTCGGCCGAGAGCGCGACCAGGTCGAGCAGCGCGGGCTGCCACGGGTCCTGGAGACGCGACACGGCCCCCACCTGACGGTCGGCCGCGAAGGTGTACTGCGCCAGGTCGTTGGTGCCCAGCGACAGGAACTCCACCTCCTGCAGGATCGAGCGGGCCCTGAGCGCGGCGGACGGGATCTCCACCATCGCCCCGAACTTCGCCTGCAGCCCGGCCTCGCGGCAGGCGTCCGCGAACGCCTTCGCGTCGGCGCGGTCGGCCACCATCGGGGCCATCACCTCGAGGTACACCGGCAGACCCTCGGCCGCCCTGGAAAGGGCGGTCAGCTGGGTCCGCAGCACATCGGGGTGGTCCAGCAGACTGCGCAGCCCACGCACACCCAGCGCGGGGTTCGGCTCGTCGGCCGGCGTCAGGAAGTCCAGCGGCTTGTCGGCACCGGCGTCCAGCACCCGCACCACGACACGCCCCTCGGGGAACGCCTCCAGCACCGCGCGGTACGCCGCGATCTGCTTCTCCTCGGACGGCGCCTGCTTGCTGTCGTCCAGGAAGAGGAACTCCGTACGGAACAGCCCGACGCCCTCGGCACCGGCCTCCAGCGCCGCCGGAACGTCACCGGGACCGCCGACATTGGCGAGCAGCGGCACCTTGTGGCCGTCGGAGGTGGCACCGGGACCGGTCACGGCCGACAGCGCGGCCTTACGGGCGGCGGAGGCACTCTCCATCTCGGCGCGCTTCTCCTGGCTCGGCTCGACGAAGATCTCGCCGGTGCTGCCGTCGACCGCCACGACCGTGCCCTCGGCGATCTCACCCGCACCCGGGAGGGCCACGACGGCAGGCACTCCGAGCGCCCGCGCGAGGATGGCGCTGTGGCTGGTGGGCCCGCCCTCCTCCGTGACGAAGCCGAGCACCAGCGTGGGGTCGAGCAGGGCCGTGTCGGCGGGAGCCAGATCACGCGCGATCAGCACATAGGGCTCATCGCTGTCGGGGACACCCGGCATCGGGACACCGAGCAGCCGCGCCACGATCCGGTTCCGTACGTCGTCGAGGTCGGCGACGCGCCCCGCCAGGTACTCCCCGGCGTTGGCCAGCAGTGCCCGGTACGCGGCGAAAGCGTCGTACACGCCACGCTCGGCGGTGCTCCCGACAGCGATACGACGGTCGACATCGGCGATCAGCTCAGGGTCCTGCGCCATCATGGCCTGGGCCTCCAGCACGTGCTGTGCCTCGCCCCCCGCCAGATTGCCGCGCGCGATCAGGTCGGCCGCAACAGCCTCCACGGCCTGGCGGGCACGCCCCTGCTCGCGCTCGGCCTCGTCCGCGGGAATCTGTTTGGCCGGCGGTTCGAGCACCGCCGTCCCCATGTGCCGAACCTCGCCGATCGCCACACCGTGGCTCACGCCGACGCCTCGCAGCGTTGTCTCCATTTCACCCGTCTCCGATTGTGCGGTGGCCGTGCCACCGCGGTGGATTCCCGAACTGGCTGGTTACTGCGCCGAGGGTGTCACTGCCAGCCGAAGAGAGTGTCGCCGACCTTCACGTCGCCGTCCTCACGGACCTCGGAGAGGGACTCGGCGGTGGCTTCCAGGGCCACGACCGGGCAGATCGCCGACTTGCCGGCGGCCTCGACGCCTGCCGGGTCCCAGCGGACGATGCCCTGACCGCGGGTCACCGTGTCCCCCTTGTTCACGAGGAGCTCGAAGCCCTCGCCGTTGAGCTGCACGGTGTCGATCCCGAGGTGGGTCAGCACGCCGTGGCCCTGGTCGTCGACGACGACAAAGGCATGGGGGTGGAGGGAGACGACGATCCCGTCGACCGGGGAGACGGCCTCGGAGGGCTCGCGCACGGGGTCGATGGCGGTACCGGGACCCACCATCGCTCCGGAGAACACGGGGTCGGGAACCGCGGTGAGTCCGATGGCGCGGCCGGCAAGAGGGGACGTCACTGTGGTCATGGAGAGCCTCCCAGAGGTGGGGATCCGGATGTCACCGCCACGACTGAAGGAGGGCGGCTTACTGGTCAGCAGCGTAAGTCATATGAAGTCCCGGTTCCGCCCGAGAGCTACCGGTTGGCCGACCTAGAGGTGCACCGCGAACGATTTGCCTCGCCTCACGGCGGCCTGTATTGTCGTATCCCTGCCTGGCCCCCACACGACTTCGAGTCGGGGACCGGCAGCGACTCCCAAGCCCAGACTCTAACCTCTTCTGATTGTGCTCTCGCATGCTCGCGAGACCCCGGTCAAAGGGACGGGAAAAGGCCTGATAGAGTCGGACTCGCCGGAAAGGGAAACGCGAAAGCGAAGAACTGGAAAGCGAATCAGCAGTATCCCGCTTCGGCCGGGAATCGGACACGAAAGAGTCTGATAGAGTCGGAAACGCAAGAACGAAGGGAAGCGCCCGGAGGGGCCCGGTGAAACGGGAC
>NZ_JBIWKD010000006.1:0-489331 GCF_044765485.1 Streptomyces sp. NPDC102451 | reverse complement strand
GGTTTCACCGGGACCAGCCTGTGGATCGACCCCGGCACCGGCCGTTACGCCGTACTGCTCACCAACCGGGTCCATCCGACACGGGAGGGCGACGGCATCGTCGGGCTCCGGCGGGAGTTCCATTCCGCGGTGGGGTGAGACGACACCCGCCGTACCGGGCGCGGACCCCAGGAGGGGCCGCGCTTGACACCCATGCCCCGCGATGACCATGATTCCATTAATTGACTAATTGAATTGGGGCGAGGCGCGTGGCGGAGACGAGCAATCCGGGCGGAAGTCCGGGCACCTGGGCACTGGAGGCCCGCGGTCTGGGGAAGCGCTACCGGCGGGGGTGGGCCCTGCGCGACGTTTCCTTCCGGCTGCCGGCCGGACGGATCTGCGGTCTCGTCGGCCCCAACGGCGCAGGGAAGAGCACCCTGTTGGGCCTGGCGTCCCGTCAGATCGTGCCGACGCAGGGCGAACTGCGGGTGTTCGGGGTGCCGGTGGGTGACTCCCGGGTGATGCCGAGGTTCGCCTTCCTCGGGCAGGACAAGCCGATGTACAAGCGGTTCACCGTGGCGGAGACGCTGCGGATGGGCAGCGAGCTCAACCCCGGCTGGGACGCGGCGGCGGCGGAGCGGATCGTACGCTCGGGCGATGTGCCGATGGGCGCCGCGGTCGGGACGCTCTCCGGCGGGCAGCGCACCCGGGTCGCCCTCGCGCTGGCCTTCGGCAAGCGGCCCGACCTGCTGCTGCTCGACGAGCCGATGGCGGATCTCGACCCGCTGGCCCGCGACGAGATGGGCACCCTGCTGATGGCCGAGGCCGTCGAGCGCGGCACCACGGTGGTGATGTCCTCCCACATCCTGGCCGAGCTGGAGGACATGTGCGACTACCTGCTGGTCGTCGCCGACGGCCGGATCCGGATGGCGGGTGACGCCGACGCGCTGGTCCCGGCCCACGCCCTGGTGACCGGCCTGGCCGAGGACGGGGGCCTGCCCGCCGACCTCGCACGCCACACGGTGATCGAGAAGCGCGTGCAGGGGCGGCAGTTCCAGGCCCTACTGCGGACCGACGGCCCGCTGACCGGGAACTGGCAGGTGGCCGAGCCCAGCCTGGAGGAAGTGCTGCTCGCGCATCTGCGCTCGCCGGACGCGCCCGCGCTGTACACACCCGGCGCACAGAACGAGACCGAGGGGACCAGGACCGCATGAGCACCACCGTGACCGGCACACCGGCCGCACGCACCGCCCGCCCGAGGGTGCTGCGCGGACTGACCTGGCTGGTCCTGCGCCAGCACCGGACCACACTGATCTGCGTCCTCGCCCTGGTGGTCCTCGGCTCGCTCTGGATCGTGTACCAACGCGGCCAGTTGAACGATCTGCTGGCGGCCGCCGACCGGTCCGGGAAGAGCGTGCCGCAGCCGGCGGTGGGCGAGAGCTTCAGCAGACTGACCTCCCTGCTGACCCTGCTGCCCGGCGTCCTCGCCGTCTTCCTCGGCGCCCCGCTGATCGCCGCCGACCAGGAGCAGGGCACCGCGCAGCTCGTCACCACGCAGTCCGTGACCCGCCGCCGCTGGCTCGCCGCGAAGCTCGGCTGGTGCCTCCTGATCACCCTGGTGGCCTGCTCGGTGCTCTCCGCCGTCTTCACCTGGTGGTGGCGGCCCAACCGTTCGGTCCTCCCCAACCTCTGGATGGACGCGTCCGCCTTCGACACCACGGGCCCCGTCCTCCCCGCGCTCGCCCTGTTCCTCACCGCGGCCGGCATCACGATCGGCATCCTGCTGCGCCGGGTCCTCGCCTCCATGGTCGTCACGTTCGTCTTCTGTGTGGCGGCGCAGACCGCCTGGGGCATGTACCGGGACCTCCTGGGCACACCGCGCACCCTCACGTATCCGCTGGACGCCGCCCTCCCCGCCCGTCTCGACGACGCGTACGAGGTGGACCGGTGGGTCGGCAGCGCCGACGGCCATCTGTACGGGTGGGGTTCGTGCGCCGAGGTGACCGAGAAGGCCACGAACGCGTGCATCGAGGAGAAGGGCATCGTCAACAACGTCTACGAGTACCTCGACTACGACCAGATGGCCGCCATGCAGTGGACCGGCGCAGGCATCCTGCTGGCGGGCACCGTCGTACTGACCGCGTTCGCCCTGTGGTGGGCCTCCCGCCGCCCCTTGTAGGGCGAGACCTCGTTGTAGGGCGAGGCCTCGTTCTCTCCGTAAAATGTTGCTCATCGAGCGGAAGGTGATGTCCGTGGTCGTGTTCCGCATCGACCGGCGCAGCGGCGTGGCGACGTATCTGCAGATCGTCCGTCAGGTCGAACAGGCCCTGCGGATGGGCGCGCTGGAGGAGGGCGACCGGCTGCCCACGGCCGCGCAGGTCGCCGCCGCCACCAAGGTCAACCCGAACACCACGCTCAAGGCCTACCGGGAGCTGGAGCGTGCGGGGCTCGCGGAGGTGCGCCAGGGGGCGGGGACGTTCATCACCCGCACCCTCGCCGAACCGGACTCCGGCCCCGGGTGGCCGCTGCGCGGCGCGCTGACCGAATGGCTGCACCAGGCGCGCGACGAGGGCCTCGGCGGCGAGGAGGTCCAGGCCCTGTTCCGGGCGTCCTTCGAGACCGTCTATCCCTCGGAGAAGTGAGCACCCGGCCGCTCGACGCCCGGGGCCCGGCGGCCCGGCGGTCCGGGTGACAGGGACCTCGCGCGATCGATTGTGACCAGGTCGAGCCCTCGTCGCCGGCACCGGGCCAGGACAGGGTGTGAAGAATGCGCGAGGATCATGCGGAGAACTGGAGGACCGGCGCGCAGCCGGTCACATCCTCCGCCTGCCGCCACGGCAGCCATTCATCCTCGGGGACCCACGTGCGAGTGAAGCGAAGAATATGGGCCACGGCCGCCGTTGCGACGACGGCCGTGGCGGGTGTCCTGGTGTTCGAGGGGGTGACCGGCACCTCGGACGTGCCCGACGGCATCGGCGCCACGTCCGGTCCGGCGCGCACCGAGGTGCACCACGACGCCCTGAAGGTGTCGGGCGACGGGGCGACCGCGTCCCTGCGTCGCGACAGCACCGAACCGTTCAGCATGCTGGGCGTCACCTGGACCGACCCGTCGGCCAGGGTGACCGGCACCGTCGAGGCGCGTACGCGGTCGGTGCGGACCGGTGACTGGTCGGCCTGGCTGCCCGTCGACACGGAGGTCGACGGACGTACGGAGGCCGGGCAGCCTGGGGTGCGCGGCGCCACGGAGCCGCGCTGGGTCGGCCCCTCCGACGGTGTGGAGGTCCGCGTGTCCGCCGGGAAGGGCACATCCGCCGGGCTCCCCGCGGGACTGCGGCTCGACACGGTGGACCCCGGAAAGGTGTCCGGGACCGAGCCCGCCGCGTACGCCGCCGACGCCACCGACGAGCCGTCGGCCGACCCGGCGGACGGGCCCTCCGAGCCGGCCGGGAGCCCGGCCGCCGACCCCACCGCGGACCCCACCCCCGACGCGACCGCCGCGGACGGGACCGCCGAGCCGGCGACCGAGGAACCGGGCACCGACGCCCCGGAGGACCCGGCCCCGAGCACGGACCCCGGCACCGGCGCCTCGCCGTCGGCCCCGGCCGGGTCCCCGTCGCCCACCGCCGGACCGACCGGGACCCTGCCCCCGCCGCTGCCGTCCACGGCACCGAAGCCTCCGATCGTCACCCGGGCCGGCTGGAACGCCGACGAGTCCCTCAACGACGAGTCGCCGGACTACATGGACACGGTGAAGGCAGTCTTCGTGCACCACACGGCGCAGACGAACGCGTACTCCTGCGCCGACTCCGCGGCGATCGTCCGGGGGCTGCACGCCTACCACGTGCGGTCGAACGGCTGGAAGGACCTCGGCTACAACTTCCTCGTCGACAAGTGCGGCACGGTCTTCGAGGGCCGCAAGGGCGGGGTGGACCGCGCCGTGCAGGGAGCGCACACCTACGGCTTCAACCGTGAGACGGCGGGCATCGCCGTCATCGGCATGTACACCGACTCCGCCGCCGCGACCCCCGCGACGACCGCGGTGGCCAGGATCGCCGCGTGGAAGCTCGGCCAGTACGGTGTGAGCCCGTCGACGACGACCACACTGACGGCGGGCGCGAACGGCACCAACTACGCGGGGAAGACCTTCACCGCGGGGAAGACGTACTCGTTCGGCCGGATCTCCGGGCACCGCGACGGCTTCAACACCCAATGCCCCGGCGCAAAGTTGTACGCGCAGCTGCCCACGATCCGCGGTTACGCCGCCGGCCCCGTCGCGGGTCTCACCGTCACGTCGGTGACCGGCGCCGCGCTCTCGGGCGCCACCTACTACACCAAGGCGGACATCACCGTCGGGTGGTCGGCGACCACCCCCGCCGCGTTCGTCACCCGGTACGAGCTGCTGGTGGACGGGAAGGCCGTCGCCACCACGAAGGGCGGCGCCTCGTCGGCCAAGGCGACCCTGGCCGTCGGCAGTCACTCGGTCCAGGTGCGTGCGACACACCTGTCGGGGAAGACGTCCGTATCGGCGGCGGCGACCGTGGTCGCGGACCGCACCGCCCCCGTCTTCGCCACGAAGCCCGCCCTCTCGCTGCGCACCGGGACGGTGAACACCGCGGCCGTTCCGCTCTCCCTGAAGTGGAAGGCCACCGACGCGGTGCAGCTGAGGGACGTCCGCCTGACCGCTCCGGTGGCCAGGACCTACGGCCCGACGACCGTCAGCGCGTCGCACACCGCGAAGTCCGGTGCGGCGACCACCTGGAGGACGACCGCGTACGACCGCGCGGGCAACAGCGCGGCCGCCTCGGTCACCGGTACGCCCGTCATCCTGCAGGAGTCCTCGGCGAAGAGGAGCGGCACCTGGACCACGAAGTCGTCGTCCAGCTACCTCGGCGGCGGATCGTACGCGAGCGGGACCAAGAACGCCTCGCTGACCTGGACGTTCACCGGCCGCTCGGTCGCGTGGGTGGTGTCGCGGGCCTCGACGTCCGGACAGGCGTACGTCTATGTGGACGGGGTCAGGGCGGCGACGGTGGACCTGAAGTCCTCCGCCACCGCGTACCGCCAGGCCGTCTGGACGAAGACCTGGCCGGCCTCCGCCAAGCACACCGTCAAGATCGTGGTGGCCGGCACCAAGGGCCGGCCCACCCTCACCACCGACGGCCTGGTCTACCTCAGGTAGCCGGGCCGCCCACCGCACCGGGCCGGCGTCCGCCGGTCCGGTGCGGATCAGGCCTTGTTCTGCGAGGCCCAGAACTCGTCGAAGGTGAGCTCGCCGTCGCCGTTGCCGTCGTGGGCGTTGATGACGGCCTGGGCGACCGTCTCGGTGACGTAGGGGTCGCCGAGCTGCGCCATGGCGCTCTTGTACTCCGCGGCCGTTATGCGGCCGTCGCCGTTCTGGTCGAAGCGCTCGAATGCCGTGCGTGCCGACTCGATGTCCGCCACTGTTCCGCCCCTTCGTTAAGCGTCGTTGACGGAGGTCAGATTATCCGGCGGCCCGGACGGCGACTCCTCCGGGCGACCGCGCCCGGCACGCCCCGGGGGACGTCAGCGGAAGACGCCGGTGTGGCCGAGGGAGTAGCGGCCGGGCTGCGGATAGACCGCGAGGCCGTGCGGACCGCTGCCGACCGGGATCCTGGCGAGCTGCTTGCCGCTGCGGGTGTCGATGGCGTACACCTCGGCGTCGTAACGCCCGGAGAGCCAGAGCACCTTGCCGTCCGCCGAGACGCCGCCCATGTCCGGGCTGCCGCCGTCGGGGAGGTGCCACTTCCCGGTGAGCTTCTCCTTGCCGAAGTCGAAGACGGAGACGGAGCCCTCGCCCCGGTTGGTGACGTACATCTGGCGGGAGTCCCGGCTGACGTAGAGCCCGTGGGCGCCCTTGCCGGTCGGCAGCAGCTTCGGGGTGGTGAAGGCCTTGCCGTCGAGCACCCACATGCCGTCGGCCATCATGTCGGCGATGTAGAAGGCCGATCCGTCGGGGGCGAGCTTCACGTCCTGCGGCATCGCGCCTTCCTTCGGCAGCTTCTGCTGCCCGACGACCTCCATCTTCTCCGTGTCGACCTTGAGGAGTTCGCCGGAGAACTCGCAGGAGACGATGAAGTACCGCCCGTCCGCCGAGAAGTCCGCGTGGTTGACGCCCGCGCAGTTCACCGGCACGGTCTTGGCGACCTTCATGGTCCGCGGGTCACGGAAGACCAGTTCGCGGTCCATGGAGGCCATGACGACGGCGTACTTGCCGTTCGGGGTGAAGTAGAGGTTGTACGGATCGGAGACGTCGAGCGTCCGGCCGGCCTTCCCGGTGGCGGGGTCGATCGCGGTGAGGCTGTCGCCGAGGTCGTTGTTGACCCAGAGCGTCTTCAGGTCCCAGGAGGGCACCACGTGCTGCGGCTGGTTGCCGACGGGAATGGTCTCGACGACCTTGTACGTCGCCGGGTCGATCACCGTCACCGTGTTGGAGTTGGTGTTGGGGACGTAGACCCGGGAGGGGAAGTCCTTGACGACCGGGGAGAGCTTTCCGGGGCGGTCCGCCGCGTAGACGTCCTCGGCGTCGAGCACGGGTGGCATCCCGGGCAGCCCGGGCGGGGTCGCCGGCCGGTCGGGCGGGGCGGCGGCCTCCGTACGGGAGGCGGCGGGCCGCGCGTGGTCCGCGGGGGCGGCGCAGGCGGCGAGTGCGGCGACGAGCAGGGCGGCGGCGGTGAGGGCGCGCGGGGAGGGAGGCATCAGGTCAACAGCTCCGTGGTGGTCACCGCGCGCAGTTGGCGCCGGTCGATTTCGGTGAGGAGGAGGGGCAGTGCGGCGACGGTGTCCCGGTAGCCGAAGTGCAGGCTCACCACCGAGCCGTTGCGGAGTTCGCCGGCGACCTTGCGGGTGACGGCCGCGACCCCGGGTGAGGTGAAGTCGAGGGAGTCCACGTCGTAGGAGAGCACGTGGGGGTATCCGGCCCGGCGCGCGAGGTCCTGGACGAGCGGGGTGGCGTGCTGGGCGCGCGAGGGCCTGAACCAGGTGCCGATGGAGCCGGTGAGCCGGCGCAGTCGCCGGGCGCAGCCGGTGATCTCCTCGTACGCCCGTGTCTCGTCCATCGCGTTGATGTCGAGGTGGCTCTGGGTGTGGTTGCCGAGGTCGTGGCCGCCGTCGAGGATCCGGCGGGCCATGCCGGGGTTCTGGTCGAGCCAGCTGCCGACGGCCAGGACGGTGAGCCGGGCGCCGGCCCGTTCGGCCGCGCCGAGGACCGCCCGGGCCAGCGTGGGGTCGCCCTGGCCGTGGAAGGTGAGGGCGACCCGGGGGCGGCCACGGGGGCCGTGCTCGATCTGGACCGGCTGCCCGGGGAAGCGCCGTGGGGCGGCGGCGGGACGTACGGCGCCGTGGGCCTTCTGGGCGCTGGGGGTACTCGCGGTGCTCTCGGTGCTCGGGGTGCTCTCGGCGCTCGGGGTGCTCTCGCCGTGCCGCACCTCCCGGGACGGCGTGTGCGGGGTCCCGTCCGGCGCGCAGCCCACCGCCCAGGCGCCTGCCAGCACCCCTCCGGCCGCCGTACGCAGTGCGCCGCGACGGGCCACCGGTGTCCTGCGACCGCTCATGGTCCACCTCGCGGGTCGGTTCGGGTGCTCTTTCCACGGGACCCGAGACACAGTAAGGCGGAATGTATGGAAATGTCGGGCTGGACGAGTGCAGCCACTTCCAGGAGGTGATCGATGAATCACCGAGCGAAGTCGATGAATGCGCAAAGAATGCCAGGCCCGTGACCCATCACACCTGCGATTCATCACCTGATTGCACAGAATTAGCCCGCATTGCCTGTTTTGCGGCTTTGGCTCCGGGGTCGCCCGTCTGCCATAGTCGGGGGCACGACCTCCTCCGACCCGAGCCAGGTCCCCCGTGCGGCCGTGGACACACCCCCCATTCCGCGGCCCCCTCAGGAACCCCCGACGTGCCTCACCCAGGCGGACCGGGGGTTTCTGCGTGTCAGCGGTCGGTGGTGCGCATCTCGAACCAGGTGGTCTTCCCGCGCGGTAAGAGATCCACGCCCCACCGGTCGGAGAGCTTGTCGACCAGGAAGAGACCTCGCCCGCTGACATCCATCTCACGGACGGGCATGAGGCACGGCAGCCCGCGCGAGGGGTCGCGCACCTCGATCCGCACCCAGCCGCGGCGTCGCAGCATCCGCAGACCGAAGACCCGCGCCCCGGTGTGCCGTACCGCGTTGCCCACGAGCTCGGAGACCAGTAGCACTCCGTGTTCGGCGGCCTGCGGGGGAAGCTGCCACTGACGCAGCATCACGCACGAGGTGATCCGGCGGGCGGTGGCCGCGGACTCCGGACGGGAGGGCAGCCGGACTTCGCCCTCCGTCGGATTTCCGAACAACTCCAGCGCCTTGAACGCCTGTTCGTCTTCGACGGCAGTCGTCCAGCGTGCCGCTGTCGCACCGCTGCGCGGTCGCGGCTGTTCCACACCCTCGAGGCCCGCCATGCTCACCATCATGGCCGCACAGAACGCGCTCTGTGACCGTTCCGGCGAATCCCTCTACCGGAACCAGTCATTCCGGGCCGGTTCTCCGGCATATGCCAGGGACAGAACGGACCCCCGTACAGCCATGCCCACCTGCGGCGACAGGGGGCGGCCGAGTAATTGCACGGGCGGAGCGGACGCCGGGCCTTAAGGTTCTCTTAAGGTCCAGCTAATCCGCCCGCACGGATGAACATGCGCGCCTGTGTACGCAACTCACGCTCGGTCAGAGGAATCGGGCCTTGCCCGGCCCCTCCTCCACGAAGCTGCGCATGCCGCGCTCACGGTCCTCGGTGGCGAACAGGCCCGCGAACCAGTTCCGCTCGATCGTGAGCCCGGTGTCGATGTCCGTCTCCAGCCCCGCGTCCACGGACTCCTTGGCGGCCCGCAGCGCCAGGGCGGGCCCCTGCGCCAGCCGGGCGGCCCAGGCGTGCGCCTGCTCGTACACCTCGGCGGCGGGCACCACACGGTCCACCAGGCCGATCGCCAGGGCCTCCTCGGCCTTCACCTGACGGCCCGTGAAGATCAGGTCCTTGGCCTTCGACGGCCCCACCAGCCGGGCCAGGCGCTGGGTGCCGCCGGCGCCGGGGATCAGCCCCAGCAGGATCTCCGGCTGGCCGAGCTTCGCGTTGTCCGCGGCGATCCTGAAGTCGGCGCAGAGCGCGAGCTCGCAGCCGCCGCCGAGGGCGTAGCCGGTGACGGCCGCGACCACGGGCTTGGGGATGCGCGCCACGGCGGTGAAGGACTCCTGCAGGGCCCGGGAGCGTACGACCATGGCCGTGTGGTCCATCGCCTGCATCTCCTTGATGTCCGCGCCCGCCGCGAACACCTTCTCGCCGCCGTAGAGGATCACCGCGCGTACGTCGTCGCGCCGGCCTGCCTCCTCGGCGAGCTCGCGCAGCCGGTCCTGCACGGCGACGTCCAGGGCGTTCATCGGCGGCCGGTCCAGCCGGATCGTGCCGACGTTGTCGCTTACTTCGAGGGTTACGGTCATGGGGAGCAGGTTAACCACTGCTAACGCGGGCGGGCCCGGTGCCGTTGGTCACAGCGCCGGGCCCGCCTCGTGGAGCGGATCTACTTGATCCACTCCGACCAGTCCATGTTCCAGCCGTTGAGGCCGTTGTCCGGCTGGATCACCTTGTCCTTGGAGTTCTTGACGATGACGACGTCGCCGATCAGGGAGTTGTCGAAGAGCCACGCGGCGGGCGTCTTGCTGTCCCAGGCGCCGCGCACGTCCCGCAGACCGACACAGCCGTGGCTGGTGTTGGTCGTACCGAAGATGCCGGACCCGCCCCAGTAGTTGCCGTGGATGAAGGTGCCCGAGGTCGACAGGCGCATGGCGTGCGGCACGTCCTTGATGTCGTACTCGCCGCCGAAGCCGACGGTGTCGCCGTTCATCCGGGTCACCTTGAGCTTCTCGCTGATGACCATCTGGCCGTTGTACGTGGTCGTGGCCGGGGCGCCCGCGGAGATCGGGATGTCCTTGATCTGCTTGCCGTCACGGACCACCTTCATCCGGTGGGAGCTCGCGTCGACCGTCGAGACCTGGCTGCGGCCGATGGTGAACTTCACGGTCTTGGCCTGCTTGCCGTAGACCCCCGGCCGCCCCTCGACACCGTCGAGGTCGAGGCGCAGGGTCACCTTCGTGCCGGCCGCCCAGTACTCCTCGGGCCGGAAGTCGAGGCGGTCGTTGCCGAACCAGTGGGGCTCGATCTCCACGGCGGGCTCCGCCGTCACGCTGATCGCCTTCTCCACGGCCTCCGGGTCGGTGATCCCCCGGGTGAAGTGGATCGACACCGGCATGCCCACACCGACGGTCGAGCCGTCCTCGGGCGTGTACTGGCCGATGAAGGTGTTCTGCGGGACCAGCGTCGTGAAGCTGGTGTCCTTCGCCGACTCGCGGCCCTTGCCGTCCTTGGCGACCGCGTGCACCGTGTACTTGGTGGCGGCGGCCAGGTGGCGGTCGGGCACCCAGCTCAGGCCGTCCGCGGCGATCTTGCCCTCGACGGCCCCGCCCTTGGGGTCGGCGACCTTCACCGTGGTCAGCTTGCCCTGCGCGGCCGAGACCTTCAGCGCCCCGCTGGTCGCCACGTCGTCCGCGCCGTCCTTGGGCGCGATGGTCACCACCGCCTGCGAGGCGCTGGTGTCCTCGGCCTTCGCGCCCGGCTTCCCGCCGTTCTTGTCGGCGGCGTTCCCGTCGCCGCCGCACGCGGTCACCAGCAACAGCAGCGCGCCCAGTACCAGTGCGAGAAGTCCCCGGGCTCCGCGCCCGCGCCTTTCCCCGCCCGCTCCGGCCCATGCCCCCGATATCGGCTGCCCGTTCAATGTGGTCGTCTCCCCTCGCACGGCCTGGCCCCGCCATGGCCCGCACCACCGCGCGCTGTACATGCACGCTCGGCGCTAGATAATCACACCGCGCGTGGGGAGAACTCCCCCGGAATGTCACCGTTCCGTCCCAAGTCGGCCCGCACCGCCGCCGGGTGGTCCCGGAGGGCTCGCCTCCGGGACCTTCCCTGGTCGGACCGGGGGTCAGCGCAGGGCTGAGCCCGCCTTCCACTGCGCCCAGCCGATGTTCCAGCCGCCGAGGCCGTTGTCCGGAGCGACGGTCCTGTCGGTGGAGTTGACCACCTCGACCACATCACCCACGAGCGTCCGCTCGAAGAACCAGCCGGCCGGGGTGTCCGAGCTGCCGCCCTTCACGTCACGCAGCCCGATGCAGCCGTGGCTGGTGTTCTCGGAGCCGAAGATGTCAGGGGATTCCCAGTAGTTGCCGTGCAGGAAGGTGCCCGACTTCGTCAGCCGGATGGCGTGGGGCACGTCCTTGATGTCGTACTCACCGCCGAAGCCGACGGTGCTGCCGTCCATGCGGGTCACGTCGTGCAGCTCCGAGACCACCATCTTCCCGTTGTACGTGGTCGTCTTCTCGGCGCCCGCGGTGATGGGCACCGTGCTGACGACCTCGCCGCCGCGGCGCACCTCCATGGTGTGCGCCCGGGCGTCCACCACGGACGTCTGGGCGCGGCCCACCCGGAAGGCCACCTTCTTCTGCTGGCTGCCGTAGACCCCGGGGGCGCCCTCCACATCGCGCAGGCCGACATCGACGGTGACCTCGGTCCCCGGCTCCCAGTAGGTGGCGGGGCGGAAGTCGAGCCGGTCCTTGCCGAACCAGTGGCCGACCACCTCGACCCGCGGTTCCGTGGTGATCCGGATGGCCTTCTCCACCGCGGCACGGTTCTTGACGGGCCGGTTGAAGTCGAAGGAGACGATCATGCCGGTGCCCACGGTGGACCGGTTCTCCGGCTTGAAGTAGCCGATGAAGCGGTCCTTGGGGACCAGCGTGGTGAAGGTGGTGCTGCGGGCCGAGCGGTGGCCGTCGCCGTCGACGGCGACGGCCTCCACGCTGTACTTCCCGGCCAGCCCCAGCCGGTACCCGTCGTCCCGGGGGGCCCAGGAACGGCCGTCCTCCGCGATCCGGCCCGGCACCTCCCGGTGTTCCGCGTCCTCCGTCCGGGTCACCTTCACCCGCTCCAGCCGTCCGTCGGGGACGGTCACCTGGAGCCGGCTGTCCGCGCCGACGTTCTCGGCGCCGTCCTTGGGGACGATCCTGATGGCGTCCCCGGGTGAGCGGTTGTCCCCGAAGAACGACGTTGCCTCGGTGCAGCCCGTCAGTACGGCCAGCACGGTGAACAGTCCTGCCCATGTCAGCACGGCGGCCGAACCCGCCCGTGCTCTCTTCGCTACGTGGTTCACGCTCCCCCCAACGACGCGGCCGCCCCGGGGAAACGTGAGTGCGGGCCGCCCGGTGGGCAGAACAGAGGGGAGGACACCGCTCGGAAGGCCGCGGCCGGGACGCCGCGCACTCCTACGGCGGGTGGCCGCTCCTACGAGCCGCAGGAGGCTAGAGGTGTCGAGCACAGCCGAGCAGGAGGAAACGCCGCGTACGACGGGGAGAGTGGTGGCGACCCGGCCGGCCCCGGAGGACGGGCGGGACGAACCACCCGTATGGCCGGGTGCCCCGATGCCGCTGGGAGCACGCTTCCGGGTCGGGCCGGACGGTGTGGCGGGCACCAACTTCGCCCTCTGGGCGGGTGGCGCGGAGGCCGTCGAGCTCTGCCTGTTCGACGAGCGGGGCACCGAGACCCGGGTCCCGCTGACCGAGCTGACGCACGAGATCTGGCACGGCTTCGTACCCGGCGTCGGCGCGGGACAGCGGTACGGCTACCGGGTGCACGGCCGCTGGGACCCCTGGACCGGTGCCCGGTGGAACGCCGCGAAGCTGCTTCTCGACCCGTACGCCCGCGCGGTGGACGGGTCGTTCACCCTGCCGCCCGAGGTCTACGGCCATGTGCGGGACTGGCCCGAGCAGCAGGTCGCCGACACCGTGCGCGACGACCGGGACTCCGCGCCGTACGTCCCCAAGGCCGTCGTCGTGCACGACGACGACGACTGGGCGGAGGACCGCAGGCCCAAGACGCCGTGGGCGGACACGGTCATCTACGAACTGCACGTACGCGGCTTCACCCGGCTCCACCCGGACATCCCGCCCGAGCTGCGCGGCACGTACGCCGGTCTCGCCCACCCGGCCGCCGTCGGCCACCTCCGGCGGCTCGGCGTGACGGCCGTGGAGCTGCTCCCCGTCCATCAGTTCGCCCACGAGGACCATCTGCTGCGGCGCGGGCTGCACAACTACTGGGGCTACAACTCGATCGGCTACTTCGCCCCGCACGCGGACTACGCGGCGAGCGGGACGACGGGTGGCCAGGTCGGCGAGTTCAAGCAGATGGTGCGCGCGCTGCACGACGCGGGGATCGAGGTGATCCTCGACGTGGTCTACAACCACACGGCGGAGGCCGGCGAGCTCGGCCCGATGCTCTCCCTGCGCGGCATCGACAACCGCGGCTACTACCGCCTCCAGCAGGACGCCCGCCGTTACGCGGACTACACCGGCTGCGGCAACACCCTGCACGTGGTGCAGCCGCAGGTCCTCCGGCTGATCACCGACTCGCTCCGCTACTGGGTGACGGAGATGGGCGTCGACGGCTTCCGCTTCGATCTGGCGGCGGCGCTCGCCCGCTCGATGCACGACGTGGACATGCTCTCCCCCTTCCTCGCGGTGATCGCCCAGGACCCGGTGCTGCGCCGGGTGAAGCTGATCGCCGAACCGTGGGACGTCGGCAACGGCGGCTACCAGGTGGGGGCGTTCCCACCGCTGTGGACGGAGTGGAACGACCGCTACCGGGACGCCGTACGTGACTTCTGGCGCGGCGCCCTGCCCGACGTACGCGACATCGGCTACCGGCTCACCGGGTCGAGCGACCTGTACGCCTGGGGCGGCAGGCGTCCGTACGCCTCGGTCAACTTCGTCACCGCGCACGACGGTTTCACCCTGCGCGACCTGGTCAGCTACCAGGACAAGCACAACGAGGCCAACGGCGAGGACAACCGCGACGGCACGGACGACAACCGCGCCTGGAACGGCGGCGCCGAGGGCGAGACCGACGACCCGGAGGTCAACGCCCTGCGCCTGAGGCAGCTGCGCAACCTCCTGACCACGCTGCTCCTGTCGACCGGGGTGCCGATGCTGGTCGCGGGCGACGAGATGGGCCGTACGCAGGGCGGCAACAACAACGCCTACTGCCAGGACAACGAGGTCAGCTGGCTGGACTGGTCGCTCCTGGAGGAGCCCCGGTGGCGGGGGCTGACCGAGCTGACCGCCCGGGTGCTGGACCTGCGCCACCGTCACCCGGTGCTGAGGCGCCGGGCCTTCTTCGCCGGAACGCCGCAGGCCCCCGACGGCCTGCGGGACCTGGCCTGGTTCACCCCGCAGGGCGCGGAGATGACGGAGGCCGACTGGTACGCCCCGGCCGCCACGCTCGCGCTGTACCTCTCCGGGCGGGACATCCCGGGCCGGGACGCCCGGGGCGAGCAGATCACCGACGACAGCTTCCTGGCGGTCCTGCACGCCGACCACCGGCCCTGCGGCTTCCGGCTGCCCGGCCCGCCCTGGGCCCAGGCGTACGAACTGGTCCTGGACACCTCGCGCGAGGACCAGTCGACGGCTCCCGGCACGCTCCACCGGGGCGGCTCGGAGCTCACGGTGGAGGGCAGGTCGGTGCTGCTGCTGCGGGTGACGGAATGACGGAGCGGGGGACCGAATCGGACCGACCGGTCGGTCTCAGCCGAGGATGCCGCGCTCGTAGGCGAGGGCGACGGCGGCCGCGCGGTCCTTCGCGCCCAGCTTGGCGAAGACATGGGTGAGGTGCGTCTTCACGGTCGCCTCGCTGATGAACAGTTCGGCGGCGATCTCCCGGTTCGAGGTGCCCCGGGCGACGAGCCGCAGCACCTCGCACTCGCGCGCGGACAGCGACTCGTGACCGGGCGCGGCCGGGGTGCGCACCCGTGAGATGAGCCGTGAGGCGACGGCCGGCGACAGCACGGTGCGGCCGTCGGCGGCGGCCCGTACGGCGGTGAAGAGCTCGTCGCGGGGCGCGTCCTTGAGCAGATAGCCGGTCGCGCCCGCCTCGATGGCGGGCAGGGTGTCGGAGTCGGTGTCGTACGTGGTGAGGACGAGCACCCTGGAGCGGGCGCCGAGTCGGCTGAGCTCGGCGATGGCGGCCACTCCTCCGCCGCCCGGCATCCGCAGGTCCATCAGGACGACGTCGGGGTCGAGGCGGGTCGTGAGCTCCACCGCGGCGACGCCGTCCGCCGCCTCGCCCAGCACCTCGAAGCCGGGCGCGGAGCTGAACATCCCGCGCAGACCGTCCCGTACGACGGGGTGGTCGTCGACGAGCACGAGGGTGATGACGCGGGTGGTTCCGGTGGCCTCGTTCATATCGGCTCCAGATTATCGGTCGCGGGACGCCGTACGAGCGGTACCCGGGCGGAGACGGCCGTGCCCAGGCCTGGTTCCGTCTCCACCTCGACCGTGCCCGCGATCCGCTCGGCGCGGGCCCGCATCCCGCCGAGGCCGAAGCCGCCCGTGCCGCTGCGCGGGGGCAGCGAGGCGGGGTCGAAGCCGCAGCCGTCGTCGCGTATGTCCAGGGTGATCTCGTCGCCCATGTAGGAGAGGGTGACGCCGGCCCGTGCCGCACCCGCGTGCCGGGCGGCGTTGGCGAGGGCCTCCTCGGCGATGCGGAGCAGGGTGGCGCCGACCTCGTCGTGGAGCGGTTCGACGGTGCCGGTGACGGTGAGATCGGCCCGTGCGCCCGTGCGCCCGGCCCAGTCGTCGACCGTCTTGCGGAGCGCTCCCGGCAGGTCGTCGCGCTCCAGTGCGGCGGGTACCAGGTTGTGCACGGAGCGGCGGGCCTCGCCGAGGCTGTGGCGGGCGAGTGCCGAGGCACGGTCGAGGTGCTCACGGGACTGCGCGGGGTCGGCGGTCGAGGTGACGGCCTGGAGCTGGGCGATGATCCCGGTCAGGCCCTGCGCGAGGGTGTCGTGGATCTCGGCGGCCAGCCGGCGCCGCTCGTCGGCCACCCCGGCCTCCCGTGCCTGGAGCAGGAGCTGGGCGTGCAGGGTGGCGTTCTCGGCGAGGGCCTGTTCCAGCCGGGTGTTGGCGAGTTCCAGCTCGGAGATGGTCTCGGTCTGGCGCCTGGTCCGCTCGGCCTCGCGGGCGCCGATGTTGCCGAAGAGCAGGGCGAGGGAGGCGTGCAGGACGAAGAGGGCGCCGAAGGCCGCCCAGTTGGTGAGGGAGGCCGGGGGCATCCCGCTCCCGGACTGGGAGCCCGCCATGGTGACGGCGGTGCACAGCATCCCTGCGCGTGCGTATCGCTTCGGCAGCAGGTCGCCGACGTCGAAGTAGCCGATGATCGCGTAGACGGAGAAGAACGGGTTGCACCAGCAGAGCGCGAACGCCAGCGCGGTCCGCAGGACGTAGTACACGACGGCGGCCCGGGGGTGCGGGGCCCCGTCCCGCCGGATGCGGCCCCACCCCAGCTGGAGGGCGCAGGCCGCCGCCGTCAGGGCGCCCGCCGTGTACACGTCGGCCTCGGACATCCCGACGAGGCCGGAGGAGAGGGCGGCCATCAGGACGGCGATGCCCAGGAGGGTGTACGGGCCGTACCGGTGGAAGCGCCGCTCCATGGTCGTACCGTCCCGTGCCGTCCCCACGACGACCGTCCTCATCTGTGTCACTCCCAGCGGAAGAGCCTGGTCGACGCCATGCCCAGCGCCGCGGTCCACACCATCATGACGCCGAGGTGCGCCCAGCCCGGCCAGTGCCCGAGACCCGCCTGGTCCAGTGCCTGGGAGGCGGCGCCGAAGGGCGTGAACTCGACGATCCGGCGGAGCAGGCCGGGCATGGTCTGGACGGGCACCCAGACCCCGGCCGTGAACATCATCAGCAGGTACGCCACCGAGCCGACGGCGGCCGAGACCTTGGTCGTCCTGGACAGCGCGCAGATGGTGGCGCCGAGCGCGAGGACGCAGGCGACGGCCAGCAGGAGCGCCAGGGCGTAACCGGCGATCTGGCGCGGCAGCCGCACCCCGAGGGCGATCCGGCCGACGGCCAGGACGAGGACGGCGGAGCCCAGCGAGGCCACCCCGTGCAGCGCGATCTGCGCGGCGAGCAGGGCCGCGGGGCGTACCGGGGTGGCCGACATCCGGCGCAGGATGCCGCGCTCGCGGTAACCGGCGAGGACCGGCGGCATGGCCTGCAGCCCGGCCATGATCATGGCGAGCAGGACGGCCACGGGGACGTAGAGGTCGATGACGCTGCGGCCGCCGAGGTCGCCGGTCTCCTCCCGGAAGGACGGGATGAGGCCGAGGATCGTCAGAAGGGCGGCGGGGAAGGCCAGGATCCAGAAGAGACTGCCGGGTTCCCGGAGGAAGAGCCGGGTCTCGGCCCTGAGTACGGCGACGAGCGGGCTGGGTGCCGGGGCGGCAGGCACCGCGGTGGTGGTCGTGGGCATCAGGCGTCCTGCTCCGTGAGGTCGAGGAAGGCGTCGTCCAGGCTGGTCTCCAGGACGCGGAGCCGGCTGGCGGTGATGCGCAGTCCGGCCAGCAGCGAGATCACCGCGGCGGCGGTGGCGTCGGTGCCGTGGACGGTGATCCGGCCGTCGTGGCCGTCGGTCGAGACGGACACCGCGCCGGGCAGCCGGGCGAGTTCGCCGGGGTCGGGGAGCGGCTTCGAGGGGGTGAAGGAGATGACGGTGGACCCGGCGGAACGGTCGACGAGTCCGGCCGGGGTGTCGAGGGCGGCGAGGCGGCCCTTGTCGATGACGGCCACCCGGTCGCAGAGGCGCTGTGCCTCCTCCATGAAGTGGGTGACCAGGACGACCGTCACGCCGCTGTCCCGCACCTCCTCGATGAGCCGCCAGGTGTCGCGGCGGGCCCGGGGGTCGAGGCCGGTCGTCAGTTCGTCGAGGACGACCACGCGCGGGTTCCCGATGAGGGCGAGCGCGATGAACAGCCGTTGCTTCTGGCCGCCGGAGAGGGCGACGAAGCGGCGGTCGAGGTGCCCGTCGAGGCCGAGCCGCTCCGCGAGCGCGTGCCGGTCGGCGGGGTGCGGGTAGAAGGCGCTGTAGAGCTCCAGCGCCTCACGCACGGTCAGCTTGGGCTGGAGCTCGCTCTCCTGGAGCTGGGCGCCCAGCAGTTGGGTGACCTCGTGGCGGTCGGCCGCCGGGTCGAGTCCGGCGACCCGGACGGTTCCCGAGTCGGGGATCCGCAGTCCTTCGACGCATTCGACGGTGGTGGTCTTGCCGGCTCCGTTGGGACCGAGGATCCCGAAGATCTCCCCCTCGTCGACGGTGAAGCTCACCCCGTCGACCGCGGGGCGGCCGCCGTAGGCCTTGTGGACCCCGTGCACTTCGATGATTGCCATGCCCGTAAGGATTCCGGCGGGCGGACGGCACCGGTATCCGCCGTCACGCCCGTCCCGGCATCAGCCGATCGGTTGACCGGGCACTGCGACCCACGGCGTGTGACCGGAAAACCACGTGAGCGATGTCAGTGGTGAACCTTAGGCTCGCTCCTGATGCCCGAAAAACCTGCAGAGCCCACGGACCGGTCCGCCGTGCGCTCCCTCCTGCGACTGTGGCCCTATGTCAGACCGGTGCGCCTGCGCTGGATCAGTGCTGCCCTCGTGGCGGTTCTCGCGTCCTGTCTCGCCCTGGTGATCCCGCTGATCCTGAAGTGGATGGTGGACGGTCCCGTCGCGGACCGTGATCCGGGCGGGGTCTGGCTGGGGGCGCTCTACCTGCTGCTGCTGGGGATCGCCGAGGCGGGGCTCTTCGGGCTCCGGCGGTGGCTCGTGGCCCGGCCGCTGGCCGGGGTCGAGGCGGCGATGCGCGCCGATCTCTACCGTCATCTGCAGCGGCTGCCGGTGGCCTTCCACGACCGCTGGCCCTCGGGGCAGTTGCTCTCGCGTGGCACCACGGATCTGATGCTGATGCGGATGTTCCTGGCCTTCCCGCTGACGTTCCTGCTGGTCAACGGCACGACGATTCTCGTCGGTTTCGTCATCCTGTTCGCCCAGGAGTGGTCGCTGGGGCTGGTGCTGCTCGCGCCGGCCGTTCCTCTGATGGTGCTGTGCTCGCTCTTCGAGACGAAGTACGCGCTGGTGGCGCGCAGGGCCCAGGACCAGGTCGGTGATCTGACGACGGTCGTCGAGGAGAGCGTGCTGGGCATCCGGATCGTCAAGGGCTTCGGCCGCAACCGCAGCCAGGCGCTCGCCTTCCGCGCGCTCGCGCAGCGGCTGCGCACCACGGAGCTGGGCAAGGCCCGGCTGCTCGCGGGCATCTGGGCGCTCATCACCGCCATTCCGGAGCTCGCGATCGGTGCCGCGCTGGTGCTCGGCACGATCGAGGTCGCGAACGGCGATCTGTCCGCGGGCACGCTCGTCGCGTTCCTCTCGACGGCCCTGGCGCTGCGCTGGCCGGTCGAGTCGATCGGCTTCCTGCTGGCGATGAGCCAGGAGTCGGCGACGGCCGCCGACCGCTACTTCGAGGTCATGGACGTCGCGGAGGAACCGGAGCCCGAGGCACCGGGAGAGGCGGCCGGGACCACCGCGCAGGGCATCGTCTTCGAGGGGGTGGAGTTCCGCTACCCCGACGCCGCTCCCGGCTCGCCGCCCGCCCTCGCCCGGATCGATCTGCGGATCCGTCCCGGCGAGACGATGGCCCTGGTGGGGGCCACGGGTTCGGGGAAGACGACGCTGACGGCGCTCGTCCCCCGGCTGCACGAGGTCACCGGCGGCCGGATCCTGCTGGACGGCGAGGACATCGCCACCATGCGGCGGCCCCGGCTGCGCGAGCTGGTGTCGGTGGCCTTCGAGGAGCCCACGCTGTTCTCCGCGACCGTCGGGGAGAACGTGCTGATGGGCGCGGAGGGCGCGAGCGACCAGGAGCTGCGCCGGGCCCTGTCGGTCGCCCAGGCCGACTTCGTGCACGACCTTCCGCAGGGCATCGGCACCCAGGTCGGTGAGCAGGGGCTGAGCCTCTCCGGCGGCCAGCGGCAGCGGCTCGCCCTGGCCCGCGCCGTCGTCGGCGCACCGCGCTTCCTGGTGCTCGACGACCCGCTCTCCGCCCTGGACGTCCATACGGAGGCGCTGGTGGAGGCGGCGCTGCGGCACGTCCTGGAGGGGACGACGGCCCTGGTCGTCGCCCACCGGCCGTCCACGGTGATGCTCGCGGACCGGGTGGCCCTGCTGTCCGGGGGCCGGATCGCCGCCGTGGGCACCCATCAGGAACTCCTGCGCACCCACGCCGAGTACGCCTGGCTGATGTCCGGGGCCCGGGACACCGGCGCCCGCGACACCGGAGTTCTCGTCCCCGAGGAGGGCAGCACCCGATGACCAGTACGACTGCCGACGGACCCGCCCTCGCCGACGAGGACCTGCCCGGGACGGATCCCGGCCGGGAGCCGGGCGACGGGGACGCGTTCGACGCCGACGCCCTGCCCGCCCCCCGGGGTGCCACCCGCGCCCTGCTGACCTCCCTGCTCGCACCGCTGCGGGCCAGGGTCGTCGTGGCCTCCCTCCTGCTGCTCGTCCAGCAGGCCGCCGTGCAGGCGGGGCCGCTGCTGGTCGCGTACGCCATCGACAGCGGTGTGCCCGCGTTCCGGGACCACGACTACGGTCCGCTGGCCGCGGTCGGCATCGGGTACGCGGTGTGCTCGGTCGGTGCGGGGCTCCTCCAGTACGCCTTCATCCGGGCGGCCGCGCGGATCAACCAGGACGTGCTGCTCGATCTGCGCGGCCGGATCTTCCGTCACGCGCAGGCGCTGAGCGTGGACTTCCACGAGCGCTACACCTCGGGCCGGCTGATCTCCCGTTCGACCACGGACGTGGAGTCCCTGCGCGAGCTGTTGAGCGAGGGCCTCCAGGAACTCATCGGGGTGGTCCTGTCGTTCGTGTCGATCTCCCTGATGCTGCTCTGGCTCGACCTCGGCATCGGCGCGATCGCCGTGGCCTCCTTCGCCCCCCTGTACCTGCTGGTGCGGGCCTACCGGCGGCGGGCCGCCAAGGCGTACTCGGCGCGGTCCTCGGCGATCGCCGCGGTCATCGTGAAGTTCGCCGAGACGATGAACGGGATCCGTCCCGTGCAGGCCTTCCGCAGGGAGCGTGCCAACGACGAGGACTTCGCGGTGTTCAACCGCCGTCATGAGCTGAGGAACGGCGACGCGCTGCTGGAGATGGCCCGCTACGTCGTCGGCTCCCGGCTCGTCGCCAACACGGCGGTGGCGGCGATGGTGCTGTGGGGCGCCTACCGGGTGGCGTCGGACACGCTGGCGCTCGGTGTCCTGGCCGCGGCGGTGCTGTATCTGCGCCGGCTGTACGACCCGATCGACCGGCTCGCGATGTTCCTCAACTCCTACCAGTCGGCAGCCGCTTCGCTGGAGAAGATCGCGGGTCTGCTGGCGCAGACGCCCACGGTGCCCGAGCCCGTGGCACCGAAGGCGCTGCCCGCGCCCGCCGGTGAGCACCCTGGCCGGGAGGTCGTGTTCGACGGGGTGCGGTTCGCCTACCGTACGGGCGGCGAGGTCCTGCCGCGCTTCGATCTGACGATCCCCGCCGGCCGGACCGTGGCCGTGGTCGGATCGACGGGCGCGGGCAAGTCGACGCTGGCCAAGCTGCTGGCACGCTTCTACGACCCGACGGAGGGCCGGGTCCTGCTGGACGGCACCGATCTGCGGGACCTGGCGACGGCCGAGCTGCGCAGGGGCGTGGTGATGGTGACCCAGGAGGCGTTCCTGTTCTCCGGGACGATCGCCGAGAACATCGCGATCGGCCGTCCGGATGCGACGTCCGAGGAGATCGAGCACGCGGCGAAGGCCATCGGGGCGCACGACTTCATCGCCTCCCTGCCCGACGGGTACGACACGGACGTCCGTAAGCGGGGCGGCCGGATCTCCGCCGGGCAGCGCCAGCTGGTGGCCTTCGCGCGGGCGCTGCTCGCGGACCCGGCGGTGCTGATCCTCGACGAGGCCACGAGTTCGCTGGACATCCCCGGTGAGCGGGCGGTGCAGCGGGCGATGGACACGGTGCTGCACGGGCGCACGGCGGTGGTGATCGCACACCGTCTGTCGACCGTGGAGATCGCGGACCGGGTCCTGGTGATGGAGCACGGCCGGATCGTGGAGGACGGCACCCCGGCCGAACTCATCGGCGGCACCGGCCGGTTCGCGGGTCTGCACAAGGCGTGGAGGGAGAGCCTGGCCTGAGGGGTGCGGGTGTAGGTTCCGCGATTCGGTGCGCACTGTACCCGTGAGATGCGCACCGAATGCGCAATTCCAAGAATCTGTGCGCACTGACTTCGTAGGGTAACTAGCTTCCGGTCTATGGCCGTTCAGAGTCCAGCCCGGGTGCGTGGGAAGTACGAACAGCCGATGGCGTCAGTCCGCTACGACGACGCGTCGGTACGGAAGGTCCCGTTCAAGGGTCTGCGGTTGGCGGATTTCACATGGTCGGTTCCATGGCGGAAGTTTCGCTCCGTCCACGGCCAGGCGCACTACTCAGGGCGGTACGCGTCAGCAACGATGGCTGGGCCCGTGGTCTATGAGAGCCGCCTGGAGTTGGCACGGCTTCTCTTGGCTGACATGGATCCTTCCGTGCGTGGGATCTATGCCCAGCCGTGCCACCTGACCGCCCGGATAGGCGATCGGGTACGTCGGCATGTGCCGGACTTCCTCCTAGTCATGGAGTCGGGAGTGGTGCGGGTGGTGAACGTCAAGCCTGCGGACCGGCTCACGGATCCAAAGATCACAGAGGCGTTGGCCTGGCCGGGTGAACTGGTCGAACGGCACGGTTGGGAGTATGAGATCTGGTCCGGGGCGGACCGGGTGGTCCTGGAGAACGTCCGGTTCCTGGCCGCCTACCGCCGCCCGGGCGTAGTCCCGGAGGCCGAACTCGAACGCGCTTGGGAAAGCGTGCAGGACGGTGACCGACTCGGTGTCGCTGAGCGACGGCTGGCAGCTGGGCGTCCCGATCACGAGGCGCGGCCACCGCTCTTGGCGCTGGTGTGGACGTGGCGGCAGGTCGACCTGTCGGTGCTGCTGGCACACCCCTCTACCGAGTTCCTGGTGGAGACCTCGCCTGCGGAACCGGCAGCCGCAGCGTTGCTGGGCGGTCTCGGTAGTGCGGAGGACGATGCACTCACCGTTCGGTTCCGGCATGTGCAGGAAGTTCGCTTCGGCTATCAACTGGGTTCTTCCGAACTGGCTTTGGAGGGTGAGCCGCGGCCGGATTATGCGCCAGGGATGCCTCTGATGCACCGCTACCGAGCAAAGGCCGCCGAGCTCGGAGTCGACCCAGCGACGGTGCGCCGATGGGTGTCCAAGGTCGAGGAGGCCGGGCCAGCTGGTCTCGTGAGCAAGCGCCAACCCAAGAGCGTGCTGGATCGGGCAGATTCACGCTGGTTGGAGATGGCACGCACGGTAATCGGAGGCCTGGAGAAGTCCAGCCGCCCAGTTCGTGGCCTGGTGCTGATGGAGATCGAAGAACGGGTGGCCAAGAAATACGGCCGCGACGTGGTCAAGGTTCCGAAGCAAACCACGGGCTACGAACTGCTGAAGGAACTCAGCCGAGGGACCAACGCGTTCGAGGGCAGCACGAAGGGGAAGCGGTCCATCGCGAACCGCCCGCAGGGGGTCTTCGGCAAGCTGCGGGCGACGCGGCCGGGTGAGTACATCGTGCTCGACACCAACAGCCTGGATGTCTTCGCAATGGAGCCTGTGACCTGCCGGTGGGTGCAGTGCGAACTAACCGTCGCCATGGACCTCTACAGCAAGGTGATCACCGGATTGCGTCTGACGCCGGTATCGACGAAGTCGATAGACGTGGCCGGGGTCTTGTTCGAGACGATCCGACCCCGGGAGGTGGCGTCTGCAGGAACGGGCGAGCCGCTTCCGTACTGCGGGGTTCCTTCCACGGTGGTGTTCGACGCGGAGAAGCTGGTGGACGCGCACGGTCGCCCGTTGCTGCCCGCAGTCGCGGCGGAGACGATCATCTACGACCACGGCAAGATCTACGTCTCGAACCACATCGCGAGCGTCAGTGCAAAGCTCGACATCTCCCTGCAGCCGGCTCGCCCCTATACGCCGACCGAAGCCGGTGGAACGGTGGTTCAAGACGCTGAACCAGGGGCTGCTGGCGGCACTTCCCGGCTACAAGGGACCGGACGTGCACAGCCGGGGAGAGAAGGTGGAGGACGAGGCGTACTTCTTCCTGGACGAGCTTGAGGCGATCATCCGCGAATGGATCACTTTGATCTATCACAGGCGGCACCACCGGGGGCTGACAGTCCCGGAGGTCCCCGGGCTGAAGCTGAGCCCGTTGGAGATGTTCGAGCACGGCGTGAACCGGGCGGGCCCCTTGCGCATCCCGTCCAGGCCGGGCCTCGCGTTCGAGTTCCTGGAAGAGGAGTGGTGCCCCATCC
This sequence comes from Streptomyces sp. NPDC102451, assembly GCF_044765485.1. Lineage (NCBI taxonomy): Bacteria > Bacillati > Actinomycetota > Actinomycetes > Kitasatosporales > Streptomycetaceae > Streptomyces > Streptomyces sp. NPDC102451. The sequence continues at coordinate 464,987 of NZ_JBIWKD010000006.1, read as the reverse complement.
ACCACTACGGGGTGGAGATCAACGGGCTCCGCTACAACGGGGACGGGCTCGACGACTATCGCAATCAGATCAGCCCGCACCGCGGCGAGCGTGCCGGAAGGTGGCCGGTCGCGGTGGACCGCGCCGACATCAGGAAGATCTACTTCCAGGACCCGAAGCAGCCCCACCTGTGGCACGCCCTGGACTGGGAACATGCCCCGGCATTGAACGGACCGGCCAGCTTGGAGGCGTTGAAATACGCGCGCCGGATCGCGGCCGATACGCATCGCTTCCCGGACACCAAACGCGCCCTGATCGAGTTGCTGGAACGCTGGGGTGCCGGGCTGACCGAGGACCGGACGGAGCGGCGCATGGCTGTGCGCTTGTCGCAGGACCGTCTGCGGCTGGTCGGCGAAGGCGACCCCGAAGCCGACGAGATCGCCGAGCTTCCCTCCGTTCGCCGTCTGGCACCGCTCAGCTCGCCGGTCGCAGGAACGGGCCAGGACGCAGCACCGGATTTGCAGGTGGTCGCTCCTGCGGATGAGGTCCTGGGCGGGGACGACGACGAGGACGAGGAGTGCGAGGCAGTCCCTGCAGACGAGGAGACAGCCGTCCTGGTCGACGAGGATGAGTACTACGCCGACGTCTGGGAGAGCCGTTGAGTACGCCCGAGGGCCTCGCGCCCTTCGAAGGCGATGACCGCCAGTACTCGCCCACCCGCCTTCCGGGCTGGCTGCAGGAGGTCAACGGCCCTGACCGGGTGAGGCCCAAACAGCACACCAGGGCTCAGCTGGCCGACCTTTCACCGAGGGCGCTCTTGGTCCACAACGACAACCGAGCGGTCTGGCACGCCAACATCGGCCCCATCGAAACCCCGCAGCTCATCGCGCTGAACGAGTCCCTGGCGGAAATCGTCGAGTCGAACCGGCAGGACGGCGACAAAACCAAGCCGGCCGCGCTGTTGGATGCCTACCCGGGGCTGGGCAAGAGCACCGCAGTGCGGGCCTACGGCCGTGCGATGTTCCGCAAGCAGGTAGACCTGCGCGGGGACACCACACCCAGCGGGCACCGCAGGGTGCCCATCATCTACATCGCGCTGAGCGGAAACACGCAGATCAAGGGCCTGAACGCCGCGATCTGCCGCTTCTACGGGCTGCCGGTCACCGGAGACGCCGACACTTTGGCCGAGCGGGCGGTGGACGCCGTGCTCTCCATGAAGACCGCCGCGATCATCATCGACGACATCCACTTCCTGGCCGGGGCAAACACCAACTCCGTCCGCATGGCCAACCAGTTGAAGTACCTGGCAAACGTCTTCCCCGTCACCCTGATCTATGTCGGCGTCGGTGTCCAGCAGCGCGGGATCCTGCGCGAAGGCTTCTCCGGCGCGAAGAACGAACTCGCGCAGTTCGGGCGCCGCACCACGCCCATGACACTGCTCCCTTTCCAGATCGACGACGACGAAGGGCGCCAGCAATGGCAGACCCTGCTCAAGACGATCGAAAAGAAGGTTGTCCTGGCCGACAGATATCCCGGAATGATCGCCGAGGACCTGTCGGACTATCTCTACGCGCGCTCCACCGGGCACTTCGCCTCCCTCATGTCTCTGATCAACCGCGGCTGTCTGCGGGCAATCCGCAGCGGTCATGAACTTCTTGACCAAGACCTGATGAATCAGGTGAAGAACGATGTCGCGGCAGAGGAATCCCGCAAGGAACTCGAAGCCGCCATCGAGGCCGGTCTGCTGACGAGCCGGCCGGCACCCGCACCGCGGCGCCCCAGGAAGTCGGCATGACGGCATGGTCCGACGAGCGCATCCCGATCTGGGTGGAGCCAACCGCGGGTGAGGCTCTGGACAGTTGGCTGGAGGCGTATTCCCGTCGACTTTCGACGTCCATGCCGGAGTTCGTACATTTCCTCGGTTTACCTGGAGCCCGGCTCAACCGCATGCTCCGTTGCCTAACGGAGAACGAGCGGCAGGTCCTTTCACGGCGGACCGGGCTCGGCTCTGGCAGGCTCACTGCGATGACGCTTGAGCCCTGGGACGGTTTGGCGGTCACTATTGACCGTCAGACTCGCCGTCTCATCCGGCCGCCACTCTGGCGTCAGTCTGGCAACAACACTCGCTACTGCCCTCGCTGTCTCGGAGAATCCACCGCGCGTTGGCAACTCTCCTGGCGACTGCCGTGGTCGTTCGCCTGCACACGCCACAGCTTGCTGTTGCTGGACCGTTGCCCGAAATGCGGGCAGCCGCCGCTGGTTCACGGTCATCGCCGGTTACGAGACATCGCACCTGGCACATGCCTCTATGGCACAGGCTCCGCCAATGCCATTCGCTGCGGCTTCTTCCTCCCGCACGCCGAGGCAACCTTGTTGCCCTCTCGCTCGTTGATTTTGGATGCTCAGCATGAGGTCAACACAGATGTTCTCGGCACCGCAAGCGCTCCCGGCCCGGTGCAACAGCGCGGCCAGGAACTTGCCATACTCGCCCGCTCAGCGCTGCATGGTCTCCTCACTCATCTGGCGCAGGCCCCCATCGCTGTTCGTGACGTGCTCGCAGAGTGTGGTGGCGCCCTGCCTGAACCGACCAGTGGAGACGCCTACAGCACCGCTGTCGGCACTGCCATCGCAAGAATCGCTCTCCACCGCCAACAGGACGAAAGCGACGCGGTATTCACGTGGCTGATGACGGCCAGTCGTTCTCGCCGCGTGAACAACTACCCGACCAGCTGGCTCTCAGAATGGGTTCCGGCCGGTCCTCGAGTAACGTCACGCGCCCTTGCAGCTGTCGCACCGGAACTGACTTGGATCGCACAGCTTCGCTTTGGGACCACAACGGCGGCCCCCGCCTGGCCGATCCTCTCCGATGAGGATGTGCAGCGCCGGGCGGCGCGACTGCCAGCGATGCTCTGGCCTTCTTGGACTATGCGACTACTGCCTCGCCTACCCGACTCGGTCTTCCGCATGTCTGGAGTCCGCCGAACCTGCGCTGCACTGCTGCTGATGCCGGGGACAACCTGGGACTACTCACAGGCAACTCAGTTTCTGGGCAATGGAGGCAAATTCCCTCGAGACGTGTTCGACGCAACTCTTAGAAGACACGGCCCTGCTGAACTTGCCGCAACTCTGGTTCTGCTAGCCCGTGCTCTCGACTCCCACCCTGCCCCCATCGACTATGCCCGTCGGCGAGCAAAATTCTCCGAAGCCACCATCACCTTCGACTTAGGCGCCTACCAGAACTACTGCCGACAGCACGCGCTGCGCGCAGGCCCGGTGCAGGTCGAACGAATGCGGTGGCGTCTGCTCAGACTTCTCCTCGGCGCTGACCCTGGAACATCCTCCCGCACCCCGACGTGGTGCACTGATTTCTCGCATCACCTCAATGACGATCTCATGGAATTCCTCTTCGACCAGGCAGCCGAGAACCTCAAGTCTCACGGCATCACCGAACCCGTGTCCTGGCAGCCACCATCCACTTGGATCGACACGGCCACATGGCCAGGAGCAGACCCCGACAGCATCGACAACCACGTGCTTTCCACAATGATGGCGGCCGGCCAGCCTCTGGAAAACATCGCGAAGACCCTAAGAGTCAGCGGCGATCACCTCCGTCTCCACGTCGAAGCAACAGGCATTGGCATTCCTCCCCCAACATTCCCGTCACACCCACGTTCCCGCGGGCGCCAGATTCCTCGTCAGGGCCTCCTGGCCCCCAATAGACTCCAACACCTCTACCAGGAAGAGCAACTCTCACTGATAAAGATCGCAAAACTTGCAAATTGCAGTCACAGTACCGTCCGGAAGGCACTCGACGAGGCAAAGATCCCTTGCCGCAAGCAGACGAGCGCTCACCCCGCGCTACCGGCCAAAGTGTCTCGTGAATGGCTGGAGAGAGAATATAGCCACAAAGGACGTACCGCACTGGATATTGCACATGAATTGGGTTTCCACAGGAACACCGTGACGAAAAACCTGAAGAGATGGGAAATTCCCCGGCATTCAAATGGCCTCTTCTCGAACCCCTTCGCCTCGCTCGATGTTCCTCTCTCATCAGACATGAAGAAGGTGAGCAGGACAAAAAACTGCCTCCCTCGGCTACACCACCTTCTCCAGCTCCCTGGGCACCTCAACCTGTCTGCTGCGGCAGCATCGCTCGGCATCCAGCCCGGCACTCTCAGCCATCAACTTCAACGCCTTGAAGCTACCCTGGGGTTCACTCTGATCACACGCAACAAACCACTGTCCAGCACGCTGGCAGGAGCCAGATTCCTCGCCGAAGCACAACAACTCATCGACCTCCTCGAAACTGATCCGTCCACTCCAAGTCGATTTTCCGCAGTTTCGATACCGTGACTTACTAAAATCCTCTAGCGCGATCTTGCCGATGTGCGCTAGAGCCGTGTTGCCGGTGTTGATAGACGATTGTGGATCGCGGAAGATTAGTTGCGAGTGCCCTATAGCCGTTGCTACCAGCACCCGGAGCGGTCGCTGGTGCCGCAGCCGGCGTCGGACAGCCTCTACTTTCAGGGCACTCTGTTCTTTGTCTATGTCGACAAGACCTGACAACTTCTGTGATTGTTGTCGGTAACGTTGGCGGGGAATCAGCAACCGCTGCCGGCTGGCAGCCGCGAGGGGGGACGGGCGTGCTTCATCCGAATGTCATCGGGGACTGGCATGAGTACGACGAGGGCTTCACGGGGCTCCGCATCCGAGTGCACAGCCTCAAGAAGGGTGTCGTCCCCGCCAGGGGCCGCGACGACGACGCAAAGGGCCTGACGTACTTCAGCGTGCAAGTCACCGTCGAGAACCGCGCCGAGGAGTACTTCGACCTTCGGCTCTCTGATGACGAAGCCCAGATACGTGCAGGCAAGGATGGCCACAGTGTCTTCCTCGACGAGTACGGCTCTGCCTGGATCAAGGACTTTCGCCTATACCCTCTCCGCCGGGCCACAGCCACTATCTACGCTGCAGCGCCCGCCAGTCACCTCAAGACCCTTGACATCCAGATCGCAATGCGGGTCGACGACGAACGTACCTCTCCGTACGTGTGGGTCGGCAGCGACGGCGTCCCCGAATCCACAGGCCGTACCACAGTGAAGAAGGCTCGCGGCAAGGCAAGCATCGCGGACGAAGCCAGCAAGTTCCTTGAGCGGGGCGGAACCGATGTCTGAGAGCAACGACCTTCGGTGCCCCCCTTCCGACCTCGGAGTGCAGCCGTGACCAGGCAACCTATGCTCGACCTCACCGAACGGCGCGCTACCGGCATGCGTGAGGACATCGCCAAGGCCCGGAACGACGGCACACTAGCCGGTCCGATCTGTGACGCTCTACTTGGAGTACTCGACCTGTACGACGCCGCAAGCGAGCAGGCTCAGCGGGACGACTCATCCCTGCAGGGGTGGGCGATGAACTTCCGTCTTGAGGGGTTCACCATGCCGAACGAGAGCGGCGCCCGAACCTTGCTACCAGGCCTCGCAGCTGCAATCAACCAGCTCGTCATGGCCTTCCCAGACGAAAGCCCCTCCAGTCACCTGCACAGCGTGCACAGTGACTAGCGCGACTACAAGCAGGATCGGCAACCGCGATCGAGCCCTCTGGAGCCATTCCGGAGGTGTGAGCGAGACCGACAACGTCCTCGATGACACCCACAACGAAGGCCCATACGCCGTTCAGCAGTCCATCGCGCACGCCCTTGCCCAGTCCAGCATGGGGAACCGCCCATGGGTACAGAGGAGGCTCAGCCCTGGCTCAGTGCGTACTCCACGGTCGATGAACGATGACCAGCTCACCCTTGACCCGAAAGCAGTGTCTTGACGAACAAGCCACCCCAGCCACGCGAGGGCGAGGAACGGGACCCCGCTGGAATGAGACGCCCTGTACGGCCAGACATCGAGTTCCGACCGGTCCGCAACGGCATGGACTTCCTCCTCAGTGCCGTTGAACATCTGACCTTCGAAGCACTGCCATCGGACCGTGACCTCAAGTACGCAGTCCTGCACCTGCACGCCGCGGTGGAGGTGCTCCTGAAGGCGCGACTCGTACGTGAGCACTGGAGCCTTGTGTTCAAGGACCCCGCGAAGGCAACAGCAAAGGACTTCGCCGACGGCAGCTTCTCCAGCACAACTATCGAGGGAGCCATGACCCGGCTACGCGAGATCGCTGGCGTAAACATTGACGAGGCGAGCCGATCAGCCATCATCAAATTGACCCAGACGCGCAACGCATTCACCCACTATGGCCACTCAGCCTCGGCCTACGCGGTGGAGGCGCAAGCCACACGCGTGCTCAGCTTCTTGGTGGACTTCATCGCTCAGGAGCTCTACGACAGGAACTCCAGCAGCCAGTTCGGCGGCGAGTACGACAGGACAATGCGACTCATTCAGACGCAGCTCGGCCGTATCGACACCCTAGTCAAGAACCGCATGCGCAAGGTGGACGCGGAACTTGCGGACCAGCAGGAACGCACTGTGCTGTGCCCCGCTTGCCGGCAGCCTGCCGTAGTCGTGGGGAGACATCCACACTGCCGGTTCTGCTACGCCGAGTGGCCAAGTGCGCACGAGCTGGCGGGTGCATACATTTCTACAGTCCTCAAGGACCACGACGGCCTCTTCTGGTACAGGTGCGACGACTGTGCTGAGGATGGGCACGACGAGGCGCTGCTGGTTCTGGGAGCCTCGACAGCAGATGCTCTCGAAATCGAGATTGGTCTTTGTTTCCGGTGCGGAGCCCGGTACAGGAAGGGGACAACCTCGCACCCCAAGCCTCAGCCCCACATGGACGGTTACCAACATGTCTACTCAATCACCATCGAGGATGCCTCTACGAACCCGAACTCCTTGTCCTAACTAGACTCCGTCGGTGCAGACTTGACTGCCACACTCCGGGCTACGGAGGCAAGGCGCCGAGACCAAGCCGACCGCGGACGAGAGGTGGGATCGTGAGACAGGGTCGGTCGTGCACTACCAGCTCGGCTGGTCTGAGGTCTGCAGGGCTTCGACGAGTGAGCGCAGGTTGAGGTGGACTGACGCCCCCGGGACGGCATACCTATCGGCCTCACGTAGGTAGTGGCCAGTTTTCTTCTCCGCGACGACGTAATCCGCGTAGCCCGCAGCGCAGGCAAGAAAGAGCAGGTCGTTCAGGTCGTTGTTGACCCACTTATCCGAGGGGTTACGCAGACGGGCTTGGATGATTTCCAGCACCCTGCCGGTGAAGGGTAGCTGGCTGAAGAAGCCCACCACGTTCTCGGGCTGAAGATGGTGGGCCAGTTCGTCATTGCTGATGCCAGTCAGCACACAGGCCTGCGCGATGTCCACCTTGAGATCTCCGAGCAGGTACGTGACCGTGATCAAGCGCATGTCGCGTTCCGCCGGATGATCGCGCATGTACTGGGCTAGTGCAGCCGGGACGGCAGCCCATCCATCGATGACGCCCGCCGTGGCATTCAATTCCTCCTTCGAAAGCGTCTCTTCCAGCAGCAGACTCGCCCACGCCGCCCGCCAGACGATGCTGGTCGCCAACGACTGCACCTGTTCACGGGCTGCGTCGCTGATAGTCGGCACATAGGTAAAGAACGGTGACTGCGCAGCAGTGGTGAAGACATCCGATGCAGTCGGCGCCGGGCCTCCGAAGCCGCCGGCGAACTCATAGCGCCGTACGACCAACGGGTTCAGCATGTGCCACCCGCCGTAGGCGTCCAGCATGACTTTCGCGAGGTTGCGACGGCGCTCCCGGTCGCCAGCATGGACCGTCTCGACCAGGTGAGCGCTGGACAGCGGCAGCCGTACCTGGTCTGCGGTGACCAGGCCCCACAAAACGTCAGCGGCCTGCCGCTCGTCGGCGCGTTGGATTTTCTCAGGCGCAACACGCGCCTGGGCCATTGTGACCCAATGGTTCTGATCCAGGTAGACGATCTTGGTCATCAAGCCTCGCATTCGGTTGGGCTCGACATGCACCGAGCTGCCCCTCAATACCAGACCTCTCAGACAGGCGTCTGGTTGCACTCAAAGATGAACCAGGCCACGGACCCGCACTGCCAGCTGTTGCTCTCACCTACTGTGCCGGGCCGCACTCACGACCTGACCGCGGCCAGCGCCCATCACATCATCCGGATCTGCAAGCACCAGAGTTCCCCGATCCTCGCCGACCGCACCTACCAGGGCGCAGGCCCTCGGGTAACCACCGGCCTCAAACGCCCACCCCACAACGAACTCACCTCATAGCGCACCGTCAACCGTGACCTCCCCGCAGGCCAGGCAGCGACGGCCCGCAGAAGCCGTCACTGACTGCGACAGGCTGCCTGCCTAGCAGGGTGCCTTCTGCGCACGGAGAACCGACGCTCACTGTGCTCACTTCACGCGGAATCTGACATCTCCGCTGGTGTCGGTGCGCACGAGAAGGCGAAACCTACACGGGCCGGCCGGACGGAGGTCCCCGGGCCGGTCAGGCGGCCGGCCCGTAGGCCCGCAGGAAGGTGTCGACCGCGGCCTCGGCCACCGCGCGCGTCTCGGTGGCGGGGACCGTGCGGGTGCCCAGCCGGGAGCGCGCCTCCATCGGTCCGGTGAGCAGGGCGAGGAGCTGCTCCGCCGCCCGCTCGGGGTCGCAGGGGCGCAGCCGGCCGGCCAGCGAGAGACGCGCCAGCCGGTCCGCCAGTGCCTCGCCGAGCCGCCCCTGGGTGCGGTCCTGGACGGCCTCGATCAGGTCGGGGAAGCCGGCGACCTGGGCGTACGTCAGCCACCGCAGCGCGCGGGCGCGTTCTCCGCAGCAGACCTGGAGCATCCGGTACGCCGTGTCCTCCAGGGCGGCGCGCAGATCGTCACCGGGGGCCCGCAGCCGGTCGGCGACGGCGAGGTTCTCCGCCATCACCGTGTCGGCGGCCGCCTCGATCGCGTGCCGGAACAGATTCTCCTTGTCCCTGAGGTGGTTGTAGACGGTCGGCTTCGCGACGCCTGCCTCCTCGGCGATCTCCTGTACGCAGGCGTTCTCGTACCCCCGGCGCGCGAAGACGGTGAAGGCGGCGTCGAGGATCGCCTGCCGCTTGTCGATACGTCCCCGGGGCGCCGTCCGCCCGGACGGAGTGGTCGCTGCTGTCACCTCCGCAGCGTACCGCCGCCTTGTTTTGAACCCACTGGACCACTAAATTGAACTCATCAGTTCAATAGTGACGCCCGAAACATGACGCCCGCCCCACGGAAGGGGATCCAGTGATCGTCAACATCCTGCGTTTCAGCTTCAAGGACGGAACGACCGAGGAGGAGAAGGCGGAGGTACTGGCCGCGATGCGGCGAACGTCGACCGTGGAGTCGGCCGCGTTCGGAGTCGTGGGCCAGGATCTCGGCGACCCCGCCGAGGGCTTCACCCACACCTACTGCGCGGGGGTCGAGGACCTGGAGGCGCTGGACCGGTATCTGTACGACCCGGTCCACCTCGAAGGCGACTCCACGATCCTCCCCCGGCTCGCGAGGCTGTCGGCCGTACGGCTGTCCGACGACATGGACCCCGGCCTCGGCGAGAGGATCATGGCGATGCACCTGAAGAAGGTGGCGACGTACCCGGAGTGGGGCCGGCTCCTCGACGCCATCCCCGACGTACACATCTCCACCGAAGCCTGACGGAGACGGCCGACCCGCCCCGGGCCCTGGGGGAGAGCCCGGCCCGGGGCGCCTTCGACGGCGGCGCCCGCCCCTCCGGAGTGAGACGACCGGTCGGGCCGCGCTCGCCGCGTCAGCCGGAGGGCTGACACCGTACGACGGGATCTCCGGACCCCGACCCGGAATTGGCCATACCTCGCACCGTCTCAGCCCGTGGGCCCCGCCCGCTTCCGCGCACCCGCCCCGAGCGCTGCGGCTACCGACGGAAACCCCTCTCTGCCCTGCGGTGTACGGAAGATGACCACCCCATCAACCCCACCCGCCACACGGATGACACACGGCGAAACGTCCGCTTAACGAACATGACCATTCCGGCAACGGACGAGTTCCGGCCAATGTGTTGACGCGGTCCTGACACGCCCCTGCTCCGACTGACACTCTTCCTCCGTTCCGCGCACCGCCTGCTCTGCCGGCCCGCTCACCCAGCGGGCCGTGACCCCCCTCGCAGAAGGAGTCCGCGTGAGACCCACGCCCAGCCGTCGTGCCACCGCGACCGGCGCTCTGATAGCCGCAACCGCTCTTCTCGCCGTCGGAATGCAGGGCGGTGCCGCAACGGCCGCCCCCGAAGGCGCAAGCGCCGCCCCCGCCGCCGCGGTGAAGGGCGCCGACCCCGGCGCGCTCCCCGCGAAGCTCAGCCCCTCCCAGCGCGCAGAGCTGCTCAAGGAGGCCAACTCCACCAAGGCGGCGACCGCCGAGGAGCTCGGCCTCGGGTCCACGGAGAAGCTCGTCGTCCGCGATGTCGTCAAGGACGTCGACGGCACCACGCACACCCGCTACGAGCGCACCCTCGACGGCCTCCCCGTCCTCGGCGGCGACCTGGTCGTGGCCGAGTCGAAGTCCGGGACGACCGAGGGCGTCACCAAGGCCTCCAAGGCCACCGGTGCCCAGCTGAAGGCGGTCGGCACCACGGCGGACGTCGCGCCGGCCACCGCCGAGAAGCAGGCGCTCACCGCGGCCCGTGCCGACGGCTCGAAGAGCACCGAGGCCTCCACGGCCCCGCGCAAGGTCGTCTGGGCGGCGAGCGGCACCCCGCAGCTCGCGTACGAGACCGTGGTCGGCGGCCTCCAGCACGACGGCACCCCGAACGAGCTGCACGTCATCACGGACGCCTCCTCGGGCGCGAAGCTCTTCGAGTGGCAGGCGATCGAGAACGGCACCGGCAACACGCAGTACAGCGGCACGGTCACCCTGGGCACCTCGGGCTCCGGCAGCTCGTACAACCTCACCGACTCCACCCGCGGCGGCCACAAGACGTACAACCTGAACCGCGGTACGTCCGGCACCGGAACCCTGTTCTCCGGCACCGACGACGTCTGGGGCAACGGCAGCGCCTCCAACACCGAGACGGCCGCCGCCGACGCGCACTACGGTGCCGCGGAGACGTGGGACTTCTACAAGAACGTCATGGGCCGCACCGGCATCAAGGGCGACGGTGTCGGCGCGTACTCCCGTGTCCACTACGGCAACAACTACGTCAACGCCTTCTGGTCGGACAGCTGCTTCTGCATGACCTACGGCGACGGCAGCGGCAACCTCGCGCCGCTGACCTCGCTGGACGTCGCGGCCCACGAGATGACGCACGGCGTCACCTCCAACACCGCCGGCCTCAACTACAGCGGTGAGTCCGGCGGCCTCAACGAGGCCACCTCGGACATCTTCGCGGCGGGCGTGGAGTTCTACTCCAACACCGCCACGGACCCGGGCGACTACCTCGTCGGCGAGAAGATCGACATCAACGGCGACGGCACGCCGCTGCGTTACATGGACAAGCCGAGCAAGGACGGTGCCTCCAAGGACTCCTGGTACTCGGGCCTCGGCTCGGTCGACGTCCACTACTCCTCGGGCCCGGCGAACCACTGGTTCTACCTGCTCTCCGAGGGCAGCGGCGCCAAGACCGTCAACGGGGTGTCGTACGACTCCCCGACGTCCGACGGCCTCCCGGTGACCGGCATCGGCCGGGACAAGGCGCTGCAGATCTGGTTCAAGGCGCTCACCACGAAGTTCACCTCGACCACGAACTACGCCGCGGCCCGCACCGGCACCCTCGCCGTGGCCGGTGAGCTGTACGGCACCACGAGCGCCGAGTACACCGCGGTCGCCAACGCCTGGGCCGGCATCGCCGTGGGCTCCCGCCCCGGCGGCGGCACCGACCCGGACCCGGGCGGCAAGGTCTTCCAGAACACGACCGTCAAGGCCATCGCCGACCGCAGCACCACCAACTTCCCGGTCGTGGTCAGCGGCGTCACCGGCAACGCGCCCAGCGCCCTGTCGGTGGCGGTGAACATCACCCACACCTACCGCGGTGACCTCGTCCTCGACCTGGTCGCCCCGGACGGGACGGCGTACCGCCTGAAGAACTCCTCGTCGAGCGACTCCGCGGACAACGTGGTGGCGACCTACACGGTCAACGCCTCGTCCGAGGTGGCCAACGGCACCTGGAACCTCAAGGTCCAGGACGTCTACTCGGGCGACACCGGCACCTTCAACAGCGTGAAGCTCACCTTCTGAGCACCGAGAGAACAGGGACGGCCCCGGGGAGCACCATCCCCCGGGGCCGTCCCCCGTGTCAGTGGGGGGAGCTGGAGCCACGGCCGGGGATGTTCTGCTCCGCCCAGACGATCTTGCCGTCGGCCGTGCGGCACGAACCCCAGCTGCGGCACAGCAGGTTGATGAGCTGGAGCCCCCGGCCGCCCTCGTCGCTGAGGTCGGCGTGCTGGATCTGCGGCAGGTCGGGCCCGGTGTCGGCCAGCTCCACCTGGAGCCGCTCGTCGCACAGCAGCCGGAGCCGGCCCGGGCCGCCGCCGTAACGCATGGCGTTGCCGACCAGTTCGCTGACCACCAGCTCGGTCACGTCGGCGAGTTCGGTCAGGTCCCACCGTGCCAGCTGTTCGGTGACCAGCTTGCGGGCGGTGGAGGCGGGGTTGCCGTCCGTGGGCAGGTCCCACTCCCGCAGCCGCACGTCGGGGGAGAGCTCGTGGCCGCCCGCGACCAGCAGCACCGCCTCGTCGAACCGGCCGTCGTCCTGCCGCGGCGAGGTGAGAGGACCGCCGGCGTCGAGCTGCTCGGGCGTCATCGCGGCCACGGACGCGCGCAGCCCCTCCAGTTGTACGTCCACGTCGTCGGTGCGCGTCTTGATCAGGCCGTCGGTGTAGAACACGAGCCGGCCGCCGACCGGGCCGCGCAGCCTCAGCGGGTCGTAGGGGATGACCCCGGCGCCCAGCGGCGCTCCGATCGGCACGTCGGGATACGTGGCGGTCCCGTCCGCGTCCACCAGCAGCGGCGGCGGATGGCCCGCGCTCGCGATGGTGTAGCTGGAGTCCGCCGGATCGTAGACCGCGCACAGACAGGTGGCGACCTGGTCGTCCTCCAGGTCCCGGGTGGCCAGGTCGAGCCGGGCGAGCAGCCGGTCGGGGGCGATGTCCAGCATCATGAGCGTACGGGCGACGGTCCGCAGCCGGCCCATCGTGGCGGCGGCGGGCAGTCCGTGGCCGGTGACGTCGCCGACCACCAGCGCCGTGCGCCCGCTGGGGAGCGCCACCACGTCGTACCAGTCGCCGCCCACCCCGTGCGCGTCGACGGCCGGCGCGTAGTGGGCGTGCACCCGCAGGCCGGGGGTGTGCGGGGTGGCGCGCGGGAGCAGGGAGCGCTGGAGCGAGACGACGTGCTCGCGCTCCCGCCCGTAGAGCCGGGCGTTGTCCATGAACACGGCTGCCATGGAAGCGAGTTGGCTCGCCAGATCCAGGTCGGCGCGGTTGAAGGGCGGACTGTCACCGGCGCGTACGAAGTCGGCGGAGCCCAGCAGGACCCCTCGGGCGGTCAGGGGCACCGCCATGTAGCTGTGCACCCCCTGACGGCGCATCGCCTCCGCCGCACTCGGGGTCGGCGCGACGCGCTCGTAGTCCTCCGCGGTCATCCGGCTGACCAGGACGGGCCGGCCGTTGCGCAGGCACTCGGTGGTCAGCAGGGTCTCGCGGCGCTCCCGGCGGTCGACCACCTCGCCCACCGGGGCGGGTTCGAGTTCGTCCAGCGCGTCGATGGCCCGCACCGCCATGGCACGGGTGACGGGCACCGCGGCGCCGGTGACACGCTCCCCCTCCTCGCCGCGCAGCACGGACTCCAGCAGATCGACGGCGGCGGCGTCGGCCAGCCGCGGGACGCTGAAGGCGGCCAGCTCCTCGGCGGTCCGCTCCAGGTCGAGCGTCGTGCCGATCCGGGTGCTCGCCGTGTTGAGCCAGCGCATCCGGGCCGCGGTGGTGAAGCGGTCGCCCCGGGGCGGTCCGGCGGGTTCCGGCCGGCGGATGTGCAGCTGCCGGGACGTGCCGTTCTGCGCGGCCAGCCGACGGGCCAGGCGTCTCGCTCGGCCTCCGCCGCCGTTCACCGTGCTGACCTCCACTCGCGCCCGGTGGGACGCCTCGCTGTCATGCCGGTGGCCTCGCGGCCGGACCGGCAGGGCTGTCATGTTAGCGAGATCACGGCGAAATCACCCCTGCCGGTACCCGGTGGACCGGTGGGGGCACGGGACGGGCCCGGCGCGCGAGACGCCGGGCCCGCCGTGGGCGGACGAGTTCAGCGCAGGATCACCCCGCCGCCGTCGACCGTGGCAGCGTTCGGCACGGCGACCAGGCCGAGTTCCGCGCCCGAGGCCAGCAGCCGGTGCGAGGGCAGGACGCGCACGGTGTAGCCGTAGGGGCCCGTACGGTCGAGGGCGAGCGGGCCCTCGTAGAGCCAGCGGCCCTCCAGGTCGTGGCCGCCCGCCGGCTTCAGCGGGAACGTCTGGGCCTCCGCGATCGCGTCCCCGGAGTCGACCCGCCCGGCGACCACCTGCACCTCCACGTCCTCCGGGTCGAGACCGCCCAGCGCGATCCGGACCCGGAGCGCCAGGGTGGACCCCAGCTCGGCGGAGCCGCCGACGACGGTGTCGGCGGAGGCCTCCACATGGTCGACCGTCACCTGCGGCCAGGCCGCACGGATCCTGGTCTTCCAGACGGCGAGCTCACGGGCGGACGCGGGCTCCAGCGCCCGGCGGGACTGCGCCGCGGGGGCGTAGAGCCGCTCGACGTACTCCCGCACCATGCGGCCCGCGAGGACCTTGGGGCCCAGGGTGACCAGGGTGCGGCGGACCATCTCGATCCACCGCTGGGGCAGGTCCTCGGCGTCGCGGTCGTAGAAGCGGGGGGCGACCCGGTCCTCGATCAGCGCGTAGAGGGCGTTGGCCTCCAGTTCGTCGCGCCGCTCCTCGTCGGTGGCGGGGCCGTCGGCGGTGGGGATCGCCCAGCCGAAGTCGGGCTCGTACCACTCGTCCCACCAGCCGTCGCGCACCGAGAGGTTGAGGCAGCCGTTGAGCGCCGCCTTCATCCCGCTGGTGCCGCAGGCCTCCAGGGGGCGCAGCGGGTTGTTGAGCCAGACGTCGCAGCCCGGGTAGAGCTTCTGCGCCATCCCCATGCCGTAGTCGGGCAGGAAGACGATGCGGTGGCGTACCCGCGGGTCGTCGGAGAAGCGCACCAGCTCCTGGACCAGCCGCTTGCCGCCGTCGTCGGCGGGGTGGGCCTTGCCGGCGACGACGATCTGGATCGGGTGGGTCGGGTGGAGCAGCAGCTCACGGAGCCGGTCGCGGTCGTGCAGCATGAGCGTGAGGCGCTTGTACGAGGGCACCCGGCGGGCGAAGCCGATGGTGAGCACGTCCGGGTCGAGCACCCCGTCGATCCAGCCCAGTTCGGCGGTGCCGGCGCCGCGCCTGCGCCAGGAGGCGTAGAGCCGCTTGCGCACCTCGGTGACGAGCTGCTCGCGCAGCCCGCGGCGCAGCTCCCAGATCTCCCGGTCGGAGACGGCGGTCACGGCGTCCCAGCGTCTGGGGGTGCCCGCCGCCCCGCCCTCCCCACCGGTCCCCCGGCCCACCTCGGCTCCGGCGAGGGCGTTCTCCGTACGTTCGGAGCCGAACTTGCCGGCGCCGAGCCGGAGGACCTCGGGCGCGACCCAGGTCGGGGCGTGCACCCCGTTGGTCACCGAGGTGATCGGCACCTCGGAAGGGTCGAATCCCGGCCACAGCCCGGAGAACATCTCCCGGCTGACCGCGCCGTGCAGGGTGGAGACCCCGTTGGCGCGCTGGGCGAGCCTCAGCCCCATGACCGCCATGTTGAAGAGGTCGGGCTCACCGCCCGGGTACGTCTCCTGCCCGAGGCGCAGGATCCGCTCCACGCCCACCCCGGGCAGCTCGCCGTCGTCACCGAAGTGACGGGCCACGAGCTGGCGCTCGAAGCGGTCTATCCCGGCGGGCACCGGGGTGTGTGTGGTGAAGACCGTGCCGGCGCGCACGACCTCCAGGGCGGCGTCGAAGTCCAGGCCGGTCTCGGAGAGCTCCCGGATCCGCTCCAGGCCGAGGAACCCGGCGTGCCCCTCGTTGGTGTGGAACACCTCGGGCGCCGCGTGGCCGGTCAGCCGGCAGTAGGTGCGCACGGCGCGGACACCGCCGATGCCGAGCAGCATCTCCTGGAGCAGCCGGTGGTCGCTGCCGCCGCCGTAGAGCCGGTCGGTGACGTCGCGTTCGCCCGGCGCGTTCTCCTCGACGTCGGAGTCGAGGAGCAGCAGCGGGACACGCCCGACCTGGGCCTGCCAGACCGAGGCGTACAGCGAGCGCCCGCCGGGCAGGGCGAGCACCACCCTGCTGGGGGTGCCGTCGGCCTCCCGCAGGAGGGTGAGCGGCAGCTCGTTGGGGTCGAGGACGGGGTAGTGCTCCTGCTGCCAGCCGTCGCGGGACAGGGTCTGGCGGAAGTAGCCGTGCCGGTAGAGCAGGCCGACCCCGATGAGCGGTACGCCGAGGTCGCTGGCGGCCTTCAGATGGTCGCCGGCCAGGATGCCGAGCCCGCCCGAGTACTGGGGCAGGGCGGCGGTGACCCCGAACTCGGGGGAGAAGTAGGCGATGGCCGCGGGGAGCTCCGCGCCCTGGGAGAGCTGGTCCTGATACCACCTCGGGCCGCCGAGGTACTCCTGGAGGTCCTCGGACACCTCGGTGAGCCGGTGCATGAAGTGCTGGTCCCCGGCCAGCTCGGCGAGGCGTGCCGCGGAGACGGCGCCGAGCAGACGCACGGGGTCGGCGTCCGCGGGCCGCCAGCCCTCCGGGTCGGCCGCCTGGAAGAGCTGTTGGGTCTCGGTGTGCCAGGACCAGCGCAGGTTGCGTGCGAGGTCGCTGAGCGGTCGCAGGGGTTCGGGGAGGACGGGACGCACGGTGAATCGACGAATGGCCTTCACGTATCCCACCTTTACAGGGGACGTACGGATCCGAGGGGACGCACGACGGTGGGCGCCCTCTCCGTCACCCTCGACGGTAGCGGTGTGCCGTGTCGCGCAGCCACGGCGCGCGACCGGCTCAGTGGGTCCGGCCCGGCGCCCTCCGCCCGCCCCGGTCCCGGGCGCTGCACCGTGCGCGCCCTCCCTCCTCCGGCTCCCGGGCCACCCCTGTCACGGGCGTCCCGCCGGTACCTGGGATCCCTGCCGCCCCATGGGCCAGATGCGCCAGTTACGTACCCATCCGTCACGGGCGATATGGCTGATTTCCCCACCTCACGCGGGCTTGTGGCACCCCTCACCGCAGGGAAGGCTTCGGGGGTGCCCACTCGTCGGCCGGGGGACCGGCGTGCGGCCCACAGCGCGTGCTCCGTTTGCACCCAGGAGTTAACACACCACCGGGTTGGCCGCCCGAAAACGGTGGGAAGGCTCCCCCGGTAGGACAGCGGTTTCCCAGCCGGTGACACCCCCGCGCTGCACATCCCAGGTGCCCCCGGTCGGAGCAGGAATCCCCCGCGCACCTGCCATTCGAGTGCCATTCGAGTGAACGCGGACAGGAGCGGCCATGCCCACAGCCCGCCAGCCGTCAACCGAGCAGCTACAAAGGACGCAACCCCACCATCGCGGCGCGCGCGGTCAGCCCTTCACGCCCACGTCGCGCGCCGTGCATGCCGAGCTCCGACCCCCAGGTGATTCCATGATCGGTCGCATTCCCGTCCTGGACGTCCGTCCGCTCGTCGACTGCGGCAGACGGCCGGCCAAAGCCGTCGCGGGCGAGACCTTCGAGGTCAGCGCCACCGTGTTCCGCGAGGGCCACGACGCCGTGGCCGCCAACGTCGTCCTGTGCGACCCGGCCGGCCGGCCCGGTCCCTGGACGCCGATGCGCGAGCTGGCCCCGGGCACGGACCGGTGGGGCGCCGACGTCACCCCGGAGTCGGAGGGGCACTGGACGTACACCGTCGAGGCGTGGAGCGACCCGGTCACCACCTGGCGCACGCACGCGCAGATCAAGGTCCCGGCGGGCATCGACACCGAGCTGATGTTCGAGGAGGGTGCCGGGCTGTACGCCCGCGCCGCCGAGGGCGTACCCAAGAAGGACGGGCGCGAGGCCGTGCTGGCCGCCGTCGACGCCCTGCGCGACACGAGCCGCCCCGCGGCCTCCCGGCTCGCGGCCGCGCTGACCGCCGAGGTGGACGAGGCGCTGGGCCGCCACCCCCTGCGCGAACTGGTCACCGCGTCCCGGCCGCTGCCGCTGACCGTCGAGCGCCGGCGCGCCCTGTACGGCTCCTGGTACGAGCTGTTCCCGCGCTCCGAGGGCGCGCGCCTGGAGCAGGTGGAGCCCTCGAAGCCGGCCCGGAAGCGGGCGGCGAAGACCGCGAAGACCGCTGCAGCCAAGCCCGCCAAGGTCACGGCCGCCAGGAAGAAGACCGCGGCGACGGTCACCGCGGAGCTCCCGCCGCCGGCCCCCCGGACGATCAGCGGCACCTTCCGGACCGCCGCCGAGCGGCTTCCCGCCGTCGCGGCGATGGGGTTCGACGTCGTCTACCTCCCGCCGGTCCACCCCATCGGCACCACCCACCGCAAGGGTCCCAACAACAGCCTCACCCCCGGAGCCGACGACCCGGGCGTGCCCTGGGCGATCGGTTCGGCCGAGGGCGGCCACGACGCCGTCCACCCCGACCTCGGCACCATCGAGGACTTCGACCACTTCGTGGCGACGGCCCGCACGCTGCGGATGGAGATCGCACTGGACTTCGCCCTCCAGTGCTCCCCGGACCACCCGTGGGTGAGTGAGCATCCGGAGTGGTTCCACCACCGCGCCGACGGGTCGATCGCGTACGCCGAGAACCCGCCCAAGAAGTACCAGGACATCTATCCGATCGCGTTCGACACGGACCTGCCCGGGATCGTCAGGGAGACCGTGCGCATCCTGCGGTTCTGGATGGCGCACGGCGTACGGATCTTCCGCGTCGACAATCCGCACACCAAGCCGGTGGTCTTCTGGGAGAAGGTGATCGCCGACATCAACCGCACCGACCCGGACGTGATCTTCCTGGCGGAGGCCTTCACCCGGCCCGCGATGATGCGCACGCTGGCCTCGGTCGGCTTCCAGCAGTCCTACACGTACTTCACCTGGCGTAACACGAAGCAGGAACTCACCGAGTACGTCACGGAGCTTTCGGGCGAGAGTTCCTCGTACATGCGGCCCAACTTCTTCGTGAACACGCCCGACATTCTTCCCGGTTACCTCCAGGAGGGCGGCCGCCCCGCTTTCGAGACCCGGGCCGTGCTGGCCGCGACGCTGTCCCCCTCCTGGGGTGTGTACGCGGGCTTCGAGCTGTACGAGAACACCCCGGTGCGTCCCGGGAGCGAGGAGTACCAGGACTCCGAGAAGTACCAACTCAGGCCCAGGGACTGGGAGTCGACGGAACGTGAGGGCCGCTCGCTCGCTCCTCTGATCACCTCCCTCAACCGGATCCGTCGTCGCCATCCGGCGCTCCAGCAACTGCGCGACGTCCACTTCCACCCGGTCGACAACGAAGCGCTGATCGCCTACAGCAAGCGCTCGGGTTCGGACACCGTCCTGGTGGTCGTCAACCTCGACCCTCACCACACCCAGGAGGCCACGGTCTCGTTGGACATGCCGCGTCTCGGCCTCGACTGGCACGAGAGCGTGCCGGTGCGCGACGAGCTCACCGGCGACACCTATCACTGGGGCAGGGCCTTCTATGTGCGTCTCGAGCCGGGTGTGACACCCGCGCACATCGCGGTCCTGCGACCGTCCCCGCCGACCGGAGGGTCACCCACACCATGATCGTCAATGAGCCTGTCCACGACCTGTTCGAGGACACTCCCGCCAAGGACCGCGATCCCGACTGGTTCAAGCGCGCCGTCTTCTACGAGGTACTCGTCCGGTCCTTCCAGGACTCGAACGGGGACGGCGTAGGTGACCTCAAGGGCCTCACCGCCAAGCTGGACTATCTGCAGTGGCTGGGCGTCGACTGCCTCTGGCTGCCGCCGTTCTTCAAGTCACCGCTGCGCGACGGCGGTTACGACGTATCCGACTACACGGCCGTGCTGCCGGAGTTCGGCGACCTCGCCGACTTCGTGGAGTTCGTCGACGCCGCGCACCAGCGCGGCATGCGCGTGATCATCGACTTCGTCATGAACCACACGAGCGACCAGCACGACTGGTTCCAGCAGTCCCGGACCGACCCGGACGGGCCGTACGGCGACTACTACGTCTGGGCCGACGACGACAAGCAGTTCCCGGACGCGCGGATCATCTTCGTCGACACGGAGACGTCCAACTGGACCTTCGACCCGGTCCGCAAGCAGTACTACTGGCACCGCTTCTTCTCGCACCAGCCGGACCTCAACTACGAGAACCCGGCGGTGCAGGAGGAGATCATCTCGGCCCTGCGCTTCTGGCTGGACCTCGGCATCGACGGCTTCCGGGTCGACGCCGTGCCCTACCTCTACCAGCGCGAGGGGACCAACTGCGAGAACCTCCCCGAGACCCACGGCTTCCTCAAGCGGGTCCGCAAGGAGATCGACGCCAACTACCCGGACACGGTGCTGCTGGCCGAGGCCAACCAGTGGCCGGAGGACGTCGTCGACTACTTCGGCGACTACACGGCCGGCGGCGACGAGTGCCACATGGCGTTCCACTTCCCGGTGATGCCGCGGATCTTCATGGCCGTACGGCGCGAGAGCCGCTACCCGGTCTCCGAAATCCTGGCGAAGACCCCGGCGATCCCGTCGGGCTGCCAGTGGGGCATCTTCCTGCGCAACCACGACGAGCTCACGCTCGAGATGGTGACGGACGAAGAGCGCGACTACATGTACGCGGAGTACGCCAAGGACCCGCGGATGCGGGCCAACATCGGCATCCGCCGCCGGCTCGCCCCGCTCCTGGACAACGACCGCAACCAGATCGAGCTGTTCACGGCGCTGCTGCTGTCCCTGCCCGGCTCCCCGATCCTCTACTACGGGGACGAGATCGGGATGGGCGACAACATCTGGCTCGGCGACCGCGACGCCGTACGCACCCCGATGCAGTGGACGCCCGACCGCAACGCCGGTTTCTCCTCCAGCGATCCGGGGCGGCTCTACCTCCCCACGATCATGGACCCGGTCTACGGCTACCAGGTCACCAACGTCGAGGCGTCCATGGCCTCGCCGTCGTCGCTGCTGCACTGGACGCGGCGGATGATCGAGATCCGCAAGCAGAATCCGGCGTTCGGCCTCGGCTCGTACAACGAACTGCCGTCGTCGAACCCCGCGGTGATCGCGTTCACCCGCGAGTACAAGGACGATCTCGTGCTGTGCGTCCACAACTTCTCGCGGTTCGCGCAGCCGACGGAGCTCGATCTGCGGGCGTTCGACGGGCGTCATCCGGTGGAGCTGATCGGCGGGGTGCGCTTCCCCGCCGTCGGTCAGTGGCCCTATCTGCTGACTCTCGCCGGGCACGGTTTCTACTGGTTCCGGATGCGGAAGGATGCTCCGGTCAGCTGACCGCCGGTGACGGTCTGCTGACGGCGCCTCACCTCATGGGGCGCCACCCGCGGGGCGGTTTCCACCGCCCCGCACGGGGCACTCTCCCCCATATCGAGCTCTTCCGGGCTCCTTCGGGCTCTTCCTGGCCCATCGATCGAGTCCGTACGGACCATCCTCACCCGACACGTCCCGCACAGCCGGACAGCCATTGCCGCAATCCGGGACACTCTTCGCATCCTGTGGTGTGCCCGGGGAAAGGACGCGATGCCATGTCGGAGGCTGCATCCACTCGAGTCGCCCTGGCGAAGAGCACAACATCCCGAAAGACGACAAGAAGACATACGCCGAGCGCCACGGGCACCACCGCCCTGCTGCCGTCGCTCGCCCCGCTGCTCCACGAGTGGGTGCCCCGGCAGCGCTGGTTCGCGGGCAAGGGGCAGCCCGTCACCGGGTTCTCCCTCGTCGCGGCCACCGAGATACTGCCCCTGGACGCCACGGGCACGGGCCCAGGGCTGCTGCATCTGCTCGTCCGGGTGCACCAGCCGGACGGCCGCCCCGCGCCCGCCCAGGGGGACTGCTACCAGCTCCTGCTCGGCGTGCGCACCACACTGCCCCCGCGCCTGGCCGACGCGCGCATCGGACAGGTCACGGAGGGACCTCTGTCCGGCCGCACCCTGTACGAGGGGCTGCACGATCCGCGCGTCGCCGACCTCCTGCTGGAACGATTCCGTAACCCCGGGTCACTCGGCCCCCTGCGCTTCGACCGGGCCGAGCCCATCCCGCCGGGGCTCACCCCACGCGTCCTGGACACCGAGCAGTCCAATTCCTCGCTCGTCTACGGGGACGCGTTCATCCTGAAGATCTTCCGCAGGGTCTTCCCGGGCACCAACCCCGATCTCGAACTGCCGCTCGCGCTCGGCCGCGAGGGCTGTGGCCGGGTGCCCGCCCCGGTGGCCTGGTTCGAGGCGACGACGAGCCCGGAGCCGCTCACGCTCGGCGTGCTGCAGCCGTTCCTGCGCGGTGCTCAGGACGGCTGGCAGCTGGCGCTCGCCGCGCTGGCCGCCGGCCGGGACTTCGTACCGGAGGCGCACGCGCTCGGCCGGGCGACCGCCGAGGTCCACACGGCCCTCGCCGCCGCGCTGCCGACGCCACCCCTGGCGCACGACCGGACCAGGGACCTGGTGGCCGGGATGGTGGAGCGTCTGGAGGCCGCCGCCCGGGCGGTGCCGGCGCTCGTCCCGTACGTACCGGGGCTGCGCACCGCCTTCGACGCGGTCGCGGCGCTCGGGGACACGGGGTGCGGGTGGACGGCGCAGCGGGTCCACGGCGATCTGCACCTCGGCCAGACCCTGCGGGGTGACGACGGCTTCTGGTCGCTGATCGACTTCGAGGGCGAGCCCGCCAGGCCGCTGCCCGAACGGCGTGCCCCGCAGCCGACGGTGCGCGATGTCGCGGGGATGCTCCGGTCGTTCGACTACGCGGCCCGCTCGCACCACCCGTGGAACCCGGAATGGGCGGCCCGCTGCCGTGCCGCGTACTGCGAGGGCTACGCCCGCGCGGCGGGCGCCGATCCACGCGCCGACCCGGAGCTGCTGCGCGCCCACGAGACCGACAAGGCGGTGTACGAGGTGCTGTACGAGGCCCGCCACCGTCCCGACTGGCTGCCGGTCCCGATGGCCGCCATCCAGCGCCTGGCCGCCACGCCGGCGTGACCTCCGCTTCCCCCACCCATCCGCCGAGCCTTTCGAGCCTTCCGAGGAGGCAGTCTCTGTGACCGCCCGCAAGCCGTCCCGCAAGCCGTCCGATCCCCTAGAGGTCCCGCCCACGGCCAAGCCGGTGACCACCGAGGTCACCGCCTCCGCCACGACGCCCTCCAGCACGCCCGCCGCGGCCCCCGCTCCGGCGGACGCGCCCGCCGACGCGCCCCCACCGCCCCCGGCCAAGCGCGCCCGGGCCAGGAAGGCGACGGCCGCGGCCACCGGCACCCCGCCCCGGCCCCGGCGCGGCGGGGGCAGCAAGAACGTGCTGCCCGCCACCGCCCTGGACGACGCGGACCGGGGCCGGCTGCTCGCCGGTGAGCACCACGACCCGCACGGCGTGCTGGGCGCGCACCCGACCTCGGGCGGAGTGCTCTTCCGGGCGCTGCGCCCCTTCGCGCGCTCGGTGACCGTGCTGGCCGAGGGCAAGCGGTCCGAGCTGCAGAGCGACGGCGACGGCCTCTTCTCGGGCGTCCTGCCGCTGCCCGCCGTGCCGGACGGGTACCGCCTCCAGGTCGCCTACGACGACAACACGATCGAGGTGGAGGACCCGTACCGCTTCCTGCCCGCCATCGGCGAACTCGATCTGCACCTGATCGGCGAGGGCCGGCACGAGGAGCTCTGGAAGGCGCTCGGCTCGCAGCCGATGGAACACCAGGGGGTGGCCGGCACCCGCTTCACGGTCTGGGCGCCGAACGCCCGCGGGGTCCGTGTCACGGGCGACTTCAACTACTGGGACGGCACGGCCTTCCCCATGCGCTCGCTCGGCGCCACCGGAGTCTGGGAGGTCTTCCTCCCCGGCGTCGGCGAGGGTTCCGTCTACAAGTACGACATCTGCCGGCCCGACGGGTCGCACACCCAGCGGGCCGACCCGATGGCCCGGCACACGGAGGTGCCGCCCGCCACGGCCTCGGTGGTCACGGCCTCGCGCCACGAGTGGCAGGACGCGGACTGGATGGCCCACCGGGGGGACCGCCCGGTCCACGAGGCCCCGTTCTCCGTCTACGAGATCCATCTCCCCTCCTGGCGGCCGGGTCTCAGCTACCGCCAGCTGGCTGCCCAACTCCCCTCGTACGTAAGGGAACTCGGCTTCACACACGTGGAGTTGATGCCGGTCTCGGAGCACCCCTTCGGCGGCTCCTGGGGCTACCAGGTCACCGGTTTCTATGCGCCGACGTCCCGCATGGGCAGCCCGGACGACTTCCGCTTCCTGGTCGACGCGCTGCACGCGGCGGGCATCGGCGTCCTCATGGACTGGGTGCCGGCGCACTTCCCGCGCGACGACTGGGCGCTCGCCGAGTTCGACGGCCGCCCGCTGTACGAGCACTCCGACCCGAACCGGGCCGCGCACCCGGACTGGGGCACCCTGGAGTTCGACTACGGCCGCAAGGAGGTCCGTAACTTCCTGGTCTCCAACGCCACTTACTGGTGCGAGGAGTTCCACATCGACGGGCTGCGCGTCGACGCGGTGGCCTCCATGCTCTACCTGGACTACTCCCGCGAGGACGGCCAGTGGTCGCCGAACGAGTTCGGGGGCCGGGAGAACCTGGACGCGGTCTCCTTCCTCCAGGAGATGAACGCGACGGTCTACCGCCGTAACCCCGGTGTCGTCACGATGGCCGAGGAGTCCACCGCCTGGGACGGCGTCACCCGCGCCACGGACAGCGGCGGGCTGGGCTTCGGGCTGAAGTGGAACATGGGCTGGATGCACGACTCGCTCGTGTACATCTCCAAGGAACCGATCCACCGCAAGTACCACCACAACGAGATGACCTTCTCGATGGTGTACGCGTACAGCGAGAACTACGTGCTGCCGATCTCGCACGACGAGGTGGTGCACGGCAAGCAGTCCCTGGTCACGAAGATGCCCGGCGACTGGTGGCAGCGGCGCGCGAACCACCGCGCCTACCTCGGCTTCATGTGGGCCCACCCGGGCAAGCAACTCCTCTTCATGGGGCAGGAGTTCGCACAGGGCGCGGAGTGGTCCGAGGGCCATGGCCCGGACTGGTGGCTGCTCGACGAGACGTACGAGGCCTCCGGCGACCACCGGGGCGTACGCACCCTGGTCACGGACCTCAACGCGGTCTACAACGCGCTGCCCGCGCTCTGGCAGCGGGACACCTCGCCGGAGGGCTTCAGCTGGATCGACGGCGGCGCGGCCGAGGACAACGCGTTCTCGTTCGTCCGCTACGACGCGGACGGCTCACCGCTGATCGCGGTCTCCCACTTCTCCCCGGTGGTGCGGCACGACTACCGCATCGGCGTACCGGACGGGCCGGAGGCCTGGGTGGAGGTCATCAACACGGACGCGGCCCGCTACGGCGGCAGCGACGTACGCAACGAGGAGCCGCTGAAGCCGGAGGCGGTACAGGCGGACGGCAGGGACACCAGCATCACGCTGACACTCCCGCCGCTGGCGACGGTGTGGCTACGGCCGGCCTGACGGCCTGATGGGGCAGGGCGGCGCACCTGGAGGTCCAGGTGCGCCGCCCCTCCTCGGTGCCGCTGCAGCGCCACTTGCCGGCGGTCAGTACACCGTGTCCTGCTGGTCCGGCACGACACTGCCGTCATCACGCCGCACGGGGCCGAAGCCGCCCCCGGGCTCGGTCCAGGCGGCGGTCGCGCAGGGGTACGCCGTGGTCCTGCGGGGCAGCGGCTCGATGAACATGGGGTTCACGACCCAGCGGCCGTCGGCGTTGTCGTAGGCGCGGCACATCACCTCGTTCTTGTTGCGGTTGAGCACGAGGTGCGCGCCGGTGGCGTCGCCGACGAACGTCACGTCGGTGTCGGCGTCACCGCCGCCGAGCGTGATCCGCCGGTCCGGGGCCTGCTTGCTCCAGGCGGCCCGGCCCTCGATCCCGTAGATCTCCTGGTTGATCCAGCAACGCTTGCCGTCGATGTACGGGATGGCCTCGCCCTCGGTGCGGCCCACCCCGCCGCAGCCCTCGTTGCGGGTCGTGATGCGGCCCTCGTCGTCGAGTACGGAGCGGATGGCGACGGTGTGCGCGCGGTCGATGCCGACGCCGCGCGACCAGACCTCGGTGACCGGCTCGGAGCCCGCCGAGACGATCCAGACGTCGAAACCGGCCTTCCGGAGCGTACGGATGAGGTCACGCTGCTGTTCGTAGTAGCGGACGTAGGCCGGAAGGACGTGGGTACCGACGGTGCGGGTCGCGCCGACGGGCGCGGCAAGGGCCTCCTCGCGGGCGGCCTCGGTGTACGCGCGCAGTTCGGGGACGGTGTGTCCGGCGAACAGCTGGGGTACCCACGCGTACTGCGGAACGGTGCGCCGGTGATTCCACTCCCCGGCGAAGGCGGCCTCGCCGCTCATCGTGGTGCCGTCCTCACGGATCTGGAGGATCTCGCAGTCTGGGGCAGTGGGCCGTCGGTGTCACGGCCGCGCGGGCGGCCGGGGCGGCGGCCAGGGTCGAGGTCCACGCGAGAAAACGGGAGGGAATTCGGACGCAGGCCCTGGGGAGTCCCTCATGCCTGTTGTCCGAAAGCCCATCCTTTTCGTCCGCGAGGTCAGACCGCCGCCGGGAGGACGTCCTCCAGCTCCTGGAGGAGGCGGCGCTTCGGGCGGGCGCCGACCATCGACTTCACCGGTTCGCCGTCCTGGAAGACCATCAGGGTCGGCATGGACAGCACCGCGTAGCGGGCGGTGATGCCCGGGTTGTGGTCCACGTCGATCTGGACGATCTTCAGGCGGCCGGCCTCCTCCCTGGCGATCGCGCTGAGCACCGGGGCGAGCTGACGGCAGGGGCCGCACCAGTCGGCGGTGAACTCGACCAGGACCGGGACGCCCGTCCCCCGTACCTCCTCGTCGAATGTGGTGTCGGTGACCTCGGCTACGCCTTCTGCGTGGATCATCGGTCCTCGTCCTCCCAGTTCAGTTCACAACGTGGTTCGGGGCCGCCCGGCACCTCGGCCGAGGCCTCCAATTCGGCGCGGGCCAGCTGGGCGCCCACCTCCGTACGGACCGACCGGAGCTGGCCGATCAGCGCGTCCAGTTCGCCGAGTTTGCGGCGGTAGACGGCCAGTGAGGCCGGGCAGGAGTCGCCCGCCGGGTGGCCGGCGCGCAGGCAGTCGACGAAGGGGCGGGTCTCCTCCAGGTCGAACCCGAAGTCCTGAAGGGTCCGGATCTGCCGGACCATCCGCAGGTCGCCCTCGTCGTACGTGCGGTAGCCGTTCTCCGCGCGGCGCGCCTGCAGCAGGCCCCGTGACTCGTAGTACCGCAGCGTCCGTGTCGTCGTCCCGGCGCGTTCGGCCAGTTCCCCGATTCGCATACCGCGACGGTAATCCTTGACGTCGGCGTCAAGGCAAGGGGAGCAGGAGGGAGCAGGAGGGTGCGGCGTTCGGGAAGTGACGCTGCCGGGGCCATTGACGGCCGCCCCGGGTGCAACTACATAACTCTGAGAGCGCTCTCAATCGCACGTCCCCGGCACCGTCCCCACCGGAGGTCCCCTTGCGTACGAGCCGCACCACCCCTCACAGACCCCACGGACGTACGTCCGTCCTCGCCGCCCTCACCGCCCTGGCCCTCACCCTCGCCGGAGTGATCACCGTCGCCGGATCCGGGTCCGCCCGGGGTGACGTGCCGACCGCGCCCGGCTGGAATCTGCAGTGGAGCGACGACTTCGACGGCGCGAACCGCAGCCTGCCGTCCTCCGCGAACTGGCAGATCGACACCGGTCACGGCTATCCCGGCGGCCCCGGCAACTGGGGCACCGGCGAGATCCAGAACTACACCGCCAGCCCCGACAACGTCAGCCTCGACGGCGGCGGCAACCTCCGCATCACACCGCTGCGCGACAGCGCGGGCAACTGGACCTCGGGCCGCATCGAGACCAAGCGGGCCGACTTCAAGGCGCCGGCCGGCGGCACCCTGCGCATCGAGGCCCGCGTCCAGATGCCGAACGTCACCGGCAACGCGGCCCTCGGCTACTGGCCCGCCTTCTGGGCGCTGGGATCGCCGTACCGGGGCAACTACTGGAACTGGCCGGGCATCGGCGAGTTCGACATCATGGAGAACGTCAACGGGATCAACTCCGTCTGGGGCGTGCTGCACTGCGGCGTCAACCCGGGCGGCCCCTGCAACGAGACCACCGGCCTCGGCAACAGCCGCGCCTGCCCGGGCGCGAGCTGCCAGTCCGCCTTCCACACCTACCGCTTCGAGTGGGACCGCGCCGTCACCCCCAACGCCCTGCGCTGGTACGTCGACGATCAGCTCTTCCACAGCGTCACCCAGAGCCAGCTGGACGCCACGACCTGGGCGAACATGACGGACCACGCCGGGTACTTCCTCCTGCTGAACCTCGCGATCGGCGGCGCCTTCCCCAACGCGCTCGGCGGCTCCACCCCGACCGCCGAGACCGTCCCCGGCCGGCCCATGCTGGTCGACTACGTGGGCGTCTGGACCCGGGGCGGCGGCGGCACGACCGACCCGCCCACGGACCCGCCGTCCGGCTCCTCCACCCTCGCCCTGCGCAGTGCCGGCGGCCTCGGGGCCGCCCAGTCCGCCGCCTCGTCGGTGACGGTGGCGTCGGCGGGAGGCGGCAACCACGACGGCACCCCGCACAGCCCGCAGACGTTCACGGCGACGGGCATCACCCGGGCGTACGACGGCGGGGCGACCCAGTTCGACATCTTCGCCGACTCGGGCACCACGATCGCCAACGGGCAGCAGGTGAGGGTGAGTTACGACCGGACGGGCGACGGGTCCTGGGAGCGTGCGGAGACGTACAACTACTTCGCCACCGATCCCGTCAGCGGGTACGAGCACTACACCCAGGCCAAGGGACTCAAGTCGTCCACCGGGAGCCACGGCAACCTGTCCGGCGGCACGGTGAAGGTCGAGATCTGGAACGCCATCGGGAACGGCCCGAGCACGGTGGGCGTCGGCAACCAGTCGGTGGTCCACATCCCGTACGGCTGAGGAGCCGAGGCCCGCGTGTAGAACGGGTAGTACGCTGAATCCATGAGCGACAGCAGCGAAGTCCCTCTCCGCGAGCTGAATCAGCAGACCTCACGGGTCATGGCCCGTGTGCAGGCCGGGGAGACGGTCACCATCACGAAGGACGGTGTCCCCATAGGGGACATCGTCCCCCGGGGGCTGCCGCTGGGCAGGCCCGCCTACCCCTTCCGTACCGACCCCATGGGACCGCTGGACCTCCCCGACCTGGGCGGCCCCGAGCTCACCGACGACGAGATCGACGCCACGCTTCGGGGCATGGGCTCGGCCGATGTCTGACGTCCCCGTCGCGATCGCCGACACGAACGCGCTGTACCGCCTCTTCACACCCAAGGACCCCCGCCACGCGGCACACCGCGACGCCTTGGGCAAGGTGGGACATCTCGTGGTGCCTCCCATGGTTCTGACCGAGCTGGACTACCTGCTCACCTCGAAGATCGGAGCGGGCGCCTCGATGAACGCGCTCGACTTCGTGGCGCGACAGGTCGAGGCCCGCCGCTTCGAGATCCCCGATGTCGCGTCCCACCTGCGGAGCACGATGGCCGTCATGCGCGGGTACCAGGACGCCGACAACGGCCGGGGCGTCGGCCTGACCGACGCGATGAACGTCGTGCTGGCGGCCGCCTACCGCACAGCCGATCTCTTCACGTCCGACCGGCACTTCCGGATCATGCGTCCACTCACCGGCCACTCCGTGTTCCGGCTCCTGCCGGACGATCTGTGAGCCGGTGCCCCGGAACCGCCGGTGCGTGATCAGGCGGTGCGGAGGTAACAGGTGTAGTCGCCGGTCACCTCCGTCGTCGTCCCGCCCGCGCCCGCCGTCCGGCCGACGACGACCGAGACGCTCACGCTGGACTCCCCTACGAAGCTGAACCAGTCCGCATAACGGCCGCCGCGCCGCCAGTCCTTCGGCGCGGCGGCGTAGGCACGCTCGCACTGCGCCCTCGCGTAGGCGTCACCGTTCACGATCTGCCGCTTGCCGGGGAGCGTGCGGTCCACCTTCTCCTGGGCCAGCACCCGCAGGTCGTGGCGGGCCGTGCAGTCCACGGGCCGTACGACCACCGTGGTGCCGAGCCCCGTGTCGCCGGTGGTGGCGCACCGGCCGGCCTTCAGCGAGGCGATGGGCACCAGGACCTCGCGGGCGTCCTCGACGGGGCGGCCTCCCTGGTCCGGGCCCCCGGACTTCACCGGCTTGCCGAAGTCCCCGAGCCGGTAGGAGGCGCGCAGCTGCGTCGATACGAACGCGGCGGTCCCGGCGTCACGGGTTGCACCCGTCGCCGCCTGGAACTGCTCGGCGAGCGGCAGCCCGTAGACCGCCTTCCCCGCCTCGGCCTTGTCCCCCGCGCCGCATCCGGCCATGCCGATGATGACCGGCAGCAGCAGTGCGACCGCAGCTCCCCGGTGTCGTGCGGCCCTCAGTGTCCCCACCCCTTGTGCCTGGTCAGGACACCTTTTGCGCCTGGTCAGGACAGTGATGATCCCCGGACCGGCCACACCGCACCAGCACGGGATGATCGCGCTGTCCGCACATCGCGCGGCAGGGCATACGCGAGCGGCCGGTACGGGGGTCCCGTACCGGCCGCTTCAGCGGGTGTTACGCCTTGACCAGCGAGGGCTGCTCCTCGCCGCCGTCCCTGGCGTCCGGGACGTGCGGCTCGCCGCCGTGGGCGTCGTCCGTCATCGTCTGCTCGTCGAACGGGAGGGCGCCGGAGAGGACCTCGTCCACCCGGGCCCGGTCGATCTCCTTGGTCCAGGTGCCGACGAGCACCGTGGCCACCGCGTTGCCCGCGAAGTTCGTCAGGGCGCGGGCCTCGCTCATGAAGCGGTCGATGCCGACGATCAGGCCGACGCCGTCGACCAGTTCCGGGCGGTGCGACTGGAGGCCGCCCGCGAGGGTGGCGAGACCGGCGCCGGTGACGCCCGCGGCACCCTTGGAGGCGATCACCATGAAGACCAGCAGCGAGATCTGCTCGCCGATGCTCAGCGGATCGCCCGTGGCGTTGGCGATGAAGAGCGAGGCCATCGTGAGGTAGATCGCGGTGCCGTCGAGGTTGAAGGAGTAGCCGGTCGGCACGGTGATGCCGACGACGGGCTTGCTGACGCCCATGTGCTCCATCTTCGCGATCAGCCGCGGCAGGGCCGACTCGGAGGAGGAGGTGGAGAGGATCAGCAGGAACTCACGGCCCAGGTACTTCAGCAGGGAGAAGATGTTGACCCCGGCCACCAGGCGCAGGATCCCGCCCAGGATCAGGAAGACGAAGAGCGCACAGGTGACGTAGAAGCCGACCATGATGATCGCGAGGGACTTCAGGGCGTCGACGCCGGTCTCACCGACCACCGCCGCCATCGCACCGAACGCGCCGACCGGGGCCGCCCACATGATCATGGCGAGGATGCGGAAGACGAGGCGCTGGATGTGGCCGATGCCCCGCAGGACCGGCTCGCCGGCCGAGCCCATGGCCTGGAGCGCGAAGCCCGCGAGCAGGGCGATGAGCAGGGTCTGCAGGACCTCGCCCTCGGTGAAGGCCGACACCATGGTCGTGGGGATGATGCCGAGCAGGAAGTCCACGGTGGACTCGCTGTCGCCCGCCTGCGCCTCACCCGCGGCGCGGGCCGCCTCGGTGAGGTGGAGGCTGGAGCCCGGCTCCAGGATGTTGCCGACGACCAGGCCGATGGCCAGGGCGACGGTCGACATCACCAGGAAGTAGCCGAGGGCCAGACCGCCGACGGCGCCGACCTTGGCGGCCTTCCGTACGGAGCCGACCCCGAGCACGATCGTGCAGAAGATGATCGGCGAGATCATCATCTTGATGAGGTTGACGAAGCCCGTGCCGATCGGCTTGAGCTCCACGGCGAAGTCCGGAGCCACGAGGCCCACCGTGATGCCCAGCACCACGGCGGCGATCACGGCCAGGTAGAGATAATGGGTGCGGTCCCGTCGTGCGGCTTTCTCTGCCACGGGGGTCTCCTCGGGTGTGTGGCGGCTCCCCGTCCCTGGGGGCCCCGGTGACTATTCACTTCCCTGTGACGGCCGTCACCCTTGCGTTCATATCGTTCACAGACGCTTATCGGCCACCTTGGGCCCGCGGTCCGCGCCAGGCAGACTGTGAGGCATGCGCCTGCCCCGTACCCTCCCCCGCAGCCTGGCCGGCCAGCTGTTCGCGATGCAGGCCCTGCTCGTGGCCGCGGTCGTGGCCGGGTGCGCCTTCTTCGCATACGCCTCGGGCCGCTCGCAGGCCGAGGAGACCGCGGCCCGCCAGGTGCGGGCGGCCGCCCTCGCCATGGCCGAATCGCCGTCGGTGCGGGAGGCGATCCGTACCCCGGACCCCTCCGCCGTACTCCAGCCGTACGCGGAGCGGGTCCGCGAGGAGACCGGGATCGCGTTCGTCACGATCATGAATCCGGAGGGGGTCCGCTGGACCCACCCCGACCCCACGCAGATCGGCCGGAGCTTCATCGGGCACACCGACCGCGCGCTGCTCGGCGAGACCTTCGAGGAGACGTACGCCGGCACGCTCGGGCCGTCGATACGGGTCGTCACGCCCGTCCGCGACGGCGACCGGATCGTCGGCCTGGTCAGTGCGGGCATCACCGTCGAGCGGGTCTCCACCCAGGTGCGTGAGCAGCTGGGCGCCCTGGGGACGGCGGCCGGCGTCGCCCTGGCGCTCGGCGCGCTCGGGACGTACGTGATCAACGCCAGACTGCGGCGGCACACGCACGGGATGAACGCCCGGGAGCTGAGCCGGATGCACACCTATCACGAGGCCACGCTGCACGCGGTGCGCGAGGGGCTGCTGATGCTGGACGGGCAGCGGCGGGTCGCCCTGATCAACGACGCGGGCCGGGAGCTGCTGGGGCTGGCGCCGGGGGCGGTCGGGCGCAGGGTCGACGAGCTCGCGCTGCCGGCGCCGCTGACCGGGGCGCTCCTGGCGTCCGAGCCGCGGGTGGACGAGGTCCACCTGACGGCGGACCGGGTGATCGTCGTCAACACCAGCCCGGTGGTCGGCGGCGAGCGGCGCGGCACGGTCGTGACGCTGCGGGACCACACGGAGCTCCAGGCACTGTCGGGCGAGCTCGACAGCGAGCGCGGTTTCACCCAGGCGCTGCGCTCGCAGGCGCACGAGGCGGCGAACCGGCTGCACACCGTGGTGTCGCTGATCGAGCTGGGCCGGGTCGACGAGGCGGTGGACTTCGCGACGGCGGAGCTGGAGCTGGCGCAGGTCCTCACCGACCGGGTGGTGGGCGCGGTCGCCGAGCCGGTGCTCGCGGCGCTGCTGCTCGGCAAGGCGGCGCAGGCCAACGAGCGGGGGGTGGAGCTGGTGCTCGGCGAGGACAGCCTGATCGACGACAGGGCGCTGCCGCCCTCGACGGCGCCGCGGGACCTGGTGACGATCCTCGGCAATCTCATCGACAACGCGGTGGACGCCGCGTCGGAGGCGGCGACGGGCACGGGCGCCGCCTCGGCGACGGGCGAAGGCACCTCCGGGGCGACCGGCACAGGCGCCGCCGTCCCCGCGCAGCGCACCGCGGCCCGGGCCCTGGTCACCGTGACCGCGCGGACGGAGTCCGGCGAGCTGCTGCTACGAGTGGCGGACACCGGCGCCGGGATCGGCCCGGACGACGCGGACGAGGTGTTCCGGCGCGGCTGGACGACCCACGGCACGGGCCGCGGCCTGGGCCTGGCGCTCGTGCGGCAGGCGGTCCACCGCAACGGCGGGACGGTGACACTGGGCCGGGCGCCGGACGGCGGCGCCGAGTTCACGGTGCGGCTGCCGCTCACCGGCCGTACGGCGGGGACGGAGGTGGCCGCACCGTGATCAGGGTGCTGGTCGTGGAGGACGATCCGGTGGCGGCGGACGCCCATCAGCTGTACGTGGACCGGGTCCCGGGTTTCGAGGTCGCCGCCGTCGCCCACTCCCGGGCGGAGGCCGTACGGGCGCTGGACCGGACGGAGGTGGACCTGCTGCTGCTCGATCTGTACCTGCCCGACGGGCACGGCCTCCAGCTGCTGCGTTCGCTGCGGGCCGCCGGGCACGGAGCGGACGTCATCGCGGTGACGTCCGCGCGCGATCTGGCGGTGGTGCGGGAAGGCGTGTCGCTCGGTGTCGTGCAGTACGTGCTGAAGCCGTTCACCTATCCCACGCTCCGGGACCGGCTCGTGCGGTACGCCGAGTTCCGGGCCGCGGCCGGTGAGGCGAGCGGTCAGGAGGAGGTGGACCGCGCGCTCGGCGCGCTGCGGGTCTCGGACCCGGCGACGCTGCCCAAGGGGCTGAGCGGTCCGACGCTGGAGGCGGTGACCCGGGCCCTGCGGGAGGCGCCGGAGGGGGTGACCGCGGCGGCCGCCGCGGAGGAACTGGGGATCTCCCGGATCACCGCCCGCCGCTATCTGGAGCATCTGGTGACGGTCGGCCGGGCCGTGCGGCGGCCGAGCTACGGTCAGGTCGGCCGGCCCGAGCTGCACTACCGCTGGGTGGCTGAAACCCACTGATGCTCCCGGCCCCGCCGAAGGGGGGCACCCTAGGAGGATCATACGAAGGGTGAACTGATAGGAACAGCCTGTAGCCAGGCCGTTCCCCGCCTTCTACGGTGGGGCCGTGCACCCATCCCCGCCCTTCAACGCCCCCGCCGCGCGCCGCTTGCGCGAGGCGCTGGGAATGGCTCCCGGACATGTTGCGTACGGGCTCGGCGCCCAGTACGGACTTCGGATCACCGCCGAGACGGTGATGGCCTGGGAGCGTGGGACGGCCCTGCCGGGCGAACGCGAACTGATGGCGCTGGCCGGTGTGCTGTGGTGCGCACCGGGCGAACTCCTCGCCGCCGCCAGCACCTTGCGCGAACACCGGCTGGCCCGGGATATCGCGGTGGACGACCTGGCACGGACGCTCGGGATGACGGCCTCCGCGTACCAGCGCATCGAGGAGACGGGCCGCTGGCGCGGCAACGAGCGCCAGGCCGCGGCACTCTGCGACGCGCTGGACATGTCCGCGGCGCAGTTCCTGACGGCGACCGGCCGGAACGAGGAGCTGGCGGATCTGCTGACCAGGGCGGTGACGACCCGCTGGCAGGCGTACGTACGCCCGGTGGACAAGCTCGTACCGCTGGACCGGATCCTGGTCCAGGACGTGCTGGAGCAGTTGCACGCCGACTACCAGGCCCTGATGGTGTCCACGCTGAGCTGGAACACCACGGGCCGGGACCGGGCCGGGACGGCGGGCGACGAGGGGCGGGAGTTCCTGGACCGGGTGGTCGAGGAGTTCTGGCGTACGGCCGGCATCTGAGCGACGCGCGTACGCGGCGAACGGCCGGCAGCTGGGCCGGCGCACACGGCGGACGGCCCCGGCCGCGTGAAGGGCCGGCCGGGGCTGGTCGGCTCAGAAGACCGACTCGGCCTCGTACATCCGGTCGCTGGGAACCGTCTTCAGCCGGGTCACCGCGTCCGCCAGCGGTGCCATCACGATCTCGGTCCCGCGCAGCGCCGTCATCCGGCCGAAGTCACCGCGGTGCACGGCCTCCACGGCGTTCCACCCGAAGCGGGTCGCGAGCACCCGGTCGTACGCGGTAGGCGTGCCGCCGCGCTGGACATGGCCGAGAATGACCGGCCGGGCCTCTTTGCCGAGGCGCAGCTCCAGCTCGGCGGCGAGGCGGTTGCCGATGCCCTTGAAGCGCTCGTGGCCGAACTGGTCGATCTCACCCTTGGCGTACGGCATGGAGCCCTCGGCCGGGTGCGCTCCCTCGGCGACGCAGATGACGGCGAACTTCTTACCGCGCGCGAAGCGTTCCTCGACCATCTTGACCAGGTCGTCGACCTCGAAGGGCCGCTCCGGCAGGCAGATGCCGTGGGCGCCGCCGGCCATGCCGGACTCCAGCGCGATCCAGCCCGCGTGGCGGCCCATGACCTCGACGACCATGACCCGCTGGTGCGACTCGGCGGTGGTCTTGAGCCGGTCTATGGCCTCGGTCGCGACGCCCACCGCGGTGTCGAAGCCGAAGGTCCGGTCGGTGGCGGAGATGTCGTTGTCGATGGTCTTCGGGACGCCGACGACGGGCATCCCGGCGTCGGAGAGCATGCGGGCCGCGGTGAGCGTGCCCTCTCCGCCGATCGGGATCAGCGCGTCGATGCCGTAACGGAGGGACAGTTCCGCGCAGTTCTCGGCGGCTTCGCGCAGCCGGTCGCGCTCCAGGCGTGCCGAGCCGAGGATCGTGCCGCCGCGCGCCAGGATGCCGCTGACCGCGTTCAGGTCGAGGGGCCGGAAGTGGCCGTCGAGCAGCCCCTTGAAGCCGTCCTCGAAGCCGATGACCTCATCGCCGTGCCCCACCACGGCGCGGTGCACGACCGACCGGATCACAGCGTTCAGGCCTGGGCAGTCGCCGCCTGCGGTGAGAATTCCGATGCGCATCCTGCTCTGTCTCCTGCTCGCTAGTGCCATGCATTCCGGGGACCCGTCGTGAAACCCCCGTACCGTGAGCCATGACGATTGTCCCACGCCGAGCCGGGCCCTCGCGCTTCCTGCTGTGCCGCGAGCCCTGTACGCGGCCCGGGAACGGCCCGCCCGAGGCGCGGTGCCCGGCGGGCGGCTTACCTGCCCCGGTGGGTATCGTCAAGGGGACAATGCCAGCCAAACAGGACGGGAGACCACGCGTGGCGCGCAGTGTGTACGTGACCGGGATCGACCGGGGAGACGGCCGTCAGGTCGTCGATCTGGGAGTCATGGAGCTACTGACGCGTCAGGTCGACCGGGTGGGTGTCTTCCGGCCACTCGTCCACGACGGCCCCGACCGGCTGTTCGAGCTGCTGCGGGCCCGCTACCGGCTCTCGCAGAGCGCGGAGACGGTCTTCGGCCTGGACTACCAGGAGGCCTCCGCGGTCCAGGCCGAGAAGGGTACGGACGAACTGGTCTCGCTGCTCGTCGAGCGCTTCCACCGGGTGGCCCGCGACTACGAGGTGGTGCTGGTCCTCGGCAGCGACTTCGCCGCCACCCAGCTCCCCGACGAGCTGGCCCTGAACGCGAGGCTGGCCAACGAGTTCGGCGCCTCGGTGATCGCGGTGGTCGGCGGCAAGGACCAGGACGCCGGGTCCGTACGGGCGGAGACGCGCAACGCCTACCGGGCGTACGCCGGTCTCGGCTGCGACGTCCTGGCGATGATCGTGAACCGGGTGGCGTCCGAGGACCGCCAGGAGATCGCCGAACGCCTCAGGGCGCAGCTCCCGGTCCCCTGTTCCGTGCTGCCGGACGATCCCGCGCTCTCCGCGCCTACCGTCGCCCAGATCACCACCGCACTGGGCGGAACGGTTCTGCTCGGCGACGACTCGGGCCTGGCCAGGGACGCGCTGGACTTCGTGTTCGGCGGGGCCATGCTGCCGAACCTCCTGAAGGCCCTGACCCCGGGCTGCATGGTCGTCACCCCCGGCGACCGGGCGGACCTGGTCATCGGCTCGCTCGCCGCGCACAGCGCCGGCACCCCGCCCATCGCGGGCGTCCTGCTGACCCTGAACGAGCGCCCGGGCGAGGAGATACTCCGGCTGGCCGCCCGCCTCGCACCGGGCACCCCGGTCGTCGCGGTGGCCGGCGGATCCTTCCCCACGGCCGGTGAACTCTTCGCGCTGGAAGGCAAGTTGAACGCGGCGACGCCCCGCAAGGCGGAGACCGCCCTCGGCCTCTTCGAACGCCATGTGGACACCGGCGCCCTGCTGGAGCGGATCTCGGTGGCCCGCAGCGGCCGGGTCACCCCGATGATGTTCGAGCACGAGCTGCTGGAGCAGGCCCGCTCGAACCGCCGCCGGGTCGTCCTGCCCGAGGGCACCGAGGAGCGCGTCCTGCGCGCCGCCGACGTACTGCTGCGCCGCGACGTCTGCGATCTGACCCTCCTCGGGGACACCGACGTCATCCGCAAGAAGGCCGCCGACCTGGGCATCGACCTCGCCGGGACCCAGCTCGTCGACCCACAGACCTCCGAGCTGCGCCAGAGCTTCGCCGAGCGGTACGCCGTACTGCGCGCGCACCGCGGGGTGACGGTGGAGCTGGCGTACGACGTCGTCTCGGACGTCAACTACTTCGGCACCCTGATGGTCCAGGAGGGCCTGGCCGACGGCATGGTCTCCGGCTCGGTGCACTCCACGGCGGCCACGATCCGCCCGGCGTTCGAGATCATCAAGACGAAGCCGGACGCCTCGATCGTCTCGTCGGTGTTCTTCATGTGCCTCGCCGACAAGGTCCTGGTCTACGGCGACTGCGCGGTCAACCCGGACCCGGACGCGGCGCAGCTCGCGGACATCGCGGTGCAGTCGGCGGTCACCGCGTCCCGCTTCGGTGTGGACCCCCGGATCGCGATGCTCTCGTACTCGACGGGCACCTCGGGCTCCGGCGCCGACGTCGACAAGGTGCGGGAGGCGACGGAGCGGGTACGCGCCTCACGGCCGGACCTGAGGATCGAGGGCCCGATCCAGTACGACGCGGCGGTCGAGCCGTCCGTCGCCGCGACCAAGCTGCCGGCGTCGGAGGTGGCGGGCCGGGCGACCGTGCTGATCTTCCCGGACCTCAACACCGGCAACAACACCTACAAGGCGGTCCAGCGTTCGGCGAACGCGGTCGCGGTCGGCCCGGTCCTCCAGGGGCTGCGCAAGCCGGTCAACGACCTGTCCCGCGGCGCGCTGGTCCAGGACATCGTCAACACGGTGGCCATCACCGCGATCCAGGCGCAGGGCGAGGAATGACCGCGATGACCACCGACCCGAGCAGCGGAGGTTCCCGCTCCATGAACGACGCCCACCGTGTACTCGTGCTGAATTCCGGCTCCTCGTCGGTGAAGTACCAGCTGCTGGACATGCGCGACCGCTCACGGCTGGCCACCGGCCTCGTCGAGCGGATCGGCGAGTCCACCTCCCGGCTGGTGCACACCCCGCTGAAGGGCGGGGAGCCCCGCGAGCGGACCGGCCGGATCGCCGACCACGAGCAGGCGCTGAAGGCCGCGGCCGAGGAGCTGGCGGCCGACGGCCTCGGTCTCGACTCTCCCGAACTGGCGGCGATCGGGCACCGCGTGGTGCACGGCGGGCTGAGGTTCAGCGAGCCCACCGTGATCACCGACGAGGTGCTGACGGAGATCGAGCGGCTCGTCCCGGTGGCCCCGCTGCACAACCCGGCGAACATCACCGGGATCCGTACGGCGCAGGTGCTGCGCCCGGACCTGCCGCAGGTCGCGGTCTTCGACACGGCGTTCCACACGACGATGCCGGAGGCCGCGGCGCGGTACGCGATCGACGTGGAGACCGCCGACGCGCACCGCATCCGCCGCTACGGCTTCCACGGCACCTCGCACGCGTACGTGTCGCGCAGGACGGCTGAGCTGCTGGGCCGGCCGGTGGCCGACGTGAACGTGATCGTGCTGCACCTGGGGAACGGGGCGTCGGCCTCCGCGGTGGCGGGCGGCCGGTGCGTGGAGACGTCGATGGGGCTGACCCCCTTGGAGGGGCTCGTCATGGGTACGCGGTCCGGGGACATCGACCCGGCCGTCACCTTCCACCTGAAGCGGGTGGCGGGGATGTCGGCGGACGAGATCGACGTCCTGCTGAACAAGAGGAGCGGCCTGGTCGGCCTCTGCGGCGACAACGACATGCGGGAGATCCGGCGCCGGGTGGACGAGGGCGACGAGCGTGCCGCGCTCGCGTTCGACATCTACATCCACCGGCTGAAGAAGTACATCGGCGCCTATTCGGCGGTCCTCGGCCGGGTGGACGCCGTGGTGTTCACGGCGGGGGTCGGGGAGAACTCGGCCCCGGTGCGGGAGGCTGCGCTCGCGGGGCTGGAGGGTTTCGGCCTGGCCGTGGACGCCGGCCGCAACGCCGTACGGTCCGGCGAACCGCGGCTGATCTCGCCCGACGACGCGCGGGTGGCGGTCGCCGTCGTGCCTACGGACGAAGAGCTGGAGATCGCCGGCCAGACCTTCGACCTGGTCCACAACTGAGCGGGCCCGCGCCCCTTTGTATCTTCCACCAGACGGAATATTCCGCAGTGAAACAAACCGATAGGATCCGCCTCATGCGCCGTTCCAAAATCGTCTGCACCCTCGGTCCCGCCGTCGACTCCCATGAGCAGCTCGTCGCTCTGATCGAGGCCGGCATGAGCGTGGCCCGTTTCAACTTCAGTCACGGTTCCCACGAGGAGCACCAAGGCCGTTACGACCGCGTCCGCAAGGCCGCCACCGAGACCGGCCGTGCCGTCGGAGTCCTCGCCGACCTCCAGGGCCCCAAGATCCGTCTCGGGAAGTTCGCCGAGGGTCCTGTCGAGCTGGTCCGCGGGGACGAGTTCGTCATCACCTCCGAGGACGTCGCGGGCGACAAGTCCATCTGCGGCACCACCTACAAGGGCCTGCCCGGTGACGTCACCAAGGGCGACCCGATCCTGATCAACGACGGCAACGTCGAGCTCAAGGTCGTCTCGGTCGACGGCCCCCGGGTCACCACCATCGTCATCGAGGGCGGTGTCATCTCGGACCACAAGGGGATCAACCTCCCCGGTGCGGCCGTCAACGTCCCCGCGCTGTCCGAGAAGGACGTCGAGGACCTGCGGTTCGCCCTGCGGATGGGCTGCGACCTGGTCGCCCTGTCCTTCGTGCGGGACGCCGAGGACGTCAAGGACGTGCACAAGGTGATGGACGAGGAGGGCCGCCGGGTCCCCGTCATCGCCAAGGTCGAGAAGCCGCAGGCCGTCGAGCACATGGAGGGCGTCGTCGCCGCCTTCGACGGTGTGATGGTCGCCCGCGGTGACCTCGCCGTCGAGTATCCGCTCGAGAAGGTCCCGATGGTGCAGAAGCGCCTCATCGAGCTGTGCCGCCGCAACGCCAAGCCGGTGATCGTGGCGACCCAGATGATGGAGTCGATGATCACCAACTCGCGGCCGACCCGCGCCGAGGCGTCCGACGTCGCCAACGCGATCCTGGACGGCGCAGACGCGGTCATGCTGTCGGCGGAGTCCTCCGTCGGCGCGTACCCGATCGAGACGGTCAAGACGATGGCGAAGATCGTCGTCGCCGCCGAGGAGGAGCTCCTGTCCAAGGGCCTCCAGCCGCTGGTGCCGGGCAAGAAGCCCCGGACGCAGGGCGGTTCGGTGGCCCGCGCGGCCTGCGAGATCGCGGACTTCCTGGACGGCAAGGCCCTGGTCGCCTTCACCAAGTCCGGCGACACCGCCCGCCGCCTCTCCCGCTACCGCACGGCCCAGCCGATCCTGGCCTTCACCACGGAGGAGGCCACCCGCAACCAGCTCGCGCTGAGCTGGGGCGTCGAGTCCTACGTCGTGCCGCACGTGGACAACACGGACGCCATGGTCGACCTGGTCGACGCCGAGCTGCTGAAGCTGAACCGCTACAGCGACGGCGACACGATGGTCATCACGGCCGGTTCGCCTCCCGGCGTCCCCGGCACCACCAACATGGTCCGGGTGCACCACCTGAGCGGCGAGCGCGACTGACGCCGTACGACCGACACGGCTGTGGCCCGCACCCCCGGACGACGGGGGTGCGGGCCACAGCCGTTGTGCGGCTCCCGGACGGGTCTTCGGTCAGCTGTTGCCGCCGGTGAAGTAGTTCTGCAGACCGGGGACCTTGAGCGATCCGCCGAACTGCCCTGCCTGCTTCACCGTGGCGTTGGTGAAGAAGGCGAACGGCACGTTCAGCGGCGGCGGGGTCTCCGGGCTGAAGGTGACGGGGATGAGGCCGAAGAGGTTGCCCTTCAGCTCCTCCGTGTACATCGTCACCTGGCCGTTGCGGATGGTGGAGGTGGAGCCCTCCTCCGCCTTGACGTGACCGGTGGTGCCGGCCGGACCCTTCGTCAGCTGGTGCAGGTCCTTGATGTCGATGGTGTCGGCGGTGAACTTCAGCACCTTCTTGATGCTGCCGTTGTACGTCTTCACCTCGACGATGCCCGCGTAGTCGAGCCCGGTGAGCGTGAGCTTCG
This sequence comes from Streptomyces sp. NPDC102451, assembly GCF_044765485.1. Lineage (NCBI taxonomy): Bacteria > Bacillati > Actinomycetota > Actinomycetes > Kitasatosporales > Streptomycetaceae > Streptomyces > Streptomyces sp. NPDC102451. Next base: position 422,906 of record NZ_JBIWKD010000006.1, on the reverse strand, counting down.
AGGTCTCCAGCGTCCACGGGTCGTCCGGAAGCAGCGGGAGGCCCTGCTCCAGGTCGGCCGCGGCGAGCGCCTCGGGGTCGGCGGTCGGGCAGGGGAAGCGCTCCTTGGCGCCGTCCGGGATGTCCTCGTCCTTGACCGGGTCGAGGCCCTTGACGTCGTCGTCGAGCTCCTCGACGCCCTTGCCGGCCTTCTCCGCCGCGTCACGGATGGCGTCGGTGGTCTTGTCGACCGTGTCCTTCGCCGCGTCCGTGGCCTTCTCGGCGGGCTTCGTGGTGGCACTCGCCGACGGCTTCGGGGCCTCGGTGGTGGCGCTGGGGGACGGCTCGGCCGTCTCCTTGTCCGGGCCCTCGAAGAGGTCCTTGAGCGCGTCACCGACACCCAGCGGGTCGAGGGGGTTCTTCGACTCGGTGGGCGTGGGGCTGGCCGACGTGGCGGCCTTGTCCCCGGCGGTCTCCGTGGACTTGTCCTCCTCGGAGGCGCTCGCGGAGGGCTTCGGAGCCGCGGTCCCGTCGTCCTTGCCGCTCTCCTCCTTGCCGGCGTCGTCCTTGCCGGCGTCGTCCTTGCCGGCGTCGTCCTTGCCGGCGTCGTCGGACGGCGTGGCGCTCGGGGTCGGCTCCGTCTCGGGTTCCTGCGACTCGGACGGCTCGTCGGAGCGGGTCACACAGGGCCCGGGCGCGAATGGGATGTCCGAGTTGTCGTCGGCCATGGCCAGCTTGGGGGTGAGACCCATGCCCACGAAGACGGCCGTCGGCATCGCGGCGAGCGCGAAGGCCTTCTTGCCCGCGGGTATGTGCAGCTTCGTCAGGAGCGACTTCCTGGGCGCCGCGTGGCGGGGCCCGCTTCGCTCCGGGAAGTCCTCCGGACCGATGTCGTTCAACTGCGTGTCATCACCCCGCACGATGCCTCCCACCGTCAGCCTCCGCCGCCGCCTTGAACAGCGTCGGCCTCCGCGGGGCCTCTGCGGTGTCGTGGGACTCCTGACGCTGCTCCGGCACCTCGGAGGTGTCGTCCCTGGACGTCTGCTGCGCCTCCGCGACGCCGGACGCCGGGGCGTCCTTGGCCTCGCCGGGCACCCAGGCGATCGAGAGGGCTCCGCCGAGGAGGGCGAACAGGAAGCCGACGATGAAGCCGCCTATGTTGGCGACGGGGATGGAGATCAGCGCGAGCAGGATCGCGGCCACACCGGCGAACACCCGCACGATGTGGTGGAACCACATCGTGAGGCCCAGCGTGATGAGCAGGACCCCGATGATCAGCGAACCCGCCCCCGCGGTGGTGGACATCGCGATCGTCATGTTGCCGAGGTGCATGTTGGCGTACGGGAAGTACGCGATGGGTAGACCACCCAGAATGGTGAACAGGCCCGCCCAGAACGGCCGGTTACCCCGCCAGGTGCGGAATCCCCGCCGGTAGACGGTGAGGTAGTGCTCGTTCTGCCCTGTGGACTCGGGGCTCATGGAAAACAGCTCCCTGGAACCGGTACTGCTGTGAGAAGAGAAGGGGTGGGCAGCCGGAGGCCCTCACGGAACTCCGGCCGCCCGGGCGAGTGCTAGAAGCACTCCTTGACGCCCTTGTGCAGCTTCAGGCTCAGGTTGCTGAGCTTGAAGGTGCCGGCGGTGGTTGCCCACGCCGTCTGCTCCACGTTGGACAGCGTGGCCGTCTCGGCACGCTGCGCGAAGCCGTTCGGGTTGACGGCCTTCTCGGTGCCGGACTGGATACCGGGCTTGCCCACCGAACCGGCGGCGACGCCGATGTCGATGTTCTCGAAGTACGCGTCCGCGTCGAGCTGTGCGACGTCGAGGTAGAGGTTCGTCGCCTCGACGGGCTTCTTCGGGTCCGTACCCGCCTTCAGCTGCAGGCTGACGCTGCCGAGACCGAAGGGAAGGTCAGGCGTGACCACCGACTGGCACATGTTGGTGATCGTGGCGCTGCTGAAGCCGGAGACGGCGACCGGGTGCGCCGCGTCCTTGCCGTTGAGGTCCTTGCCGACAGCGACGCTGCCGTACTGGACGAAGTCCTTACCGACGAGCTTGTCGGTGCTGACCTTGAAGCTCTGGCCGGAGACGCTGAACGACGCGGCGAGCGCGCCCTGCGCCAGGCCGACGCCGACTGCGGCGGTCGCGACGACGCTCGGCACCATGACCAGAGCAAAACGCTTCCATCTGGTACCACCGCGAACCTGCGAACTCATAAATTTCCTCCTTCTCGGACGTACATCTCCGGTACGGGCAGGTGCCCGCCCTGGGATGGGAGAAGTGCTACGTCCTCGGGAAGGAGAGCGCCCGGACCGGAGGCGCGTACCGCATCCGAATCACCGGCGATCACCCCCGAGCGACAACCACTGGCCGCGCGTCTGCGCGACCGGTTCGGACAGGCCCCGCCCAGGGGCAGGAACCCCCCTGTCCGCGATCGGCGCCACTGCCGCCGACCACCCGGTGGGGACCCAACAGGCCCACCTGCGCCGACTGGCCGTCGGGCTGGCGGGTATTGGACCGAGCGTGGCCGATCGTGGTGCATTCGCGGCTGTGACACAAGGGGGGTCGTTACTGGCTAGTAACGACCAGATAACCAGGATGCGACAGGGGGGTACCGCCCGGCCACACAGGGTGGCACCAAAGGGACGCGCGAACGGCGGGATTACAGCCCGAAACCGGACAGACCGCCGGAGGCGATTTACTACGAGTAACAGCGCGTTCTTTTATCAAGTTTTGGTAAAGCGCACGTGTTGATTGTCGTTCACCCGCGAAAACGGCCGTGGCGCCCCGAGGGCTCCACGGCCGTGTTGTCACATCAGAACAAGACGCGCGCCAGGGCGGTCCGGGCGGCGGTGACCCGGGGATCGTCGGGGCCGATCACCTCGAAGAGCTCCAGGAGCCGCAGCCGTACGGCGTCGCGGTCGTCGCCGAAACTGCGGCGGACCGTCTCGACGAGCCGTCCGAAGGCGTCCTCGACATGGCCGCCCACGAGGTCCAGGTCCGCGGCGGCCATCTGCGCCCCCGGCTCGGCCGGGTTCTCCGCGGCTTCCTTGCGGACCCGCTGCGGGTCGAGGTCCACGACGCGGCCCAGCAGTTCGGCCTGGGCGAGGCCCAGCTTCGCCTCGGTGTTGGCCGGGTCGTCGGCCAGGACGCTCCGGTACGCCTCGATCGCGCCGGCGAAGTCGTTGGCGTCGAGCGCCTGCGCGGCGGCTTCCAGCTGTGCGTCGTACGGCCCGGCGGGCACCTCGGCGGGGGCGTTCTCCTCGTCCCCGGCTCCCGCGTCGGGGTCGACGGCGATCCCGGTGAGACCGAACCGCTCCTCGCCGACCTGGATCAGCTGGTCCAGCGTCTGGCGGATCTGGCTCTCGGGGGCCGCGCCCTGGAAGAGCGGGAGGGCCTGCCCGGCCACCACGGCGAAGACCGCCGGGATGCCCTGGATCCCGAACTGCTGCATCAGCATCTGGTTGGCGTCGACATCGACCTTGGCCAGCACGAAGCGGCCGTTGTACTCGACGGCGAGACGCTCCAGGAGCGGGCCGAGCTGCTTGCACGGCTCGCACCACTCGGCCCAGAAGTCGATGACGACGGGCACTTCGGTGGAGCGCTGGAGGACGTCGGTCTCGAAGCCCGCCTCGTCGACGTCGATCACCAGGGAGGCGGGTGCGACGGCACCGCCGCCCCCCTGCCGGGCGGACTCCGCGCGGGCCTGCTCCGCCTTCGCCTTGGCGTCGCCGGCCGCCTTCACAGCGGCAAGGTCGACGACGCCGCTCATGGACATGTTCCTAGGCTGCATACGTACATCCTCCCCCCTGGGCGCACTGTTCCGGAAAGCGATCCGCGAACCGGTCCCGCCCACAGCCACACCGGTGTGCGTGGCTCGCGGACGGAAACGGTCCCGGGGCCCTGAAAAACCCCGTGTTCGGCGCCGGGTCCCCACCCGCCGCCTGTGGCTGTCGATCAGTCGTGGCGCCACGACGGCCGGACCGTCGCTCCTTACGCTACGACCCGTAGCGTAACTGGCGGGACCCCCTCCGGGGCAAGAGCGGGCGGTGATCTGTCTCACGGATCCCCGGACCGGTCAGCAGTACTTACCGGCCGGTATGGTCGCCGCATGCTGAGCCGCCGCCCCACCGGACCCGCCCGGTCCGGACGACCCCGCAGTGCCGAAGCCGATGCAGCGATCCTGGAGGCGACCCGTGCGTCGCTGGTCGACCTCGGCTGGTCGAAGCTGACGATGGGCGACGTGGCGACGCGGGCGGGGGTCGCCAAGACGACTCTCTACCGCCGCTGGGCCGGCAAGAACGAGCTGGTGGTGGACGCGGTCGCCGTGCTCTTCGACGAGCTGGAGCTGCCCGACCTCGGCAGCCTCGCGGCCGATGTGGAGGCCGTGGTCCTCCAGTTCGCGGCACTGCTGGAGCGGCCGGAGACCAAGACCGCGCTGATGGCGGTGGTCGCCGAGTCGACGCGGGACGAGGCGCTCCGGGACCGTATACGCGATTCGATCGTGAACCGGCAGAAGCGGCTCGTCCTCCAGGGGCGGGAGCGCGCGCAGGAGCGCGGCGAGCTGCCCACCGAGCCGGACGCGGTGGTGGCGTCCCGCACCGCCGACCTGATCTTCGACGTGATCGCCGGTGCCGTGGTGCACCGCGCGCTGGTGAGCGCCGAGCCCGTCGATGCCGACTGGGCCCAGCGCTTCACCCTGCTGCTGCTCTCCGGCCTGGGGGCCGCGGCCTCGCAGGCGGACTGACCGCGCCTCAGAAGCCGGGCGGCTCCGTGTAGACGCCCCACTCGTCGCGCAGCACCCCGCAGATCTCGCCGAGGGTCGCCTCCGCCCGTACGGCCTCCAGCATCGGCCCGATCATGTTCGAGCCGTCGCGTGCGGCGGCCAGCATCGCGTCCAGCGCGTCACGGACCGCTCCGTCCTTACGGCCCTCCTTGCGCCCGGTGAGCTCGCGCACCTGCTCGCGTTCGACCTCGTGGCTGACCCGCAGGATCTCCAGGTCACCGGTGACGGACCCGTGGTGGACGTTGACGCCGACGACGCGCTTCTCGCCCTTCTCCAGCGACTGCTGGTACCGGAAGGCGGATTCGGCGGTCTCGCCGGTGAACCAGCCGTCCTCGATGCCCCGCAGGATCCCGGACGTCATCGGCCCGATGGGGTGCTTGCCGTCCGGGTGCGCCCGGGTGCCGCGCTCCTTGATCTGCTCGAAGATCTTCTCGGCGTCGGCCTCGATGCGGTCGGTGAGCTGCTCGACGTACCAGGAACCGCCCAGCGGGTCGGCGACGTTGGCGACGCCGGTCTCCTCCATGAGGACCTGCTGGGTGCGCAGGGCGATCTCGGCGGCCTGCTCGGAGGGAAGCGCGAGCGTCTCGTCCAGGGCGTTGGTGTGCAGGGAGTTGGTGCCGCCGAGGACGGCGGACAGCGCCTCCACCGCGGTGCGTACGACGTTGTTGTACGGCTGCTGGGCGGTGAGCGAGACCCCGGCGGTCTGGGTGTGGAAGCGGAGCCACTGCGCCTTGTCGGTCCTCGCGCCGTACGTCTCCTTCATCCAGCGGGCCCAGATCCGGCGGGCGGCGCGGAACTTGGCGATCTCCTCGAAGAAGTCGAGGTGCGCGTCGAAGAAGAAGGAGAGCCCGGGGGCGAAGGTGTCGACGTCCATCCCGCGGGAGAGACCGAGCTCCACGTATCCGAAGCCGTCGGCGAGGGTGTACGCGAGCTCCTGCGCGGCCGTGGCCCCGGCCTCGCGGATGTGGTAGCCGGAGACCGAGAGCGGCTTGTAGGCGGGGATGTCGCGGGCGCAGTGCTCCATCAGGTCGCCGATGAGGCGCAGGTGGGGCTCGGGCTGGAAGAGCCACTCCTTCTGCGCGATGTACTCCTTGAAGATGTCCGTCTGGAGCGTTCCGTTCAGCACCCCGGGGTCGATGCCCTGGCGCTCGGCGGCGACCAGGTACATGCAGAAGACGGGGACGGCGGGCCCGCTGATCGTCATCGAGGTGGTGACGTCGCCGAGCGGGATGTCCTGGAACAGGACCTCCATGTCGGCGGCGGAGTCGATGGCGACACCGCAGTGGCCGACCTCGCCGAGCGAGCGGGGGTCGTCGGAGTCGCGGCCCATCAGGGTCGGCATGTCGAAGGCGACGCTGAGCCCGCCGCCGCCGTTGGCCAGGATGGTCTTGTAGCGCTCGTTGGTCTGCTGGGCGTTGCCGAAGCCGGCGAACTGGCGGATGGTCCAGGTGCGGCCCCGGTAGCCGGTGGGGTGGAGCCCCCGGGTGAAGGGGTACTCGCCGGGCCAGCCGATCCGCTCGAAGCCCTCGTACGTGTCGCCGGGACGGGGCCCGTAGACGGGCTCCACCGGGTCACCGGAGAGCGTGGTGAAGTCCGCGTCGCGCTTGCGGGCCTTGTCGTAACGGGCCTGCCAGCGGCGGCGGCCTTCCTCGATCGCAGATGCGTCCATGCATCAAATTTACTAGGACGTCCTAGTAAATGTCGACGGCAAACCGCCCGGCGCTTTCGCGCGGGGCGGTCAGGGGTGTCCGGTCAGGCCTTGACGGCCTGCGGCGACGCGTCGGCGATCAGCGGCTCGACCTCCCGGACCACCTTGCGCTCGACGAAGAACGCGGCGGTCGGGATCGTGCCGGAGATCAGCACCCAGAGCAGCTTGCCGACCTGCCACTTCGCCTTGGAACCGAGGTCGAAGGCGAAGATCAGGTAGATGATGTAGAGGACACCGTGGATCTGCGAGACGACGAGCGTCAGACCCTCACCGGTGTCGAAGCCGTACTTGAAGATCATGCAGACGCACAGGATCAACAGCATGACGGCGGTGACGTAGGCCATCACCCGGTAGCGGGTCAGCACACTGCGTTTCATGACATCGAGCGTAACCGGGCGGCCGGGGCGATCTTGCGGCACCCTGCCCCTCACGACGAGGGCCGCTACTTGTCCTCGAAGTCCTGGGCGGCCACCCGCAGCGGGCGCAGCATCGCGAAGATCTCGGCGCACTCCTCGTCGTCGTACGCCCCGAGCCCGAAGTCCATCGCCATCAGGTCCTGGCTGGCCGCCTCGACGACCTCGCGGCCCTTGTCCGTGATGGAGGCGAGCGTTCCGCGGCCGTCGTTGGGGTTGGGGCGCTTGTCGACCAGCCCCGAGCGCACAAGCCGGTCGACGGTGTTCGTCACGGAGGTGGGGTGCACCATCAGACGCTCGCCGATCTTGGACATCGGCAGCTCACCGGCCTGCGAGAAGGTGAGCAGGACCAGCGCCTCGTACCGGGCGAACGTCAGCCCGTACGGTTTCACCACGGCGTCCACCTCGGCCAGCAGGATCTGCTGCGCACGCATGATCGACGTGATCGCGCCCATGGAGGGCACCGGCCCCCAGCGCCGGTGCCAGAGTTCCTCGGCGCGGGCGATGGGATCGAAGGGGAGGCTGAGCGGCTTCGGCACGGCACCGACCTTACCCACTGGTCACATGGCGGTCAGCACTGTCTCGCACTTCGGTACCGGACATGCGTTCTACGGACCTCCAGGACCAGGAGGAGCGTGCAGACCGTGCCGATCGCCCCCGAGTACGCGACCACCTGGTGCACGGGGACGAACTCCGCGGCCAGCCCGGCGAGGGCCATGCCGATCCCCTGGAACGTCATCAGCCCGGCGGTGAGCAGCGTCATGGCCCGGCCCCGCAGGTGCTCGGGGACCGCGTCGACGAACCACTGGTCGAGGCCGATGACGTACGCCGCCCCGGCCCCGGCCAGGACGAGAGCCCCCACGGCGAGGGCCGTGCCCGGGCGGAACGCGTACAGCACGAGGGGCAGCAGGCCGAGGGCCGCGACCGGCAGCGTGATCCGGGAGCGGGCCCGGGGGGAGAGCGCGGTCCCCACGTACAGCTCGGCACCGATGTGGCCGACGGCCATCGCGCACATCAGCAGTCCGACGGCCGAGGGGCCGGCACCGATCGCGTCCGCGTACGGCGCCGCGAGGGCCTCCGGGGCGACCACGAAGAAGGCCGGCACCCAGAAGAGCAGGAGCAGCCCCAGGATCCTGCGGTCGCCGAGGACGGCGCGGGCCCCGGCGAGCGACTCCCTGAGCAGGGCCCCGCCGGAGTCCCCTCCCGTCCGGGCGGGCCGGTCCAGGGTGCCCAGACGCAGCAGCGCCGCCGAGCAGAGGAACGTCACCACGGTGACCGTGATCGCGCCGCGCGGGGACAGCACGGTGAGCAGCACCCCGCCCGCGCCGAAACCGATGAGCATGGCGCTCTGCGAGACCAGTCGCAGCAGCGAGCGCCCCAGGACGTAGAGGTCGCCCTCCCCGAGGATGTCGGTGAGGGCCGCCGTGCGCGTCCCGGTGAAGACGGGGGCCACCGCGGCCACCGCGCAGCGCAGGGCGAGGAGCCCGCCGACCGGAGTGCCGGGGAGCACCATCACGGCGACGCAGCCGGCGCAGATCAGGTCGCAGGTGACGAGGGTGCGGCGGGCGGGGTACCGGTCGGCGACCCCGGCGAGGAGCGTGCCGCCGATGACGTACGGGAGGAAGCCCAGCGCGAAGGTGAGGGCGGAGAGCAGGGGCGAGCCGGTGAGGTCGTAGACGAGCACGGTGAGCGCCAGCTCGCTGACGACCACGCCGAGGAGCGAGAGCAGGTGGGCGGCGAAGACCGCCCGGAACTCCCGTACGGCGAAGACGGCCCGGTATCCCCCGGCCCCGGGGGTGGAGCCTGCCTCCGGAGCGGGGCCCGGGTCGGGTGAGGCGGCGCGCTCCGGGGGCAGGGCCGGGGACAGCGCCTTCGTGGCGGGCTCTTCGCGGGGTGTACCCGCCGGGGTGGTGTCGCTCGGCATGCACGCAGCCTGGCCGCGCGCCCACTCCCCTCCGTAGACTTTCGGCTCACGCCGAAAGTTGAGCCATGCCGTTCCATCTGTACTTCGACGAGAGCGACCTGCTCCGCTGCCGCTTCGCGCTCTCCCCGCTCTGGGAGACGCAGGAGGCGGTCCGCACGCTGCACCGCCCGGCACGGCACGGCTACCACCTGCCCTGGCTGCGGCAGATCCGGGTGGGCGCCGCGGGACTGGACCTCGCGCCGCTGTGGCTGGTGATGCCGGAGCGCGGCCACAACCCGGACTTCATCTGCCCGCCGCCGCTCGGACCGCTCGCCACCTTCGCCGAGGAGATCGCGGCCGTGCGCGCGACGGATCCGGCCACCGCCCGCGAGGACATGGCGCTCGCGCTCGCCGACACCCCGGGCGCCCTGCGCTCCCCCGCCGGACAGCGGATGCTGGCCGAGCCGGCGCGGGCGGTCCAGGAGCTGGCGGACCTGCTGGAGCGGGCCTGGACGGTGATGGTCGAGCCGCACTGGCCCCGGCTGCGCGCCCTGCTGGAGGCGGACATCGCCTACCACTCGCGCCGCCTCGCCGAGGTCGGCTTCGAGCGGCTGCTCGGCGAGATCAGCCCGCGGCTGCGCTGGACGGACTCCACCCTGACGGTGGTCGGCACCAGCGGGGACCACAGCCGGGTCCTGGGCGGCCAGGGGCTCGTCCTGATGCCCAGCGTCTTCGTCTGGCCGGATGTGGTCGGGGGCTACGAACCGCCCTGGCAGCCCGCCGTGATCTACCCCGCGCGCGGCATCGGCGGGCTGTGGACGGAGGCCGCCGACCGTACGCCCGACGCGCTCGCCCGGCTGCTGGGAAGGGCCCGCGCCGACGTGCTCTGCGCGCTCGGGGAACCGGCGGGGACGAGCGCGCTGGCCCACCGGCTCTCGCTCGCACCCTCCTCCGTGTCCGCGCACCTCTCGGCCCTGCGCGCCGCAGGCCTGCTCACCTCACGGCGCTACGGGCACCAGGTGCTGTACGAGCGCACCCCGCTGGGCATCGCGCTGGCGGCGCAGGAGCACTGAGCGGGGCCTGCGGCTCAGTTCCCCGCCGCGGGGGAGCTCGCGGCGGCCAGGGCGGGCTCCGCCTCCGGGACGGGGCTGCCCGCCGCACGCGACCGGTCCCGCGCCGGGCGGGCCCCGCGCTCACGCAGCAGCAGGAACGACCACACCACGACCGGGGCGAGGGCGGTCGCCAGGGCCGACAGCGCCCAGCCGCGCATCGCGGGGTGAGTGACGGTCAGCAGACAGCTCAGCAGTACGAACAGGCAGGTGGCGGCCGCCAGCGGGCGGCGGACCAGCGTGAGCGTGTAGCCGAGGAGCCGTCCGGGCTCCACCCGGAACAGCGCCTTCGCGTACTGCCTCACCAGCCTCCCGTACGCCTCCCGGGAGCGGCGCGGCCGCCGGGTGAACACGTCCGCCCGGGAGACGGGGCCCTCCGCGACGGCCGGGACGTCCGGGGTGTGGACGGAGCGCCAGTACCGTCCGGTCAGCGGGTTGCGCAGGCGGTGGATGGCGAAACCGGTGGCGATGTCCTCGGTGACGGACTCGTGGAAGCCGCCGGCCCGGCGCAGCGCCGCGACGCGTACGACGTGGCCCGTGCCGGTGAACGCGGGGGCGCCGTAGCGGTTGCCGGCCCGCTGGCTCAGCGCGTGGAAGACGTCCCGCAGGGAACCGGCGGCCCGGGGGCCGGCCGGCGCGGCGCCCGGCTGGAGCCGCGGCCCGACGACGAACGCGATGTCGGGGTCACGGAAGTAGCCCGTCGTCCGCTCCAGGAAGCCCTGCCCCGGGACGTGGCCGGTGTCCACGCGGGCGAACAGGTCGTAGGCGTCCCCGTGCTTGGCGAGCCAGGCGTTGTAGTTGCCGTGCTCCGTCCCCGCCTCGTGCGGGCCCTCCTCCCGGTTCCACTCGGGCACCCCGAGCCGGGTGAAGTGGTGCACGCCCAGCTCGGCGCAGAGCATCCTGGCCTCGGGGTCGTCGCCCTCGTCGAGCAGCCAGACGTCCAGCGGTCCGGGGTGCCGCATCCGTACGGCGCCCTCCAGGCCGGCCCGCACCATGGACAGGGGCTCCCTGCCGGGTACGTACGTGATGAGGAAGGCGAGCACGGTGCCGGGCTCGGGCGTCACCGGGACCGGGTCCCTCGCCACCGCCACGGCGTGGGCCACGGCGGCCGCGCCGGCGAGCACCAGGAGTTCGATCACGCCGACGGAGACCAGCGCCACGGAGTCGGCGAGCACCAGCCACCTCCGGCCGTCCCCTCGCGCGGTCCAGTGCGTGGGCCACAGCACGTGGAGCAGCAGCAGCCCGGTGACCGCGGGGGCGAGCGCCATCAGGAGGACGGCTCGTATTCGGTACCTCTCGGTGCGCCGGGGGCGGCGGAGCCGCACCCGGTAGCGCGCCCTGGGCGGCTCAGCGAGCGGACCCGTGAGACAGCCGCGGCTGTCGTGGTCGTGACCCTCGGACGGCATCACGCCTCCCATGGTCGGATATGCCGGTATCCCCACAGAAGGGGACATCTGACAAGGTGTCGACCCGGCAGGGTCCGACCGAGGGGATCCTTCGCCCGAACGGGAGAACCCCCACCCCCCGGGGGCTCCGGGGGGTGGGGGGTGCGGACGGGGCGTCAGCCCGCCAGGTGGCGCTCCACCGTCTCGACCTTGGAGGTCAGACCGTCGGTGACGCCCGGCCGGATGTCGGCCTTCAGGACCAGGGAGACACGGCCCGCACGGGCCTCGACGGCGGCGACGGCGCGCTTCACGACGTCCATGACTTCATCCCACTCGCCCTCGATGGAGGTGAACATCGCGTCGGTGCGGTTGGGCAGCCCGGACTCCCGGACGACCCGGACGGCGTCGGCGACGTACTCACCGACGTCCTCGCCGACACCCAGCGGGCTGACGGAGAAGGCGACGATCATGCGCTGACCGTCCCCTCGGCGCGGGCGCGGGCGGCGATGACGCCGTCGGCCTCGTACTTCTTGAGCAGCTTCTCGCCGTAGAGCCCGCCGAACGGCAGGACCGCGAGGAGGAAGAACAGGGCGACACGCTTGAACGGCCACTTGGCCTTGACCCACACGTCCAGCAGGAACACCAGGTAGATCGTGAAGAGGATGCCGTGCAGCATGCCGAGCGGCATCATCAGGAAGTCGATGTCCGAGACCCGGCTGAGCACCGAGCCGAAGAGGATCAGCGCCGGGAAGGACAGCGCCTCGGGAAGCGAGATGAGGCGCAGCCGGTGCAGGGCGGAAGCGGTCTTGATGTCCACGAGGGCACCTTCGGTGGGAGGGGGCGTGTCGGCTTGTGAACGCAGGCACAAGCACAAGCCATTGTGGCATCGCTCCCGGCCTCCCCGGGCGGGGGGTCCGCGTCGGGCCCCCGCGGTACGTATCGGCGCATATCAGGGTCGTCTCGGGGTCGGGACCGGCCGCCGGGCCCTGTCCGCGGGGCTCGCCTGCGGCTAACGTCGCACCGTGGCGATGTTCCGACTCCAAGGCAGCAAGACGCTCGCCGTCGACCTGACAGGCGATGCCGTCAAGGCGAAGAACGGCTCGATGGTCGCGTACGACGGCCGGATGGCTTTCAAGAAGATGTCGGGCGGCGGTGAGGGCCTGCGCGGCATGGTGACCCGCCGGCTGACCGGCGAGCAGATGGAGATGATGGAGGTGAAGGGGCAGGGCACCTGCTATTTCGCCGACCGGGCGAGCGAGATCAACCTCGTCTCGCTGCACGGCGAGAAGCTGTACGTCGAGGCGAGCAATCTGCTGGCCACCGACGCCGGGCTGCGCACCGGCACCACCTTCACGGGCCTCCGTGGCGGGGCGAGCGGCAACGGCCTGTTCACCACGACCGTCGAGGGCACCGGCCAGGCGGCGATCATGTCGGACGGCTCGGCCGTGGTGCTGCGGGTGACACCCCAGTGCCCGCTGAACGTCGACCCCGGCGCCTACATCGCCCACCAGGGCAGGCTCCAGCAGCACCTCCAGTCGGGGGTGAACTTCCGGACGTTCATGGGTGAGGGGTCCGGCGAGTCCTTCCAGATCCGCTTCGAGGGCGACGGGCTCGTCTACGTCCAGCCCAGTGAGCGGAACACCGTCGGGGGCGATGTCTGATGCCGTTCCGCGAGATCAACTCGAAGATGGTCGAGGCCGTGGTGGGGCCCGGCCAGAAGATGTACAGCCAGCGGGGCGCGATGCTCGCGTACCGGGGCGACGTCTCGTTCACCCCGAACATGCAGGGCGGACAGGGCGGCCTGGCGTCGATGATCGGCCGGCGGGTGGCGAACGAGGCGACCCCGCTGATGACCGTCGAGGGCAGCGGCACGGTGATGTTCGGCCACGGGGGGCATCACATCCAGGTGATCAACCTGGCCGGCGACACCCTCTACGTGGAGGCCGACCGGCTGCTCGCCTTCGACGGAACGCTCCAGCAGGGCACCATGTTCATGGGCTCGCAGGGCGGGGTGATGGGCATGGTGCGCGGCCAGGTGACCGGACAGGGGCTGTTCACGACGACCCTCAAGGGCCACGGCGCGGTCGCCGTGATGGCGCACGGCGGGGTGATCGAGCTGCCGATCACGCAGGGCAGGCCGGTCCATGTGGACCCCCAGGCGTACGTCGCCCACCACGGGGCCGTGACCAACAAGCTGTCGACCGCGCTCGGCTGGCGCGACATGGTGGGGCGCGGTTCCGGTGAGGCGTTCCAGCTGGAGCTCAGCGGCAACGGAGCGGTGTACGTCCAGGCGTCGGAGGAGAAGCTGTGAGCACGCCGGTGATTTTCGACCCGATGACGCTGCCGTCCGACGACAACGTCAATTCGTACACCTTCTGCGTGGAGCTCAAGGGGAGCCAGTGGTTCCTGCAGAAGGGCAAGATGATCGCCTACTACGGGCAGATCGACTTCAACGGCATCGGCCACGGGCGCTTCGAGCGGCTGATCCGCACGAGCTTCCACTCCCCGCTGCACGCGAGCGACTGGGTGGTGGCCGAGGGCAGCGGCAAGATGCTGCTCGCCGACCGGGCCTTCGACGTGAACTCCTTCGACCTGGAGGACGGCAACCTCACGATCCGGTCCGGAAATCTGCTGGCCTACCAGCCGACACTGGCGCTGAAGCAGTCCATCGTGCCGGGATTCCTGACGCTGATCGGGACGGGGAAGTTCGTCGCCGCGTCCAACGGTCCGGTGGTCTTCATGGAACCGCCGCTGCGGGTGGACCCGCAGGCGCTGGTGGGCTGGGCGGACTGCCCCTCCCCGTGCCACCACTACGATCACGGCTACATGACGGGCGTGATGGGCGGGCTGCGCTCACTGACCGGGATCGGCGGCACCTCGGGCGAGGAGCACCAGTTCGAGTTCGTCGGGGCCGGCACGGTGCTGCTCCAGTCGACCGAGGTGCTGATGCCCGAGCAGGCGACCGGCGCCGTGCCGCACGAGCCGGGCGTGCCGGGCGGCGGCGGTCAACACGGCTCCACCCCGCGCATGCCGGGCCAGCTGGGGGACCTCCAGCGTCGCTTCGGGCTGTGAACGGTAGTCTGCGGAGTGTGACGCCCGGCAGGCGCGTGCGCGGAGTCACACTCCCCCACTTCGTCCGGCTTTCAACATCTTAGGTAGAATCCATACATGGAGACCGAGACGGCCACCCGCTGGCTGACCGATGCGGAGCAGTGCGCCTGGCGCACCCACCTGGACGTCAGCAGGCTGCTGACGCATCAGCTGGAGAAGGACCTCCAGCCGTTCGGCCTGACCATGAACGACTACGAGATCCTGGTCAACCTCTCGGAGTCGGACGACCAGCGCATGCGGATGAGCGATCTCGCCGCCGCCACCCTGCAGTCCAAGAGCAGGCTCTCGCACCAGATCACCCGCATGGAGAACGCCGGCCTGGTCCGGCGCGAGCACTGCGAGTCGGACCGCCGCGGACTCTTCGCGGTCCTGACCGACCTGGGCGGCGAGACGATGCGGAAGGTCGCACCGCACCATGTCGAGTCGGTGCGGCGGCACTTCATGGACCTGCTCTCCCCCGAGGAGCTCACCGGGCTGCACTCGGCGCTGACCCCGATCGCGGAGCACCTGCGCGGCCGGCGCGGCAAGCCGTAGCGCGGACACCCTCAGGGGCGCTCCCGGCCCGGCAGTGGCAGCCGCAGTGTGAACCGTGCGCCGCCGGACGGCGCCGTACCCACCGTGAGCGTGCCTCCGTGCCGGGCGGCCACATCGCGGGCGATGGCCAGACCGAGGCCGGCCCCGCCGTCGTCACGGCTGCGGGCGTCGTCCAGACGTACGAAGCGCTCGAAGATCCGGTCCCGTTCGGCCTCGGGCACTCCCGGTCCGTCGTCCGTGACCTCCACGAGCACCTCGCCCCGCTCCGCCCGTACGGAGACGGTGACCGAACGCTCCGCGTGGCGCTCGGCGTTGTCCAGCAGGTTGCCGACGACCCGGACCAACTGACCGCGTGATCCGGTGACTTCGAGCGGTCCGGTCTCCGCCACGGACACCCGGGGCCCGATCCGGTCCGCCGTGCGCCGGGAGACCTCCTCGCGGACCAGCGCGCCCAGGTCGACCGCCGTACGCCCGGGCCGCTCCCCCGCGTCCAGCCGGGCGAGCAGCAGCAGATCGGCGGCCAGCACCTGGAGCCGCACGGTGTCGGCGACCGCGCCGGGGACGTCCAGCAGCTCCGGGTGGGCCTCCCCCACCTCCAGCTGGGTGCGGAGCGAGGCGATCGGGCTGCGCAGCTCGTGCGAGGCGTCGGCGACGAAGCGCCGCTGCCGGTCGACCGAGGCCTCCAGCACGGTGAGGGTCTCGTTGGTCGTGCGGGCCAGCCGCGCGATCTCGTCCCGCGAGCCGGGTTCGGGCACCCGGCGCCCGAGGTCCTCGGACGCCGTGATCGCGGCCAGTTCCCGCCGGATGCCCTCGACCGGCCGGAGCGCACGCCGGGTGACCAGCCAGGTCACCCCGGCGACGACCAGCAGCATGACGGGCAGCCCGGTCAGCATGGAGGTGCGGACGGTGTTCACGGCCTCCTGCTCGGCCGCGAGCGGGGCGCCCGCGTGGACGGTCAGGGTGACGTCCTCCTCCGTCGTCACCTCGACGGCGGCGAAGCGATAGTCCGCGGTATCGCCGTCGACGGTGGCCGTGCCGTTCGTGAAGTCGGGCGAATCGGAGGAGACCTCGCTGCGGGGCGGGTCGCTCCCGTCGTCATCGTCGTCGTCATCGTCGTCGCCCGGGCCGGGGGAGGGCGCCGGGGACACCGGTACGACCTGTGCCGTGCCCGTGCCCGAGATCGCCTCCAGGTCCTTGGAGACGGCCACCACGCGCCCCTCCTCGTCGGTCACCTGGACGGGGTGGTCGTCGTCGTCCAGGTCCAGCTCCGCGTACGTCGCGCCGAGCGCCAGCTCGCCGGCCACCTCGCGCGCGGTGACCTCGGCCTCCAGGCCCGCCCGGTCCGTCAGGTTGCCGCGCAGCACCAGCAGGACGGCCAGCCCGGCGGCGGTCAGCGCGACGGCGACGACCAGGGTGGCACCCAGGGCGGCCCTAGCCCGTACGGACCTCACAGCGCCTCCAGCCGGTAGCCCGCGCCGCGTACGGTGCGGATCGCCGTGGCGCCGAGTTTGCGGCGCAGGGTGCTGATGTAGACCTCGACGATGTTCGGGTCGCCGTCGTAGGCGAAGTCCCAGACGTGCTCCAGGATGTCCGCCTTGCTGACCACCTCGCCGGCCCGCAGCACCAGCTGTTCCAGGACGGCGAACTCCTTGGCGGTGAGCGCGACTTCCTCCTCGCCCCGGTGGACGCGACGGGCGGCGGTGTCCATCCGCAGGGTGCCGGCGGTCAGCACCGGTGAGGCGGACCCGGCGCGGCGGCGCAGCAGCGCCCGGACCCGGGCGACGAGCACGACGTACGAGAACGGCTTGGTCAGGTAGTCGTCGGCGCCCGTGTCGAGGCCCTCCGCCTCGTCGTACTCCCCGTCCTTCGCGGTCAGCATCAGGATCGGCGTCCCGTGCCCGGCGGCGCGCAGGGCGGCGCAGATCCGGTAGCCGTTCATCCCGGGCAGCATGATGTCGAGGATCACGAGGTCGTGGAGGCCCTGGCCGGCCAGGTGCAGGCCCTCCAGGCCGTCGTGCACGACGTCGACGGCGAAGCCCTCGGCGGTGAGTCCCCTCGCGAGGGACGTCGCGAGCCGCTTCTCGTCCTCCACGATCAACAGGCGCATGGGGACAGCCTCCCAAACCGGACCTGAAGAAGCCTTCAGGTGGCTTCAGGCTGCGTTCAGCATCGCCGGGCCAGTGTGGTTCCCGTCGCTCAGCAAGCCCATCCCACCGGGGAGGAACCCACCATGAAGCGCAACACCGCCATCGCCGCCCTCACCGCGGCCGTACTCGTCGGCGGCGGGCTCGCCACGACCGCCGCCTTCGCCGACTCCGACGGCGCGGGGAAGGACGACCGTACGGCCGCGACCGGCACGGACGCCGGGCGGGCCGGGACGGCTGCGACCGGGCGGATCACCGTGGACGAG
This sequence comes from Streptomyces sp. NPDC102451, assembly GCF_044765485.1. Classification (NCBI taxonomy): domain Bacteria; kingdom Bacillati; phylum Actinomycetota; class Actinomycetes; order Kitasatosporales; family Streptomycetaceae; genus Streptomyces; species Streptomyces sp. NPDC102451. Next base: position 405,572 of record NZ_JBIWKD010000006.1, on the reverse strand, counting down.
GCCGTGGGCGCCGCACTGGAGGCCGTCCCCGGCACGGTCACCGAGGCCGAGCTGGACGACGATGACGACGGCCGCGACCGCACCGTCTGGGAGCTCGACGTGTACGGCTCCGACAAGGTCTGGCACGACGTCACCGTGGACGCCGGCAGCGGCAAGGTGCTGTCCGACCGCCAGGACGACGACAACGACGACCGCGACCGGCACGCACCCCGCTCGGCCGCCGTGTCCCTGGACGCCGCGCTGAAGGCGGCGCTCGGCGCGCAGCCCGGCACGGTGACGTCGGTGGACCTGGACGCCGACGACGACGATGACGACGGCGGCAGGCGCGGTGCGCCGCGCTGGGACGTCGATGTCGCGGGCAAGGACGGCAGGCAGCACGAACTGCACGTCGATGCCGGGAGCGGCAAGGTCACCGTGGACCACGACGACCACGACGGTGACGACGACTGATCCGTCCTCCGCCTGGCAGCGGCTCCCGGGCGGCCCGCACGCCGCCCGGGGGCCGTCAGCTGCCGGCCGGTGCTCCGGTGAGTCCCGCGACCAGTTCGTCAGCCGCCGCGTACGGGTCGAGGCCCCCGGCCACGATGCGTTCCGCCAGGGCGCCCAGCCGGCGGTCGCCGTGCAGGTCGGCGATCCGCTCACGGAGCGCGGTGACGGCGATCGTCTCGACCTCGCGGGCCGCACGCGCCGTGCGCCGCTCGGCCAGGACGCCGTGCTCCTCCATCCACGCCCGGTGCTTCTCCAGGGCCTCGACCACCTCGTCGAGGCCCTCGCCCCGGGCGGCGACCGTCTTCACGATCGGCGGCCGCCAGTCGCCGGGCCCCCGGGACTCCCCCAGGCCCAGCATGTGGTTGAGCTCGCGGGCGGTGGCGTCCGCGCCGTCCCGGTCGGCCTTGTTGACGACGTACACATCGCCGATCTCCAGGATCCCGGCCTTCGCCGCCTGGATGCCGTCGCCCATGCCCGGGGCGAGGAGGACGACGGAGGTGTCGGCCTGGGAGGCGATCTCCACCTCCGACTGGCCGACCCCCACCGTCTCCACCAGGATCACGTCGCAGCCCGCCGCGTCCAGCACCCGGATCGCCTGGGGCGCCGACCAGGCGAGGCCGCCCAGATGGCCCCGGGTGGCCATCGAGCGGATGTAGACGCCCGGGTCGGAGGCGTGCTCCGACATCCGGACCCGGTCGCCGAGGAGCGCGCCCCCGGAGAACGGCGACGACGGGTCGACGGCCAGGACCCCGACCCGTTTGCCGGCCTTCCGGTAGGCGGAGACCAGCGCCGAGGTGGAGGTGGACTTGCCGACACCCGGCGATCCGGTCAGGCCGACGACGTAGGCGTGGCCCGCCAGCGGTGCCAGGGCGGCCATCACCTCACGCAGCTGCGGCGAGGCACCCTCCACCAGGGAGATGAGCCGGGCCACCGCACGCGGCCTGCCCTCACGTGCCTGCTCGACCAGGGTGGGGATGTCCACCTTCACGCTCGGCCTCCTCGCTCGCTCGTACGGACTACTTGCCCGGTACGCGGATGATCAACGCGTCGCCCTGACCGCCGCCGCCGCACAGCGCCGCCGCGCCGGTGCCGCCGCCGCGCCGCTTCAGCTCCAGCGCGAGGTGCAGCACCACACGGGCGCCGGACATCCCGATGGGGTGGCCGAGCGCGATCGCGCCGCCGTTCACGTTGACCTTGTCGGAGGTGACGCCGAGGTCCTTCATCGACTGGACCGCGACGGCCGCGAAGGCCTCGTTGATCTCGATCAGGTCGAGGTCCTCGACGCCGATGCCCTCCTTCTTCAGGGCGTGCCGGATGGCGTTGGAGGGCTGCGACTGGAGCGAGTTGTCCGGGCCCGCCACATTGCCGTGGGCGCCGATCTCGGCGATCCAGTCCAGGCCCAGCGCCTCAGCCTTGGCCTTGCTCATGACGACGACGGCGGCGGCACCGTCGGAGATCTGCGAGGAGGTGCCCGCCGTGATCGTGCCGTCCTTGGTGAAGGCGGGGCGCAGCTTGCCCAGGGACTCGGCGGTCGTCTCGGGGCGGATGCCCTCGTCCTTCGAGAAGAGGACCGGGTCGCCCTTGCGCTGCGGGATCTCGACCGGGGTGATCTCGGCCTCGAAGATGCCGTTCTTCTGGGCGGCGGCGGCGCGCTGGTGGGACAGGGCCCCGATCTCGTCCTGGTCGGCACGGGCCAGGCCCAGGCGGGTGTTGTGCTTCTCGGTGGACTCGCCCATCGGGATGTTCTCGTAGGCGTCGGTCAGGCCGTCGTACGCCATCGAGTCGAGCACCTCGACCGCGCCGTACTTGTATCCCTCGCGGGACTTCGGAAGCAGGTGCGGGGCGTTGGTCATGGACTCCTGGCCGCCGGCCACCACGACGTCGAACTCACCGGCGCGGATCAGCTGGTCCGCGAGCGCGATCGCGTCGAGCCCCGAGAGACACACCTTGTTGACGGTGAGCGCGGGGACGTTCAGCGGGATGCCGGCCTTGACCGCCGCCTGACGTGCCGGGATCTGCCCCGCCCCGGCCTGGAGCACCTGGCCCATGATCACATACTCGACCTGGTCGCCGCCGATGCCGGCCCGGTCCAGCGCCGCCTTGATGGCGAAGCCTCCGAGGTCGGCTCCGGAGAAGCTCTTCAGCGAGCCGAGGAGCCGGCCCATGGGCGTCCGCGCGCCCGCGACGATGACTGAGGTGGTTCCGGTCGTTCCTGACATGAGGCGCAGCCCCTTGGATTGGAAGTGAACGAGGGTTTACCCGAATGTACTGAGCGGTACCGCGCCCGTCATCCGGCAGTGGGTGTGATCGCGCGCACGTTGCGTAACCATCCCCGGGGCGCTGCACTGGTTCCATGCTGACGCGAATCGACCACATCGGAATCGCCTGTTTCGACCTCGACAAGACGGTGGAGTTCTATCGCGCGACCTACGGATTCGAGGTGTACCACTCCGAGATCAACGAGGAGCAGGGCGTCCGGGAGGCCATGCTCAAGATCAACGACACCTCGGACGGCGGTGCTTCGTACCTCCAGCTGCTGGAGCCGACCCGCGAGGACTCCGCCGTGGGCAAGTGGCTGGCAAAGAATGGTGAGGGCGTGCACCACATCGCGTTCGGTACCGCGGACGTCGACGCGGACGCCGCGGACATCCGCGGGAAGGGCGTGCGGGTGCTGTACGACGAGCCCAGGACCGGATCGATGGGCTCCCGGATCACCTTCCTCCACCCCAAGGACTGCCACGGGGTGCTGACCGAACTTGTCACCTCGGCGACGGAGCACTGACCCGACCGATACCCGGCCCGGTAGAGTGGGCGGTTCCGGGCCGGGGCCGGGTCGGGGCCGCGCCGCGTCCCTGCCGTTGATCTGTCACCATTCCCCGGGGGACCGCTCGCCTGCGAGCGGTACTCGCACGGAGAGTTGCGACAGGGTTGGGGTCTCCCCGCTCGAACAGAGTTGAGAGCTCGGGGAAGGATGGGACCGCGCAGTGCGGGGCTACGAGAGCCAGCAGAGCCACCGAGCTGACGACGACCATCTCTCGCGGTTCGAAGCCGAGATGGACCGGCTGAAGACCGACCGGGAGAAGGCCGTCCAGCACGCCGAGGACCTCGGTTACCAGGTCGAGGTCTTGCGCGCCAAGCTGCACGAGGCACGGCGCAGTCTGGCGACCCGTCCCGCACACGACAGCGCGGACGTCGGCTACCAGGCCGAACAGATGCTCCGTAATGCCCAGATCCAGGCCGACCAGCTGCGTACCGACGCCGAGCGCGAGCTGCGCGAGGCCAGGGCGCAGACGCAGCGGATCCTGCAGGAGCACGCGGAGCACCAGGCGCGGCTGCAGGCCGAGTTGCACGCCGAGGCCGTGCAGCGGCGTCAGCGGCTCGACCAGGAGCTGGCGGAGCGCCGGCAGACCGTCGAGTCCCACGTCAACGAGAACGTCGCCTGGGCCGAGCAGTTGCGGGCCAGGACCGAGTCCCAGGCACGCCGTCTGCTGGACGAGTCGCGTACCGAGGCCGAGCAGTCGCTGGCGGCCGCCCGCGCCGAGTCCGCCCGGCTCGCCGACGAGACCCGCCGTCGCGTCAACTCCGAGGCGGAGTCGGCCCGTGCCGAGGCGGAGAGCACGCTGCTGCGGGCCCGCAGGGACGCCGAGCGGCTGATCGACGCCGCCTCCACGCAGGCCCAGGAGGCGACCAGTCACGCGGAGCAGCTGCGCTCGACGGCCACCGCCGAGACCGAGCAGACCCGGCAGCAGACCGCGGAGCTGAACCGCACCGCCGAGCAGCGCATGCAGGAGGCCGAGACCCGGCTGCGCGAGGCCCGGCTGGAGGCGGAGAAGGTCCTCGCCGAGGCGAAGGAGGCCGCGGTCAAGCGGCTGGCCGGCGCCGAGTCGCAGAACGAGCAGCGCACCCGTACGGCCAAGTCCGAGATCGCCCGTCTGGTCGGCGAGGCCACGAAGCAGGCCGAGGCGCTCAAGGAGGAGGCCGAGCAGGCGCTCGTCGACGCCCGGGCCGAGGCCGAGCGGGTGGTCGCCGAGGCCGCCGAGAAGGCCCGCACCCTGGCCGCCGAGGACGCCGCGGCCCAGCTCGCGAAGGCGGCCCGGAGCGCCGAGGAGGTCCTGACCAAGGCCTCCGACGACGCCAGGTCGACCACCAGGGCCGCCGGCGAGGAGGCCGACCGGATCCGCCGTGAGGCCGAGGCCGAGGCGGACCGGCTGCGCGGCGAGGCCGCCGAACAGGCCGACCAGCTCAAGGGCGCGGCCAAGGACGACACCAAGGAGTACCGGGCCAAGACCGTCGAGCTGCAGGAGGAGGCCCGCCGGCTCCGCGGCGAGGCCGAGCAGCTGCGCTCCGAGGCCGTGGCCGAGGGCGAGCGGATCCGTGGCGAGGCCCGCCGCGAGGCCGTCCAGCAGCTCGAGGAGGGTGCCCGCACCGCCGAGGACCTGCTCACCAAGGCCAAGGCCGACGCCGAGGAGCTGCGGACCTCCGCCGGCACCGAGAGCGAGCGCGTCAGGACCGAGGCGGCCGAGCGTGCCGCCACCCTGCGCAAGCAGGCCGAGGAAGCGCTGGAACGCAGCCGCGCCGAGGCCGAGAAGGTCCGCGTGGAGGCCGAGGAGCAGGCCACCGCCCTGACCACGGCCGCGGAAGAGGCGGCCGAGGCACTGCGCGAGGAGACCGAGCGCGGGGTCGAGGCCCGCAAGGCGGAGGCCGCCGAGGAGCTCACCCGGCTGCACACCGAGGCCGAGTCCCGGGTCACCGCAGCGGAGGAGGCGCTCGGCGAGGCGCGTACGGAGGCGGAGCGGATCCGCCGGGAGACGAGCGAGGAGTCCGAGCGGCTGCGCACGGAGGCCGCCGAGCGGATCCGGACGCTCCAGGAGCAGGCCACGACGGAGGCCGAGGGCCTGCGCACCGAGGCCGCCGCCGACGCCGCGCAGTCACGCGCCGAGGGCGAGACCGTGGCCGTACGGCTGCGCAGCGAGGCCGCGGCCGAGGCGGAGCGGCTGAAGACCGAGGCGCAGGAGAGCGCCGACCGGGTCCGCTCCGAGGCGGCTGCCGCCGCCGAGCGGGTCGGTGCTGAGGCGGCCGAGGCCCTGGCCGCCGCGCAGGAGGAGGCCAACCGCCGCCGCCGTGCCGCCGAGGAGGCTCTCGGCTCGGCGCGTGCGGAGGCCGAGCAGGAGCGCGAGCGCGCCCGCGAGCAGAGCGAGGAGCTCCTCGCCTCCGCCCGCAAGCGGGTCGAGGAGGCCCAGGCCGAGGCGCAGCGGCTGGTCGGGGAGGCGGAGAGCCGGGCTTCCGAGCTGGTCTCCGCCGCCGAGCAGACCGCCCAGCAGGTGCGGGACTCCGTGGCCGGGCTGCAGGAGCAGGCCGAGGAGGAGGTCGCCGGTCTGCGTTCCGCCGCCGAGCACTCGGCGGAGCGGACGAGGACCGAGGCACAGGAGGAGGCGGACCGCGTCAGGTCCGACGCCTACGCCGAGCGCGAGCGGGCCACCGAGGACGCCAACCGCGTCCGCCAGGTCGCCCACGAGGAGGCCGAGGCCGCCAAGACGCTGGCCGAGCGGACCGTCTCCGAGGCGATCACCGAGTCGGAGAAGCTGCGCTCGGACACCTCGGAGTACAGCCAGCGGGTCCGTACGGAGGCGTCGGACGCCCTGGCTTCGGCGGAGCAGGACGCCTCGCGCGCCCGCGGCGAGGCCCGGGAGGACGCCAACCGGATCCGTTCCGAGGCGGCGGCCCAGGCCGACCGGCTCATGGCCGAGGCGACGAGCGAGAGCGAGCGGATCCGCACCGAGGCCACCGAGCAGTCGGAGCGGTTCGTCGGAGAGGCGACCGACGAGGCTGAGCGGCTGCGCGCGGAGGCGGCGCAGACCGTCGGGTCGGCCCAGGAGCACGCGGCCCGCACCCGTGAGGAGTCGGAGCGGCTGCGCGCCGACGCCGAGTCCGCCGCGGAGCAGCTGCGCGCGGAGGCCCGCCAGGAGGCGGACCGGCTGCTGGACGAGGCGCGCGAGGCCGCGGCGAAGCGCCGTGCCGACGCGGCCGAACAGGCCGACCAGCTCGTGGCGAAGGCCCAGGAGGAGGCGCTGCGCGCCGCCACCGAGGCCGAGCAGCAGGCCGACAGCATGGTCGGCGCCGCGCGCAACGAGGCCGTGCGGATCACCTCGGAGGCGACGGTCGAGGGCAACTCCCTGGTGGAGCGGGCCCGTACGGACGCGGACGAGCTGCTCGTCGGCGCCCGCCGGGACGCCACCGCCACCCGGGAGCGGGCGGAGGAGCTCAGGGCCCGGATCGAGAGCGAGATCGAGGAGCTGCACGAGCGCGCCCGGCGCGAGACCTCCGAGCAGATGAAGACGGCGGGCGAGCGCGTCGACAAGCTGATGAAGGCGGCGACGGAACAGCGGGCCGAGGCCGAGGCGAAGGCCAAGGAGCTGCTTTCGGACGCGAATTCGGAGGCGAGCAAGGTCCGTATCGCCGCCGTGAAGCGTGCCGAGTCGCTCCTCAAGGAGGCCGAGACCAAGAAGGCCGAGCTGACCCGGGTGGCCGAGAAGCTGCGCGCGGACGCCGAGGCCGAGGCGAAGCAGATCGTCGACGAGGGCCGCCGGGAGCTGGACCTGCTGGTCCGCAGGCGCGAGGACATCAATACGGAGATCTCCCGTGTCCAGGACGTCCTGGAGGCGTTGGAGTCTTTCGAGGCTCCGGGCGGTACGGGTAAGGCCTCGGGCGGCGGTGCCGGGGGCGTCAAGGCCGGTGCGGCGGCGGGTAACCGGTCGGGGGGCAAGGCGTCGGACGGGTGACCGCACACCTTCGCCATGAACATTCAAACCTTCGGGTCGCAAGCGCTCCGGGGGTCAGCCACTCAAAAGGGGTGTCATTCTCCATACCAAAGCGGCATCTTCACGTTGACACGCCGCTCCGGCCCCTAGGATTCCCTCTAACACCTCACCGGTCTCATTCGACAGGAACCCCATGAGCGACCCTTCCTCCCCCTTCGGCTTCGAGCTCGTGCGACGTGGATACGACCGCGGTCAGGTGGACGACCGCATTACCAAACTCGTCGCCGACCGTGACAGCGCTCTCGCCCGTATCACCTCTCTGGAGAAGCGCATCGAGGAACTCCACCTCGAAACGCAGAACGCCCAGGCCCAGGTCAACGACGCCGAGCCGTCGTACGCCGGGCTCGGTGCCCGTGTCGAGAAGATCCTCCGCCTCGCCGAGGAGGAGGCGAAGGACCTGCGTGAGGAGGCCCGCCGCGCGGCCGAGCAGCACCGCGAGCTGGCCGAGTCGGCCGCCCAGCAGGTGCGCAACGACGCGGAGACGTTCGCCGCGGAGCGCAAGGCGAAGGCCGAGGACGAAGGCGTCCGTATCGTCGAGAAGGCCAAGGGCGAGGCGGGCACGCTGCGCACCGACGCCCAGAAGGACGCCCAGCAGAAGCGCGAGGAGGCGGACGCCCTCTTCGAGGAGACCCGCGCCAAGGCCGCCCAGGCCGCCGCGGACTTCGAGACGAACCTCGCCAAGCGCCGCGAGCAGTCGGAGCGCGACCTCGCGTCCCGTCAGGCGAAGGCCGAGAAGCGCCTGGCCGAGATCGAGCACCGCGCCGAGCAGCTCCGCCTGGAGGCCGAGAAGCTCCGTACGGACGCCGAGCGCCGGGCCCGTCAGACGGTGGAGACGGCTCAGCGTCAGGCCGAGGACATCGTGGCCGACGCCAACGCCAAGGCCGACCGGATCCGCAGCGAGTCGGAGCGCGAGCTGGCGGCGCTCACCAACCGCCGCGACTCGATCAACGCCCAGCTGACCAACGTCCGCGAGATGCTGGCGACGCTGACGGGTGCCGCGGTCGCCGCCGCCGGCTCCCCGGCGGAGGACGACTCCGCCACCCGTGGTGTCCCCGCCCAGCAGACCCGCTGAGCAAGGGCCCTACGTCAGCTGTACCCCTTTGCGCGCCCGGTTCCGCCTTTGTGGTGGCGCCGGGCGCGCGGCCGTTCTAGCGTGAACGCATGATCGAGCTCGACGGCCTCACCAAACGCTTCGGCAACAAGGTTGCCGTCGACCATCTGTCATGCCGGGTCAGGCCGGGAATGGTGACGGGGTTCCTCGGCCCGAACGGGGCGGGCAAGTCCACGACCATGCGCATGATGCTCGACCTCGACAACCCGACCAGCGGCAGCGTCCGGATCGACGGCCGGCACTACCGCGACCTCCAGGAGCCGCTCAAGCACATCGGGGCGCTGCTGGACGCCAAGTCGATGCACGGCGGGCGCAGCGCGTACAACAACCTCCTGTGTCTCGCCCAGAGCAACCGCATCCCGGCGAGCCGGGTCTCCCACGTCCTGGACACGGTCGGCCTGACCGCGGTGGCGAGGAAGAAGTCCAAGGGCTTCTCCCTCGGCATGGGCCAGCGGCTGGGCATCGCGGCGGCGCTGCTCGGCGACCCCGAGATCCTGATGTTCGACGAACCCGTCAACGGCCTGGACCCCGAGGGCATCCACTGGATCAGGAATCTGATGAAGGCCCTCGCCGCGGAGGGCCGGACGATCTTCGTCTCCTCGCACCTGATGAGTGAAATGGCTCTGACCGCCGACCACTTGATCGTCATCGGTCAGGGCAAGCTGCTGGCGGACACCTCGATGGCCGACTTCATCCACGAGAACTCCCGCAGTTTCGTACGGATGCGCTCTCCGGAACAGGAGCGCCTGCGCGATCTGCTGCACGCGGAGGGCGTCGTCGCGGTCGAGTCGGGCAACGGCACGCTGGAGATCGACGCTGAGGCCCCGGAGCGGCTCGGTGAGCTCGCCGGCCGGCACGGAATCGTGCTGCACGAGCTCAGCGCCCAGCGCGCGTCCCTGGAAGAGGCCTTCATGCAGATGACCGCGGGCTCCGTGGAGTACCACGCCCACTCCGAACGCGACGGTGCCCAGCCTCCGCCGGTGGGACCGCACTGGGGCGAGCAGTGGAACCAGCAGCGGACCGGCGGCTCCGCGGCCGGCGACCCCACGAAGGGGGTGTGACGGCATGGCATCGGTACCCGCGGTCCTGAATTCCGAGTGGACCAAGATCCGTACGGTCTCGTCGACCACCTGGACGCTGATCTGCGCGTTCGTCGTCACCGTCGCCATGGGCGCCGCCCTGAGCGCCCTGCTGAACAGCCAGTTCGACGACCTGTCCACCGCCGAGCAGGCCACCTTCGACCCGACCTATGTGAGCTTCTCCGGAATGGTCCTGGGGCAGCTGGCGATGGTCGTCTTCGGGGTCCTGGTGGTGGGCACGGAGTACAGCTCCGGCATGATCCGCACCTCGCTCTCCGCCGTGCCGCAGCGCGGATCGTTCCTCTTCAGCAAGATCGCGGTGGCGGGCGTCCTGGCGCTGGTGGTCGGCCTGGCCACCAGCTTCGTGACCTTCTTCCTCGGCCAGGCCCTGCTCGGCGACCGCGGCACCGACCTCGGCGCGGAGAACGTGCTGCGCGCGGTCTTCGGCGGCGGCATCTACATGGGCCTGATCGCTGTCTTCTCCATGGGCGTCGCCACGATGCTGCGCAGCTCGATGCTGTCGCTCGGCATCCTGATGCCGTTCTTCTTCCTCGTCTCGCAGATCCTGTCGGCGGTCCCGGGTGCCAAGAGCGTGGCTCGCTACTTCCCCGACCAGGCCGGATCCAAGATCATGCAGGTGGTTCCGGACGCCATGAACAGCGACCCGGCGCCGTACGGGCCGTGGGCCGGGCTCGGGATCATGGCGCTCTGGGTGGTCGCGGCGCTGGCCGGCGGCTACCTCGTACTGAAGAAGCGGGACGCCTGACCGGCACCCGGGACGCGGACGCTCCGCGTGACGGCTTGGCCGGAACCGCCCGCGGCTGGTTATCCTCCTAACTCTTGACGGGGGCGTGCGGCCACAGGCCTGGGCCCCGACGACAGATACGTCGATGGGGCTGGAGAATGATCGAGGCAGTCGGCCTGACCAAGCGCTACGGCGCGAAGACGGCCGTGCACAACCTTTCCTTCCAGGTGCGGCCGGGCGCCGTCACGGGGTTCCTCGGTCCCAACGGGTCGGGCAAGTCCACCACCATGCGCATGATGCTCGGCCTGGACCGGCCGACGTCCGGACACGTGACGATCGGCGGCCACGCCTTCCGCAGCCTTCCCAACGCCCCCCGCCAGGTCGGGGCGCTGCTCGACGCCAAGGCCGTGCACGGCGGGCGCAGCGCCCGTAACCACCTGCTGTGCCTGGCCCAGCTGGCGGGTATCCCGGCGGCCCGGGTGGACGAGGTCCTCGGCGTCGTCGGGCTGCAGGACGTCGCGAAGAAGCGGTCCAAGGGCTACTCCCTGGGCATGGGCCAGCGGCTCGGGATCGCGGCGGCGCTGCTCGGCGACCCGCAGGTGCTGCTCTTCGACGAGCCGGTCAACGGGCTCGACCCCGAGGGCATCCTCTGGGTCCGCAACCTGATGAAGCAGCTGGCGTCCGAGGGCCGCACGGTCTTCGTCTCCAGCCATCTGATGAGCGAGATGGCGGTCACCGCCGATCATCTGATCGTGATCGGGCGCGGGCAGCTGCTCTCCGACATGAGCATCAAGGAGTTCATCTCCGCCAACTCCGCCGACTTCGCGCGGGTCCGGGTCGCGGCGGGCCCGCCGGAGGAGCGGGAGAAGCTGACGGCCTCACTCACGGAGGCGGGCGCCGGGGTGATGACGGAGCCGGACGGCGCGCTGCGCGTCACCGGGCTGCCGCTGCCCCGCATCAGCGATCTGGCCCACGCGTCGGACGTCCGGCTCTGGGAGCTCTCGCCGCACCAGGCGTCGCTGGAGGAGGCGTACATGCGGATGACGCAGTCCGCCGTGGACTACCGCTCGACGGCGGACGCCAAGGAAGGGCTCCAGCCGCCCCCGCCGGGCTACGGACAGCCCGGTCACGAGGGCTACGGGCAGCCCGGGTACGCACCCGAGCCTCCCCCGGAGGTCCCGCAGCAGGGCTGGTACGCCCCGCCGCCCCCGGGACAGAACCCGTACGCCGCGCCCGCGCCCGCCGCGGACCCGGCCGCACGCAAGAGCAGCGAGGACCCCCGATGACGATGCCGCCGCCCCCGCAGGCGCACCCGGCCCCCCAGCCGCCGCAGCAGCAGGGCTGGGACGGCGCACCCGGCCTGTACTCCTCTCCGATCCCCGTGCGCACCCCCGGCCTCGGTGACGCGATCGCCTCCGAGTGGACGAAGATCCGCTCCGTGCGCTCCACGATGTGGACGCTCGGCGTGATGATCGTGCTCCTGATCGGCGTCGGGCTGCTCACCGCGCTCGCCGTGAGCCTGTCGGACTCCCCCATGGACGAGACGCCCGTGCTCAGCCTCGGATTCTTCGGCGTCCTGCTCGGGTCGATCTGTGTGATCACCCTCGGCGTGCTGACCATCGCGTCCGAGTACGGCACCGGGATGATCCGTACAACGCTGACCGCGTGCCCGAGCCGGGCCCGGATCCTGTGCGCGAAGTCGATCGTCTTCTTCCTGCTCGCCTTCACGATCACCACGGTGACCACCGGGATCGTCGGCGTGCTGCAGACGGCCCTGCTGGACGGCGCGACGCCCGACACCGGCTTCTGGGTGCGCTCCACGGTGGGGATCGGCCTCTACGTCGCGACGCTCGGGCTGCTCTCGCTCGCGCTCGGGGCGATCATCCGGCACTCGGCCGGTGCCATCACGATCATGATCGCGCTGGTGCTGCTCCCGCTCGTGCTGGCGATGTTCATGTTCTCGCCGACGCTGGCCCGGGTGCAGCAGGCGCTGTTCGAGTACTCGATCCCCAACCAGCTCGGGGCGATGTACGACGTGTCGGTGACCGCGTCGGGCCCGACCGGCTGGGAGCCGCTGTTCATCATCCTCGGGGTGACCGCGGTGGCCATGGCCGGCGCCCTCCTGTCGCTGGACCGGCGGGACGTCTGACCCGGAGGCCTTCTCAGTAGCGCGGGGCGTTCCTGGACCGCTGCACCCGTGTGGTGCGGCGGTCCTTCGCGTTCCAGCAGGCCTTGTGCCAGTGCCTGCGGTCGTCGATCCCGCCGAACTCGGGCCAGGCGACGAGGTGCGGCACCCCGGACGGGATCTCCTGGTCGCAGCCGGGGCAGCGGTAGCGCTTGCCCGCCGCGCTCGCGCCGCTCACCGGGCGCACCGACCACTCCTCGCCCTGCCAGCTCTCCGTGGCGCCGCCCCCGCCGTACCGCTCCCCCGGCCCTCGGTCGTTGCCGGCAGGACTCTCGCCGCCTCGGGGGCGGTTACGGCGCGGGGACACGGGACACCTCACGGGGCGGGCACGGGCGGATTGTTCCGTCCAGCCTAGAGCCACCGGCCCCCGGACTGTGTCGGGAGTGGCTGGTGAGCATGTGCGGGGCGGGTGGGTTACCGGAAAATCGCAACAACTTCGCCGTGGACCGTGCCTTTGGCACGTGTCAGACGTTGTTGCCAGTGAGGGGGACAGCCGCGTCGGCCGTAAGGAGGCAGAAGGCGATGCGCGTAGGAACGTTCGTACTGGCAGCTCAGTTTCCGGGCCAGGGACAGGGTGAGGCCCTGCACCGGGCCGTCCGCTCCGCGGAGGTGGCGGAGGAGTCCGGGCTCGATTCCGTCTGGCTGGCGGAGCATCATTTCGTGCCGTACGGGGTGTGCCCGTCCGCCACGACACTGGCCGCGCTGCTGCTCGGCCGCACCCGCAGGATCCGCGTGGGCACGGCGGTCAGCGTGCTGCCGAACCAGCACCCGGTCGCGCTCGGCGAACAGGCAGTGCTGCTGCACCTGACCAGCGGCGGGCGCTTCTCCCTCGGGGTGGGGCGTGGCGGCCCCTGGGTCGACCTGGAGGTGTTCGGAGGCGGACTCGAGGCGTACGAGCGGGGCTTCCCCGAGGCGCTGGAGCTGCTGCTCGACTGGCTGGACAAGCCCCGGGTGGCGGGCAGCGGGGAGCGTTACGGCTTCCGTGAGGTGGCCGTGGTGCCCCGCGCCGACGAGCTCCTCGGGGACGGTCCGCCGGGCCCCGAGGTGATCGTCGCCTGCACGTCGCCGAAAAGCGTGAAACTCGCCGCTGAAAAGGGTTTGCCGATGCTCCTCGGGATGCATTGCGGCGACGAGGAGAAGGCCGACATGGTCGCTCTGTGGCGATCGGCGGCCCGGGAGGCCGGTCAGCCGGCGGAGGTCTCGGAGCGTGTAGCACATGTGTCCGCAGGGGTGGCTCAGATCGCCGACCGTCCGGCCGACGCCGTGGAGACGCTCGTGAAGGCCATGCCGGGCTGGCTGCGGCAGGGGCTCGACGCCCATGTGACGGTCGACGGCCGGCACCGGGTGATGCGGGATCCCGTCGCGTACACGGAGTTCCTGTGCGGCCTGCATCCGGTGGGTCCGCCCCGCTTCGCCGCGGACCGGCTCGCGGCCACGGCGGAGCGCACGGGCATCACCCGCTTCGCCCTCATGGTCGAGGGGTCGGGTGATCTCGCGTCGACGGAGACGAATGTGGAGCGGCTGGGCACGGAAGTGCTGCCGCTGCTGGAGTGACGCGTTCACGCTGGTAGTCCTGGTGGTGCGGTGGTGCGGGAGCTGCCGCCCCGGAGCCAGTTGCACCTCCCGCGGCCCGAAGCGGCAGCAGAAGCGTTCAGCAGTCCCGTAGTTCGGGCGACTGGTTGAGCAGCTGGCCCCTCACCGAGGTGAATTTGGCCAGCCGGTCGTCGACCGAGGCGTCCAGCGGGAACACCGCGACGCGGTGGCAGTTCTGGAATGCCAGGCGCACTCCGAAGTGCCGCTGCAGCGCGCCGCGTATCGCATCACTCGCGAGCGCACGCAGCAGCTGACCACGTGCCTGCTCGTCCGGCGGGGGCGTCTGGTTGTCGGCGAATTCTCCGCCGTCCACCTTCAGCTGGGCCACCAGGGAGCTGATCATCTCCCATGCGTAGGGCAGGGAGGTCCGGACGCAGTCGACGAAGTCGGCTTCGTCGACCTCGCCTCGCTCGGCCTGTTCCAACAGCGCCGGTGAGACGTCGAGCGACATGGGTTCTCCTCTCGCGACCCCGACAGGTGGCCGGGGCCTTACGGGCAGGGCAGGGTGGCGACGCTGCGTACACAGACGACGACCTCCTGCTTCCACGGTAAGGGCGCAGTCCGGGCCGCACCAGGAGATTGGGAACACAACCGGCCAATAACGAACGGTCGCAAAGAGGGGCAAGCCAGATCGGTCCGGGGCGGGAGGTGCGCCGGGGGCGTCCGGGAATCGCGTCGACCAGGGGTCGTCGAGTAGCGTTGCCGACCATGCGTCTCGTCATCGCCCGTTGCTCCGTCGACTATGCGGGCCGGCTCACTGCCCACCTGCCCTCCGCCCCCCGTCTGATCCTGGTGAAGGCGGACGGCAGCGTCTCGATCCACGCCGACGACCGGGCGTACAAACCTCTCAACTGGATGTCCCCGCCGTGCACCCTGAAGGAGGGCGCCGACGACAGCGAGGGCGTCTGGACCGTGGTGAACAAAGCGGGCGAGAAACTGATCATCACGATGGAGGAGATCCTCCACGATTCGTCGCATGAGCTGGGCGTCGACCCAGGGCTCATCAAGGACGGTGTGGAGGCGCACCTCCAGGAGCTGCTCGCCGACCGCATCGAGACGATCGGCGAGGGCTACACCCTGATCCGCCGGGAGTACCCGACCGCGATCGGCCCGGTCGACATCCTGTGCCGGGACGCGGACGGCGCGACGGTGGCCGTGGAGCTGAAGCGGCGGGGCGACATCGACGGGGTGGAGCAGCTGACGCGTTATCTGGAGCTGCTCAACCGCGATCCGCATCTGGCGCCGGTGCGGGGCGTGTTCGCGGCGCAGGAGATCAAGCCGCAGGCCCGGGTGCTGGCGACGGACCGTGGGATCGGGTGCCTGGTCCTGGACTACGACGCGATGCGCGGCATCGAGGACGACAAGCTGCGACTGTTCTGACCCGGGGCCGTTGCCCCGTGACGCCGTACGGTCCTGGATTCCGGGCCGTACGGCGTTCTCGTGCTCTCAGGCCGTCGTCGGGGAGACGGATCCGTCCTCGGTCGTCGAGGCGGTGACGCTCTCCGCCGGGCCGCTCGCGGAGTCGGACATCGACGGTTCCGTGGTCGTCTCCGACTCCGACGGGGTGGGCTCCGGGGACTCGGGGTCGGTCGGCGTCCCGCTCGGGGACTCGGACGCGTCGGGCGGGGTGGTCGGCGGCTTCGTCGGCTTCTTCGTCGGCGTGGGGCTGCCGTGGGTCGGCCGGTCGCTGGGGCTACCGCTCGACGAGGTGCTCGCTCCCGGGCTGGTGGCGGGGCCGGAGGCGCCGGGGGACGGGCTGCCGCTCGCGGAGGGGGTGGCGGTGCCGGACGGTCCGGGGGACTCGGAGCCGTCGTCGGCCTCGTTCTCCTCGGTGGCCGGGTCGTCGGTCGGCTCGTCCGCGGGGAGGCCGTTCTCGCTGTCGTCCTCGTTCGCGGACTGTTCGGTCGTGACGTTCTGCCCGTCGGGGTCCTCGCTCCCCGAGGTGGCGCCGAGCGTCACCACGGTGCCGAGCACGGCCGCCAGCAGCGCGCCCGCACCCACCGCGACGAGATTGCGCCGGGCCCCTCGAAGCACGCCCATGCGCCCGGCGGGCGGGCCGGGGGGCGGCGTGGCCTGACGGGCGATCAGGGTCGCGGAGGTGTCGGTCAGCCGGGGGAAGAGCGGCTTGGCCTCCGGGACACCGCCGGGGGGCGAGGCCGACTCGTCGTGGCGCGGGGCCGGCACCTCATCGCCCGCCGGGGTGCTGAGCACCGGTTCGCCCGAGCGGTCCGCGACGAGGGCGAGCGCCCGGCGTCCGGCGACCGCGCCGGGCTTGTCGGCGAGCGCCCCGCGCATGCCGATGGACGCCTCCAGTTCGGCCCTGGCCCGGTCCAGCTGGCCGGAGCAGAGCGCGAGGACACCCAACTCATGGTGGAAGTACGCCTCTTCCGCCACCTCACCGGCGATCCGTGCGGCCTCCTGGCCGGCCCTGAGGGCCTTCTCCCAGGCGCCCCACTGCATGCCCGCCGCGAAGGCGGGAGCGGCGCTGCGGGCCAGCAGGACGGCCACGCTGGCCTGTCCCGGCGCCTCGCCGGGGACGAGGCGGGTCATCGAGGCCAGGAGCGCGTCCGCCTCGGCGACCGCGCGTTCCGGGGTGACGGAGGGGTGCCCCGCCCACCAGGCGTAGTGCTGGGCGGCGCTGCGGGCGTGCGCGTCCGCGCTCTCGTCGTATCCGCTCGCCTCCAGCTGGGCCAGGACGCCGGCGGCCAGCCGGTAGCGGGGTCCGGCCGGGGAGAGCAGTCCGCTGAGGGCCAGCTCGCCCAGGGCGGCGTCGGCGTGGGTGTCCCCCACGAGGGCGGGCAGGTGCGCCTGGTGCGGCACCTCTCCGCCCAGCGCGACGGCGAAGCGCAGGGTCTCGCGGGCGGCCTCGCTGAGCCGGGAGGCGAGCAGGGCGGCGGGTGCGGCGCCCTCACCGAGGCTGGGCAGCGGGAGGCCGGCGGGCTCGGCCCGGCCGAAGGGGGCGTCGGCCGGGTCTTCGTCGTAGGCGTCGAAGGCGTCCTGACCGGCGCGCTGGTCGTCGCGCTGGCGCAGCAGGGCGCCGGCCTGGACGAAGCGCAGCGGCAGGCCTTCGGACTCGAACCAGAGGTCTCCCGCCCAGTTCGCCTCCTCGTCGGTGAGCGTGCGCTCCACGACGTGTTCCATCAGTTCGATGGAGGCGCTGCGGTCGAGACCGGTGAGGAAGACCTCTTCGAGGTTCGCCTCGGCCGCGGGGGCGGGGACGTCGGGGGTCGCGGCGAGGAGGAACGCGCACTCCGGGGTGGCGTCGAGCAGCTCCTGGAGCGCGGCGCCGCCGAGCTCCAGGTCGTCGACGACGACGACGGCGCCGATGCCGTGGACGAGCCCGAGGAGCCCTTCGCGGTCGGGGCGGTGCAGCGGAGCACGGTAGACGGCCTCGAAGAGTCCGTGGAGCAGTTCGGTGGCGGTCCGCTTGTAACCGGAGAGCCGTACGACGCCGTCCGGTGCCAGGTCCGCGCAGTCGGCGGCGACGGCGTCCAGGAGTGCCGTCCGTCCCGAACCGGCCGGTCCGGTGAGGCACACCGAGCGGCCCCGGGCGAGCAGCCGGACCAGCCGCTCGCGCTCCTCCTGGCGTTCCAGGAGGGGCATCTGCGGTGCGGGCGGCCCCGGAGGGACGGGCGGCGCGGCTGCGCGCTCGCGCTCCACGCGCTGGGCGGCGGTGTGCCGTACGGGCGGGTCGGGCTGTTCCCCCGGCCTGCAGGGCTCGATCTCGCTGCCGTCGACCGGATTGACGGTGAGCAGGAAGTCACCCGATATCAGCTGCACCGTGCGCGACTGCTGGGGTGTCTGGTGCCCGAGGTCGGGTGTCAGCGGGTCGCGGGACTGCCGCCGCCGCCCGGCGTCGTCGCCGGAACGGTCGGTGCCGTGGCCGTACTCTTCCGGTCCCCGGTTGATCGGGTCCATCGTCAAAGTCCCCCAGACGCGCAGCGCGCGGTTGCCCCCTCCGGCCTCGCACGCCCCGCTGTCGCTGTCGCTCCCGGTCCGGTGTCCGCCAGTGGGTCTCGTCGATCGGCAGACGGCCGAACCCTAAACCTTCGCACAGTATCTACGAACCGGCGGGGGGCCGCGCGGCCCGCGACATCACATTCTCGTGAGGATTGTGCGTGTATCGCCGCCCACGGGCGCTCCGCCCGGCCCCGGCCGGGCAGGCGGACCTTCACCACACGTGCTTAGACGCGTGGCAGGGAGTCCGCGGCGATCCCGCCCTCGATGGCCAGGATCCTGTGCAGCCTCGTCGCCACCAGCAGGCGCTGCATCTGCGGCGGCACGCCGCGCAGCACCAGCCGCCGGCCGGCCCGGCCGGCTCTGCGGTGCGCGCCCATGATGACGCCGAGTCCGGTGGCGTCCCACGAGTCGAGCTCGGTCAGGTTCAGCACGAGATCGCCGGCTCCGTCGTCGACGGCCGAGTGCAGGACCGTACGGGCGTCCGCCGCGCTTCGGACGTCGAGGCGGCCCCCGACGAGCAGCTCGGCGTGGTCGCCCCTGATGTGCATATGCGCTCCCCGGAAGTACTCCGCAGCAAGGTCGGTCTGTCTTTTTCTCTTTCTTCCTCTGCCACAACTGACTGCCGCAGCGACAAGGAAGTTGCCGTCTGTAAGCGAACCGATACCGAATTCACCCCGAGGGGTGAAGCAGGTCCGGCGATACCCGCTGGATCCGTGCGCCGGGCGGCGCCGGATCCCGGAACCCCGGCGCTGAATGACGGCACATCAGGCAGCCGGGGACCCGGTCGTGATCAGTAGGTGTAGAAGCCCTGCCCGCTCTTGCGCCCGATGTCACCTGCGTCGACCATCCGGCGCATCAGTTCCGGAGCGGCGAACTTCTCGTCCTGCGACTCGGTGTAGATGTTGCCCGTGGCGTGCAGGAGGATGTCCACGCCGGTCATGTCGGCCGTCGCGAGCGGGCCCATGGCGTGGCCGAAGCCCAGCTTGCACGCGGTGTCGATGTCCTCGGCCGAGGCCACGCCCGACTCGTACAGCTTGGCCGCCTCGACGACCAGCGCCGAGATCAGCCGGGTGGTGACGAAGCCGGCGACGTCGCGGTTGACGACGATGCAGGTCTTGCCCACGGACTCGGCGAACTCCCGCGCGGTGGCGAGCGTTTCGTCGCTGGTCTTGTAGCCGCGCACCAGCTCGCAGAGCTGCATCATCGGCACCGGCGAGAAGAAGTGCACACCGACGACCCGCTCCGGGCGCTCCGTCACGGCCGCGATCTTGGTGATCGGGATGGCGGAGGTGTTGGAGGCGAGGACGGCGTCCTCCCGTACGACCTTGTCGAGCGTACGGAAGATCTCGTGCTTGACCTCGAGCTTCTCGAAGACGGCCTCGACGACGACGTCGGCGTCGGCCACCGCGTCCAGGTCGGTGGTCGTGGTGATCCGGGCGAGCGCGGCCTCGGCGTCGGCCGCCGCCAGCTTGCCCTTGGCGACGAACTTGCCGTAGCTGGCCTCGATGCCGCCGCGCCCGCGGGCCAGGGCCTCGTCGGTGACATCACGCAGCACGACGTCCCAGCCCGCCTGGGCGGAGACCTGCGCGATACCGGACCCCATGAGTCCGGCGCCGATGACGGCGAGCTTCCTGGCCACGTTTCGCACCCCAATGCTTGTCAGTCGTTCGCATGCTCTCCGGCGGAGATTAGTACCCGTGAGGGTCGTTACGGCCCTGAAGAGATGCGCGTCACGTCTCACATGACGGACATCACACCGCCCGGCGTCACCCGGCGGCGCGTCGTGCGTAGTTGAGCACCTTCTCACCGAGGAGGTCCTCCATGTCGTCGAGCAGGACGAGCGCGTCGCGCGAGACCTCGTCCGTCCGGCGGCCCGCGACCATCTCGCCGCCGATGTACGCCATGAGCGTGCTGTGCACCCAGGAGAGCTGACCGGCCACCAGGACCGGGGCTTGGTCGCCGGGGTCCGCACCGGACTCCTCCCGCAGGGTCCCCTCCAGGTGGAGCTGTGCCTCCTGCCCGATGTGCCAGAGGCGGGCCTTGAGCGTGTCGGCGCCCTCGATGACCCGCATGAAGTCGGCGTACCCGTCGATGAGGCCGACCGTCGGCGAGACGCCCTCCACCTGGATCCGCAGTTCGCGCAGGACGGCTTCGGCGGCGGACTCGCCCGTGTCGCGGCCCCGCACGCAGCGCGAGAGCCGGTCGACGATGCCGCGGCTGCGGTCCAGGAAGAGGTCCTCCTTGGCCGGGAAGTAGTTGTAGACCGTGTTCACCGAGACGTCGGCGGCCTCGGCGATCTCGGCGATCGTGACCGCGTCGAAGCCCCGCTCCACGAAGAGCCCGGTGGCCACGTCCGAGAGGTGCTGCCTCGTCCGGCGCTTCTTCCGCTCCCTCAGTCCCTCTGCCATGGGTCCATCGTACGGATGCCGTGGTGCCGATGAAATTTTGGAGCCATTGCAATTTTTCATTGACTCTGTTTTTGTGGTCACCATGCCAATCATCAGCACGTCCGGGCTCGCCCGGACCTTCACCACCAAGGCGGGGCCGGTCCACGCCGTGCGCTCGGTCGACCTCGCCGTCATGCCGGGCGAGATCGTCGGCCTCCTGGGACCCAACGGCGCGGGCAAGACCACCACCCTGCGGATGCTCACCACCCTGCTCGCCCCGACCGGCGGCGCGGCCACCGTGGCCGGCTGCGATCTGACGGCGGACCCGGCGGGCGTCCGCGAGAAGTGTGGTTACGTCGCCCAGTCGGGCGGGGTCGACCCGCACATCAGCGTGCGGGAGGAGCTGGTCACCCAGGGGCGGCTGTACCGGCTGAGCAAGGCGGACGCCATCGCGCGGGCGGACGAACTGGCCGCACATCTGGGCCTCGGAGAGCTGCTGGACCGCAGGACGGCCGCGCTCTCCGGCGGCCAGCGGCGCCGGCTGGACATCGCGATGGGCCTCACCCACCGTCCGGCCGTGCTCTTCCTCGACGAGCCGACCACCGGGCTCGACCCGGGCAGCCGGGAGGATCTGTGGGACCTGGTCCGGGGGCTGCGGGACGACTTCGGCACGACGGTCGTGCTCACCACCCACTACCTCGACGAGGCCGACGCCCTCGCGGACCGGCTGGTCGTCATCGACGGCGGCCTGGTCGTCGCCGAGGGCGCGCCCGCCGCGCTGAAGACCGAGCACGCCGGCTCCCCCGACGCCTCGCTCCACGAGACCTTCCTCGCGATCACCGGGCGCACCCCGGCGCCCGCCGACCCCGCCCCCGTCGCCGTATAGGACCCCCATGCTGATCCACGACACCTCGCTGATCTTCGGCCGGTACGTCCGGCAGACCCTGCGCTCCCGGTTCCAGATCTTCTTCGGGATCCTGATGCCGCTGCTCTACCTGCTCTTCTTCGGCCCGCTCCTCACGGGCCTCCCGCTCGGCTCCACCGGTGACTCCTGGCAGGTCCTGGTGCCCGGGCTGCTCCTGCAACTGGCGCTCTTCGGGGCGTCGTTCACCGGCTTCGCGATCATCATCGAGCAGTCGACCGGGGTGGTGGAGCGCATGCGCGTGACCCCCGTCAGCCGGCTGGCCCTCCTGCTGGGCCGGGTCCTGCGGGACGCCCTGCTGTTCATGTTCCAGGCCGTACTGCTGGTGCTCGCCGCGCTGGTCATGGGGTTGCGCGCCCCGCTGCCCGGGGTGCTCGTCGGCTTCGCGTTCGTGGGCCTGCTGACGGTCTCGCTGGCCTCGCTGTCGTACGCGCTGGCCATGAAGGTGCGTACGCCGCAGGAGTTCGGGCCGGTGATCAACTCGCTGACCATGCCGGCGATGCTGCTCTCCGGCCTGATGCTGCCGATGACGCTCGGCCCCGCGTGGCTGGACGTGCTGTCGCACTTCACGCCGTTCCGCTACCTGGTGGACGCCGTGCGGGACGCGTACGTCGGCTCGTACGCCACGGCGCACATGCTGTACGGGGGGCTGGTGGCGCTCGCGTTCGCCCTTCTGGCCGTGACGGTCGGCACACGCGTCTTCCGTAAGGCCGGAGCGTAACTACGCTGACCTCATGGTCAATCTGACGCGCATCTACACCCGCACCGGCGACAAGGGCACCACCGCCCTCGGCGACATGAGCCGGACCGCCAAGACCGATCTGCGGATCTCGGCGTACGCCGACGCCAACGAGGCCAATGCCGTCATCGGCACGGCCGTCGCGCTCGGGAACCTCCCCGAGGACGTCGTGAAGGTCCTCGTCCGGGTCCAGAACGACCTGTTCGACGTGGGCGCGGACCTGTCCACGCCGGTGGTGGAGAACCCGGAGTACCCGCCGCTGCGGGTGGAGCAGTCGTACGTCGACAAGCTGGAGGCGGACTGCGACACCTTCCTGGAGGAGCTGGAGAAGCTCCGCAGCTTCATCCTCCCGGGCGGGACCCCGGGGGCGGCGCTGCTGCACCAGGCCTGCACGGTCGTGCGCCGCGCGGAGCGCTCCACCTGGGCGGCTCTGGAGGTGCACGGCGAGGTCATGAACGCGCTGACGGCGACCTATCTCAACCGCCTCTCCGACCTCCTGTTCATCCTGGCCAGGACGGCGAACAAGGAGGTCGGGGACGTGCTGTGGGTGCCGGGCGGCGAGCGCTGAGTCAGCGGCCCGCCCCGACCCGGTCCTCCGGTTCCCGCTTCGGGGCGACGGTGTAGCCCACGGCGATGATCAGGTTGATCCCGATCACCCAGAGCATCTTCTGCTGCCACATCCGCAGCGAGCCGGTGTCCCCGTCGGCGCCGACGTACCAGACCGCCGCCTGGAGCAGGGCCGCCGCCGTCACCGCGGCGACGGTCCAGCGGGCGGCGGTGCGCCACTCGTGGGCGGCCCGCGCCATCCCGTACTTCGGGGGCCTCACCGGCGGCGGTCCGCCCGCGAAGCGGTGGGCGACCCTGGCGTCCACCCACCTGATGGTGGAGTGGCCGAGCCCCACCGTGAAGCCGATGTAGACGGCGGCCAGGCCGTGCTTCCAGTCCGGCTCGGCGCCGTTCTTCAGGTCGACGGCCGTCACCACCAGCAGGACCACCTCCAGCAGGGGCTCGCACAGCAGGACGGCGGCCCCCAGGCGGGGCTTCTTCGCGACGTACCGCAGCGCGAGTCCGGTGGCCAGCAGCACCCAGAAGCCGACCTCGCACAGCACGATCAGTATGACGATCACAGCGCCTCCCCTTCCGGTCCCTTCCAGGCTGCCTTCCGTACGGCGCCGGATCGTCGTCGGCAGTGACGAGACGTGACTGCATCCTTCGATGTACCGGCGCCTCCGCCCGGGTACGGACGTGGCGCGGGCCCGCGCCGTGTTGGATGGACGGGTGTTCACCTCTCCGCGTCCGCACCGCCATGACGTACTGATCGCGGTGACCGGGCTGGCGGGCGGGCTGGTGCTCTGGACCGCCGGGCTGCACACCCAGGGCGGCCGGGCCTTCGGCGCCCACTGGGTCGCCCTGCTGCCGCTGGTGGCGACGGCCGGCCTGGAGCTGCTGCGCAGGAGCCGGCCGCAGACCGCGGTCGCCCTGGGGACGCTCGCGCTGGTCGCCGACCAGTTCACGACGGGCAGCCTGGCGACCGTCCTGATGTACACCGACCTCATGTACGCGGCCGTGGTCTACGGGACCCCGGCCGCCGCCCGCCGGATCCCGGTGGCCACCTTCCTGGTCACCGTCGCGTTCACCATCGGCTTCCTCGCCTGGTTCCGGGACCCCGAGGCCCTGCTGGTCGCCGTGGCGACCGGGCTGGTCCTCTTCGCGCCGGCCCTCACCGGCGTCAGCGTGCGCAACCACCGGGAGGCCGCCGAGGCGGCCCGGCTGCGCGCCGACCAGACCGCGCTGCTGGCCGAGATGGACCGGGTGCAGGCGGTGACCGCCGAGCGCTCCCGGATGGCCCGCGAGCTGCACGACATGGTCGCCAACCACCTCTCCGCGATCGCCATCCACTCCACCGCGGCGCTCTCCATCGACGACCCCGGCACCTCCCGCGAGGCCCTCGGGGTGATCCGGCGGAACAGCGTCGACGGGCTGGCCGAGATGCGGCGGCTGATCGGGCTGCTGAGGGAGAGCGGCGCGGGCGGACCGCCGAGCGCCGCTCCGACCCTCGCGTCCCTGGACACCCTCGTGGGGCAGGCGGGCGCGAACTCCGCGTCGAGCGGGCTCACCGTCACCCTGGAGGACGGCCGCGAGGAGTCCGGGCCGCTGCCCGCTCCGGTGGAGCTCGCGGCGTACCGCATCGTCCAGGAGTCGCTGACGAACGCGCTGAAGCACGCGGCGCCCGGGCCGGTGACGGTCCGGCTGGGGCGCTCGCGCGAGGTGCTGACGGTGGAGGTGAGCAGCGTGCTCGGCGAACGGCCCGGCCCGCGCGCGCCCGGTTCGGGGGCCGGCCTGGTGGGGATGCGGGAACGGGTGGCGCTGCTGGGAGGGACCATCGCGGCGGCGCCGGAACTCCGGGGTGACGGCACGAGGATCTGGCTGGTGCGGGCCGAACTGCCCGTCGAGGAGAGGACGTACCGGACATGACGATCCGGGTGCTGGTCGCGGAGGACCAGTCGGCGGTGCGCGCGGGGCTGGTGCTGATCCTGGGCAGCGCACCGGACATCGAGGTCGTGGGAGAGGCGGCCGACGGCGAGGCCGCCGTACGCCTGGCGCGTGAACTCCGCCCGGATCTGGTGCTGATGGACGTACAGATGCCACGGCTGGACGGGGTGTCCGCGACCCGGTTGGTGGTGGCGGAGCAGCTGGCGGACGTGCTGGTGCTGACCACCTTCGACCTGGACGAGTACGTCTTCGGCGCGCTCCGCGCGGGGGCGTCGGGCTTCCTGCTGAAGAACACCGACGCGCGCGATCTGCTGGAGGCGGTCCGCACCGTGGCGCGCGGCGAGGGCATGATCGCCCCGGCCGTCACACGCCGGCTGATCGCGGAGTTCGCCGGGGCGGCGCCCGTGCGCAGGGCCGACCCCGCGGCACTGGACGTGCTGACCCGCCGGGAGCGGGAGGTGCTGGGGTGCCTCGGCGAGGGGCTGTCGAACGCGGAGATCGCGGAACGGCTCCGGATGGCGGAGGCGACGGTGAAGACCCATGTCAGCAGGCTGCTCGGAAAGCTGGAGCTGCGCAGCAGGGTCCAAGCGGCGGTGCTCGCTCAGGAGTTGGGCCTCTGACCTCCGAGGAAACTTTGGTCTGGACCTCTTGACGATTGGTCCAGACCTTCCTAATCTCACCGGACACACTGCGGTGAGTACGCCATGACAAAGCGAGCTCAGGGCGACGCAGGGTTTGACGGACCATCCCGATTGCCGGACCTCACCCGAGGAGCACCGTTGAGCACTGACACCCCCGTACGCCTCTCCCGGTTCAGACGGAGACCCACAGCCGGCACAGCCATCAGGTCCAGGACGGTCGCGGGTCTCACCGCGCTGCTGCTCCCCCTCGCCGCGATGGTGGGCCTGGCATCCCCCGCCGAGGCAGCCACCTCCGCCACCGCCACCTACGTCAAGAAGTCCGACTGGGGCACCGGCTTCGAGGGCCAGTGGACGGTCAAGAACACCGGCACGACCGCCCTGTCCTCCTGGACGATCGAGTGGGACTTCCCCTCCGGCACCGCGGTCGGCTCCGCCTGGGACGCCACCGTCACCAGCTCCGGAACCCACTGGACCGCCAAGAACCTCAGCTGGAACGGTACGGTCGCCCCCGGAGCCAGCATCAGCTTCGGCTTCAACGGCACCGGCTCCGGCTCCCCCGCCGGGTGCAAGCTGAACGGCGCCTCCTGTGACGGCGGCAGCGTCCCCGGCGACAACCCGCCGTCCAAGCCCGGCACCCCCACCGCGAGCAACGTCACCGACACCTCGGCGAAGCTCAGCTGGAGCGCCGCGACCGACGACAAGGGCATCAAGAACTACGACGTCCTGCGCGACGGCGCCAAGGTCGCCACGGTGACCACGACGACGTACACGGACGCCGGCCTCACCAAGGGCACCGACTACTCCTACACGGTGCAGGCCCGTGACACCGCCGACCAGACCGGTCCGGTCAGCGCCTCGGTCGCCGTCCGCACCACCGGCACCACCGACCCGGGCCCCGGCCCCGGCGACAAGGTCAACCTCGGCTACTTCACCGAGTGGGGCGTCTACGGGCGCAACTACCACGTGAAGAACCTCGTGACCTCCGGCTCCGCCGCGAAGATCACGCACATCAACTACGCGTTCGGCAACGTCCAGGGCGGCAAGTGCACCATCGGTGACGCCTACGCCGACTACGACAAGGCCTACACCGCCGACCAGTCGGTCGACGGCGTCGCCGACACCTGGGACCAGCCGCTGCGCGGCAACTTCAACCAGCTGCGCAAGCTCAAGGCGAAGTACCCGAACATCAAGGTCATCTGGTCCTTCGGCGGCTGGACCTGGTCCGGTGGCTTCGGTGCCGCGGCGCAGAACCCGGCCGCGTTCGCCCAGTCCTGCTACGACCTGGTGGAGGACCCCCGCTGGGCCGATGTCTTCGACGGCATCGACATCGACTGGGAGTACCCCAACGCCTGCGGTCTCACCTGTGACACCAGCGGACCGGCCGCGCTGAAGAACCTCTCCTCGGCGCTGCGCACCAAGTTCGGCTCGAACAACCTGGTCACCGCCGCGATCACCGCGGACGGCTCGTCGGGAGGCAAGATCGACGCGGCCGACTACGCGGGCGCCGCGGCGTACTTCGACTGGTACAACGTCATGACGTACGACTTCTTCGGCGCCTGGGAGGCCAAGGGTCCGACGGCTCCGCACTCCCCGCTGACCTCGTACAGCGGCATCCCGCAGGACGGCTTCAACTCCGCCGCCGCCATCGCCAAGCTGAAGGCCAAGGGCGTCCCGGCGAAGAAGCTGCTGCTCGGCATCGGCTTCTACGGCCGCGGCTGGACCGGCGTCACCCAGGCGGCACCCGGCGGTACGGCGACCGGGGCGGCCCCGGGCACGTACGAGGCGGGCATCGAGGACTACAAGGTCCTCAAGAACAGCTGCCCGGCCACCGGAACGATCGCCGGTACGGCGTACGCCCACTGCGGCACCAACTGGTGGAGCTACGACACCCCGGCGACGATCACGTCCAAGATGGCCTGGGCGAACAGCCAGGGTCTGGGCGGGGCGTTCTTCTGGGAGTTCAGCGGTGACACCGCGAACGGTGAGCTCGTGAGCGCGATGGACAGCGGCCTCAACTAACCCCCACTCGTAGCTGTACGAGGAAGCCGCACCCCGAAAAGCGCCGGGGAGACAGGTCCGCCCCCTGTCTCCCCGGTTTTCGCATGCCTGGATCCCTCAGGCCACGTTCACCCTCTGGCCAGGAGGCGCCGCCTCCAGCCAGGCGAGGAAGCCGGTCAGGGCGTCCTCGCTCATCGCCAGCTCCAGGCGCGTCCCCCGGTGGAGACAGCCGAGCACGACGGAGTCGGACAGGAGCGCGAGCTCCTCCTCGCCGTCGGGCAGCCGGCGCGCGACGACCTCGATGGCGGAGCGCTCAAGACCGCGGCGCGGACGCGGCGAGTAGGAGAAGACCCGGAACCAGTCGACGCGGTCACCGCTGTACCGCGCGACCCCGTACACCCAGCCCTTGCCGGACGGATCCGGCTCCTCGGACACGTCCCAGCGCAGGCTGCAGTCGAAGGTCCCGCCGGAACGCTGGATCAGCCGCCTGCGGAGGCCGAAGACGAACAGACCCACCGCGACCAGTACGACGACCAGACCGCCAACCCACAGAGCGAGGACCATCTCCACCGACCTCCTCGCATCGTCGAGTAACGGATACCGAACCGAGCCGAACCGAACTGCACCTGCATCGCCTCAGCCGCGACACGGTCTGGATGTCTCCAGCTCGGGCCGCGGCTGAGTAAAAAACTGCCTGTGGGGACGCTCAGTGCGCCGCCACCGCACGCAGTCGCACGTCGGCGCGCCGCTCGGCGGCACCGTCCGTGTCCGACTTCGCGCGCTCCAGCGCACGCTCGGCGCGCTGGACGTCGATCTCGTCCGCAAGCTCAGCGATCTCCGCCAGCAGCGAGAGCTTGTTGTCCGCGAACGAGATGAAACCGCCGTGCACAGCGGCGACCACGGTCGCGCCGTCACTCGTACGGATCGTCACAGGGCCCGATTCCAGCACACCCAGGAGCGGCTGGTGACCGGGCATGACGCCGATGTCGCCGGACGTGGTACGTGCGACAACGAGGGTGGCCTCGCCGGACCAGACACTGCGGTCCGCGGCGACCAGCTCGACATGCAGCTCAGCAGCCAAGGGTGGCTCCTCGGGTCACCACCCGGCGGTCGTGCCGGGTGTCGGTTCAATTCTACGGGGCGTGGTGAGGGGGGCGGGACACACCCACCCCCCTCGGTGAGCCGGAGGCTCAGGAGACGCCGAGCTCCTTGGCGTTGGCCTTGAGGTCCTCGATGCCACCGCACATGAAGAACGCCTGCTCGGGGAAGTGGTCGTACTCCCCGTCGCAGATCGCGTTGAACGCGGCGATCGACTCGTCGAGCGGAACGTCCGAACCGTCCAGGCCGGTGAACTGCTTGGCGGCGTGGGTGTTCTGCGACAGGAAGCGCTCGACGCGACGGGCACGGTGGACAACGAGCTTGTCCTCCTCGCCCAGCTCGTCGATACCGAGGATCGCGATGATGTCCTGGAGGTCCTTGTACTTCTGCAGGATCCCCTTGACACGGCTGGCCGTGTCGTAGTGGTCCTGCGCGATGTAGCGCGGGTCCAGGATGCGGGACGTGGAGTCCAGCGGGTCCACGGCCGGGTAGATGCCCTTCTCGGAGATCGGACGGGAGAGAACCGTCGTCGCGTCGAGGTGGGCGAACGTGGTGGCCGGGGCCGGGTCGGTCAGGTCGTCCGCGGGGACGTAGATCGCCTGCATCGAGGTGATCGAGTGACCACGCGTCGAGGTGATGCGCTCCTGGAGCACACCCATCTCGTCGGCCAGGGTCGGCTGGTAACCCACCGCGGACGGCATGCGGCCGAGCAGCGTGGAGACCTCGGAACCGGCCTGCGTGAAGCGGAAGATGTTGTCGATGAAGAGCAGCACGTCCTGCTTCTGCACATCGCGGAAGTACTCCGCCATGGTCAGGGCGGACAGCGCGACCCGCAGACGGGTGCCCGGCGGCTCGTCCATCTGGCCGAAGACCAGCGCGGTCTTCTCCAGGACGCCCGAGTCGGTCATCTCGTCGATGAGGTCGTTGCCCTCACGGGTGCGCTCGCCGACACCGGCGAACACCGACACACCGTCGTGCAGCTTCGCCACACGCATGATCATTTCCTGGATGAGGACCGTCTTGCCGACGCCCGCACCACCGAACAGACCGATCTTGCCGCCCTTGACGTACGGGGTCAGCAGGTCGACGACCTTCAGGCCGGTCTCGAACATCTCGGTCTTCGACTCGAGCTGGTCGAAGGCCGGGGCCTTGCGGTGGATCGGCCAGCGCTCGGTGATCTGCGCCTCGGCCTCCGGCTCGTTCAGGATCTGACCGAGGGTGTTGAACACCTTGCCCTTGGTGACGTCACCGACCGGGACGGTGATGCCCGTGCCCGTGTCGGTCACCGGGGCCTGGCGGACCAGACCGTCGGTGGGCTGCATCGAGATCGCGCGGACCACGCCGTCGCCCAGGTGCTGGGCGACCTCGAGGGTCAGCGTCTTACGAGCGCCGGCCTCGGCCGGGTCGTCGACCTCGACGTGCAGGGCGTTGTAGATCTCCGGCATCGCGTCGACGGGGAACTCCACGTCGACGACCGGGCCGATGACCCGGGCGACGCGGCCCGTGGCAGCGGCCGTCTCAACTGTCGTCGTCATTACTTGTCACTCCCCGCGGACGCGTCGGCCAGCGCACCTGCACCGCCGACGATCTCGCTGATTTCCTGGGTGATTTCGGCCTGTCGGGCCGCGTTGGCAAGCCGGGAGAGGCTCTTGATGAGATCCCCGGCGTTGTCGGTCGCCGACTTCATCGCACGGCGGCGGGCAGCGTGCTCGGAAGCGGCGGCCTGCAGCAGTGCGTTGTAGATACGGCTCTCGACGTAGCGCGGCAGAAGGGCGTCGAGGACGTCCTCAGCCGACGGCTCGAAGTCGAACAGCGGAAGGATCTCACCCTTCTCGGTGCTCGCCTCCTCGACCTTGTCGAGCGACAGCGGCAGCATCCGGCCGTCGACCGCGTTCTGCGTCATCATCGACACGAATTCCGTGAAGACGATGTGCAGCTCGTCGACGCCGCCCTCGGCCGTGTCCTTCTGGATGGACGCGATCAGGGGCTCGGCGATCTTCTTGGCATCCGAGTACTCGGGGCTGTCGGTGAAGCCGGTCCACGACTCCGAGACCTTGCGCTCACGGAAGCCGTAGTACGCGACACCCTTGCGGCCGACGATGTACGTGTCGACCTCCTTGCCCTCGGCTGCCAGCCGCTCCCTCAGCTTCTCCGCGGCCTTGATGGCGTTGGAGGAGTAGCCGCCGGCCAGACCGCGGTCGCTCGTGAGGAGCAGGACCGCCGCCCGGGCCGGGGACTCGGCCTCGGTGGTGAGCGGATGGTTGGTGTTCGAGCCGGTCGCGACCGCGGTCACCGCACGGGTGAGCTCGGTTGCGTACGGCATCGACGCCGCCACCTTGCGCTGCGCCTTGACGATGCGCGAGGCGGCGATCATCTCCATCGCCTTGGTGATCTTCTTGGTCGCGGTGACGGCTTGGATGCGGCGCTTGTAAACGCGAAGCTGAGCGCCCATCGATCAGCCCTCGCCCAGGAGCTTGCCGTCCGAGGTCTCGAACTGCTGCTTGAAGGCGGCGATCGCGTCGGCGATCGACTGCAGCGTGTCGTCGGACATCTTGCCGCCCTCGGCGATGCTGGTCAGGAGGTCCTTGCGCTCGCGGCGCAGGAACTCCAGCAGCTCGCTCTCGAAGCGGCGGATGTCCTCGACCGGGACGTCGTCCATCTTGCCCGTGGTGCCGGCCCAGACGGAGACGACCTGCTCCTCCATCGGGAACGGGGCGTACTGCGGCTGCTTCAGCAGCTCGACCATGCGCTTACCGCGCTCCAGCGACGCCTTGGAGGCCGCGTCCAGGTCGGAACCGAAGGCGGCGAACGCCTCCAGCTCGCGGTACTGGGCGAGGTCCACGCGCAGTCGGCCGGAGACCTGCTTCATGGCCTTGTGCTGGGCGGAGCCACCGACTCGGGAGACCGAGATACCGACGTTGAGCGCCGGACGCTGACCCGCGTTGAACAGGTCGGACTCCAGGAAGCACTGGCCGTCGGTGATGGAGATGACGTTGGTCGGGATGAACGCCGACACGTCGTTCGCCTTGGTCTCGACGATCGGGAGGCCCGTCATCGAACCGGCGCCCATGTCGTCGGAGAGCTTGGCGCAGCGCTCCAGCAGACGCGAGTGCAGGTAGAAGACGTCGCCCGGGTAGGCCTCACGGCCCGGCGGACGGCGCAGCAGAAGCGACACGGCGCGGTAGGCGTCGGCCTGCTTCGACAGGTCGTCGAAGATGATGAGGACGTGCTTGCCGTCGTACATCCAGTGCTGGCCGATGGCCGAACCGGTGTACGGCGCCAGGTACTTGAAGCCGGCCGGGTCGGACGCCGGGGCGGCGACGATGGTCGTGTACTCGAGCGCGCCGGCCTCTTCGAGGGCACCGCGCACGGAGGCGATGGTGGAGCCCTTCTGACCGATGGCGACGTAGATGCAGCGCACCTGCTTGTTCACGTCGCCCGAGCGCCAGTTGTCGCGCTGGTTGATGATCGTGTCGACGGCCAGAGCGGTCTTACCCGTCTGACGGTCGCCGATGATCAGCTGACGCTGGCCGCGGCCGATCGGCACCATGGCGTCGACGGCCTTGTAGCCGGTCTGCATCGGCTCGTGCACCGACTTGCGGACCATGACGCCAGGGGCCTGCAGCTCGAGGGCGCGACGGCCTTCGGTCGCGATCTCGCCGAGACCGTCGATCGGGTTGCCGAGCGGGTCGACGACGCGGCCGAGGTAGCCCTCGCCGACGCCGACGGAGAGCACCTCACCGGTGCGCTGCACCGGCTGGCCCTCCTCGATTCCGCTGAACTCGCCGAGGACGATCGCACCGATCTCGCGCTCCTCGAGGTTGAGGGCGAGACCGAGGGTGCCGTCCTCGAACTTCAGCAGCTCGTTCGCCATGGCGGAGGGCAGGCCCTCCACCTTCGCGATGCCGTCGCCGGCAACGCTGACCGTCCCGACCTCCTCGCGCGAGGCCGCGTCCGGCTGGTACGACTGGACAAAGTTATCCAGTGCGTCCCGGATCTCCTCCGGCCGGATCGTAAGCTCCGCCATCTGGGGTTCCCTGCTCTCCTTGTTGGGCCCGAAGTTTCTCAAAGGGGTCTGGGGGCGACCCCCAGGAATCTTCTGCAATTTCTGCACGGCCCAACCGGGCCGCAATTCTTGCTCGTTCAGTTGGTGCGGGTGGGCGCTGCGCGCTGTCAGCCGGCCATCCTGCGGGTGACCTCGTCGAGGCGCTCCGCGATCGTGCCGTTGATGACCTCGTCACCGACGCGCACCGCGATCCCACCGAGGACCTCGGGGTCCACGTCCAGGTTCAGGTGCATCTGCCGGCCGTAGATCTTCGCCAGGGCGGCGCCGAGGCGCTGCTTCTGGCGATCGGACAGCGGCACCGCCGAGGTGACGACGGCGACCATGCGGTCCCGGCGCTCCGCGGCGAGCCTGGACAGGGAGTCGAGTCCCGCTTCCAGGCTACGTCCTCGGGGCTGCGTCACGAGGCGCGTGATCACGCGCTCGGTGACGGGCTGGGCCTTGCCGCCGAGCAGGCTGCGGAGCAGCGCGCTCTTGGCGGAGGCCGTGGCCTTCCGGTCGGTCAGGGCGGAGCGCAGCGCGACGTCGGAGCCGACGATCCGGCCGAACCGGAAGAGCTCGTCCTCGACGTCGTCGAGCGCACCGGCGCGCTGGGCCGCGGTGAGATCCGCGGTGTTCGCCAGTTCCTCGACCGAGTCCACCAGGTCACGGGACTGCGACCAGCGGGACCGGACCATGCCGGAGACCAGGTCCACGGCTTCGCCGCCGACCTGACCGCGCAGCAGCCGTCCGGCCAGCTCGGCCTTGGCCTCGCCGCCCTGCGACGGGTCGGTGAGGACCCGGCGCAGCGATACCTCGCGGTGGAGCAGCGCGGTGACGGCTGCCAGCTCCTCGGCGAGCTTCGCCGCGTCGACCGACGTGGAGTCGGTCAGTGCGTCGAGACGCTCGCGTGCGGCGGCCAGCGCCTCGCGGCTCGCGCTGTTCATCGGACAGCCTCGGCCTTCGCCTCGAGCTCGTCGAGGAACCGGTCGACGGTGCCGCTCTGCCGGGCGTGGTCCTCGAGGGACTCGCCGACGAGCTTGCCGGCCAGGGCGGTGGCGAGGGTGCCCACGTCCTGGCGCAGCGCGGACGCCGCTGCCTTGCGGTCGGCCTCGATCTGGGCGTGGCCGGCCGCGATGATCTCCTCGCGCTGCCGCTGACCTTCCGCCCTCATCTCCTGGATGATGACGGCACCCTGCTCCTGCGCCTCCTGGCGCAGGCGGGCGGCCTCGTGGCGGGCCTCGGCGAGCTGAGCCTTGTACTGCTCAAGCACGCTCTGGGCCTCGGT
This sequence comes from Streptomyces sp. NPDC102451, assembly GCF_044765485.1. Lineage (NCBI taxonomy): Bacteria > Bacillati > Actinomycetota > Actinomycetes > Kitasatosporales > Streptomycetaceae > Streptomyces > Streptomyces sp. NPDC102451. Next base: position 371,984 of record NZ_JBIWKD010000006.1, on the reverse strand, counting down.
CTGGGCCGCGTCGGCCTTCTCGATTCCGCCTTCGATGGCCTCGCGGCGCTCGTCCAGAACCTTCTCGATGTTCGGGAGGAGCTTCTTGGCGAGGAAGCCGAAGACGATGGCGAAAGCGATCAGGCCGATGACGATCTCGGGGATCGCCGGAAGCAGAGGGTTCTGGATCTCTTCCTCTGCAGCCAGCTGTAGGGCGATCACATCAATGCCTTTCGTCGAATCGGGCTGGGAATGCCGCGACTAGAACGGGTAAACGAAGGGCATGACGAGACCGATCAGGGCCAGCGCCTCACAGAGCACGAAGCCGAGGATCTGGTTCGACCGGATCAGGCCGGCAGCCTCGGGCTGACGGGCCAGCGCCTGCGTACCGTTACCGAAGATGATGCCGACGCCGACGCCGGGGCCGATCGCGGCCAGGCCGTAGCCGATCGAACCGAGGTTGCCCGAGATGTTGACTTCGGCGAGGGTCTGGAGAGCGGACATGCCGTTTCTTCCTTCTCTTTCAGAACCGGTGGGGGTTGGCCACCGGACGACTATCGGGGGTGGAGCTGGGCTGGTCAGTGGTGCTCGGCGAGAGCGCCCTGAACGTAGTTGCAGGCCAGAAGGACGAACACGTAGGCCTGCAGCGCCTGGATGAACAGTTCGAAGGCGGTCATCAGGATGACCATCACGAAGGAGACACCGGCGTAGGCGATGCCGATGCCGTTCAGCAGGTACCAGCTGGCGATCGTGAAGATCAGCAGCAGCACGTGACCGGCGAACATGTTGGCGAAGAGTCGCACGGCGTGGGTGAACGGCCGGATCAGCAGGTTCGACATGATCTCGATGACCATGACGAACGGGAGGGCCGGGCCGATCGACGGGTCGTAGCCGGAGATGTTCTTCCAGCCGCCGACGAAGCCGTGCCGCTTGAAGGTCAGGCTGACCCACAGGATGTAGACGATCGCAGCCAGCGCCACCGGGAATCCGATGACCGAGACCACCGGGAACTGGGCGAACGGAATGATCGCCCAGAGGTTCATGATCCAGATGAAGAAGAACAGCGAGACCATGAGGGGCACGTACTTCTTGCCCTCACGCTTGCCGAGCGACTCGTACACCACACCGGTGCGGATGAAGTCGTAACCCGCCTCGGCGACCATCTGGAGCTTTCCGGGCACCAGCTTCGGCTTGTTGAAAGCGGCCCAGAAGAAGCCGACGACGACAACGGTGCTCAGGACCGCCAGCAGCATCGGCTTGTTGATCTCGATGCCGCCGACCGTGAACATCGGCTCGAAAACAAAGGAGTGCAGGCCAGGAGCCGGGAAGCCGCATCCGTCGAAGATGTGGCAGTCGGTCTCGAAGGCGAGCACCGTCGTCGGGTCAGCACTCACCGCGGGCTCCTTCAGCGTGGCGCATAGGTACGGCAACCTCGTTGTGTCGGCGCGGCAAGCAGCCGCTGGTCGGCACTGGACTGGTGTTACGGATGGGGGGCGGCTCAGGCATTACGCCTCGCGATGAAGCAGGCGCCGTTCTCGATGCCCGCGCCCGCAGTGCCGCAGTTGGCACCGGACGATAGCAGGGTCTCGAACGTGCGCTTATCCCGGCCCTACCCCTCACGTCGACGACCCCATGTTCTCGGGCTTCTTGCCCGCGGACGAGTCCGGTTCGACGTAGAGGATCTTGGTCTTCATGTGCACGCGGATCTGCGCCGCGACCCAGACGAGCGTCGCGACCATCACCGCGGCCGCGAAGGCGCGCGGGTTGAACAGCGTCGTGTTCTTGAAAGCGGCCACGAAGACGAAGAGCAGCAGCAGTTCGGTCGTGTAGAGCAGGAGCCCCATCGACTGGAACAGGTGCGGCAGGGACTTCGCGGTGCGCTGCAGAACGCCGAGTCCGATCCCCATGAAGAGGATCACCACCAGCGTCCCGACCGCTGCGCCGATCGCTCCCTGGCCGCCGGCGACCGCAGCGCTGACGGCAACGGCGATGACGCCGGCGGCAGCGGTGGGCACGGCGGTGTGAAGGAGAGTCCGGACGTCGTTGGACGGCATGGCGGTTACTCCGCATTGCAGGGGATGGTCAGTGGTCGTCAGGGACGAGCGTAGGCCCGGTCCGAGTCGATGCTTCGGGCCAAAGGACCGTGCTACTCAGGTCCTTCGGCCTCCTCACCGGGCTTCGTGAACGGTATCACAAACTATTTGATGAGGTCTTTACTCAGAAAGTGTGCCAGCTGTCACACATGAGGGTTAACCCGCGCGTGTGTGCAGAACATCACGCCGCATTGTCTGATAAAGGGGCTTCTGCGTCGGTGGTGCTAACGCGATGAGTCGGCCCGGTCCCGGTCCGTGAAGCGCGAACGGGGGCCGATCGCGGTCGCTCCGTTGACGCCGGAGACACCCACGGACACCGGGGCCGGACCCGGCCCGGGTGAGGCCATCTGCGCGCTCTCCGAGCCGTGTTGGCCCTCGGGTGCGTCACCGGCTCCCTCGCCGTGCTCCTCCCGCCCGCGGCGCCGGTAGCGCGGCGGCACGAAGGCCTCCGCCCAGTGCGGGGCGCGTGGCGTGAAGCGCGGCATGAGCAGCAGGATCAGGCCCACGGCGCTGAGTCCCACGATCACGAACACGATCCACGTCGACGCGGAGTGCACCGAGTAGCCGACGGCTCCGAACGCGATCAGCGCCGACCAGAAGTACATGATCAGGACGGACCTGCTGTGCGAGTGCCCGATCTCCAGCAACCGGTGGTGCAGGTGCCCGCGGTCGGCCGCGAACGGCGACTGGCCGTTCCAGGTGCGCCGCACGATCGCGAGCACCAGGTCGGCCGCCGGGAGCGCGATGATCGTGAGCGGCAGGAGCAGCGGGATGAAGACCGGCAGCATCGCGTGGGTGGCCTCGCGCTCGCCGCCCTCGAAGAGCTTCATCGTGTCCGGGTCGACCTGGCCGGTGACGGAGATCGCGCCGGCGGCCAGCACCAGACCGATCAGCATCGACCCGGAGTCGCCCATGAAGATCCGGGCGGGGTGCATGTTGTGCGGCAGGAAGCCGAGGCACATGCCCATCAGGATCGCGGCGAAGAGCGTCGCGGGGGCAGCCGCCTCGATCATGTGCCCGAACCAGAGCCGGTACGTGTAGAGGAAGAACGCGGCTGAGGCGATGCACACCATGCCCGACGCCAGGCCGTCCAGGCCGTCGACGAAGTTGACGGCGTTGATGGTGATCACCACCAGCGCCACGGTCAGCAGCGTGCCCTGCCACTGGGTCAGGGCGACCGTGCCGACTCCGGGAATGGGCAGCCACAGGATCGTCAGACCCTGGATGACCATGACCGCCGCGGCGATCATCTGGCCACCCAGTTTGATCAGGGCATCGAGCTCGAACTTGTCGTCCAGGACGCCGATCAGCCAGATCAGGGCGGCACCGGAGAGCAGAGCCCGTGGTTCGTTGGAGAGCTCGAAGACTCCGGAGAGGTGCTCCAGGTGATCGGCGACGATCAGCCCCGCGCACAGTCCGCCGAACATGGCGATGCCACCGAGCCGAGGTGTCGGTTCCCGGTGTACGTCACGCGCGCGGATCGCGGGCATCGCCCCGACCGCGATGGCGAACTTCCGCACCGGTCCGGTCAGCAGATAGGTAACTGCGGCCGTGACACAGAGCGTCAGCAGGTAATCACGCACGGGCTGCCCCACAGAATTCGCCGGCCATCTCAGCCCCACACCCTAGTCTCATGAGCGAGGACACCGAGCCACGGGTAATGGTTCCACGGCCCTCGCCTACCCCGGATACGGCGGATTGCGCTCGGCCAGTCCGCGCACCTCGGCCCGCAGCAGCCCCGGGCTGCTCTCCTCACGCACGGCCGCGCCGAACAGCTCGCCGATCCGCGCCATGTCGTCCTCGTCCATGCCCTGGGTGGTGACGGCCGCGGTGCCCAGCCGGATCCCGCGCGCCTCCCCGTACGGCAGGGCGCAGGTGTCCAGGACCATACCGGCGGCCATGAGCCGCTCCCGGGCGGTGCGGCCGTCGACGCCCAGCGGTGCGGGGTCCGCGACGACGATGTGGGTGTCCGTGCCGCCCGTGGTGACCTCGAAGCCCTCGGCCTCCAGGGCGGCCGCCAGGGCGCGGGCGTGCGCGACGACCCGGTGGGCGTAGACCGCGAAGCCCGGGGTCGCCGCCTCGCCGAACGCGACGGCCTTCGCCGCGACCGTGTGCATCTGGGCGCCACCCTGGGTGAACGGGAACACCGCGCGGTCGATCCGCTCGGCCAGCTCGACGCCGCACAGGATCATGCCGCCGCGCGGCCCGCGCAGCACCTTGTGCGTGGTCGCGCACACCACGTCCGCGTACGGGACCGGGCTGGGCGCCGCTCCCCCGGCGATCAGCCCCATGGGGTGGGCGGAGTCCGCGATCAGATAGGCGCCGGCCTCGTCGGCGATGTCCCGGAACTGCTCGTAGTCGGGGTGCCGGGGGTACGAGATCGAGCCGCAGACGATCGCTTTGGGGCGCCGGGCCCTGGCCAGGGCGCGTACCTGTGCGTAGTCGATGAGTCCGCTGTCGGGGTCGACGCCGTAACCGGCGAACTCGAACCAGCGTCCGGAGAAGTTGCCGGGGGCGCCGTGGGTGAGGTGTCCGCCGTACGGGAGTCCCATGGCCAGCACCGTGTCACCGGGGCGCAGGAGCGCGGCGTACGCGGCGAGGACGGCCGAGGAGCCGGAGTGGGGCTGGACGTTGGCGTGCTCGGCGCCGAACAGCGACATGGCCCGGCCGACCGCGAGACGTTCCGCGGCGTCGGCCTGCTCGCAGCCGCCGTGGTGGCGGGCCCCGGGGTAGCCCTCGGCGTACTTGTTGGCGAGGGGCGAGCCGAGGGCGGCGAGTACCGCGGGCGAGGTGAAGTTCTCGGCTGCGACGAGCTGGAGGGTGCTCGACTGCCGCCCGGCCTCGGCCAGCAGGATGCCGCCGATCTCCGGGTCCTGGCGGAGCAGCGCGCCGAAGTCCTGCGGCATGGCGGTGTGGGCGTCCGGAAGGGACGGCGGTGGCGCGGCTGCGCGTGCGGCTGGAGTGGTGACCGGCATCTGACGGCTCCGGGCCTGGAGGAGGGGGGTGCGTGGCGTCAGATCCAATGTAGGCCCGCCCCGGGCCGCCTGCCCGCTGCCGTGCGCCCCTCTACGCCGGTCGGCGCAGCTCAGTGCGGGGCGCGTACCCCCGTCAGTGCCGTCATGACGGGATCGAGGGCCTGGCTGATCTCGTCGCCGATGGACCGGAAGAACGTGATCGGGGCGCCGTACGGGTCGTAGACCTCGTCCGCCTCCGCGGTGGGGGCCAGCAGCCAGCCGCGCAGCGCCGCGGCGGCGCGCACCAGTGCGCGGGCGCGCTCGACGACGCCCTCCTCGCGGGCGTCGGGCAGCGTCGCGGGGTCTATGGCCCGCACCAGCCGGGTGAACTCCTTGAGCGTGAAGGTCCGCAGGCCCGCCGAGTGGCCCATGGAGATCACCTGGGCGCGGTGGTCGCGGGTGGCGGTGAGCACCAGGTCGGCGCGGATCACGTGCTCGTCGAGGAGCTCGCGGCCCACGAAGCCGGTGGCGTCGGCGCCGAAGTCGGCGAGGACGACCTCGGCGTTGGCCTCCATGGGCGCGCCCTCGTGCCCCCAGGTGCCCGCGCTCTCCACGATGAGCCCGCCGCTGAGCGGATCTCCCAGGCGGTCCACCAGGGCATGGCGGGTCAGCCGCTCGGTGATGGGCGAGCGGCAGACGTTGCCGGTGCTGACGTGGAGGATGCGGAAAGTGTCGTGCCGCCCCGTTATGCCACGCCCCTCAGGGGCGGTCAATTGGCCACCTCGAGGTCGGGTACCACCTTGCGGAGGTCCTCCACCGAGAGCGCGCCCGCCCGCAGCAGGACCGGGATCCTGCCGGTGACGTCGACGATCGAGGACGGGACGATCCCGGGGGTGGGGCCGCCGTCGAGGTACACGGAGACGCTGTCGCCGAGCATCCCCTGGGCGGCGTCGCAGTCCTCCGGAGAGGGGTGTCCGGTGAGGTTGGCGCTGGAGACGGCCATCGGGCCGACCTCCGTGAGGAGCTCGATGGCGACCGGGTGCAGCGGCATCCGGACGGCCACGGTGCCGCGGGTGTCGCCGAGGTCCCACTGGAGGGACGGCTGGTGCTTGGCGACGAGCGTGAGGGCGCCGGGCCAGAACGCGTCGACGAGCTCCCAGGCCTGCTCGGAGAAGTCGGTGACCAGGCCGTGCAGGGTGTTCGGGGAGCCGATCAGGACAGGGGTCGGCATGTTGCGGCCGCGGCCCTTGGCGTCGAGCAGGTCGGCGACGCCCTCCGAGCTGAAGGCGTCCGCACCGATCCCGTACACGGTGTCGGTGGGCAGCACGACCAGTTCGCCGCGGCGGACGGCGGACGCGGCTTCACGCAGGCCGGTCGTACGGTCGGTCGCGTCGTTGCAGTCGTATCGCCGTGCCATCAGCCGGCCTCCTCGGACATGTACGGGTCTGTCGGGTGGGGTTCGTGCGGTGCCGGTGTCCCGGTGGTCACGGCATGGCCTTGCGGGCCGTCGCGAACCGGGGGCGCTTGTTGAGGTCGGGGTGGTCGGCCGCGTCGGCCCAGCCCCGCTCCTCGGTGAAGATCCACGGCACCTGGCCGCCCTGCGTGTCCGCGTGCTCGATGACGACGAGCCCGCCGGGGCGGAGCAGACGGTGCGCGGTGCGTTCTATGCCGCGGATGGTGTCGAGGCCGTCCTCGCCGGAGAAGAGCGCCATCTGCGGGTCGTGGTCGCGGGCCTCCGGCGCCACGTACTCCCACTCGGTGAGCGGGATGTAGGGCGGGTTGGAGATCACCAGGTCGACCTGGCCGTCGAGCTCGGGGAGGGCGCTCAGCGCGTCGCCGCGGTGCACGGTGACCCTGGACCCCTCGGCGTTCTTCCGGGTCCACCGCAGGGCGTCCTCGGACAGCTCCACGGCGTGCACACGGGAGCGCGGCACCTCCTGCGCCATGGCGAGCGCGATCGCGCCCGATCCGGTGCAGAGGTCGACGATCAGCGGTTCGACGACGTCCATCGCGCGGACCGCGTCTATCGCCCAGCCGACGACCGACTCGGTCTCCGGGCGCGGGACGAAGACGCCGGGCCCGACCTGGAGTTCCAGGTAGCGGAAGAAGGCGCGGCCGGTGATGTGCTGGAGCGGCTCGCGGGCCTCGCGGCGGGCGATCGTCTCCCAGTAGCGGGCGTCGAAGTCGGCGTCCGGCACGTGGTGCAGCTCGCCCCGCTTGACCCCGTGCACGAACGCGGCGAGTTCCTCGGCGTCGAATCGCGGTGAGGGGACACCGGCGTCGGCCAGCCGCTGGGTGGCCTGGGCCACCTCGGCGAGCAGCAGGTTCATCGCGGTTCTCCGTACGGGTTCACGAGCGGGGCGGGGCTGTGGGGCTCACTGCTTATGCGGCGGCGAGCTTGGCGGCGGAGTCGGCGTCGACGCAGGCCTGGATGACGGCGTCGAGCTCACCGTCGAGCACCTGGTCCAAGTTGTACGCCTTGAAGCCGACGCGGTGGTCCGAGATCCTGTTTTCCGGGAAGTTGTACGTCCGGATCTTCTCGGACCGGTCCACGGTACGCACCTGGCTGCGGCGTACGTCGGAGGCCTCCTGCTCGGCCGCTTCCTGGGCGGCGGCCAGCAGCCGGGAGCGCAGGATGCGCATGGCCTGCTCCTTGTTCTGGAGCTGGCTCTTCTCGTTCTGGCAGGAGGCGACGACGCCGGTCGGCAGGTGCGTGATGCGTACGGCGGAGTCCGTGGTGTTGACGGACTGGCCGCCGGGGCCCGAGGAGCGGTAGACGTCGATGCGGAGGTCGTTGGCGTGGATCTCGACGTCGACCTCCTCCGCCTCGGGCGTGACGAGCACACCGGCGGCCGAGGTGTGGATGCGGCCCTGCGACTCGGTGGAGGGCACGCGCTGCACGCGGTGCACACCGCCCTCGTACTTCATCCGCGCCCAGACGCCCTGGCCGGGCTCGGTGGCGCCGTTGCCGCCCTTGGTCTTCACCGCGACCTGGACGTCCTTGTAGCCGCCCAGCTCGGACTCGGTGGAGTCGATGATCTCGGTCTTCCAGCCCACGCGCTCGGCGTAGCGGAGGTACATGCGGAGCAGATCGCCGGCGAAGAGGGCCGACTCGTCGCCGCCCGCGCCCGCCTTGATCTCCAGGAGCACGTCCTTGTCGTCGCTGGGGTCGCGCGGGACCAGGAGGAGACGCAGCTTCTCGGTGATCTCCTCGCGCTGCTTCTCCAGGACCTTGACCTCGGCGGCGAAGTCCGGGTCGTCGGCGGCGAATTCGCGGGCGGTCTCGATGTCGTCGCCGGTCTGCTTCCAGGACCGGTAGGTGGAGACGATCGGGGTCAGCTCCGCGTAGCGCTTGTTGAGCTTGCGCGCGTTGGCCTGGTCGGCGTGGACCGACGGGTCGGCGAGCTTCTTCTCGAGATCGGCGTGCTCGCCGATCAGTTCCTCGACCGCCTCGAACATCTTCGGGCTCCTGGTTTCTGCGTACGTCTGCGGGCCTGGCTGGACGGTGTGCCGCCGGACCGCACCACGGAGGGGCGGCCGGCCGCACAGCCGGAAAAAACGCCGGTCCCGGCGCCCCGGTGAGGGCGTCGGGAACCGGCGCAGTGGCTCGCTACTTGCTGGCGGAGCCGGCAGCCTTGCCGAAGCGGGCCTCGAAGCGGGCCACGCGGCCGCCGGTGTCGAGGATCTTCTGCTTGCCCGTGTAGAACGGGTGGCACTCGGAGCAGACGTCGGCGCGGATGGCGCCGCCGTCGAGGGTGCTCCGGGTGGTGAACGACGCACCGCAGGTGCAGCTGACCTGCGTCTCGACGTACTCGGGGTGAATGTCGCGCTTCAAGGTGTCTCCTAGATTCGGGAGGGCTCCGGGTCGTTCGCGCGGATTGCGCGTCCGTGAACCGGGGCCGACGTACCAGTCTGCCAGGACCGGCCGTATCTCCCAAAACGAGGACCCGGCCGTGTGTATTCCCGTACGTCCGGGGAACGTTCCGCGACCGCACGGTGACGGAAGGTGTCTACCGTACGACCTTTCCCGCCCCGCCCTTGTCGCCGGCCGACTTCGCGGTCGCGGACGCCGGGACCGGCTTGTCCTGCTTGAGCGCCGTCCACACCTGCTGTCCGGCCTTCTTCTGGGGCAGCACGCGGTTGGGGTCCTGGGGGTCGTACTCCACGGGGAGCGTGATCATGTCGACGTTCTTCGAGCCGAGGCCCTTGAGCCCGTTCGCGAAGCCGGTGAGCTTCTTGACGGAGGCCAGCTCGGAGTCGGTGGTGACGGCCTTGGTCGCGGTGTCGGCGAGGCCGAAGAGGGTCTTCGGGTTCGAGAACACCCCGACGCTCTTCGCCTGGTCCATCAGCGCCTTGACGAAGGCCTGTTGGAGCTGGATGCGGCCCAGGTCACTGCCGTCGCCGACGCTGTGGCGCGTGCGGACGAGGCCGAGCGACTGCTCGCCGCTGAGGGTGTGGGTGCCGGGCTTCAGGGCGAGGTGGCTGTCGGGGTCGTCGATCGCCTGCGAGGTGGTGACCTCCACACCGCCGAGCTCGTCGACGAGCTTCTCGAAGCCGGTGAAGTCGACCTCGACGTAGTGGTCCATGCGGATGCCGGACATGGCCTCGACGGTCTTGACCGCGCAGGCGGGCCCGCCGACCTGGTACGCAGAGTTGAACATCGTCTCGTGCTCCGCGCCGACCTGCTCACCGGTCGTGTCGCTGGTGCAGGCGGGACGGTCGACGAGGGTGTCCCGCGGGACCGAGACCACGCTCGCGGCGGTGTGGCCCTCGTCGACGTGGACGACCATCGCGGTGTCCGCCCGCGCGGAGCCCTCGTCGGTGCCGTACTTCGCGTTGGCACCGGAGCGGGAGTCGGAACCCAGCACCAGGATGTCCTGCGACCCGTTGTCGACGTCGTCGGGGCGCTCGGCGCCCAGCGCGGCGTCGATGTCGACACCCTTCAGGTTCCCGTCGAGCGTGAAGTACGCGTAACCGAGCCCGGATCCCCCGACGACCACCAGGGCGGCGGCGCCCCACAGGGCGATCCTCTTGGCCCTGCGGGCCGTGGACGGCTTCCTCCGGCGGCTGCCGGTACCGCGTATTCGGCCGGCGCTCCTGCTCTGCTCGCTCATGCGACTCCCTCTTCCGCTTCTCGCTGTTACCCCCTGCCGTGGTGCACGGGCGCGGTCCGGCGTCACTCGGTGGGACGACCGGAGCAGCGAGAAGCGTTGCACAGCGAGCTGAGGCCCCCGTCGGGCGACGGGGGCCTCAGGAGGAGCGGGTGAGGTCCGGAAACGGGTCTCTCACCTGGTGATTCCGGGGTCGGGCCTAATCCGCCGGGCCGGGTGTCAGGACCCGGCGGATGTGGGGAATGCCACGGTGCGCGCCGCCCCGTCGTCCGGCGGCGCGACGCGGAACTGCCCCCGTCATCGTGATGACGGGGGCAGTTCCGGGTGACTCCGGTGCGACGTCAGTCGTTGCTGCCGTTGCCCGGCGTCGTCTTCTGGATCTGGAGCAGGAACTCCGCGTTGGACTGCGTCTTCTTCATGCGGTCCAGGAGCAGTTCGATGGCCTGCTGCTGGTCGAGCGCGTGCAGCACCCGGCGCAGCTTCCAGACCACGGCCAACTCGTCGGTGCCGAGCAGGATCTCTTCCTTACGGGTGCTGGACGCGTCGACGTCCACCGCCGGGAAGATGCGCTTGTCCGAGAGCTTCCGGTCGAGCTTGAGCTCCATGTTGCCGGTGCCCTTGAACTCCTCGAAGATCACCTCGTCCATGCGCGAGCCGGTCTCGACGAGCGCGGTGGCCAGGATGGTCAGCGAGCCGCCGTCCTCGATGTTGCGCGCGGCACCGAAGAAGCGCTTCGGCGGGTACAGCGCGGTCGAGTCGACACCACCGGACAGGATGCGGCCGGAGGCCGGTGCCGCCAGGTTGTAGGCGCGGCCCAGACGGGTGATCGAGTCCAGCAGGACCACCACGTCGTGACCGAGCTCCACGAGGCGCTTCGCGCGCTCGATGGCGAGCTCGGCGACCGTGGTGTGGTCCTCGGCGGGACGGTCGAAGGTCGAAGAGATGACCTCGCCCTTCACCGACCGCTGCATGTCGGTGACCTCTTCCGGACGCTCGTCGACCAGGACGACCATCAGGTGGCACTCGGGGCTGTTGACCGTGATCGCGTTGGCGATGGCCTGCAGGATCATGGTCTTACCGGTCTTCGGCGGGGCCACGATCAGGCCACGCTGGCCCTTGCCGATCGGTGCGACCAGGTCGATGATCCGGGTGGTCAGGACGTTGGAGTCGGTCTCCAGACGGAGCCGGTCCTGCGGGTACAGCGGGGTCAGCTTCTGGAACTCGGGACGGCCACGGCCGGTCTCCGGCGCCATGCCGTTGACGGAGTCGAGACGGACCAGCGCGTTGAACTTCTCGCGGCGCTCGCCGTCCTTGGGCTGGCGCACCGCACCGGTGACGTGGTCACCCTTGCGCAGGCCGTTCTTACGGACCTGGGCGAGCGAGACGTACACGTCGTTCGGGCCCGGCAGGTAGCCGGAGGTCCGGATGAACGCGTAGTTGTCGAGGATGTCGAGGATGCCCGCGACGGGGATCAGGACGTCGTCGTCGGCCACCTGCACGTCGGTCGCGAAGTCGTCGCGGCCACGACGGCCACGGCGGTCGCGGTAACGGCCGCGACGGCCACGGCGGCCGCCCTCGTCGTCGTAACCGTCGTCCTGCTGGCCGCCGCCGCCCTGCTGGCTCTGGCCCTGGCCCTGGTTCTGGCCGCCGCCCTGCTGGCCCTGACGGCGTCCGCCGCCCTGCTGGCCCTGGTCGTCGCCCTTGCCGCGCCGGTCGCGCTGGCGGTCCCGGCGGTCACCGCGGTCCTGGCGGTCGCCGCGGTCACGCCGGCCGTCCTGGCGGTCGCCGCGCCGGCCCTCGGCCGTGTCGGCGGCGGACTCGGCCTTGGCCTCGCCCTTCGTCTCGGCGCGCTCGTCACCGCGGTCCTGACGGCCCTCGGCCTTGGGCTCGCTCTTGGGCTCGGCCTCCGCCTTGGACTCGGCCTTGGGCTCCGCCTTGGTGTCGGGGCTGCCCGCCTGCGCGGTCGCCCGGCGACGGCGGCGCTCGCCCGTCGGCTGGTCGTCACTGGCCGGCTGGCCCGGAATGTCGATCTGCTGCTGGGCGGCGGCCTTGTCGGCGGCCGGGGCGGCAGCGGTCTCGTCACCCGTGCGGGTCTTGGACGTGGCACGCCGCTTCGGCTTGCTCCCGGCGTCCGTACCGGCGGATGCGGCGGCCTTGGGGGCGGACGTGGAGGATCCTCCCGCCTGCGCCTCCTTGATGACCTCGATCAGCTGGCTCTTGCGCATCCGCGCAGTTCCCCTGATGCCGAGGCCGGACGCGACCTGCTGCAGCTCGGCCAGGACCATGCCCTCGAGGCCGGTGCCGGAGCGGCGGCGCCGTGCGGTGGTGCCAGTGGCAGCACCTTCGGCGGGCACGGAGCTGTCGACGCTCTTGTCGGCAGTCACGCCCATCAGATCGGTGGTGTCGCTCACGAAGGGTCCTTCCCTGGAGCGGACGTCGGCCTTCTGGCTCGGCGACCGGTTGTGCTGTCCGACTGCGGTCTGTTGATCGTGTCGATCGCGGACCTTGCCGGGGCGGTGGTCCGCCGGGTACGGCGGAGAGACGAATGTGCGGGGTTCCGGCGCGAGATCCCCCTGCTCGGCCCACTCCTGGACGAGCAAGAGGGTGTCGTGCCGGTTCCGGAGCGTGCTCGAAAGCTCAGGCAGGCTGCTCAGGCAGTCGGGGAGGCTCCCGGAAGAGTGGTGGTCCCGAAGGGGGACGCGAAGCAACGCGCCACGAAGACGTCGATTGCTGACTTGAGGTTAACACTACCGGCTCCAACAAACATTCCCCCTCTCATGCACCGGCAATCACGTGGGACTACGCGGCGAGCGGCAACACGCTCGCACCCGTGGCGTCGAGAGCGAGCCGGTTCGCCGCCCAGCCCTCACCCGCCAGCCGTGCGACCTTGTCGGCCGAACCCTCCTCCGTCAGTGCGAGCACGGTGGGCCCCGCACCGGAGATGACAGCAGGGACACCGTCGGCGCGCAGCCGGTTGACCAGCTCCACGCTCTGCGGCATCGCGGGACCCCGGTACTCCTGGTGGATGCGGTCCTCCGTGGCGGCGAGAAGCAGCTCGGGCCGCCGGGTCAGCGCCTCGACGAGCAGGGCCGCGCGGCCGGCGTTGGCCGCGGCGTCCACATGGGGGACGGTGCGCGGCAACAGGCCACGGGCGGTCTCGGTGAGCACCGGGGTGGCCGGGACGAAGACCACCGGCACGACGGAGTCCGCGGGGTCCATCCGGATCGCCCTGGCCGCACCGCCGTCCATCCAGGCGAGCGTGAATCCGCCGAGGAGACAGGCGGCGACGTTGTCGGGGTGCCCCTCGATCTCGGTGGCCAGCTCCAGCAGAGCGGCGTCGTCGAGACGGGCCTCGCCGCCCGTCGTCACGGCTCGGGCGGCGACGATGCCGGCGCAGATGGCGGCGGACGAGGAGCCGAGACCACGGCCGTGCGGGATGCGGTTGGCGCAGACGATCTCCAGGCCGCGGGGCTGTCCGCCGAGCAGGTCGAAGGCCGTGCGCAGCGAGCGTACGAGCAGGTGGTTCTCGTCGCGGGGCAGCGTCTCGGCGCCCTCACCCGCGATGTCGATGTGCAGCCCGGAATCGGCGACCCGGACGACGACGTCGTCGTAGAGCCCCAGCGAGAGGCCGAGGGCGTCGAAACCCGGGCCCAGATTGGCGCTGGTTGCGGGGACGCGCACCCGGACGGCGGCGGCTCGGAACGCGGGACCGGCCATCGGTTCGACGACTCTTCCTGTACGGCGGCGGGGATGTGGTGCAGGGTACTTCGATGTGCGTGGGGTGCCGTTGCGCGGGGGGACGGGGGCCCGGCAGTCACGACGGCTGCAGCACCGCGGCGGATGCGGCGGGCGGGTCGGGTACAGCTTATCGAAGGAAGGTTCTGTGGCGACATAGGGCGCACGGGAGGCGCACGATGCGTGTCGCACACCTCCCATGCGCTCTCCGCCCCGGAAGGGCGGCTGAGCTGCGGCAAGGGCCGGCTACGCGAGGCCCAGCTTCTCGGCCGCGGCGACCGCGTCGACCGGGACGGTGACCGGCTGCGGGGCGCCCGCGACGGCCCAGTCGGGGTCCTTGAGCCCGTTGCCCGTGACGGTGCAGACGATCTTCTGGCCGGGGTCGACCTTGCCCTCGTCGGCGGCCTTGAGCAGACCGGCCACGGAGGCGGCCGAGGCGGGCTCCACGAAGACGCCCTCCTGGGAGGCCAGCAGCCGGTAGGCGGACAGGATCTGACGGTCCGTCACCTCGTCGATGAAGCCGCCCGACTCGTCCCGCGCATCCAGGGCGAACTGCCAGGACGCCGGGTTCCCGATGCGGATCGCGGTGGCGATGGTCGCCGGGTCCTTGACGATCTCGCCGCGCACGATCGGCGCGGAACCGGATGCCTGGAAGCCCCACATGCGCGGGGTGCGCGTGGAGATCGCGTCCTTCGCGTACTCCTTGTAGCCCCTCCAGTAGGCCGTGATGTTGCCCGCGTTGCCCACCGGCAGTACGTGGATGTCGGGGGCGTCGCCGAGCGCGTCGACGATCTCGAACGCGGCGGTCTTCTGGCCCTCGATCCGGACCGGGTTGACCGAATTGACCAGCGCCACCGGGTAGTTGTCCGAGAGGCTGCGGGCCAGGGTCAGGCAGTCGTCGAAGTTGCCGTCGACCTGGAGGATCTTCGCGCCGTGGACGAGCGCCTGCCCCATCTTGCCGAGCGCGATCTTGCCCTGCGGCACGAGGACGGCGCAGACCATGCCCGCGCGCACGGCGTACGCCGCGGCGGAGGCGGAGGTGTTGCCGGTGGAGGCGCAGATGACGGCCTGCGCGCCCTCCTCCTTGGCCCGGGTGATCGCCATGGTCATGCCGCGGTCCTTGAACGAACCGGTGGGGTTGGCGCCCTCGACCTTGAGGTGCACCTCGCAGCCCGTGCGCTCGGAGAGGACCTGCGCCGGGACGAGCGGCGTGCCGCCCTCACGGAGCGTGACGACCGGCGTCGTGCTCGTGACCGGAAGCCGGTCCCGGTACTCCTCGATGATGCCGCGCCACTGGTGGGTGCCCTTGCTGGTCATGGGTCCTTACTCCCCTTCAACACGCATGATGCTGGCGACACCGCGCACGGTGTCCAGCTTGCGCAGCGCTTCGACGGTCCCGGAGAGGGCGGCGTCGGGCGCGCGGTGGGTGACGACGACGAGAGATGCCTCGCCGCCGGTTTCCTGACTGTCCGGCCGACTCTGCTGGCGGACCGTATCGATGGATACGCCCTGTTCGGCGAAGACCGTCGCGACCTGGGCGAGTACGCCAGGCTTGTCGGCCACGTCGAGACTGATGTGGTAGCGCGTGACGACATCGCCCATGGGGCTGACCGGCAGACGCGTGTACGCGGACTCACCGGGACCGGTGGTCGCGCCGATGATGTTGCGGCACACGGCGACGAGGTCGCCCAGGACCGCGGAGGCGGTCGGGGCGCCGCCGGCGCCGGGACCGTAGAACATGAGCTGCCCGGCCGCCTCGGCCTCGACGAAGACCGCGTTGTACGCCTCGCGGACGGAGGCCAGCGGGTGGCTGAGCGGGATCATCGCGGGGTGCACGCGGGCGGTGACGGAGTTGCCGTCGGCGGCGCGCTCGCAGATCGCGAGAAGCTTGACCGTACAGCCCATGCGCCGGGCGGAGGCGATGTCGGCGGCGGTGACCTCGGTGATGCCCTCACGGTGCACCTCGCCGATCTTCACCCGGGTGTGGAAGGCGATCCCGGCGAGGATCGCGGCCTTCGCGGCGGCGTCGAAGCCCTCGACGTCGGCGGTGGGGTCGGCCTCGGCGTATCCGAGGGCGGTGGCCTCGTCGAGCGCCTCGGAGTACCCGGCGCCGCTCGTGTCCATCCGGTCGAGGATGAAGTTCGTCGTGCCGTTGACGATGCCGAGCACCCGGTTGACCTTGTCCCCGGCGAGGGACTCGCGCAGCGGACGTACGAGCGGGATGGCGCCGGCCACGGCCGCCTCGTAGTACAGGTCCCGGCCGTTCTTCTCGGCGGCGGCGTGCAGCGCGGAGCCGTCCTCGGCGAGCAGCGCCTTGTTGGCCGAGACGACGCCGGCGCCGTGCTCGAAGGCCGTCGTGATGAGCGTACGGGCGGGCTCGATGCCCCCGATGACCTCGACGACGACGTCGATGTCGCCCCGTTTGACCAGGGCGGTCGCGTCCGTGGTGATCAGCGCGGGGTCGATGCCCTCCCGCACCTTGGAGGGCCGGCGGACGGCGACACCGGCGAGCTCGACCGGCGCGCCGATGCGCGCGGCGAGGTCGTCGGCGTGCGTCGTCATGATGCGCGCCACCTCTGAGCCGACCACTCCACAGCCCAGCAGCGCCACCTTCAGCGGACGCGTACGCATCATCCGACCTCGTTTCTCATACTTCTGATGTGTGGACCAGTCTCACTCACCGGACGGGCGTTTCTGCCACCCGTCCGGATTTTGAGATGTGAATTTCATCAGCCGACATCGAGACGCAGGAGATCTTCCTCCGTCTCGCGCCGGACGATGACCCGCGCCTCCCCGTCGCGCACGGCGACGACGGGCGGGCGCAGGGCGTGGTTGTAGTTGCTCGCCATGGAGCGGCAGTACGCACCGGTGGCGGGCACCGCGATCAGGTCGCCCGGAGCCAGGTCGGACGGCAGGAACGCGTCCTTGACCACGATGTCACCGCTCTCGCAGTGCTTGCCCACGACCCTTACGAGCATGGGGTCGGCATCGGAGCTGCGGGAGACCAGCGCCACGCTGTACTCGGCGTCGTACAGGGCGGTGCGGATGTTGTCCGACATGCCGCCGTCGACGCTGACGTACGTCCGCAGGCCTTCGAGGGGCTTGATGGTGCCGACCTCGTACAGCGTGAACGCGGTGGGGCCGACGATCGCGCGGCCCGGTTCGACGGAGATGCGCGGGGTCCGCAGACCGGCCGACTCGCACTCGCGGGTCACGATGTCACTGAGCGCCTTGGCGATCTCGTGCGGCTCGCGGGGGTCGTCCTCGGAGGTGTACGCGATCCCGAGGCCGCCGCCGAGGTCGATCTCGGGGAGCTCGACGCCGTGCTCGTCGCGGATCTCGGCGAGCAGCTGCACCACGCGGCGCGCGGAGACCTCGAAGCCGGCCATGTCGAAGATCTGCGAGCCGATGTGCGAGTGGATGCCGATGAGCTCGAGGCCGTCCAGGGTGAGTGCCCTGCGGACCGCCTCGGCCGCCAGTCCGTCGGCCAGCGCGATGCCGAACTTCTGGTCCTCGTGCGCGGTGGCGATGAACTCGTGGGTGTGGGCCTCGACACCGACCGTCACGCGGATCTGCACGCGCTGACGGACGCCGAGCCGCTGGGCGACGTGCGACACGCGGGCGATCTCCACGAAGGAGTCGAGCACGATCCGTCCGACGCCCGCCTCGACGGCCCGCTCGATCTCGGCGACGGTCTTGTTGTTGCCGTGGAAGGCGATGCGCTCGGCGGGCATCCCGGCGTCCAGCGCGGTGGCGAGCTCGCCGCCGGAGCACACGTCGAGGTTCAGCCCCTCCTCCTGGAGCCAGCGCACCACGGCGCGCGACAGGAAGGCCTTGCCGGCGTAGAAGACGTCGGCGTCCGGCCCGAAGGCGTCCGCCCAGGCGCGGCAGCGCGCCCGGAAGTCGGCCTCGTCCAGGAAGTACGCCGGTGTACCGAACTCCTCGGCCAGCCGGGCGACTTCGATCCCCCCGACGGTGAGCGCACCGTCCGCGTCACGGGTGACGGTGCGGGACCAGACCTTCGCGTCCAGCTCGTTGAGGTCGGTGGCCGGGGCGGTGTAGTGGCCCTCGGGGTAGACGTCGGCGTGACGGGGCCCGGCGGGGTGTGCGGATCGGCTCATCGTTCTGCTCTGCTCTCTCGGGTCTCTTGTCAGAGGTGGGGGGGCGCGCTGATGCCGAGCACGAACAGGCCGCCGGCCAGCACCTTCCCGGCGGCATCGGCAAGGGCCAGCCGGGAGCGGTGGGCGGCCGAGGGTTTCTCGTCACCGACGGGGAGCGGCGGGGCCGTGGCGTGGAGTTCGAGGAGGGCGTCCGCCACGGTTTCGAGGTGCCGGGCGACACGGTCGGGCGCGTGACGGCGCGCGGCCGAGGCGAGTACGCCGGGGTGGTCGGCGAGCGCGGTGTGCAGCGCGGGCGCCTCGACGTCGATGTCGTATCCGGCGGTGAGGCCGAGCCGCTCCGCCTCACGGGTGAGTGCGCGGGTACGGGCGTAGGCGTAGCGGACCAGGAAGAACGGGTTGGCCTCCCCCTGTACGAGGAGGTCGTCGCCCAGGGGTGCGTGGTCGTGGGCGGCGGGCCGCTGGAGCCCCCAGAGCACCGCCTCGCGTCCGAGCCGGTCCACCAGCGCCCCGGCGGTGGCGCCGGCGGGCACGGGGCGGATCTCGGCGCTCTCCTCGGCCCCGTGCCGGCGGCCGGCCCTGACGCGCAGCTCCTCCCAGCGGGGGGCGGGCTCCTCGGTGCAGCCGACGAGCACCTGGCCGCCCTGGGTGCGCAGGAGGCGCGCGACGCCCTGGGCGACGACGGCGGCCCTGACCTCGCGGGGGTGGTGGAGGCGGTGGAGGCGCCCGGCCTCGGTGGTGACCCGCCCGTACCGGAGGCCCAGCTCGCGGACCTCGCGGACGCGGGCGGCGCGGGCGTCGGCGCCGGTCGCGGCGTCGAGGGTGAAGTTCAGAAAGCCGGGCCCGGTGATCTCGACCCGTCCGATTCCGGGCTCCCCCGCGACCCGGTCCCGCAGCAGTGCGGCGACCTCCCGGGCCGGGAGCGCGGCGGGGCCGGCCAGCTGGAGGGCGACGGCGCAGGCGTAGTCGCCGCTGCCGCCGGGCCGTGTCCGCTCCACCCGCACGCGCGCGGGCACCGGCGCGCGCAGGGCGTTCTCGTCGACCGCGCGGCGCACAGCGCGCAGCACGGTCCGGGAGAGATCTGCGGGGGTCACGGCACAAGCGTATGGGAGGAAGGGGGGCACTTCGCCAACCGGTTTCGCCATACGGGCAACGACGCGGCCGCCCGCGCCCTCAGCCGGCCGCGCTCCCGGCCGTCCCCGCACCGCGCCGGTCGTCGATCGGCATGGGGCCGTCCCGGTACGCGAGGCGCCGCACCAGGCGCACCAGCTCGCTCGGCTCGAAGGGCTTCGCCAGGAACGCGTCGACCCCGGCGGCCACCCCGGAATCCACCTCGTACGGGGTGCACGCGCTGATGACGGCGACGGGCAGATGCCCGGTCCGCGGGTCGGCGCGCAGCCGGGCCGCGGTCTGCATTCCGTCGAGCCGGGGCATCACGACATCGAGGGTGATCACATCCGGACAGACCTCGTGGACCAGGTCCAGGCACTCGACGCCATCGGCCGCGGTCACGACCTCGAAGCCCTCCAGCTCGAGATTGACCCTGATCAGCTGCCGGATGACCTTGTTGTCGTCCACAACAAGCACGCGGCCGTACGCCCCTGGCACCCTTCGAGGGTAGGTCGGGCGGAGGAGCTGCGTCCGGGTTTTGCCCACTTCCGCCCCCGGACGGCGGTCGGCAGCCCGCCGCGCGCGGGTACCGCCGACGCGCAAATACCCGTTCCCGGACACCCCGTCGGAGCTGGTAGGGTTTCACTCGTCGCCGCCGAACGCAGCGGCAACGCCCCCGTAGCTCAGGGGATAGAGCATCGGCCTCCGGAGCCGGGTGCGCAGGTTCGAATCCTGCCGGGGGCACTTCGCAGGAAGTGCCGAAAAGACCCTCTCGTCAGTGGAAACGCTGCCAGGGGGTCTTTTTGCGTCTCCGGTTCGCCGAGGCCCGGAACGGTGTCGCGGCCCGCCGGCGCGCGGCCCGAGCGGACCACAGCGCCGGAAGCCCCATGGGCACCATGCCTGACCTTGCCACGAACCCCTGCCGCCACCCCGGGGGCGCCGGCTCCCGTGTCGCGTCCGGAACCGGGCGCCACGAGGGTGCGTCACCATGGATGCCCTCTCAAGTGAGTTACTGAACACGCGAGTTGGGGGGCGGGGTGCGAGTGGGGCGATCTCCTGCCGCAGCAGGGGATCCGTGACGGGAGGATCAATGATCACTTGCGATTGCTCGGTCATCGCCGGGGCAGGGGGAATCGAGCTCACCGAGGCAATTCCAGCACCTCTACTGTGGTATTTTCTGGGATTCCTGACGGCTTGCGCGAGCGAGTTCATCCTGCCTCGAATCGTACGATTCTGGCGATATGCCGCGATCTTCATTCTTGCATTCCAAGGCATATCCCCCGTCTACCTTTCCGGAATACTGCTCGGCCTCTCCCTGTTTGTTGCGTTCGGGGCACAAGGAAGGACTCGGCGCCAGACGATCGGCGTGCTGCTGCAGACCCTGGTTCCTGTTCTGCTTGTCGCCATGGCTTACCGCTCCTTGACTCTCCCCGATAACGACGACCCGGCGGGTCCATGGGCGGTCGCCCTGGCGATCCCGCTCGCTACCGCAGGTATTTTCTGGGCCATCCCGTACGGCAAGAAGCAGTACTGGCATGACTTATGGGCTTTCCGTAGCCCTCACATTCCCTTTCTGGATCTGTCGCGGGACGGCAATCGAAATGTGCCCTTCATGGCCGCACTTCCCGGCCAGCACGCCCTACTGGGGCTCGGACTCTGGCTGGTCGGATGGCCATGCACCCTGGGGGCTCTCGGGATGTCGTTCTGGGGAATTCATCACGTACTGACCACACCGATCAAATCGTCGACGGACGGCCTGTTCGTACTGTTGGCACCGATGGGGGTGGCCATCTTCGACCGGAGCAGGAAACTGTTCCTGCTCGGCCGCAGACACATGGGAATGGTCGTCTCGGAGAAGAAATTCTTCCGACCCGGCACCTACGTGCTCTACCTGAGGTCGTTCGAGGACGACAAGCAGCGCGCCGTACTGAAGGACCAGATATGGCCACGCGGTGTCGGCCATAACCCGGATCCGGCAGGTGGCACGATCTTCCTCGTCACGTCCAGTCGCGACGAGGAGGAGCACATCGCGGACGCGATGCGCCCCGTCGGCCAGCTGATCGCCATCGGTGCCCCTGAAGAAGTCCTTCCCTTCGCGGGAGCGGTACGCATGTATCTGCCGAAAGAATCCTGGAAGCAGCCGGTGAGGGAACTCATGGAGCATTCCCGCCTGGTCACTCTCAGCTTGGGATCGAGCGCCGGCACAGTCTGGGAGCTCTCCGAAGCCATGCGCATTCTGCCGCCCCAGCGTCTGCTCCTGATGATGCCCGGAGCCACGAGCAAGGAGGAGTACGGGAAGATCCGCGAAGAAGTCGGGACGGCCCTGCGTGCCCTGCCGGACTCCGACATGAACAAGACATGGAGGGGCAAGGTTCCGCCAACCCTTCCTGACTACCCGCATGAGAAACCCGAGAACAGCCCGGTAAGTGGCCTCATCCACTTCTCCGCCGACTGGCAGCCCGTGTTCACTCCCACTCCCCCCTTGCGTCGCCCTTGGGGAAATCTCTTCATGCAGCTCATCCGCGGGCTGCGCCCGGCCTTCGACCAGTTGGCCTCGTACGAGGACAGGACCGGCCGGCGCTTCGGCTGACGGAGTGAGCCCGGACGAGACCCGGAACCCCGGACTCCGCACCCGACCCCGAGATCCGATCCAGCGACACGACGTCAGAATTCCCACCGGAGGCAGCCCATGACGACACCTCCCGATCCGAGCCACCGCACGGAGGTCCTGGAGCTCTACAAGCTCGCTGTGGAGATGGCGGACCGCCTCTCCGCGCGCCGCGGGACCGCCAACGCCTACTTCCTGTCCGTGCAGACCGCTTTCGTCGCCCTCGCAGGTTTCGGGTTCCGGGAACTCGCCAGGTCCCCGTGGTGGGCGGCACTCGCCGTGACTTTGGCCGGCGTCACCCTGTCGGCCACCTGGTGGCTGCAGCTGCGCAGTTACCGGGACCTCAACACCGCGAAGTTCAAGGGCATCAACAAGATCGAGGAACGTCTTGAAGTCAAGATCTTCTCGGACGAGTGGGAGGCTCTGGCACGCGATCCGATCGTCGGATGGCGCAGACGCTACGCGGAGCTGGGAGTCTCGGAGCGCGTCGTACCCGTGGTGTTCGTAGCCGCACACCTGCTCCTGTTCGCGGGCACACTGACCGTGTGACCTACCTCGATCCTCTCGCCGACCTGATTCGTTCCTGCCTCTCCCCCGACGCGGCACCTCCCGCGGACTCGGCCGCCCTGTTCCGCATCTACGCCGTGCTTCTGGAGGCCAAGGGGGAGCAGGTCACCGACGAGGACGTCCACAACGCCTGGTCCGCCTGGATGCAGTCCGTGGACGACTCCCATGCCGCGCTCGTTCCGTTCCACGACCTGTCTCCGGAAACACGCGCCTTCGATTCCCCGTACGCCGAAGCCATCCGCGAGGCAGCACGACGGGTACGCCGCCAGTCGCACGACGTGTGACGCCGGCAGCGGGGTCAGGCCAGCGGGTAGCCCACGATGCTGTGGGTGGTGGCCGGGCTGTCCTCGGTCGTGTAGTAGTGGCTGGCCCGGCCGTCGAAGCGGGCGCTGTCCCCGGCGTGGAGGTCGTGGGGCACCTCGTCGACGACGAGGGTCACCTGGCCGGCGACGACCATGACGTACTCGACGGAACCGGTGCCGTGCGAGCTGAGCTGGCTCTGGGCGTGCGGGTGGAGGCGGGAGCGGTAGACCTCGAAGCGGCTGTGGCCGTGTGCGGCGAAGAGGAGGTTGACCGCGCTCTCCCCCTCGGGCTCGTCGAGTTCACCGGCGCGCAGGATCTCCGGTTCGCGCAGCGAGGTGCGCAGGAGGTCGACGGGGTCGGTGCGGAGCACGGTGGAGATACGGGTGACGACGTCCAGCGTCGGATTGGCCTCGCCGCGTTCGATCTGGGAGAGCAGGGCCTTGCTTATCCCGGTCGCGGCGGACATCTCGCGCAGACTCCACCCCTGGGCGAGGCGGCGGCGGTTGAGGTTGACCGACAGGGCGTCCCGTACGGAGTCGGCGGCCGTCGGGCGGCCCGCGTCCGCCTTCCGGGCGGGCTCGGGCGGCAGCGGGCCTTCCGGCGCTGACATCGCGGACGTCTCCTTCGGCCTGGCGGAGGCCCCGGGGAGCGGCACCCTTACTCCTCGGCGGCTCGTCGGTGTGGTGGCGTGGGCGGTTGCGGTGGGGCGTCAGTCTAGGCCGTGTCCGGGGACGGCATCGAGCATGCGGCGGGTCCACGGGTGCCGGGGCCGGTCCAGGACCTCGGTCACCGTGCCGCGCTCGACGAGTTCGCCCCGGACCATGACGGCGACCTCGTCGGCGATCTGCCGCACCACCCCCAGGTCGTGGGTGATGAACAGCACCGCGAAGCCGTCGGTGCGCTGCATGTCGGCCAGCAGGTTGAGCAGTTGGGCCTGTACGGAGACGTCGAGTGCGGCCACCGCCTCGTCGCAGATCAGAAGCCGGGGCCTCACGGCGAACGCCCGTGCCAGGGCGACGCGTTGGCGTTCCCCGCCGGAGAGCCCGGTGGGCCGCCGGCCGGCGTAGGACGGCGGCAGGCCGACCTGGGTGAGCAGCCGGCCGACCTGTTCGTCGCGCTGCCGGCGGCGTTGGGCGCGTGAGCCGCCGGAGATCCGGCCGGCGGCGGTCAGCGCCTCCGCCAGGGTGGTGCCGACGGTGCGCAGCGGGGGCAGCGAGGAGTACGGGTCCTGGAAGACGATCTGCACCTGCGGGGCGAGCCGCGAACGCTCCGCGCGGGTGGGCAGCCGTCCGGCGGTCAGCGGCAGACCGCCGACGTCGACGGCGCCCTCGTCGAAGCTCTCCAGGCCCACGGCGATGCGGGCCAGGGTGGTCTTCCCCGAGCCGGACTCACCGACCAGCGCGGTGATCCGGCCGTCCGGCACGGTCAGGTCCACGTCCCGGACGGCCGGATGACCGTCGCCGTCGCCGTCGCCACCGCCGTGGAAGGTACGGCGTACGCCCCGCACGCGCAGGGCCGGTACGGCGTCCTCTTCCGGCGCGGTCGCCCCGGCACCGGTGGCTCCGGCCGGTTCGGGGGACGGCGGCGTGAGGCCTCCGTCGATCTCGGCCAGCCGTATGCAGGCGGTGAGCCGGTCACCGGTGTGTCCGGGAGCGCCCTCGGGGGCTGCCGGCGGCACCCTGAGCGTCACGGCGGTGGTGCGGCATTCGGGAGCCGCGTGCGGGCAGCGGTCGGCGAACGGGCAGCCGGTGGTGCGGTCGCCCGGCGGGGGCACGGAGCCGGGGACCGTGGCCAGCCGTTCGTGCCGTACGTGCGCCGAGGGCTCGGCCGCCAGCAGCGCGGCGGTGTACGGGTGGCGGGGGGCGCGGCGCAGATCGGCCGCCAGGCCCTGTTCGAGCACGGCACCGGCGTACAGGACGTAGACCCGGTCGCAGGTGGAGAAGGCGACCGAGAGGTCGTGCGTGATCAGCAGCAGGCCCATGCCCCGGCGTTCGAGCAGGCCGCGCAGCAGGTCCAGGACGGCACGCTGGTTGGCGGCGTCCAGTGCGGTGGTCGGTTCGTCGGCGATGAGCAGGTCCGGGTCGCCGGCCAGGGCCGCCGCGGTGGCGACGCGCTGACGCATGCCGCCGGAGAGTTCGTGGGGGTAGCGGTCGGCGACGTCCGGCGCCAGGCCGACCTCGGCGAGCCGCCGGGCCGTCTCGGCGCGCAGGGCCGTGCGCCGCGCCCGCCTGCCGCGGGCCCCGGCGAGGGCGGGCAGGTCGTCGCGGAGGCCGTCGGCGATCTGCCGGCCGCAGGTGAGTTGCGGGTGGAGCATCGTGAAGGGGTCCTGCATGAGCAGGGCGACCCGGCGTCCGCGCAGGGCGTGGCGTGCGGCCCGGGGCAGTTCCCGTACCTCCTGGCCGGCCAGCCGGATGCTGCCGCCGGTCACGGTGACCCCGTCGGGGAGCAGTCCGGCCACGGCGCGTACGGCGAGCGACTTGCCGCTGCCCGACTCCCCGACGACGGCGACGCACTCCCCCGCCGCGACGGACAGGCCGACGCCGTCGAGGAGCGTGGTGGGACCGGGCGCGGCCCCTGTCGCGGTGAGCCGCAGACCGGTGACCTCCAGCAGGGGTGCGGAGGCGGTCGTGACGGCGGGGGCTTCGGCGTGGACCTCGGTCATCAGGGCCTCCGGTCGGAGAAGTACTCGAACAGCCGGTCACCGAGCAGGTTCACCACGACCGCGGAGACGATCACGGCCACGGCCGGTGCCAGGGCCGCCGCCGGGTTGTCGTACAGGAGGGTGCGGTTCTCGGCGAGCATCCGGCCCCAGTCCGGGGCGCCGGGCGGCACTCCCAGGCCGAGGAAGGACAGCGAGGACAGGGCGACGATCGCGCCCGCGAAGTTGAGCATCGTGTTGGCCACGACCACCGGCAGCACATTGGGCCAGATGTGCCGCACCATGATCGTCCGGGAGGGCAGGCCGAGGGTCCTGGCCGCCTCCACGTAGGGGCGGTGGCGCTGTTCCCGGACCGCCGAGCTGACCAGCCGGATGTCCCCGGGGGAGGTCAGCACGACCAGGACGCCGACCGCGAGGGCGTACCCTCCGCCGCCGATCCCGGCGACGACGATGGTCACGAGCAGGGCGGGCAGGGCCAGCAGCAGGTCGGCCAGGCGGCGTACGGCGGTGTCGGCGATCCCGCCGAAGTAGCCGGCGGTCAGGCCGAGCACATTGCCGATGAGCATGGAGCCGACGGCGACCAGTGCGGCCCCTGCCAGGGTGCTGCGCGCGCCGGCGGCCAGCATGTGCCAGACGTCGCGGCCGAGTTCGTCGGTGCCGAGGAGGTGTCCGTCGCCGGGCATCGCGCCGGTGGCCATCAGGTCCTGCCGGTTCCAGTCGGGGAACACCCACTGGCCGGCGACGGCTGCGGCGACCAGGAGGACGGCGATGGCGGCGCAGACCGTGGTGAGGGGGCCGAACAGGCGCCGGGCGCCCTTCCTCTCGGACGCGGCGGATGCTGTGTCGGGGGTGACGGTTCGCGTGGTCATGCCTTCACCTCGGGGAGTCCGGCCCCCGCGCGCCGGGCGGGACGGCGGCGGCGTTCGGTGCGCAGCCGCGGGTCGACCAGGGGGTGGGTGAGGTCGGTGGCGAGGTTGGCGAGACAGATCAGGGCGGCGACGAGGAGGGCCTCGGCCTGGACGACGGGGACGTCCTTGAACGTCACGGACTGCACGAGGAGCTGCCCGAGCCCCGGCAGCGCGAACACCTGCTCGACCAGGACGGTGCCGGCCAGCAGATAGGCCAGGACCAGTCCGATGCCGGTGGTGACCGGGACGACGGTGCCCCGCAGCACGTACCGGAAGAGCACCGTGCGGTTCGCCACGCCACGGGCCAGGGCGAACGTCACGTGTTCCCGGGCCAGTTCGCGGATGACGGCGGCCCGGACGAGTTTGATCAGTACGGCGGTCACGGCGAGGCCGAGGGTGATGCCGGGCAGCACCAGATGGAGCAGCCGGTCGGTGCCGCCGGTGCCCGGTCCGTACGCGGGCAGCCCGCCCAGCATCAGGGAGAAGACGTAGATCAGGAGCAGTCCGCCGGCGAAGGCCGGGGTGGACAGGGCCAGGACGCCGAGGCTCTGTACGGCGCGGTCGACGGGCCGCCGGGCGCGCAGGCCCGCCAGTACGCCGAGCGGGAGGCCCAGCAGCAGCGCGACGGCGAATCCGGCCAGCACGAGCTGTCCGGTGAGCGCCAGCCGGTCGCCGAGCGCCGCGGCGACGCTCTCACCGGTGCGGATGGAG
Organism: Streptomyces sp. NPDC102451; assembly: GCF_044765485.1. Lineage (NCBI taxonomy): Bacteria > Bacillati > Actinomycetota > Actinomycetes > Kitasatosporales > Streptomycetaceae > Streptomyces > Streptomyces sp. NPDC102451. The sequence goes on along the minus strand of NZ_JBIWKD010000006.1, from coordinate 345,128 downwards.
GTGCCGAGATCGCCGCTGAAGGCACCCGTCAGCCACCGTACGTACTGCGTGACGAGCGGTTCGTCCAGGTGGTGTGCGGCGCGTACGGACGCCAGGGCCTCGGGGGTGGCGCTGCGGGTGCCGAGGAGGGTGCGGGCGGGGTCACCGGGCGCGAGCCGCAGCAGCGCGAACACGGCGAGGGAGAGGACGAACAGGAGCCCGGCGGTGCCCGCGAGCCGCCGCAGCACGTAGTGGACGGGCAGCGCGGCCCGCAGCCGGGTGTGCCAGGGCGGAGGCGGGGCGGCCTGGGGGTGGCCGGGGTCGGTCACGGTGCTCCCTTCGTACCGGGGACGAGGCCGGGGTCCGCGTCCCGCGCCCGGGTGTGGTGCGCGGCGCAGGCCTGCGCCTCGCCCACGACGTGCCGGGTGAGCCATTCCTCGGCCCGGGCGGCGGCGTCCAGCAGGTGGGCGGGGCCGGTGAACTCGTGCCCCTCGGCGGGGTAGACATGGAGCTCGACGGGTGCCGTGCCGCGGCGGGCCAGCGCGCGGTACAGCTCGTGCGCCTGTCCGAGCGGGGTGACCCGGTCGTGTTCGCCGTGCAGGACGAGCGTGGGGGTTCCGCTGCCGCCGTCGGCGAAGAGCGGGGAACGGCCGATCAGGGCGGTGCGGCCCTCGGGGGTGCGGGCGTCGCCGATCGCGTACGTCTGCTCGTAACCGCCGCCGATGACGGAGGTGTGGGCGAAGCTCAGCCAGTCGGTGGGCGCGGAGACCACGACCGCGGCGCGGAAGACGTCGGTGCGGGCGGCGGCGAGGGCGGCGAGGAAGCCGCCGTAGCTGTGCCCGAGTACGGCGAACCGGCCGGGCAGCGCCTCTCCCTCCGCGACCAGGTGCGCGACGCCGCTGAGGACGTCGTCGAGGTCGCCGTCGCCGACGGCGCCGACGGCGGCGCGCGCGTGGTCCAGCCCGTAACCGCTGCTTCCGCGCGGATTGGGCAGCAGGACCAGCCAGCCCGCGGCGGCCAGAGCGGGGGCCAGGCCGAGCACGTCGGCCGGCGCGTATCCGGCGGACCACTGCCAGGAGGGGCCGCCGTGCAGCGCCACCGCGAGCGGGCGCGCACGAGGGGCGGTACGGGGCATTCCGGCGGGCACCGGGGTGCCGGGCGCGTCGAGCAGCAGGCCGTGCACCGGTGCCCCGTCCGAGGCGGTCCAGGCGATCTGCCGGGTCCGGACCCGGGCGAGGTCACCGTGGCCGCCGTCCCGGCGTGCGGCGGCCGGGTCCGGTGCGGTGACGGGCCGCCAGGTCCAGGCGTCCGGGCCGGACGTCGGCGCGACGACGGCCTGCGGCGGGATGCCCGGCGCCTCGCGTACGGTCGCGGCGGTCAGGCCGTCGCCGCTGAGGCTGAGGGCGGGCTGCGCGCCGGCGCCGGTGAGCACGGCCTGTTCCTCGCGGAGCACGGTGACCCCGGCGCCGGAGGGCACCGTCCCGGCGCGCACGTCGGCGACGCGGGTTCCGGTGCCGCTCGGGCCGGCGGTCAGCAGCCGGTCCGGGTCGTGCGGGTGGAACTGGAGCCAGGTGACGTCCTCGGCACCGGCGACGGTCGTGACGGTGTCGTCGGCGAGGTCCACGAGGAGCGGCCGGCCGGCGACGATGGAGATGCCCTCGGCGGCCGCCGCACGGCGGCCGTCCGCGCTGAGCGCGGGTGCGGCGAGCTGCCCCCGGGGTTCGTGGAGGGTGACGGCGCGGCCGTCGGCGAGGTCGATCCGGGCGAGGCGCGCGTGGTAGTAGCCGGCGGGCAGCGGGTCCTCCGAGACGGTGGCCACGACCGTACGGCCGCCACGCCAGGCGGCGTTCCAGACGGTCAGTCCGGCGGGCCCGGCATCCCGCAGGACGACCGGCGCGGACGGCGAGGACGCGTCGGCGGACGGAAGCAGCCCGTGCAGCAGCCGGCGCCGTCCGGCGTCCGGGCGGTAGGAGACCGGGGTGGGGTCCGGGCCGAGCCGGACCGGCAGCCCCAGGTTCATCCCGTCGCGTTCGGCTCCGTCGTCGGCGATGAGCAGCAGGACCTCGGTGCCGTCGTCGGACACGGTCAGGTCCTCCACGGCGCCCGGTACGGCCGCGAGTTCACGGCGGGCGCCGGTACGGGTGTCCCACGCGGTGAGCACCGGGCGGCCCGGGCCGGCCGGTTCGGTGACCAGCAGGACCGTCCGGGAGTCCGGCAGCCAGCGCGGGGTGTGCCGGGACCCCCCGTCGGGGTCCGAGGGTGCGGTGGGCAGCGGGAGCGCGGGCCCGTCGGCCGGTGCGATCAGGACGTCGGCGCCCCGGGGCCCGAGGACGGTGACCGCCACGCGGCGTCCGTCGGGGCTGATCCGGCTGTCCGTCGGCGCGGTCAGGTCCGACATGGCCGTACGGACGCGGCGGACGACTGCGGCCGGCTCTCCGGCGGGGCCGGGTACCGGGGTGGGGCGGGGCATGTGCGTTCCGTTCGTGCTGCGGACGGTACGGACCGTGGCGCCGGGCGGGGGCGGGACCGGTGGTCCGGTGGGGGGTGCGTGCCGGGCGGGCTCGGGGGGGTGTGCTCGCCCGGCACGCGGTCTCAGGAGGCCGCCTTCTTGACCCTGGTCGCCCAGGGACCGACGAGGGCGAAGGGGCCGGGCTCCTCGAACACGAGGTCCTTGGAGAAGGCCGTCGCGGTCTGCGCCCACCACAGCGGGAGGTAGGGAAGATCCGCGGCGGAGGTGGTGACGGCGGTCATCAGGTGCGCACCGCGCGCTGCCGGGTCGGTGGCCTCGCGGGCGGCGGCCAGTGCCGTGTCGACGACGGGGCTGTCGTAGTGCGGCAGATTCGTCGCGGTGGCCCGGCCGTCCAGGTAGGCGTTGGTGAGCTCCGCGGGGTCACCGGTGACGGGGTAGTACCAGAGGAACTGCAGCGGCTTCTTTCCGGGCAGGAGGTCGGCGATCCACTGTTCGAGCGTCGTCTCCTTGACGTTCAGCGTGATGCCGAGCTCCTTCAGCGAGGCGGCCAGCGCCAGCGCCGCCTTGCCCAGCTGGGGGCCGCTGCCCGGGTACGAGAGGTCGACGCTGAAGCCGTCCTTGTGGGCCGACTTCGCCAGTTCGGCCCTCGCCAGGCCGAGGTCGAAGTCCCAGGCGGGCAGCTCGTCGTAGGCGGCGTCGACCGCGTCTGCGTCGAGCAGGTCGCCCCACATGTCGGGCGAGACGAGGGTGGACGCCACCTCGGCCTTGCCGTGCAGGATGCCCTTGGTCATGCCCGCCCGGTCGGCGGCGTGGGCGAAGGCCTTGCGCACGTGCACGTCGTCGAAGGGCGCCTTGGCGGTGTCGAAGGCCAGGGCGACCACCGAGCGGTCACCGGTGTAGGTGACCTGCGCGTCGGCCTCCCAGCTGCGGGCCTCGTCGGAGGGAAGACCCAGCGCGCCGTCGACGGACCCCGACTTCATGGCGACGAGCCGGGTCCCGGCGTCGGGTATGAACGACAGCTTCAGCGACCGCACCGACGGGCGGTCGCCCCACCAGTCGTCGTTGCGCTCCAGGCCGACGTGGTCGTCGGCGGCGAAGGACGTCACCTTGTACGGCCCCGACCCCAGCAGCAGCGTCCTGGGGGTGCCGACCTTGCCCTTGTTCCGGGAGAGGAACGCCTTGCTGCTGATCAGCAGGGTGCCGGGGGTCGGTGTCCAGGCGAAGGCCGCGTCGGGCTTCTTCAGACGTACGGTGATCTCGCGCGCGCCGGTCGCCTTGACGGAGGCGACGTCGGCCCAGGCGTAGGCCAGTCCGCTGGCGTCGTCCCGGGCGGCCTCGACCGAGGCGAGAACGTCGTCGGTGGTCACCGGGGTGCCGTCGGAGAACTTCGCGTCACGGCGCAGGGTGTAGACGTACGTCGTGGCGTCGGGCTGCTTCCAGCTCTCGGCGAGGCCCGGCAGGAGCTTGCCGGTGGGCCCGACGGAGAGCAGGGACTCCTGGACCAGGCAGGCAACGACGTAGTTCAGGATGCCGGACTCGCGGCTGACGTCCAGGGTCGAGACGGACGAGGGCAGCGCCAGGGTCAGAGTGTCGACCGGATCGTCGGTGCCCTGGCCGGCGGTCCCGTCGGCCGAGCCGCTCCCCTCGGGCTTCTGCGGCGAACACGCCGAGAGGACCGCCGAGAACGCGAGCACACCGATGCCCGCTCCCGCCGCGCGGAGGACTCCGCGCCGCCCAATCAGTCCGTTCGGTCCCGAATGCATGGGAACCACCTATCCGTCCGCCTGGGCGTCCACCGAGAATGCCCAACTGGGAACGGAAGCTATACGCGAAGCTTTGAGAGTGTCAAAGGAGTCCTAGGATGTGGTCGGAGTCGATGCGCTTTGGGTGGTTATGACGTGATGTGCCGATGTTCGGCCACTTATGGGCGGACATGGCGGAGCCCGGGAGTCGTATCCAGCTCCCGGGCCCCTGGGGTTGCCACCCAATTGCGCTTGCCAGCGCCGTTTAAGAGTGCGGATCAGTCGTCAGACCGTCGCGTTCTTCCTTTGAACTACCGCGCCGCGTAGAGGCGCAGGCCGGATTCGAACCAGCATTCAACGGTGTTCGTCCGCACTCGGTCGATCTGGCAATCGGCGGCGATACTGAAGCTGGAGCGAGAGTCTGAAATTGATCGCGGCTGCCTCTGCCATGTTGGGCCACCCCGGCAAGTGGTGCCGGGGGAAGGACTCGAACCTTCACCGTTACCGCGTCTTCAGGCTGAACGTCAGTTTCAGCTTGCGCTCATCACACGGGGCGGACCTCATTCCGCCTCGTGCAGGGTGCGCACCCCCACGACATGCGCGGGGGCGTTCTCGGGGGTGCCGCCTGGCGCCCTTTTTTAACCGAAGAGGTAGCCGAACACCGCGTCTCCGACCCGCCGGTCGGTGACTTCGGCGCCGTTGGCCTCCTCGCGGGCGAACTTCACCGCGTGCTGGAGCTTCTCGACCCGCTCCAGCAGCTCGTTCACCCGCCGCGCCGGAAGCGCTCCGGAGAACTTCACGGTCGTCCAGTACCCGATGGGCACGTCCTCGTAGTAGACGTCGACCTGCGCCGGGTGCTTGTCGGTCGCCTCGGCCTTGACGTGGTTGCGCGGGACCTTCTTCGTCCGGATCGTGCGGACGGGGTCCGTCTTCCACAGGTCCGTCGACGGGTCGAGCGACCAGGACTCGGAGGCGTCCAGGACGGGAAGCTTCTTGACGAAGGTGTGCAGGTCGGTGAGCTGCTTCTCCAGGAAGAGCAGGTAGCTGACCGGGACCTCGCCGACGACCGTCCGTCCGTCCACGATGACGTCCGCGCGGGCCGAGCAGTTCGCCCAGTCCTTCGTCGCGGTCACGTCGAACAGCCGGGTCAGCGACGCGGACATCTCACGCAGCGCCTCCTCGGCCTTGATCTGCACCCGCGCGGACTCGGGCGGAAGCTGCTCGCCCTCTTCGTCCTTCGGCTGGTACGTACGGGAGATGCCTGCCAGCAGTGCCGGCTTCTGCACCTTGTGGTGGGCCGCGGTGATGTCCTGGAGCGACTTGCCCTTGACACCCTTCTCCACGGCGATGATCTGGTTGAGCTTGGTCACTTCGCCCCCTTCGAGTGACAGAAACGTACCGCACTCGCTTTCGATCAGCCCCTGGGTTTTCCGTCGCCTACGAACTCCGCGAACCGGGCCGGCCCCGGTACATCTCCCCGAGCAGGAAGGCCAGATCGAGCGACTGGGTGTGGTTGAGGCGTGGGTCGCAGGCCGTCTCGTAGCGGTGGTGCAGATGCTCGGCGAGGACGCCGTTGCCGCCCCCGACGCACTCGGTGACATCGTCCCCGGTGAGCTCCATGTGCACTCCGCCCGGATGGGTCCCGAGGGCCCTGTGCACCTCCACGAACCCGCGTACCTCGTCGAGGATGTCGGAGAAGTTCCGGGTCTTGTGGCCGCTGGGCGCGGTGATGGTGTTGCCGTGCATGGGGTCACTGACCCAGCAGACCGGGGCGCCCTCCGCGCGTACCTTCTCCACCAGGGTGGGCAGCACGTCCCGCACCCGGTCCGCACCGGCGCGCACGACGAATGTCAGCCGCCCCGGCTCGCGCAGCGGGTCGAGCCTCTCGATGAGCGCCAGTACGGTGTCCGCGGTGGCGCCGGGGCCCAGTTTCACGGCGATGGGATTGGCGATCCGCGAGAAGTACTCGACGTGGGCGCCGTCCAGGTCGCGCGTCCGCTCCCCGATCCAGAGCATGTGCCCGCTGGTGGCGTAGGTACGTCCGCTCTCCGCCTCGGTACGCGTGAGAGCGGCCTCGTAGTCGAGGAGCAGACCCTCGTGTCCGACGAAGAACTCGGCGGACGACAGCTCCGTGGTGTCGACCCCGCAGGCCCGCATGAAGGCGATGCTGCGGTCGATCTCGTCGGCGATCGACTCGTAGCGGGCACCGGCCTCGGAGTTCGCGACGAAGCCGCGGTTCCAGGTGTGGACCTGTCCGAGACCGGCGAATCCGCCTGTGGCCAGGGCGCGCACCAGGTTGAGCGTGGTCGCCGAGCTCTCGTACATCCGTTTGAGCCTCCGCGGGTCCGGGCGACGGGCCTCCGGGGTGAACTCGACGCCGTTGACCGCGTCACCCCGGTACGAGGGGAGTTCCACCCCGTCACGCCGTTCGACCGGGCTGGATCTCGGCTTCGCGTACTGCCCGGCCAGCCGTCCGATCTTGACCACGGGCAGGCTGGTGGCGTGGGTGAGGACGACGGCCATCTGCAGGAGCGTCCTCATCTTGCCGTTGATCGCGTCGGCGGTCAGCCGGTCGAAGGTCTCCGCGCAGTCGCCGCCCTGCAGCATCACCGCCTCCCCCCGGGCCACCGCGGCCATCCGGGCGCGCAGCAGGTCGCACTCGGCGGCGAAGACCAGCGGCGGCGCCGTGCCGAGGAGGTCCGTGACGCGCCGGAGTTCCCCGGTGTCCCCCCATGCCGGCTGCTGGGCCGCCGGAAAGGAACGCCACGAACTGACGGGTGAGTTGTCGTTCATCTCGACTGCCTTTCGTCGCCGGTATTCGCTCCAGCTGAATCCTCGGCCGTGCCCGGGGTCAAGGGTTTTCGAAGTGGTCCGTATGCGGGGCCGGGAATTGGTCTGGCAGCCGGTGCGCGGCTGCTGATTCTCTGATGTCAGCGATGAGAACACTCGCGTATTCCGGCCGGTGGCAGTCGATTCACAGGGGGTTCATCATGGATACGGCACGACGGGTCGAGGTCCGGGTCACCGCTTCCGGAGTGCCTCCGCACGATCCTCTGGAGCTTTACGAGCGATTGCGCGCGGAGACCGGTGACCGGAATGTCTTTCTGCTGGAGAGCTCCGGCGACACGGGAGCGGAGGGCCGGGGCGCCGTCGTGGGCGTCAACCCCGTCGCGGAGATCCGGGTGTTCGCGCGTCATGTCGAGATCGACGGGGCTCCGGGTGTGGTGGCCGCCCTGTCGCGGGCCGCCGAGGAGACCGGGGCCGTCCCGGAGGGCGCGCCGTCCGGGACCGTCCGGCTGCCGCTGCGGGACCGTGAGGAGATCTGGCGGCTGCTCCCCGCGGCCCAAGGCGTGTTCGCCGTGGACACGGATGTCCCCGTGACCGAGCACGCCTTCGGGTTCCTGGCCTCACTGGCCTACGAGGCGGTGTGGCACGTGGAGTCGCTGCCCGGGCGCGACGATCCCGGACGCGGGCCCGACATGGTGCTCGCCCTCTTCCGGGACACCGTCGGATACGACCCCGACACCGGCTCCGCCCGGCTGCTGACCGCGCAGAGCCCGCTCTTCGGCGCCCGGCAGGTGACCCCGCGGCGGGTGGCGGAGCTGGCCGCGTGCGCCGCGGAGGCGGCCCCGGCGCCCGTGCCCGGAGCTCCTGAGCCCCTCGGTGTCCAGGACACCGTGAGCCGTGGGACGTTCCTCGGCTGGGCCGAGCGCTGCCTCGAACACATCCGGGTCGGTGATGTCTACCAGATCCAGATCGGTCACCGCATCGACGTCCGCACCGCCCTGAGCCCCCTCGATCTGTACCGGCGTCTGCGGGCGCGCAACCCCTCCCCGTACATGTACCTGGCGCCCCGGGCCGGCAGTCTGCTGATCGGCGCCAGCCCCGAACTCTTCGTACGCGTCGAGGGAGACGGCATCGAGATGCGTCCGATCGCCGGGACGGCGCGCAGGGGCCTGGACGAGGCGGAGAACGAACGGCGCGTGAAGGAGATGCAGGAGAGCGCCAAGGAGCGTGCCGAGCACATCATGCTCGTCGACCTGTGCCGTAACGACATCGGGCGGGTCTGCCGCCCGGGCACCCTGCCGGTGGACCGGCTGATGGCTGTGGAGCGCTTCTCGCACGTCTTCCACCTCGTCTCCACCGTCACCGGCCGGCTGGCCCGCGACGCGGACACCTGGGACGCGGTGCGCGCGACCTTCCCCGCAGGGACGATGAGCGGGGCCCCCAAGGTCCGCGCCATGGAGATCATCGACGGCCTCGAACAGGAACGCAGGGGCAGTTACGCGGGTGCCGTCGGCCTGCTCGACGTGCGGGGACGGGCGGAACTCGCCTTGTGCATACGTTCGGTCGAGTACGACGGCGACACCTACTCCACCCAGAGCTCGGCGGGCATGGTGGCGCAGTCGGACCCGGAGTCCGAGTGGCGGGAGACGCTGGCCAAGATGGGCGCCGCCTACTGGGCGCTGACCGGGAAGGAACTGCAGGCATGAGTGGCACGAGGGTTCTGCTGATCGACGCGTACGACAGTTTTGTGCACATCATCGACCAGTACCTGCGCACCCTGGGGGCACGCACCGAGGTCGTGCGCTCCGCGACCCGCTCCCCCGGTGAGCTCGCCGGGCTCGAACCGGAGGCCGTGGTCCTGGGCCCGGGGCCGGGACATCCGGCCGACTCCGGACACGTCGAGCTGGTACGGGAGTTCGCCGGCCGCGTGCCGGTCCTCGGTGTGTGCCTCGGCCATCAGGCGATCGCGTTGGCCTACGGGGGCCGCGTCGAGGTGGCCGGCCAGGTGATGCACGGACGGACCAGCGTCGTACGCCATGACGGCGCGGGTGTGTTCGCCGGTCTCGGGAACACGCTGGAAGCGACCCGTTACCACTCCCTGGTCGTCGCGGAGCCGCTGCCGGAGCCTCTGATGACCACGGCCGTCGCGGCGGACCACGGCTATGTGATGGGCCTGCGGCACCGCTCGCTGGCCGTGGAGGGCGTGCAGTTCCATCCCGAGTCCGTGATGACCTCGGGGGGCCTGGCCCTGATGGAGAACTTCCTCTCCTCGGCGGACGTGTCCCCCTCCCCCGGCCTGCGGCTCAGCCGCTCCTGACCGCCCGCAGGATCCTCAGCGCCTCCGTGATCCCGGAACGCGGCAGATGCGCGTGGCCGACGACCAGCGCGGGCGGCGCCGCGGACGGACGGGCGTGGAAGGCGGCGGCTCCGCGGACCGCCACGGACGCGCACAGCGCCCCGGCCACCAGCGCCGCCTCGTCGGTGTGCCGGGGCAGCCGGACGTAGGAGTGGAGTCCCGCCGCCGCGCCGGTCACCGACGCTCCCGGAAGGTACCTGCGGACCGCCTCCTCCAGGGTGTGACGCCGGGAACGCGCATGGGCGTTGAGGCGACGCAGATGACGGTCGAGCAGCCCGCACCTCAGCAGTTCGGCGAAGGCCAGCTGGGTGAGGGTCTCCGTCCCCAGGTCGTGACGTGCCCTGACCCTCAGGAGCCGGGCGAGGAGTTCCGCGGGTGCGGCGATCCAGCCCAGCCGCAGCCCGGGGGCGAGCGACTTGCTGGCCGTGCCCGCGTAGACGACGTGTTCGGGGGCGAGCCGCTGCAGCGCCAGGGGGCGTGGGCCCCGGCCGTACCACAGGCCGCCGTCGTAGTCGTCCTCGATGATCAGGCCGCCCGTGTCGCGAGCCCATCGCACCAGGGCCTCGCGTCGCTCGGCGCACAACGTCGCACCCGTGGGGTACTGGTGGGCCGGGGTGATCAGTACGGCGCGCAGGCCCGACACGGCCAGTGCCTCGACGTCGAGTCCCAGGTCGTCCACCGGCAGGGGCACCGGGCGCAGGCCGGACTCCCGTACGAACTGCCGCTGGCCGGGGTGGCCGGGGTCCTCCGTCCCGAGCGCCTCGACACCCTGCTCGCGCAGCACACCGCAGAGCAGTGCCAGCGCCTGCGAGAAGCCGGCCACCACCGCGACGTCCTCCGGGGCCGCCCGGACCCCCCGGGTCCGCCCCAGATAGCGGGCGAGCTCGATCCGCAGCCCCGGGTCACCTGCCAGCGGCGGGTAGGCGTGGGCGGCGGGGCCCGCCGACCAGAGGACTCGTTCGTAGCAGGCGAGCCATTCGCGGCGGGGGAAGGCGAACAGGTTCCCGCCCCCCGGGAGCAGGTCCCAGCGTGCGCCGGGGGCCCGGCTCTCCTCCAGCAGGGTCGGCACGATCTCCCGGCCGGTGAGGTGTTGCACGACGCGGGTCCCCGCCCCCTGGGCCGCCTCCAGATATCCCTCCGCGACGAGCTGGCCGTACGCCTCGACGACCACACTGCGCGAGACGTCCAGGTCGTCGGCGAGACGACGGCTGGAGGGAAGTCTGGTACCGGGGTGCAGAATCCCGTCGCCTATCTCCATCTTGATGAAGTTCTGTATTTGCGCGGTCAGGGAGACATGGGAATCTCTGACGACGTCCATTGCCATGTGCAGGGCCATGGCAGGGCTCCTTTCGGAATTGGACCGCAATGATCGACATGGAGTGGTCTGGCGGGCTTCGGATTGCGTACACAGACTGGCCTTCGGCACAAAGGCGTTCCGCTCTCCGCCGCGCCGTTCGCTTCGTTCTAGGGAGAATTGACGTGACTGTCGAATCGCCGGACCGGACATGGTCCGAACTGCTGGACGCGCTGCTGGACGGACGTGGGCTGTCCGCGCGGGAGACCGGCTGGGCGATGGATCAGGTGATGTCCGGCGCCGCGGGTCCGGTGCGGCTCACGGGGCTGCTCGTGGCGTTACGGGCCAAGGGCGAGACCGCCGAGGAGATCGAGGGGCTCGTCGAGTCCCTGCGCCGCCATGCCGTGCCGCTCAGCGTGCCGGGTACCGCCCTGGACATCGTCGGTACCGGCGGGGACGGCTCGCACAGCGTCAACATCTCCACGATGTCGGCGGTGGTCGCGGCGGGCGCGGGCGCGCTGGTCGTCAAGCACGGCAACCGCTCCGCCTCGTCGTCCTGCGGATCGGCCGACGTGCTGGAGGAGCTGGGGGTGACGTTGCACCTGCCGGCGCAGGACGTGGCGGAGGTCGCCGAGGAGGTCGGCATCACCTTCTGCTTCGCCCCCTCCTTCCATCCGGCCATGCGCCACGCGGCGGCGCCGCGCCGCGAGTTGGGTGTCCGCACGGTCTTCAACGCGCTGGGACCACTGGCCAATCCGGCCTCCCCCGCCGCGACGGCGATCGGAGTGGCGGACGCCCGGCTCGCTCCGCTGCTCGCGCGGGTACTGGCACGACGCGGCACGGAAGGCTTCGTCTTCCGTGGCGACGACGGCCTGGACGAACTGTCGGTCACCACGGCCTCCACGGTCTGGACGGTCACCGACGGCCGGGTACGGTGCGAGGCCCTCGACCCTCGCGACCTGGGGCTGGCCCTCGCCCCCGCAGGTGCGCTGCGCGGCGGCGACCGGGCTCACAACGCCCGGGTGTTCCACGAGGTGCTGGCCGGTGCGGGGGGTCCGGTGCGGGATGCCGTCCTGCTGAACGCGGCCGCGGGGCTGGCCGCTCTGGAGCCGGCGGCCGGCCGCTCCGTCACCGAGCGGCTGGCCGCCGGGCTGGGGCGGGCGGCGGAGTCGGTGGACTCCGGGCAGGCCGCGGCCGTACTGGAGCGCTGGGCCGCGCTCACCACCAAGCGGGCGGAACGCACGGCCGGCTGACGGCCGCACGCGTCGGGGCCGGGGCCCCCGGCGGTCACCGGCAGGTCCACGGAGCGTGCGGGGCGCGCCGTCTCCCGGAGCGGTCCTCCGGTGGGTTCTCACCGGACCGGCCGCCGGCCGGCGAGGAGGTTCCTCACGGCCTCACCCGGGCTGTCACCGGTGACCAGCGCCTCACCGACCAGCACCGCGTCCGCTCCGTCCCGCGCGAGAGCGGCCACGTCACGCGCGTCGCGCACCCCCGACTCCGCGACGCGCACCGGACCGGCCGGGATGGACGGAGCGACCCGGGCGAAGGTCCCCCGGTCGACCCGCAGCGTCCTCAGGTCGCGGGCGTTCACACCGATCACCCCGGCGCCGGCGGCGACCGCCCCTTCCACCTCATGCTCGTCGTGCACCTCCACCAGCGGCGTCAGCCCGATCTCCTGTGCCTCCGCGTGGAGTTCGGCGAGCTGGGCCCGGCCGAGCGCCGCGACGACCAGGAGGACGAGGTCGGCGCCGTGGGCACGTGCCTCCCAGAGCTGGTAGGAGTCCACGACGAAGTCCTTGCGCAGCACGGGTACGCCGACGCGGCTGCTCACCGCATCGAGGTCGGCGAGCGAGCCGGCGAACCGCCGCTGTTCGGTCAGGACGCTGACCGCGGCCGCACCGCCGGCCACGTAGTCGGCGGCGAGCGCCGCCGGGTCCACGATGTCGGCGAGCGGCCCGCGCGAAGGACTCGCCCGCTTCACCTCGGCGATGACCTGGACCCCCGTACCGCTGCGCAGCAGCGCGGCGCAGTCCCGCGGGGCGGTCAGGGCCGCGCACCTGTCCCGCAGCTCCGACCGGGGCGTGCGCGCCCTGCGGAACGCGAGGTCCTCCCTCACTCCTCCGACGATCTCGTCGAGCACATTCATCGCGGGAATTCCCTTCACGGCCGGGACGGTCGACGCAATCGAGACCGGACCATAGGCGCGTCGCACACACGGCATCACCTTCTTTAAGCCGCAGCCGAAACATCGTTGTCAGCCGCGTGAACGAGGGCGTCAGCGGGCCGTCAGTTCGGCGTCAGCTCTCGTCGGGAGAATCCACGATGTCCCGTCGAAGCAATTCATCTGGAGGCGAAATGACCAACGCGGTCCGCATCAACGAGGAACAGCGTGCCCAGATCAAGGAAATCGTCTGCGAGATTCTCGAGATCGAGCCCACGGACGTGACCGACTCCAGCCTCTTCAAGGAGGACCACAACGCGGACTCCCTGGGAGCGATCGAGATCCTTTCCTCGCTCGAGCGCACCTTCGACATCGAGATCGACCAGGCCGAACTGACGCGCATGGTCAACCTCGACGGCGTCGTCGCAGTGGTCGAAGAGAGCCTGTCCAAGTAATCCGGGCGACCTGGTCAACGACGAAGGAGAGGCAGTGACGAACAGCACGGATCAGGAGCCGCGCCGGGTGGTCATCACAGGGCTCGGTGTGGTGACCAGCATCGGGACCGGTCCCCGTGAATTCCTCGACGGGCTCCGCACGGGCCGCAGCGGCGTCAAGCCGATCACTTCCTTCGATACGGCCGGCTACGCACACGCCAACGGCTGCGAGATAGACGACTTCGACCCGGCCGAGTGGATCGAGAACATCGATCCGCAGGAGCTCGGCCGGGCAAGTCAGTTCTCCGTCGCCGCCGCGCGCATGGCGGTCGCGGACGCGGGGCTGGATCCGGAGGAACTCCGGGCCCGCCGGGCCCTGGTGTCGGTGGGCACCACCGACGGCGAGTCCCATGATCTCGACACGCTGATGGCCGATCAGCTCGCCTCGGGCCCCGAGGGGCTCGACGGACGCGTGGCACGCAGGACGGGTGCCGGCATGCTCTCCAGCAGTATCGTGCGTGAGCTGCGGCTCACGGATGTGGAGGCGGTCACCATCCCGACGGCGTGCGCCGCGGGCAACTACGCCATCGGCTCGGGGTTCGACGCCATCCGGTCCGGCGAGGTCGACGCCGCGCTGTCCGGCGGCGCCGACGCCATCTGCCGTAAGACGTTCACCGGCTTCTACCGGCTCGGCACCATCGCTCCCGAGGTCTGCCAGCCCTTCGACGCCGACCGCAAGGGCATCCTGACCGGCGAGGGCGCGGGCATCCTCTTCATGGAGAGCCTGGACTCGGCGCTGGCCCGCGGTGCCCGTATCTACGCGGAGGTCCTCGGGTACGGCCTCAACTGCGACGCGCTGCATCCGGTCGCTCCCGACCGGGACAGCCTCGCGGCCTGCATCGAGATCGCCCACCGCAACGCGGGCGTCAAGCCCGAGGACATCGATTTCATCTCGGCGCACGGCACCGGCACCAAGGCCAACGACGTCACGGAGGCCGGTGCCATCCGGCAGGTCTTCGACACACCACCGCCGACGGTCTCCATCAAGAGCATGCTCGGGCACACCATGGGTGCGGCGAGTGCGCTGGCCTCGGCCGCGTGCGCGCTCGCCCTGACCGAGGGGTTCATCCCGCCCACGATCAACCACAACCGGACCGATCCCGACTGCGGGCTCGATCCCGTGGCCAACACCGCACGCGAGGCCGAACTGCGGGTGGTGCAGAACAACGCGCTCGCGTTCGCCGGCAACAACGCGGTCCTCATCCTCGGCTCGTACGCGAGCGCGCGGTGACCACCGTGCCACGGGCGCGGCTGCGCAGACCGGCATCGGGCGGTGACCCCCGGCGCGTGCTGCTGCTGCACGGGCTGGGCGGCACCGCGGCGGTGTGGGAGCGCATGGCGCCGCTCGCGGACGAACGGCTCGAACTCTGGGACGCCGAGCTGCCCTGGCGCGGCATGGCCGGCACCGACCAGAGCCTCCTCACCGATCCGGGCCAAGTCCTGGCGGGCCTGGCCGACGCCTCCTACGACGGTGTCGTCGCCCATTCGTTCGCGGCCGGGATCCTCCTGGAGGAGTACGCGAGCGGCCGCATCCCGCCGCGGCCGACCGTGCTGCTCAGTCCGTTCCACAAGTCCACGCCCGGCGAGTTCGACTGGTCGTCGATCACCTACTACCTCAACGGCTTCCACCAGGTCTTCGAGGAGGCCCTGGAGGTAGGGGACACCGGCCGGTACGCCGCCAGGCACCGGACGTGGCTGGCCCGCCAGTTGCGCGACCTGGTCGGTCCGTACGGCTGGATGCGCTTCTTCGAGTGCTATCTGCGCTCCCCCTTCGTGGATCTGGACGCGGTGCGGGCCCCGGTGCTGGTGGTGTCCGGCGAAAAGGACACCGCGGCGTTCCCCCGGGACGGCCGTGCCCTGGCGGCCGGGCTCCCCGACGCACGCTTCGAGCTCCTGGCCGGCTGCGGCCACTTCCCCATGCAGGAGCAATCCGCCCAGGTGGCACGGCTGCTGAGCGACTTCCTTCTCCCGGCGTCCGAGGGGCACCGGGCATCACGCACCTCTACCGTCCACACGTCCCTGGAGATGTCATGAGCGTTACCGCCGTCGGCGAAGCCACCCGGACGGAGATCCGGCCCCGCTACGAAGGGTCGAACATCTGCACCTGGATCGGCTTCAAGCACGTGAACTACATGGTCGAGGAGGCCGTCTACGACCACCTGCGGCAGCGGGGTCTGGCCGCCGGCGACCTCTACGAGCGCTGTGGTCTCGGTGTCGACATCACCGACGTGGACACCAAGATCCTCACGGCCTTCCACATCGACGACCTGGCGACCGCGACCGTCCGCCCGGCTCCCGGCAAGGGGGACGGCGCGCGTTTCACCGTGGAGCTGACCGTGGAGCGGGAGGGCCGGCCGGTGAAGGCCGTCACCTCCAAGGTCGCGGTGCAGCTGCGCCTCGACCCGCGCGGGCACTCGGTGGAGGAGCCGCCCGCCGAGGCCGCCCCCTTCGTGGTCGACCGCCTCGGCCGGGGCGGCGAGCCGGTGCCGGTGCCGGAGGGCGCCGACCCGCTCGGCCTGCTGACGGAGGGCCGGAACGCCTTCGGCTGGGCCTGGCGGATCCCCTACTTCTACTGCCACTTCACCGAGCGGGTGCAGATGTCGGGCTATCTGCGGCAGATGGAGGAGGTCGTGGACCTCTTCCTCGAGGACCGCGGTGTGTCCATCAAGCGGCTGCTCGACGAGCAGGACTGGATCCCCGTCGTCCCGCACTCCCGGATCGAGATCCTGGACGAGGCACGGATGGAGGAGACCCTCTACACCGTCTACACGGTGGAGAGCGTCTTCAAGCGCCTCACCTACACCTCGCGGATGGACTGCTACGTCCTGCGTGACGGTGTGCTGGTGCCCACCGCCACCGGCCGGATCACGCACGGCTGGGCCGTCATCGGCAACCGGCGTGACTGGAGCCTCGTCGACTTCGACGACCGCCTGCTCGACGGCCTCAACGGCAAGGCGGGCGCGATCACCGGCCGGGGAACCGCGTGAGCACCGCGACGGCGGCGGCCCCCGTGCTGCCGGAGCGCAGGGCCACCGATGACCTCGTGTTCTCCGCCTGGTCGGCGGTGTCCCCCTTCGGGCGGGGCAGCGAGGCGTACGGCTCCGGGCTCCGGCAGGGCGTCAGCGCCCTGAGCGACGTCGACCAGGGCACCTGGCCGGGACCGTACGCGCAGGCGGCCACGGTCCCCGATTTCAGCGCGGCCGAGGCTCTGGGGAAGAAGGGGACGCGGACCATGGACCGGGTGACGGCCCTCGCCGTCTCCACCGTGGGGCAGCTCCTGGAAGCCTGCGGCCCGGACCTCGCCGAGCCCCCGGAGCGTACCGGTCTCGTCCTCGGCACGGGCTCGGGCAGCGTCCAGTCGATCATGGACTTCACCCGTGACTCGCTGACCGGTGGCAAGCCGTACCACGTCGATCCGGCCCGCTTCCCCAACACCGTCATGAACAGGGCCACCGGGCAGAGCGCCATCTGGCACGGCATCAAGGGCCCCAACACGACGATCGCGGGAGGCTGGCTGACCGGGCTGCTCGCGCTGAGTTACGCCGCCCGGCTCTTCCGGGGCGGGCACTGCGACCGCGTGCTGTGCGGGGCCGCCGAGGAGTACTCCGTGCAGCGCGCGTGGCTGGAATGGCACTCGGCCGACGACACCGCACGCACGCCGCTCGGAGAGGGCGGGACGGCCTGGCTGCTGGAGACGGCGGAGTCGGCGCGGGCCGCCGGCCGGGCACCGCTCGCCCGGCTCCGGGCGACCCGCTTCCGGACGTACCACTCCCCTGACGAGGCGTCCGCGGCCCTCACCCGGTGCGTCCGGGACGCCCTGGCCGATGCCGGGGTCTCCGCCTCGGACGTCGGCTTCGTGGCGCCGCTCGGCACCCCGGGAGAGGAGGACGCGGTACGCACGGCGCTCGGCACGGAACCCGCCCGGTGGCTGCGTGTCCGGCCGCTTCTGGGGGACACGTCGGCAGCCGCCACGGGCTTCCAGACCACCGCGGTCCTCGCCGCCCACGAAGGTGGGCTGTCCTCCGGGACAGCCGCCCTGATCACCGGAATCGACCGGGACGGCACTGTCGGCTGCGCGGTCCTCTCCGGCTGAACCGGAGACGGCCGGCCGCCTCACGACTTACGGAGCAATCCACCCATGCCACTGCAGTCCTCCACCGAGCGGACGCTCCGGGGCACGTACACCGTCGCCTCCGACGACCCCTTCCTCGCCGGGCACTTTCCCGGATTCCCCCTGGTGCCGGGGTTCCTCCTGTTCCAGTACGTGCACAGTCTGGTGAGCGGGGCCGGGGCTGTGGACCCCACGCTGCCGATCACGCTGGAGAAGGCGCGGTTCCGCAGCCCCGTACGACCCCGTGTACCGGTCCGGGCGGAGGCCACGGTGCGTCAGGAGGCGGGGGCCGCCCAGGTCTCCGCCTCCCTGACGACGGCCGAAGGCCCGGTCGCCCAGATGCGGATACGGATCGGCGGCGCACCGGCCCGGGACTCACCCGGCCCCGCACGGCACGGGGTGCCCGCGACCCCGGCCACCACGCTCCCGGAGATCGAGTCCCTGATCCCGCACCGTGCCCCGGCGCTGCTCGTCGACTCCGTGATCCACGCCGAGCCGGGCAAGCGGCTCCACGCCCGCAGGGCGGCCGTCGCCTGTGACGCTCCGTCGGTCACGGCCGCCCACGGCTCGTCCCAGGTGGTGCCGCCGGGCCTGGTCCTGGAGTCCTGGGCCCAGTCGGCCGTCGCGCTGGCCTGCTGGACACGGCCCAATCCGCAGGTCGGGACGGGTCTCGTGACCCTCCTCTCGGGGGTACGCGACGCCAGGCTCCTCGCACCGGTGCCGGTGGGCGCGGTGATGGAGCACGAATGCGAGACGGTGCGCGACCTCGGCGACACCGTCATCACCACGGGCACCTGCTACGCGGACGGCCGGCCGGTCCTGGAGGTCGGGCAGCTCATGCTGGTCCTGCGGGCCGCCGACACGCTCGCGCCCCATTCGCCCGCCGCCCGCCGGTCAACCCAGGAAAGGTCATGATGTCCGTACAGAAACGGCGCGTAGCACTGGTCACAGGAGGCTCCCGGGGAATCGGGCGCAGTGTGGTCACCCGTCTGGCCCGCGACGGCTACGACGTGGCGTTCTGCTACCGGTCGAACCAGGAGGCCGCCGATCTGGTGGCCAAGGACGCCGAGCAGGAGGGCGCCGCCGTCATGACGCGGCGCGTGGACGTGGCCGACCAGGCCGAGGCGCAGGCGTTCGTACGTGCGGCGGAGGCGGAGCTCGGGCCGCTGGACGCCGTGGTGTCGTCCGCCGGAATCGTCCGCGACAATCCGCTGATCATGCTGTCGCCACAGGACTGGCAGGACGTGATGCGGATCAACCTGGACGGCACCTACAACGTGTGCCGCGCGGCCGTCTTCGGCATGATGAAGCGCCGCAGCGGCTCGCTGGTGACGCTGTCGTCGGTGGCCGGGGTGTACGGCCACGCCACGCAGACCAACTATTCGGCCTCCAAGGCCGGGATCATCGGGTTCTCCAAGGCGCTGGCCAAGGAGGTGGCCCCGCGCGGCATCCGGGTCAACGCGGTGGCGCCCGGATTCATCGAGACGGACATGACCTCGCAGCTGCCGTCCGACACCGGGGCGTCGATTCCGCTCGGCCGGTTCGGCAGGCCCGAAGAGGTCGCCGACCTCGTCTCGTTCCTGGTCTCGGAGCGCGCGTCGTACATCACCGGGCAGGTGCTCGGTATCGACGGCGGCCTGGTTCTGTAGAGGAGGACGGATCATGGCGAAGAAACCGGTGTTCTACTTCTCGTTACGCAGTCCCTATTCCTGGTTCGCCTACCGCGAACTGCTCGACAGGTATCCGGATGTGGCCGCCACCGTGACGTGGCGGCCCTTCTTCGAGCCGGACCCGCGGAGCGAGGAGGCCCTGCGGGAGGCCAGAGGTTCCTTCCCCTACGTGGCGATGTCCCGCGCCAAGCACCTCTACATCCTCAGGGACGTCGGCCGGCTCGCCAAGGAGAGGGGGCTGTCCCTGACCTGGCCGGTGGACCACGACCCGGTGTGGGAGGTGCCTCACCTGGCCTATCTGGTGGCGCTCCGCGAGGGCCGCGGGCCCGAGTTCGTCGCGGCCGCCTACCGGACGCGCTGGGAGGAGGGCGGTGACATCTGCGACCGTTCGGTGATCGCCCGGATAGCGGGTGAACTGGGCCTGGACCCGGTCGGGACGGCGGGTGCGAGCGACGACCCGGCGCTTCGGGAGGAGGGCACACGCCTCCTCCTCGACGTGTGCCGGGACGGTGTGTTCGGAGTCCCGTTCTTCGTGAACGGCTCCAGCCGCTACTGGGGCGTCGACCGGCTGGAGCGTTTCGTGGCCGAGGTGCGCGCGGGCAGGGAACCGGAGCCGGTTCCGCCCGCGGCGGTGCCCGGACCGGCCGGTGCCGGCTCCGACTTCGGACACGCGGGCGGCTGCGGATGACGGCCACCATGACGGACCTCGCCGAATCGTCCCTGCTCGACCCGGAACTGCGCGCACTGCGCGACCAGTTCGGCGAGTGGGGTGCCGACTTCCCCGGTCACGCCCTCGCGCTCGACTCCGACCCCGAGTGGATCCGCCGCTGCTTCGATCTGCCCGCCGTGCGCTATCTGTCGCGCATGGGGATACCGGCCGAGTACGGGCATGAACCCGAACCGATCGCCGGCCGGCGGTTCCGCGGTGAACTGGCCATGGAACGCGCGGTCATCATGGAGGAACTGGCCTTCGCGGACGCGGGCATGCTCGTCGCGTCGCCCGGCCCGCTGCTCGCCGGAGTCCTGGTCGACGTACTGGCGGACGCGGCGCAGAAGGAGTGGTTCTACGGCCGGATGACGGCCGAACCGCTGTGGACGTGCTTCGCCCTGACGGAGCCCGAGCGAGGTTCGGACGCCGCGGCGATGGCCTCCTCGCTGACCCCCCGTGAGGACGGGAAGGGCCTGGTGCTGAACGGCACCAAGCGCTACGTGGGCAACGCCGCACGCGCGGGGATCGCGACGGTCTTCGCCCGCACCGGTCCCGGGCCGCTCGGGGTGACCGCGGTGCTCACGGCTACGGACGTACCGGGTTTCAGGGCCGAGGCACTGCCCATGATCGGTCTGCGCGGCGCCATGATCAGCGCGATCGAGCTGGACGGCGTGCCCGTGGGCGAGGAGTCGGTCCTGGGCCGGCATCTGTCGGCGAGCCGGCGGGGCACCTGGGCGTTCATCCAGACGTTCAACCGGCTCCGGCCGGGCGTCGCCGCCATCGCGGTCGGTATCGCGCGAGCCGCGGCAGCGTACGTACGGTCCGGCCGGAGCGCTCTCACCGCGGACGAGCAGGACCGGCTGGACCGGCTGGACCGGCGTGTCCGTGCCTGCCGGGAGCTGGTGCACCGGGCCGCCGCCGCGGTCGACCACAACGGCTCGAACGGCTATCTGGCCTCGGCCGCGAAGGTGCGCGCGGCCGAACTGGCCGAGTCCGCGACGCGCGAGGCGTGTTCCTTCTTCGGGCCCGGAGCCCGGCTGGAACACCCGCTCCTGGACAAGTTCGCGCGGGACGCCAGGGCCATGGAGTTCCTGGAGGGCACCAGCAGCATGCAGAAGCTGAACCTCTTCCAGGGCTACCGCTCCAGCAGGTTCGACCGGGACCGGCCGTTCCCGGCGGGGAGCGTTCCCCGGGAGTGAGCCGCCGGCCGGTGTGTGTACGCAGATGTCCCCCACCACGGTCCGTGGTGGGGGACATCTGCGTCACGCGCTCACAGGGACGTCCGCACCTCCCGCCGGTGCTCCGTCCCGGCAGCGGGGGCGCTCTTCGCGAGGCCGCCCGGCCACCACAGTCTGTGGGCCAGGAGCTGCAGCGCGGCCGGCAGGACGAGGATGCGGATGATCACCACGTCGAGGATCACGGCGACGCACAGCCCGAAGCCGAGCTGCTTCATCTCCAGCAGGTCGGTGAACATGAAGCTCACGAAGACCGACACCATGACCACCGCGCCGCCGGAGACGACGCCCCCCGACCGGCTGACGCCCTCCAGGACGGCCTGCGTCGTGGACCGTCCCGCCAGGGCCGCCTCCTTGATCCGGCTCATCATGAAGACGTTGTAGTCGGTGGAGAGTCCGAAGAGGATCACGAAGAGGAAGAGCGGGACCCGGGAGACGATGAAACCGTCGGAGTCGTAGTCGAGCTGGTTCTGCACCCAGTCCGACTGGAACACCAGGACCAGCAGTCCGAGTGCGCCCGCCGCCGATGCCACGTTCAGGAGCGTCGAGACGAGCGCGACGGGTGCGGACCGGAAGGCGATCAGCATGACCAGGAAGCTCAGCACCAGCACGGCGCCGATCACCCAGGGCAGGGCGTTCATCTGGTGGTCGAGCACGTCCGCGTTGCGGGCCACGTCACCGGAGACCGCGGTCTCGGCGCCGGGGACCTTCCCCGCCGTCTGCGGCACCAGGCCGTTCCGGATCTGTTCGAGCGCCTGCTGTGCCTCCTCGGAGTCGATGGCGTACGGGGTGCGCAGGCGGACCGTACCGGTTCCGCCGTCCTCGGCCACCCTGGTCACCGCCTCGGAGTCGGAGCGCAGGAGGGGCTCCTGCCCGGCCCTGCCCACCAGGTCGTCCAGAGCGCCCCGCAGCTCGCCGCGGTGCTCGGTACCGGTCTTGACGACCACGAGGTAGTCGGCGCCCTGCGAAGGGAACTGCGCCATCATCCGGTCCCGTGCCTGGACCGCGTCGACCTTCGGCAGGGTGCTCACCTCGGTCGACGACAGCTGCATGCCGAGCGCGGGCAGGGCGAGCGCGGCGATCAGGAGAAGCCCGGTGGCGAGCGCGGCACGCGGGCGGCGGATCGCCGGCCGCAGGAGCCGCGGCCAGAGGGTGCCGGGGCCCGAGGACCCTGCCGTGATCCGGCCGATGAGAGGGAGACGCGGCCGGTCGATGGCCCGGCCGAGCTTGTTGAGCAGCGCCGGCAGCAGGGTCATCGACGCGCCGAGGACGATGGCGACCACCGCGATGGAACTGATGGCCAGCGAGGAGAACACCACGTCACCCACGACGAAGAGCGCGCCCAGCGACACGATGACGGCCCAGCCCGAGACCACCACGGAGTGTCCTGCCGTCGCGGCGGCGATACGCAGCGCGGCCTCGTCGCCGATGGCGGCTCCGGTCCTGGCGCGCTCCTCACGTACCCGCTTGAGGAAGAGCAGGGAGTAGTCCACACCGACCGCCATGCCCATCAGGAGGATCAGGCTGTTGTTGGCGCCCACGCTGGGGAAGAGGTGCGAGAAGAGCTGGGAGAGTCCCATCGCGGCTCCGACGGCCGAGAGGGCGAGCACCAGCGGCACCCCGGCGGCGATCACCGCGCCGAAGACGACCATGAGGATGACGAGGGTGAGCGGCAGGGTGATGCGCTCCGCGGTGGCGAGGTCCTTCCCCATGGACTCGGAGACGCCCTGCCCCATGGAGAAGTGGCCGGTCTGCGCCACCTGTACCTGCGGGTGCGCCTTCTGGACGGCCTCGGTCCGCTCCAGCAGCGCGGGGACGTCCTCGGAGATCGCCGCGTCCTCACCCTTCATGGTGAGCGTGACGAGTAACGCCTCACCGGTGGGGGAACGTTCGGGCTCGGCCACCTGCGCCACCGACGGCGCGCCGGTCATCCGCCGTACGGCGTCCTCGGCCGCGGAGCGTGCGGCCGGCTCGTCCAGGGAGGAGCTGCCGGGGCGCGGGGTGATGACGACCTTCTCCTCCAGCGGGTCGAGGATGCCGGCGGCTGCGGCCAGCTCCTCGGCCCGCCCGGCCTCGCCGACCCGGTAGTCCACGCTGTCGGCCATACGGGTGCCTGCCATCGAGCCCAGCGCGAGACAGACCACCACCAGCAGCAGCCAGCCGCCGATGGCACGCCACGGGTGCCGTGCGCTCCACAGCGCGACCCGGACGCTCAACCGGTCCGGTCTCGGTGCCGTGTTCCCGGTCCGGACGGCGCGCTCTTCATGACGGTTCATCAGTGGGTACCTCGCTCCGCGATTCTTATACCTGTCAGTCAACGATTACAGGTGTCTTTGTACGCCGTCAACTGTCACTGATGAATGAGTCGGAATGGCTTGTTCCAGGCGTTCGGAGGGATGGATTCCGGTCGATGGGCATGGCTGTGGGCCGGAGCGCCCACGCGCTCCGGCCCAGCTCGGGCCCTTGTTCCGTTATCCCGCCGGGTACGCCTCCGCCAGCAGCTCGGAGACGTACGCGACCTGTCCAGGACCCGTCGAGAGGTAGCCGGACGCACCCAGCATCCGCACCTGCGACCGGTCGGCGACGGTCAGCCGTTCCTGCAGGTCGTCCAGTGCCGCGCCGGACAGCTCCCCCGGTGCCGCGCCCTCGACGACGGCGCGCACCTCCAGGTGTTCCAGCAGCGCCTCGGCCACGGCCGACCTGAGCAACTGCTGCTGGAGCAGGGGGTTGCCGTCGCCCACCGTGCGCCCCTGGAGGTAGGCGACGACCTCCTCGCGCAGCCACTCGGACAGCCCGAGGCGGAGCCAGACCAGTCCGAGCCCGAAGGCCGCGTCCTGATGACCGGCGCCACCGCCGCCGTCATGGCGCACCATCACCACCGGCCCGCCGGGCAGGCCGGCGGAGCCCACCTCTGTCACGCCGGCCGGCAGCTCCGTGGTGGCGGCGTACAGCCCATGGCCTCCCGGGCCACGCGGAAGCCGGTCCGCGGCCACCGTCCCGCACAGCGCTGTCAGCGCGGGAGCGAGCCCCTCGTCCCGGGCGGCCCTGTGGACCGCCTCCAGGGTCTGCCCGCCGGGCAGGGTGCGGACCGTCATCGCGGCCGGTCCCCGGACGCCGTGGTGCACACCCCGAGGTCGCCGGTGACCGGATCGCGGTCGATCAGGACCAGCCGTTCCCGCGACAGGTCCGCCGTGGCGAGTTCCGACCACAGCGCCGCGCACGGGAAGCCCTTGGCGACCGTCCTGACCGCCGCCGCACCCTCCGGCAGGTCGCGCGCGGGCTCGATCCCGGGCCCCGCGACCAGCGTGACCGGACCCGCCTCCAGAACGGGCGCCAGCCGTCGTGCCAGTTCGCCCCGCACGTCCTCGGTGCCGACGCCCGGGAAAACCCGCGCGTCAGGTCGGGGACCCGGCCCGTCGTCCGCCGACAGCAGCAGTGCCACACCGGCGTCACCGGCCAGCTCGGTGCCGGTGTCGTAGGGCAGCGACGCCTGGTCGAGCACCAGCACGAGAACGTGCCGCATGCCGTGGCGGTGCGCGTAGGCGCCGGCCAGGCCCAGTGCGCCGAACGGCGTGATGCCGCCCTGCTCACCGACTCCGAAGGCGAGGGGACCGTGCGGCCAGGCGTCCGACAGATAGGTCGCTGCCGCCCGGCGGCAGTCGAGGTCCGGGGTGGCGTGCGCGACGACGGCCACCCCCACCTCCTCCCCGGCCACATCGAGCCGCTCGACGAGCTGCCGGGCCATCAGGGCGAAGTCGTTGCCCACGCCGCCGCCGACCAGACCGGGCCGGTACTCACGCCCGTAGGCCCCGGTCACATCGGAGAAGTGCCGGGCGGAGAACGCGTCGTCGATGCGGATGTCACCCCGGGGGAAGACCTGGTGGACCGCGCGGGTCAGGCGGAGCGCGGACGCAGGAGGAGCCCCGCCGGGAGATGCGGCCGTCCGGTACACGGTCAGACGCTCATCTCGTCGAGCAGGAAGTCGGCGAGCGTGCGCACGGTCTCGAAGTGCCGCATCTCCAGGCTGTCGGTGTCGAGTTCGACGGAGAGCCGGTCCTCAAGACCCATGAGCAGCTCGAAGACGCCGCTGGAGTCGAGGCCGACCTGGTCGAAGAGCCGGGAATCCTGTTCGAGCCCGGGGATGTCGTGGCCGAGTACCTCGGTCAGGGCGGCCTTGATCGCCTCCACGACCTCCTCGCGGCGCGGGTCCACGGCGGCCGCGGGTGCCTCGGGGGTCAGGGCTGTGTCGGACATGGTGGGGCTTCCTTCCGTGAAGTGCGTGGTGATGCCGCCCGGGACGGTCCCGGGCCGGGATGCGGGCGGGACGGCGTCAGCGTCCGGCGGAACCGCCGAACGGGACTCCCTCGGGCAGGCGCTGCGCACGCAGCAGGTCCTCGGGCCGGTCCGGCTCGCGCACCAGGTGAGCTCTGCCGTCCACCACGAGAACCTCGGCGGGATGACCGTGGCTGAGGAAGTTCACCGGCGAGGCGCTCGGTCCGTACGCTCCGGACCGCGCCACGCCGATCAGGTCTCCGGGCCGGACCTCGGGCAGTGCGACCTTCTTGCCCAGGGTGTCGTTCGGGGTGCAGAGCGGTCCGGTGATGTTCCAGTCGCCGCTCGCGCTCTCGTCCAGCCGGTTGAGTACCCGTATGGGGAAGTTCCGCTTGACGAACGAACCGATGCCCACCGCGGCCATGTGGTGGTTGGTGCCGCCGTCGGCGACCGCGAAGTTCTCCCCCATGGAGGTCTTCACATAGCGGACCCGCACGGTGTACGTCCCCGCCAGCGCCGTGAGGTAGCGGCCCAGCTCCATCACGAGCCGGGTGCCGGGATGGGCCGAGGCGAACTTGTCGAGCAGCGGATTGATGCGCGCGGCGACGTCGGCGAGGTCCAGGTCGCTCTCGTTGTCGAAGTAGGCGACGCCCAGGCCGCCCCCGATGTCGACCATGTCGAGCGGGAAGCCGAGTGTGCCGGCCAGTCGTTCCGCGAGCCCGAGGATCCGCTCCGTGTTCTCGGCGACGGCGCCCTCGCTGAGGATGCGGGTGCCCATGTAGACCTGTACGCCCATCAGGCGGACATGGGGGTGGCGCGCCGCCAGGTCCGGAGCGGCGAGCAACTGCGCCTCGTCGATGCCGAACTGGCGCGGCTTGCCCCCCATGGTGAGGCCGGAACCCTTCACCGCGAACTCGGGATTCACCCGCAGCGCGACGTCGGCCACGATGCCGCGGGCGGCGGCCGCCTCGTCGATGAGCGTCAGCTCGCCGAAGGACTCGCAGATGATCGTGTACACGCCGCCGTCCAGGCAGGCCTCCAGTTCCTCCCTGCTCTTGCCTGGGCCGAGGAAGACGATGTCCTCGGGGGAGACTCCCGCCCGGCGGGCCGTGGCCAGCTCGGCGAGCGAGGACACCTCGGCGCGGGCACCGTGCGCGTGCAGCAGTGAGCACACCGCCACGTTCGGGTTGGCCTTGAGGGAGAAGAAGACCTCCAGCCGCGGGTGGAGCAGGTCCCGCAGGTCCTTCATCCGCCCGCTCAGCGCGTCCCCGTCGTAGAGGTAGAGCGGGGTGCCGAACTCCTCGGCGAGATCGGTGATCCTGAGTCCTTGTACCTCGAACTCAGTGGGCATGAACCGCTCCTTCCGTCATGAGGCGAGCGGTGACGGCTTCGTCGAGCGCGGTGAGCCCGTCCACCGAGTCCGCCACCACCAGTCCGTAGAGGCGGCCGTCGAAGGGCTCACCGGCACGGACGGTGTGCCCGGCGTTGACGGTCGCGTAGTTGTTGACCAGCAGGCCCGAACCTCCGGGCCGCTCCAGCAGCAGGCCCTTGAGCAGGTCCGCGAGGGCCCCGAAGGGCAGCGGACCGGCGAGACGCAGCGGGTAGTGGCGGGCCAGGGCGCTGCGGCCCTCGCCGACGAACCGCTCCTGGAGGCGGACCTGGTAGGTCGACATGTTGTTGCGCGCGTTGATCTCCAGGACCGGGAACACCCCGCCCTCGGTGTCCAGCAGGGCGTCCACCCCGACCACTCCGTAATAGCCGTCGCGGGCCAGCCGGGCGCCGATGCCGGCCGCGGCCTCCCGCAGCGGCCCCAGCTGGGCGGGGGTGAGCAGAGCCGGCATCCGGTGGCCCTTGTGCACCCCGCCCTCCGTGACTGCCCGCTTCACGAAGTCGAAGTCGACGCGGCCGTCCCGGCCGACGGTGAACTGGTAGTTCAGGTCGCCCCCGTGGTCCACCCACTCCTCGACCACGAAGGCGATCCGCGGCTGCCCCGAGCGCTCCACGCGCTGACGGACCATGCGCAGCACGCGTTCGGTCCAGCGCTCGTTCTCCAGGACGACGATGCCCTTGCCGGAGACACCGAAGGCCTCCTTGACCACCGCGCGCTTCCCCCGGGCGAGCAGCTCCCCGGCGTGCCCCAGCGCCGTCTCCAGCTCGTCGAGCGTCTCGCAGGTCCAGCCCTTCGGCTGGCGCAGCCCCAGCTCGTCGGCGACACGACGGCTGTAGATCTTGCTGTTGACGGCCTTGCAGGCCTCCGCCCCCGGCGCGGCGAGCGGCAGTCCCGCGCTCCGGGACAGCTCCTCCTCCACCACGGAGACCCCGTGCGGCAGCAGTCGCACGCCGCGGCCGGCCAGTTCGCCCAGGGTGGCCAGCAGATCGGGGTCGGCGAGGGCGTCCTCGGTGACCGTACGCTGGCTGTCCTGTGTGCCCACGGAGTGGATCTCGGGCAGCTCGACGCCCAGGCGTTCCAGGTGCGTCAGGTAGTCGGGGTCGGGGGCGGCCTTCAGGACGACATGGTCGCCCTTGTCCGCGAGCAGCAGGGCCAGCTCGTCCATCCGGTTGACCACGGCGCTGCCCGAGGCGGCCGAGAAGCGTGGCAGCGTGTGCTCTCCCCGCGCCCACACCTCCTCCACCTCGAAGTTGCCCAGAAACACGAGGGGCGTCCCGGGGGAGCCGGCCACCGCCTTCTTCAGCCTGGGCAGGAAACCGGGCAGGAATTCGTCCATGTCGTCGACGCCTCTCTCCTGTTCTGTCCGATCGCGGACGGCCGTCAGTGCTGGAGCACCGCGGCGGCGAAGGCCTGGCCGAGACCCGCCGCGGTCATCAGGTAGTAACCCCCCGGCTCCAGCAGCCCGCGGTCGCGGGCGGACCGGTAGTTGATGAAGGGGTCCGCGCAGAAGCTGTGTCCCACGGCGCCGATGTTGTCGAGGAAGATCTTGCCGGGGGGTATACCGAGGTTCTTGGCCGCAACGGTCCAGGAGACCCGGTTGACGTTGTGCGGCAGGACGAGGTCGAGGTCGGCGACGGTGATGCCCGCCTCCTCGGCGGCGGCGACCACGACCTCCTCCAGCGCGTCCTGGTAGATACGGATGGCGTCCTTGGCCAGGTCCCCGGTCAGGTCGATCACTCCGTCGGCCCGGCCGTGGATGCTGCTGGCGTACCCCAGGACCCGGTCGGGACCGCCGCCCGGCCCGACCAGCACCGCGGCCGTCCCCTCCGCCATGATCGACACATCGACGACCCACTGCGAGAACGGGGTGAGCGTCTTGTCCCCCGCGAGGATCAGCGCGAGCCCGTCCGGGTCGCCGTCCCGCTCCAGCAGCATTCCCGCGATGTCGAGCGCGAGGAGTCCGGTGGCGCAGCCGTGGTCGGCGACGGCGAAGGTCCGGGCGCGGCGCAGGCCGAGGGCCTCCCGTACGTCCTGGAGCGGGTTCTCGGGGTAGGGGGCCGTCGTCCGCAGGCCCTTGGCCCGGATCACGTAGCGGATCCGGTCCTCCTGCCCGGCGAGCCCCTCCAGCTTGCCCGCGGCCGCCAGCAGCAGCTCGGCCTCCGAACGCCCGGGGGCCTTGCAGATCCGGTCGAGCCCGTAGAGCCGGGTGAAGCGTCGCACCTGCTGATCGTTCAGGCCCAGTGATTCCTTGAGCCCATCCACCGGCACGGTCTCCGGAAGATGGCTCGACACCGCCACCAATGAGGTCATGGCCCGGACGGTATTGAGCACCGCTGACGGCGCACTGACGGTCCGTCCGGTCCGGGTCAGCTCGCCGTCAGCGCGCCGTCAGCCCCGTTCCCGAGCATGAGCGGGTCCAGATCCGGGGGCGGCGGCAGGCACCGCGCCTCCGAGGCAGCTTGAAGAGGGGGCACCATGACCGCCACCGCATCCGGAGCAGCCGAGCTGCCGTTGTCCGCGGGCCAGGCCGACATCTGGTTCGACGAGATGCTCTCCGGGGGCAGTCGTGCCTACAACACGGCCGGCTATCTCGACATCACCGGGGATCTCGATGCGGATCTTCTGCGCCGGGCGGCACACCGCCTGGTCGAGGAGGCCGAGTGCATGCGGTCCCGGTTCGTCGAGGACGGCGCGGGACCGCGCCAAGTGGTGGTGCCCCTCGACCGGCTTCCCTACGCCGAACGCGACTTCACCGGTCACCACGACCCCGGGGCCGCCGCCGCCGGGTGGATGCGGGCCGATCTGGCGACCGCCTTCCCCTCCGACGGGACCCCGCTGTTCCGGCTGGCCCGGCTGCACATCGCCCAGGGCCGCTCGTACTTCTACATGTGCATCCACCACATGCTCTGCGACGGCTACAGCCAGGTGGTGTTCTGGCGGCGGCTCTCGGAGCTGTACGACGCTCTCCTGACGGGCTCCCCGGCCGAGGAGGGGACGCTGCCTCCGCTCTCCGCCCTGCTGGACGCCGAACAGACCTACGCCGGCTCGCACCGGGCCCGTCAGGACGCCTCGTTCTGGGAGAAGCGGTTCTCGCGGCCCCCCGCGCCGGTGAGCCTGTCCCGGCGGGACCGGCCGCCCGGCCAGGGCTTCGTACGGGCGGATTTCACCCTGACGGCAGGGACCGCCTCCGCCATGCGATCCCTCGCGCGGGCGTCCTCGGTCACCTGGCCGACCGTGGTCATGGCCGGGGTCGCCGCATACACCCAGCGCCGGACCGGTACGTCCGACGTACTCCTCACGGTGCCGGTGACGACCAGGGTCGGCGCGCTGATGCGGGCCGTGCCCGGCATGGTCGCCAACACGATCCCGATGGCCCTGTCCGTGACACCGGGCACGACGGCCGGTGAGCTGCTGGACCGCACCTCCCGGGAGTTCACCCGGATACTCCGGCACCAGCGGCACCGGGTGAGCCGGATCCGTCAGGCGATGGGGCTGCGCAGCGACGACAAGCGGCCCTTCGGCCCGCTCGTCAACATCCTGCCCCAGCAGACCGTGATGACGCTGGGTCCGTGCGAGATGACCGTCAACAACCTGTCGACGGGCCTGATCGACGACTTCGAGATCACCGTGGTCGACGCCACGGACGGCGGCATCACCGTGCACCTCAGCGGCAACTCCGGTCTCTACACCTCCGAGGACGCCGACGAACACGCCGCGTGCCTGAGCCACTTCCTCCAGGCGTTCGTGACGGCGGGCCGGGACACTCCCCTGGCCCGGCTGGACATCCTGGACGCCGCGGCCCGCGACCAGGTCCTGGCCGTGGGCCGCGGCACCCCGGACCCGGGCACGGACGAGGGTGTGGTGGAGCGGGTGCGCCGGGTCGCCGACCTGTACCCGGACGGTGTGGCCGTGCAGGACGACGACGGCGGGACGACCTACTCGGCTCTGGTGCGGAGCGCCGGTGCGCTCAGCCGCAGGCTGCCGGGCGCGGGCCGGGTGGCGGTGCTGGCCGCTCCGGGGTCCGGCTTCGTCACCGCCGTGCTCGGCGTCCTCGGCGCGGGTGGTGCGTACGTCCCGCTGGACGTCGACGCGCCCGGCGCCCGGCTCGGCGCGCTGCTGCGGGACAGCGGGGCGCGGCACGTGGTCGCGGACCCGGCCCACGCCGGCCTGGCCGAGGAGCTCGCCGCGGGTGCGGGTTCCGGGGTCGAGGTGGTCGTCCTGGACGGCGCGCTGGATCCGGCGGATGATCCCGCCCCCCTCACGGGCACGGGTGACGATCTCGCCTACGTCATCTTCACCTCGGGTTCCACGGGCCGGCCCAAGGGCGCGATGGTGCACCGCGCCGGGATGTTCAACCATCTGCTGGCGAAGGTCGAGGACCTCGACCTCTGCGAGACCGACACCCTGGTGCAGAACGCGCCCGTGACCTTCGACATCTCCGTGTGGCAGATGCTCGCGCCGCTGCTCGTCGGTGGCCGGGTGCGGGTCGTGCCGCGTCCGGTGGCCGCCGATCCCGACCTGCTGTTCCCGCTGACCACCGAGGCCGGGGTCACCGTTCTGGAGGTCGTGCCCTCACTGCTGCGCGCGGCCCTGGACAGCTGGGACGAGGGCGGCACCCATCCTCCGCTGGAGCTCCTGCGCATCCTGATGGTGACCGGTGAGACCCTGCCGGGCGACCTCTGCGGGCGCTGGTCCGACCGGTACCCCGATGTCCCCCTCGTCAACGCCTACGGTCCGACGGAGTGCTCGGACGACGTCACGCACGCGTTCATCGGCCCGCACGACGTGCCGGCCGGCCCGAGCGCGCCCATCGGACGCGCCGTGCGCGGCACGCGCCTGGTGGTGCTCGACGATGTGCTGCGCCCGGTGCCGCAGGGCACACCCGGCGAGCTCTACGCGTCGGGCACCGGGGTCGGCCGCGGCTATCTCGACGACCCCACCCGTACGGCGGTGGCCTTCCTGCCGGACCCCTTCGGCCCGCCCGGCAGCCGCATGTACCGCACGGGCGACCGGGTGGTGCTGCGGACGGACGGACAGTTCGAGTTCCTCGAACGCCGCGACCACCAGGTCAAGATACGGGGGCACCGGATCGAACTCGGCGAGATCGAGGCGGCGCTGCGCGACCTGGACCGGATCGCGGACGCGGCCGTCGTCGTCCACACGGATCCGGGCGGCCACAGACGGCTCCTCGGATATCCGGTCGCCGCCGTCGGCACCGCGGCGGACCCCGCGGCCGTACGCGAGGAGCTCGCCCGGGTCCTGCCCGACTACATGGTGCCGGCGCACATCCACTACCTGGGCTCCCTGCCGCTGACCGCGCACGGGAAGGTCGACCGCAAGGCGCTGCCCGCACCGGAGTTCGGCGCCCCGGTCACCACGGACCGGCCGCGCGGGCGCGGTGAGGAGATCCTCTGCTCCGCCATGGCGGACACGCTCGGCCGCGCCTCGGTCGGCAGGGACGACAACTTCTTCGCCCTGGGCGGCGACTCGATCAGCGCCCTGCAGGTGGTCAGCAGGGGCCGCCGGGAAGGGCTGGAGCTCTCGGCACGCACGGTGTTCGAGCATGCGACGCCCGCGGCGATCGCCGCGGTGGCCGGCGAGCCGGGCTCCGCACCGGGCGGCACGTCCGGGCCCGCCGACGACGGCATAGGCGAGGTGGAGCTGCTGCCCGCGGCCGACCAGCTCCGGGAGACGCTCGGGACGCTGGACGCGCCGATGCGCGAGTACAGCCAGCATGTGGCCGTCGAGGTGCCCGCCGGCCTCGAACACGGGCTGCTGGAACAGGCGCTCCAGACGGTGGTCGACTGTCACGACGCGCTGCGGCTGAGGCTGCACGTACCGGCCCCCGGCCTGTGGAGCACGGCCGTCGAGCCGCCCGGGGCCGTCGTCGCGGCGGATGTGCTGGAGGTGGTGGCGGACGACCGGCCGGACGCGGAGCTGATCGGCGCGCTCGCGGCACGGGCCAGGCGGGCCCTCGACCCCGTGGCCGGCGTCATGGTGCGGGCCGTCCTGGTGGAACGCGGGCCCGGTCGCACCGGCCGACTGGTTCTGGTCGCCCATCACCTGGTGGTGGACGGGGTGTCCTGGCGGATCCTCGTCCAGGACCTGCGGACCGCGTACGAGGCGCTCGCCGCGGGAGGCGAGCCGGTGCTCCCGCCCGTGACCACATCACTGCGCCGCTGGTCCCGTGAGCTGTCCGGGCATGCGAGGGGCGCCGGGCGGACCGCGGAACTCCCCCTGTGGACACAGCAGTCGGCCGAAGCCGAACCCCTGGTGGGCAGTCGGCCCCTGGATCCGGCCGAGGACGTGCACGCCACGGCCCGGACCCTGCGCACCGAACTCCCCCCGCATCTCACCGAGGCGCTGCTCACCGAGGTTCCCGCGCTCCTGAACGCCGAGATCAACGATGTGCTGCTGACCGCCTTCGCACTGGCGCTCGCCGGCCGGCGCCGGCACCACGCCGAGGCCGGCGGGCATCCGTCCACGGCGACGGTCGTCGAAGTGGAGGGGCACGGCCGCGAGGACCTCGTACCCGGACTCGACATCTCCCGGACCGTCGGCTGGTTCACCAGTTCCTATCCCGTACGTCTGGCTCCCGGCGAGGTGTCCGGGCCGGCCCTCTCGGCAGGCGGCACCGAGGTCGGCGCCGCGCTGAAACGCGTCAAGGAACAGTTGCGCACCCTGCCCGACCACGGCATCGGATTCGGTCTGCTGCGCCACCTCAACCCCCAGACCCAGCGGGTGCTCGCCCGGTCCGCCGCTCCGCAGTTCGGCTTCAACTATCTGGGCCGGTTCGGAGGTTCGGGCGGCCTCTGGTCCCTGGACGGCGCCGACGCGGTCGTAGGGCTGGGAGCCCACCCCGACACGCCGCTGCGCCACGCCGTGGAGCTGTCGTCGGTCGCCGACGAGCGGCCCGGTGGGACCGTGCTGGTCGCCGAGTGGGTCTGGGCCGCCGGCCTGCTGGACGAGAGCGACGTCGCGGATCTGGCGTCGGGCTGGCACCGGGCCCTGGAAGGGCTCGTCACCCACGCGCGGCAGCCCGGCGCCGGCGGGCGCACCCCGTCGGACTTCCCGCTCGTGAGCGTGGAGCAGCACGAGATCGAGGCGTTCGAGGAGGCCTGCGGCCCGGTCGCGGAGATTCTGCCGACCTCGCCGCTGCAGCAGGGGCTGCTGTTTTCCGCCCAGTTCGACGCGGAGGGGCTCGACCCCTACACCCTGCAGATCGGCGTGGATGTCCGGGGCCACCTGGACACCGGGCTGCTGAAGGCGAGCGCGGCGGAGCTGCTGCGCCGGCACAGCAGCCTGCGCGCCTGCTTCCCCCGGCGCGCGGGCGGGGATCCGGTCCAGGTCGTCCCGGAGGAGGCCGAGGCGCACTGGGAGCACACGGACCTGTCCGGCCTCACCGGGCAGGAACGTGAGGACGCGCTGGAGAGCGCGACCCAGCAGGAGTGGACGCACCGGTTCGATCTCGCCCGTCCGCCGCTGGTGCGCTTCCGGGTCGTCCGGCTCGGCGGGGAACAGCACCGGCTCCTGTGGAGCGTGCACCACTCGTTGGTCGACGGCTGGTCGATGGCGGTCTTCGCCCAGGAACTCTTCACCCTGTACGCGAACGGCGCGGACCCGGCCTCCCTTCCGGAACCCGCCCCCTATCGCGCGTACGCGGCGTGGCTGAGCCGTCAGGACGAGGAGGCCGCCCGCCTCGCGTGGAAGTCCGCGCTCGAAGGTGTCGGGGAACCGACCCGGCTGGTGCAGAACCCCGGCACGGACGGCCCCTCGCTCCCCGGCGAGCTGATCGTCGACCTGGACGAGGAGCTGACCGGCGGGCTCACCTCCGCGGCCGCCCGCAGCGGTGTCACACTCAACACCCTGATGCAGGGCTCCTGGGCGATGCTCCTGGGACAGCTCACCGGTCAGCAGGACGTCCTGTTCGGCGCGGTCACCTCCGGCAGGCCGGCCGGCCTGCCGGGCGTCGAGTCCATGGTGGGCTCCTTCCTCAACACGCTCCCGGTACGGGCGAGGCTGTCGCCGGGCCGCAGGTTCGACGAGGTACTGGGCGAACTCCAGTCACAGCAGTCCGCCCTGGCCGAACACCAGCATCTGGGGCTCGCCGAGGTACAGCGGCTCGCCGGTCTCGGCGATCTCTTCGACACCGTGGTGAGTTACAACAACTACCCGATGGCCGACGTGTCGAGCCTGGCGGGGAAGGTGCCGGGGCTGCGCTTCCTGAGCAGCCACGCGCGGGTCGTGGCCGAGTACCCGCTCGCGCTGTCCTGCTACCCGGGGAAGCGGATGCGGCTCCACACCCAGTACGCGCCCGGCTCCCTGGACCACGCGGCCGCTCAGGCCGTGACGGACCGGTTCGTCCGGCTCCTGCGCTCGGTGGCGGACCGGCCCGACGCGCCGCTCGCCGCTCTGGGGACGCTGTCGGACGAGGAGAGGTCGGCGCTGCTCGGCACGTGGGCCGGCGAGACGCCGGTGATGCCCCGGACCGTGGTGACCGAGGTCGTGGAGGAGTGGGCCGCACGTACTCCGGACGCTCTCGCCGTCATCGCTCCCGAGGGCGACCTGACGTACCGGGAGCTCAACCAGCGGGCCAACCGGCTGGCCAGACTGCTCCTGGCGCGCGGCCTCGGCCCGGAGCGGACGGTGGCGCTGGCCCTGCCCCGCTCCTCCGGCCAACTCGTCGCGGTCCTCGGTGTCCTCAAGACCGGCTGCGCCTTCCTCCCGGTCGACCCCGCCTACCCCGCCGACCGGATCGCGCACATGCTCGACGACGCGCGCCCCGCCGTGCTGCTGACCACCGGGGACCTCGCGGGGGCACTGCCGGCCACGGCGACACCGTCGCTCCTGCTCGACTCGGGTCAGGTCCTGACCGAGCTCGCCGGCCTGGCGGACACCGACGTGGCGGACACCGAGCGGACGGGCCCGCTGCTCCCGGAGCTGGCCGCCTACATCATCTACACCTCCGGGTCCACGGGCCTCCCCAAGGGGGTCCAGGTCGACCACGCGGGCTTCTCGGCCATGCTCACCAGCCTGACCGCGCGCTTCGGCCTCGACGGGACGGTGCGTGTGCTGCAGTTCGCGTCGTACTCCTTCGACGCCTCGGTGTGGGAGTGGGGTCTCGCCCTCCACAACGGGGGCGCCGTGGTCGTCACCGACGAGGAGGCCCGCGCCGGGGGCACGGCGCTGACCGGACTCCTCCACCGCACCGGGGTCACGCTGGCCGGTCTGCCCCCGGTGATGATGAGCACCCTGCCCGACGGGGCCGAGCTCCCGCCGGGCCTGACCGTCGCCGTGGCGGGCGAGGCGTGCCCGCCCGAGGTGACGGCCCGCTGGGCCGGCCGGGTGCGGCTGTTCAACGGCTACGGGCCGACCGAGGCGGTCGTGGCATCCACGGTGGGCGGCCCGCTGGGCGCCACCGCCCGGCCGCCGATCGGCCGGCCGACGGCGGCGCACCGGGTCTATGTGCTGGACCGGGCGCTCCGTCCGGTGCCGGAGGGCGTCACCGGTGAGCTGTACGTCGCCGGCGGGCTGGCCCGCGGCTACCTGAACCGTTCCGGGCTCACCGCCTCGCGGTTCGTCGCCGATCCCTTCGGCACTCCGGGAAGCAGGATGTACCGCACGGGCGACGTGGTGCGCTGGCTCACCGACGGGCAGCTCGACTACGTGGGCCGCCACGACGACCAGGTGCAACTGCGCGGCTACCGCGTGGAGCTGGGCGAGATCGAGGCCGCCGTAGCCGCCCACCCGGCGGTCTCCGGCGCCGTGGTGACCGTGCACCGTGACGCGTCCGGCCATCAGCACCTGGTGGCGTACGCCGTCGCGGACGGGGCCGTCGGCTCCGGCCCCGGGGCGCCGGACCTCGTCGACGCGCTGCGCGGCCACGCGCGCACACTGCTGCCTCAGCACATGGTGCCCTCGGCCTTCGTGGTCCTCGGCGCCTTCCCCGTGACGGCACAGGGCAAGGTGGACCGCAAGGCGCTGCCCGCCCCGGAATTCGGCGGCACAGCGGCCGGCCGGGCTCCCCGGACACCCGTCGAGGAGATCCTGTGTTCGCTCTTCGCCGAGGTGCTGGGACTGCCGGGCGTCGGCGTCGACGACGACTTCTTCACGCTGGGCGGCCACTCCCTGCTGGCGACCAAGGTGGTGGCGAAGGCGCGCTCGGCGCTGGGTGTGGAGCTCCCGATCCGAGCCCTGTTCGAGGCGCGCACGGTCGCCGGTCTCGCCGTGCAGGTCGCGGATGCCGCGGTCGCACGGCCCGCGCTGCGCCGCTCGGACACCGGGGCCGAGGACTCCCCCCTGTCCTACGCGCAACGGCGGCTGTGGTTCGCCAACCGCCTGGAGCAGGGCGGCCGGGGCACCTACAACGTGCCGTTCGCGCTGCGGCTCAGCGGCGCCGTGGACACCACCGCGCTGGCCGCCGCCCTGGGCGACCTGGTCGCGCGTCACCAGGTGCTGCGCTCGGTCTTCCCGGCCGTGGACGACACCCCGGTGCAGCGGCGGCTGCCCGCACGCGGCCCGCTCGGCCTCCCGGTCGGCCGGCCGGCTGCGGGGGAACTGCCCGGGATGCTGGCGGACGAGGCCGAGCGGGGCTTCGACCTGACGGTCGAACCGCCCCTGCGGGCCGTGCTGTTCGACGTATCCGAGGACGAGGGGGCGGCCGGCGAGGGGGGCACGGAGGCCGTCCTGCTGCTCGTCTTCCACCACATCGCTTTCGACGGCTGGTCCATCGCTCCCCTGGTACGCGACTTCGCCCTCGCCTACCGGGCCAGGTGCGGAGGCGCGGAGCCGCGGTTCGCCCCGCTGCCGGTGCAGTACTCCGACTACGCCCGCTGGCAGCACGACCTGCTGGGATCACCCGAAGAGCCGGACAGCATCGTCGCCCAGCAGCTGGCCCACTGGAAGAACACGCTTGCGGGGCTCCCCGAGGAGATCCTGCTGCCCCGTGACTTCGCGAGGCCGGCCGTGGGCAGCCATGCCGGGGACAGCGTCGGCTTCGCCGTCGACACCGCCCTCGCGGACGGGCTCGACGCACTGGCCCGGCGCTGTGGCGGCACCCTCTTCATGGTGCTCCAGGCAGCCTTCGCCACCCTGCTCGGCCGTCTCGGCGCCGGTCAGGACATTCCGCTGGGAACGCCGATCGCCGGCCGGACGGACGACGGACTGGGCGACCTGATCGGCACGTTCATCAATACGGCGGTGCTGCGCACCGACCTGTCGGGCAACCCTCCCTTCGCCGAACTCGTCGGCCGGGTGCGGGAGGTGAACCTCGCCGCGTACGCCCATCAGGACGTCCCCTTCGATCTCGTCGTCGACGCGGTCAAGCCGGCCCGCTCGCTGGCGAGGCACCCGCTGTTCCAGGTGATGCTCGTCCTGCAGAACACCGAAGAGGCCCCGGTGGTGGACCTGCCGGGTGTCGTGGTCCGTGGCGAGCCGGTGCCCCAGCGTCTGACCAAGTTCGACCTGCGGCTGCAGTTCGACCAGCAGGACGGGCTGAGGGGCGTGCTGGAGTACGCCACCGAGCTGTTCACGCGGGCCACTGCCGAAAGCGTCGTCCAACGTCTTCTGAGGGTCCTGCGCACCGTCGTGTCCGATCCGCAGACCCGGCTCACCGACATCGATCTTCTGACCGGAAAGGAGCGGCAGCGGGTGCTGACCGACTTGAATCACACGGACCGCGAGACCACGCGGGACTGCCTGCCGGACCTCTTCGAAAGGGCCGCCGGGCCGGCGGCGGACAGCGAAGCCGTAGCGGCATCCGGCGTCTCGTGGACCTATCGCGAGCTGGCCGGCCGGGCAGGCAGGCTCGCCCACCACCTGGTGGCGCTCGGAGCGGGCCCGGACCGCATCGTGGGTATCGCCCTGCCGCCCTCGCCCGACCTCGTCGTCGCCGTCCTGGCCACGCTGGCCTCAGGCGCCGCGTGCACCCTGATCGACCCCGCCCTGCCGGCCGGGAGGATCGAGGCCGTCACCGGCCAGGCCGGTCCGGTCTGCCTCGTGACGAACCGTGCGGCGGCCGCCCGACTGCCGCTGGGGACCCCGCTGGTGGCCCTGGACGACCCCGCCCTGCGGGAGGCACTGGACTCGCTTCCTCCGACGCCGCCCGCGGTGGCGCACGACCCGCTCCACCCGGCGCTGGTCGCCTACGCCCCGGACGCGGACGGCCGGCTGCTCGGCACCGTCGTCGGGCACGGAGCGCTCGCCGCCCGGGCGGTCCGCGCCTCCGGCGGCCAGGACGGCAGGAACCTGCTGACCCCGGCCGGTCTGGCCGCCGGGCTGCTCGCCCCGCTGATCACCGGCGGGACCGTACGCCCGGAAGCCCCCGCGGCCGGCCCGGACGTGGAGTCCGACGAGTACGTGGCGGAGATCCTCACCTCGGGGAGGGCCACGGGCGGCGTGCGCGCCTATGTGCTGGACGGCTCACTGCGGCCGGTGACCCCCGGAGCGATCGGCGAACTCTACCTTTCCGGCGAGGAGTTGCCGCGCGGCTACCTGGCAAGGCCCGGGCACACGGCCGAGCGCTTCGTGGCGGACCCGTTCGGCCCCGGCGGCGCCCGGATGCTGCGCACCGGCACCGCGGTCCGCTGGACCGCGGACAGCCGGATCCTTCCCGCGCAGCCGGACACCACCCGTGAAGAGGCTGACGCGGCGACGGCGGAACCGGCTCCCACGGCCCCGCGCACCCGGAGCGAGGAGGTCCTCCTCGGCATCGTCCACGATGTGCTCAAGCGGCCCGGCCTGGGGGTCGAGGACAACTTCTTCGCCAACAGCATGGACAGCATCCGCTCGCTGCACGTGGTGAGCCGGTCGGGCAAGGCCGGGCTCGAGATCACCGTCGCGGACGTGTTCGCCCACCAGAGCGTGGCGGCACTCGCGGCCGAGGTCGACCGCAGGCAGGAGCCGGCTCGTCAGGCGCCCCCGCGCGGCTCGGTGATCGACGAGGTGTTCCACCGCCTCGGGCAGAGCGACGAGGACCCGTTCGGGACGGTGGTCCGGCTCAAGCCGACCGGTACCCGGCCGCCCCTCTTCTGCCTGCACAGCGGAGTCGGCTTCTCGCTCCCCTACGTCGGTCTCGCCCAGCACCTCGGCGAGGACCGCCCGCTCTACGGGATCCAGGCCCCGAGCATCAGTGAGCTGGCCCCGCTGCCGGGCAGCGTGCGGGAGATGGCCACCGGATACGCCGAGCTGATCAGGAAGATCCAGCCGTCGGGCCCCTACCACCTGCTGGGCTGGTCGTTCGGCGGCTGCCTCGCCCACGAGGTCGCGGTGTGCCTCCAGGAGAGCGGGGGTGAGGTGGCGCTGCTGGCCGACCTCGACTCCTATCCGCGCACCGCCGAGGAGGAGGCGGGCGACGACCAGACCCTGCTCGGCTGGGTCATCGAGCTGGTGGGCCAGGACGCCTCGCGGTTCGCCGGACGCGAGCTGACCACGGACGACGTGGTGGCGGCGCTGCGGAAGGGCGGGAGCCCGATGGCCGCGCTCGGGGAGCGGAAGGTGCTCGCCATGCTCGACACGATGCGCAACAACGCCCGGCTGATGAGCGAGTTCAGGCCCCGTGAGTTCCGCGGTCGCATGCAGCTCTTCGTGGCCTCCGCGAACCTCTCCGAGTCCGAGGTCGCCGAACGCGCGGCCCTGTGGGCGCCCCACGTCGACGGCGCGGTGAACGTGCACCAGGTGCCGTGCGCCCACGACTACATGATGCATCCGGACCCGCTCGCCCTCATCGGTTCCGCCCTCGCGGCGGAGCTGCAGCGGCTGCACATGACCTCCGCCCTGCGCGAGGGCGGGTCGTCGTGACTCTCACCGCCACTCCGGGAGAACGGACCGCCGTGCCCGCGGCTCCGGGTCCCGCCGGGCGGCTGCGGCACTGTGCCGTGGAGGCCTTCGCGGTGGCGGGGCGCCGGCTGCGCCACCTGCGCAGGGCCCCGGGGCGGTTCCTCGGCATCACTCTGAACCCGCTGCTGACCATGCTGGTGCTCGGTTTCCTGCTGGAGAAGTCCCTCGTCGTACCGGGTGGCGGGAGCTACCAGGAGTATCTGTTCGCGGGCGCGGCGGTGCAGGGCGGTCTCGCCGGGGTGGGCCCCACGGCCATCGCTGTGGGCAGCGACCTCAAGGGCGGCATCATCGACCGGTTCCGCTCCCTGCCGGTGGCCCGTTCCAGCATCCTCCTGGGCCATACGCTCGCCGACTTCCTGGTGGGTCTCGCCGGACTCGTGGTGGTCACCGGATTCGGGCTGCTGCTCGGGTGGCGGCCGCACGGCGATGTCTGGCAGGTCCTGCTCGGCTTCGCCCTGCTGGCCGCCTTCTCGTACGTGATGCTCTGGGTGGGCGTGCTGTTCGGTCTCGCCTCGCGCAGCCTGGAGACGATCAGTTCGGTCACGCCGCTCGTGGTGACGGTGCTGCCGTTCCTCTCCGGCGCCTTCCTCGCCACGGAGAACCTGCCGGCGGGTCTGCGTACGGTCGCCGAGTGGAACCCGGTGAGCGCCGTGGCCCAGGCGTGCCGGGAACTGTGGGGCAATCCGGTGGCCCAGGGCAGCGGGCTGCCGGCCGAACATCCGCTGCCGGTAGCCGCGTTGACGCTGGGCACGCTGCTGCTCGTCTCGGTGACGCTGGCACTGCGCCGCTACCGGTCGGCGGGCGGCTGAGTTCCGTCCCTGCCCGTCGTCGACCCGAGCCCGGCCCGGACGCGTCCCCTGGACACAGCCGCGCCGGGCCACGGCACGAGTCCGCCGGCCCAGGCGCCCGGACCCACCC
This sequence comes from Streptomyces sp. NPDC102451, assembly GCF_044765485.1. NCBI lineage: Bacteria > Bacillati > Actinomycetota > Actinomycetes > Kitasatosporales > Streptomycetaceae > Streptomyces > Streptomyces sp. NPDC102451. The sequence goes on along the minus strand of NZ_JBIWKD010000006.1, from coordinate 303,704 downwards.
GACAGCACAGGCCGGCGCCACCCCACCGTGCCGCCGCATCCGCCAGGCAAAGGAGAGACCCGCATGGACGCGGAGCTAGCGATAGAGGCGACCGGGCTGCGCAGGCGGCACGGTGACACCCAGGCCCTGGACGGGCTGGACCTGTCCGTACGGCCGGGCACCGTGCTGGGACTGCTCGGCCCGAACGGCGCGGGCAAGACCACGACGGTGCGGGTGCTGTCCACCCTGCTCGCGCCCGACGCCGGGGTCGCCCGGGTGGCGGGCCACGACGTGGTACGGGAACCCGCCGAGGTCCGGCGGAGGATCGGCCTGGCCGGCCAGTACGCGGCTGTCGACGCGCTGCTGACCGGTCGGCAGAACCTGGAGCTGATCGGCAGACTTCTGCATCTGGACCGCCGTACCGTCCGCAGCCGCGCGGCCGAACTGCTGGAGCAGTACGGGCTGACCTCCGCGGCCGACAAGCCCGTCGGGGGCTACTCCGGAGGGATGCGCCGCCGCCTCGACCTGGCGAGCTGCCTCGTCGTCCGGCCGTCCGTGCTCTTCCTGGACGAGCCGAGCACGGGGCTCGACCCCGCCAGCCGGATCCTCCTGTGGGGCGCGGTACGCGAGCTGGTGGCCGAGGGCATGACGGTGCTGCTGACCACCCAGTACCTGGAGGAGGCCGACCAGCTCGCCGATCTGATCGTCGTCATCGACCGCGGCCGGGTGATCGCGGAAGGCACCGCGGAAGTACTCAAGAGCAAGGCGGGCCGTACCCATCTGCATCTCACGGTCCTCGACCGTGCCCAGCTGCCGGCGGCGCTCTCGGCCCTCACCCCGGTCATGGCCGGCACGCCCCGGACCGACGAGGAGCGCGGTGCCGTGACCGTCCAGATCGTCGAGGGCATGGCAGGGGTGACGGCCGCCGCCGCGGCCCTCAGGGACGCGGGCGTCGGGATCGGGGAGTTCGGTCTGCGCCGGCCCACCCTCGACGACGTCTTCCTCGACCTGACGGGAGGGGACCGGAGCTGACCGGCGCCGGCCGCGGCCGGCACTCACCGCGAAGCCCCCGGCGGGATGGTCCCGCCGGGGGCTTCGCGTTGTCACGGCGGTCAGGTCACCGCCACCGCCTCGGCCGGCCTGCCGCGCAGCACCAGGGAGGTGGGCAGCAGGCTCGCGGTGAGGGTCAGGAACCCCGCGAAGCCGACGACCGCGAAGTAGATCCAGACCGGGCCCTGAGGCATCCACGAGCCGCCGAGCGCGATCCCGAAGGGTGCCAGCGTCGCCACGGCGACCGCGCTTCCGAGCACGATGCCGACCACGGCGACCAGCACGGACTCGATGGCCATCATCCGCATGACCTGGCCGTTCGTGGCACCGACCAGACGCTGGAGCGCGAACTCCCTGCGCCGCTCGGATGCCGAGATCACCAGTGTGTTGATCAGGGAGATCACCGCGTAACCGACGATGGTGCCGGCGAGCATGTAGTTGATCCAGGCGCTCGTCGCCCCGTCGTCCGCGGCGTCCGCGGAGGCCCGGTTCACGATCCGCACTCCGGCCAGGCCCTCGGTCGCCTTCCGCACCTGGGCGGCGAGCTGCTCCGCGGAGGTGCCCTTCTCCCCGGAGACAAGGATCTCCGGCACCAGACCCGTGGTCGAATGCGCGAGCATCAGCTCAGCGGGCAGGAACGCGGTGCCGAATCCCTTGCGCGCCTCGTAGGACGCCACGATCTCCGCCTTCACCTGCGTGCCGTCACCCAGCAGCACGGTGACCGTGTCTCCGACGCCCTTGCCCTTCTCTCCCGTCAGGGAGGTCGGCAACGCGATCGAGTTGCCGCGGAGCTTCGCGAAGGACCCCTCGGCCGCCGGCGCCGCGAGGGTACGGTCGGCGCCCTCGGCGGTGATGCCCTGCACCGCGAGCTCGGTGTTGTCGGGATCCTCGCCCTCGGCCCGGTCCTCCGCGCTGAGCGGTTCGAGGATGTACGCGGTCCCGGGGAGGTAGGCGGAGGCTCCCCCGACCCCCGGCTGCCGGGCGATCGTGTCCACCAGGTCCGGAGCGAAGCCGCCGGTGGACGAGGTGACCACGGCATCCGCGGCAACGAGTTCGCGTGCGGCTTCCTCGGAGGCCTCGGCCTGCGAGGTCTGCAGGTAGATCAGGGCGGTGGCGAGCCCGGTGGCGAGCATCACGGGGGTGACGGCTCCGGCGACCCGGATCCGCCGGACCCGCGCGTTGTTCATGGCGAGGCTGCCCGCGAACCCGGTGAACGCCTGCAGCGGCCAGCGCAGGATCGCCGTGAACACCCTCGTGAGACCCGGGCTGATGAGGGCGAACCCGCCGGCCCAGAGCAGCGCCGCGGGGCCTGCCGTGCTGGCGGCGACCGTGCCCTCCATCACCAGGGCGGTGACCAGCGCGAGTCCGGTTCCGCCGGCGAAGCACAGCACCGCGAAGAGCAGTCTGCTCCCGCTCAGCCAACGGCGCTGCAGACCGGACTCGGCCAGCGCGTCGGCCGGGCGGGCCTTCGCGGCCCGTCGCGAGGCGATGAAGGCGGCGGCGACCGCCGAGCCGAGTGAGGTGCCGGCCGCGACGATCATGGGGACCCAGCCGGCCCGGAAGTCGATCTGCGGTGCGACGACACCGCCCCCGGCCAGCCGGTCCAGCATCCAGCCACCCGCGTAACGGCCCGGGAACAGGGCGAGCGCCACCGCGATCACGGCGATCACCAGTGTCTCGCCGACGATCATCCGGCGCAGCTGTCCGGGCAGGGTGCCGACAGCGCGCAGCAGCGCCATCTCGCGCAGCCGCTGCTGCACCAGCAGCGCAAGGGTGGAGCCCACGACGAAGACGGCGACCATGACGGCGATGCCTCCGAAGACCGCTGACAGCGAGATCAGCCGTGTCGACGCCGCGAGGGCCTGGGGGAACTCCGCCTTGCCCCGGGCGTCGCCGGTCAGGGTGACCGCGGGGCTGTCGCCGAGCGCCTTGCCGATCCGTTCCGCGAGCTCGCCGGGGGACGTGCCTGGGGCAGGCACGACGGCGATGGAGTCGACCTGGTCCGGCCGGCCCATGAGCCGCCGGGCCTCGTCGTCGGCGAAGTACACCGCGCTCGCGGCGCCGTCGACGGGCTCGGTGGTACCGCTCACCGTGACCTCGCGGGAGCCGCCGGCGACGGCGAGCCGCAGCCGGTCGCCCGGCTGCACGCCCAGCCGCTGCGCCGCCCTCCGGTCGAGGGCCACCTGCTCGGCGCCCGCGGGTGCCTTTCCCGACGCCGGTCCGGCCGTGGCGAGGGCGGCGCTGGACCAGCCGTGTCCCTGCAGCGCGTCGCTGCCGGAGCCCTCCGCGTCGCGCAGCGCGCCGACGGGGAACGTGACGTCCGGCAGCGCGCGTCCGACGCCCTCCACGCCACGCACCGTCTCGACGTCCGAGACGTCGAGACGGACACGTTCGGGGAGTACGTCGTGGTCGAAGCCCTGGTCCCCGGTGACCACGACGGAGGCGGCGTCGAGACGCTGCGGCGGCACCGCGCTGCGGATGCCGGTCTCCATGAGCGCGCCGCAGGCCATCAGGATCAGCGCACCGAAGAACAGGGCTACGAAGGACGCCAGGAAGCGCCCCTTCCGGAACTTCAGGGACTGCAGTGCCAGGCCGAACATCACACGGCCCCTTCCGCGATGTCGGAGAAGCGCTCTCCCCAGGCACCGAGGTGCGTCATGCGCTCCGCGATGGTGTCGGCGGACGCTCCGTACAGCTCGTCGACGACACGGCCGTCGGCCAGGAAGACGACGCGGTCGGCGTGCGAGGCGGCCACCGGGTCATGGGTGACCACCACGGCGGTCTGGCCCTCGTGGTGCACCGCGTCCCTCAGCAGTCGCAGCACCTGCAGCGCCGAACGGGTGTCGAGTGCGCCGGTCGGCTCGTCCCCGAAGAGGACGGCGGGCCGGGCGATCAGCGCGCGGGCGATGGCGACGCGCTGCTGCTGGCCTCCGGAGAGTTCTCCGGGGCGGTGTGCGGAGCGGGCCGCGAGGCCGACACGCTCCAGCGCCTGCTGCACGGCGCCGCGCTCCGGCTTACGTCCGGCCAGCCGCAGGGGGAGGGCCACGTTGTCGGCGACGGTGAGGGCGGGCAGCAGGTTGAACGCCTGGAAGATGAAACCGATGCGGTCCCTGCGGAGCATGGTCAGCTCCTTCTCCCCCAGCTGTGTCAGCTCCTGTCCGTCGATCTGCACGGAGCCGGCGGTGGGCCGGTCAAGGCCCGCCGCACACTGCAGCAGTGTGGTCTTCCCCGATCCGGAGGGCCCCATCACGGCGGTGAAGGTGCCGCGCCGGAAACCGATGGTGACCTCGTCCAGCGCGCGCACGAGGGTGCGCTCCGGCCCGTAGGTGCGGCTGACCCCGGTGAGCCGCACGACCTCGTCGGTGCGGGCCGCGGCAGGTGGCGTACTCATAATTCCCCTTGAGTGGTGGCGTTCCGGTCCGAACCGGAGCGGTCGAGTGGGCCGGGGCTCGCCAGGACGCGGCGCGCTTCGGCCAGCGGGTCGGCCGGGCGGCCGAGCACCGTGCGGGCGACGATGTGGTGCAGACTCGCCGCACCGGTCACGGCGTAGCAGGACAGCGGGACCAGCGCGCAGGCCACGACCGTGGCCACGAGCGCGGTCGGCAGGTCGCTCACGCCCAGGAACCCCAGAGCACCGCCCTCGGGAACGGCCCAGTACCAGGCGGGCACCAGGACCACCGCGAGGTTTGTCAGCCACAGGCCGAGCGCCAGGGCGTCGAGGAGCAGGAGCGGCACGAACAGGACGGTGAGGTAGGCGAGGTCGCGGAGTACCGCGGGATCCGTCCACCGTGTCCTGACGCCGTTGATAACGCCTGGTTCGGACACCGTCCTGTGGTCGGCGGTCACCGCTTCGGCGATCAGCCCGGTGCGCGCCCGTTCGATGTGCGCGCAGCCACGGACGACCGCTGCCGCGCCGATGAGCAGGGGGACTCCGAAGACCAGGAGGCTCAGGACGAAGCACACCACCACGACCACCATCGTGAAGGCGAACAGGAGGGGGCCGGCCAGCAGGTAGCTGGCCAGGTAGGCGGTGGACCTCCAGGGACGCGACGAACGCAGCAGCTCCATGGGGGCGGGCACCGGACCGACGCGGGCAGGCCGCGATTCAGCGCTCATGTGTCCACGCTCCGCAGCAGGCTCTCGACCCCGGCGATGCGTCCGTTGAGGTCCGCGAGTTCCGCGCGCAGGGCCTCCTGCTCGGCGACGGCCTCCTCGGCGAGCCTGCGGAAGCCCGCCATCGCGACGGCGTCGGCCCGGTGCCTCTGGAGCGTGAAGTAGGCCATGGTGGCCCCCGATACACCTCCGACCACGATGAAGGTGATCAGGATGGCGACGATGCCGCCCGTCATGTGGGACTTCCTTTCTCTTCCGCGGCATCGGCCGCCGTGTCAGCTCTGGCCTCGTCCTCGCGGAACGCCTCGAGCACGGTATTGGCCGTCACCTGGACCTCGAAGGGCTGGAGTTCGAAGAACTTCAGCGCCTTGCCGTCCTGCGACAGTTCCAGCACGCCCGCAACCAGGCCGGCCGCCTCCAGCCGCTGCAGATGCATGTAGAGGAGCGGTCTGGACAGGCCCAGACGGCGGGCCAGCTCGCTCACATGCACACGTCCGCCTGCCAGCTCGCGGATGATCCGAAGCCGTTGGGCATGCCCCATCGCTGCCAGAAGCACGAGAAGTTCGTCGGTCGTCAGAGCAGGACACCCCCTCCAGCTTTCACCTGTAATGCAAAACTGACATGTATAAGTGGGGGTGTCAAGCGCGGCGCGGGCGCCGTGCCGTCTCATGCACGCAGGTCCACGAACGCCCCCTCCGCGTCCGCTCCGGCCGCCGCCACGGCGAGACTCGCGGAGACGTCGGGGGAGGCCACGGTCAGGGTGGGCGCCGCCACGGCGAGCGCCGGGACGGAAGGCGTGCCGTCCCACCGCAGCCGGGTCCGGGCGGGCGGCGGCCAGCGGTCGGGCAGGGGCACCGGGCGGAGCAGACCACCACGGGCCAGCCCCGTGCCGAGCGCCTTGCCCATCGCCTCCTTGTGCGTCCAGAGCCAGAAGTAGGCCGCGGGCCGGTGCCGTTCCGGCAGCGTGCGCAGCCATGCCGCCTCTTCCGGCACGAACCACCGTCGCGCCAGGCGCAGAGCGGGAAGAGGACGGACGGCCTCGATGTCGACCCCGACGGGCCCCAGACCGGTCACCGCCACGGCCGCCAGACCGCGTCCGTGGCTGATACTGATGCGCGCACCGGGCCCGAGCCCGTCCAGCAGGGGTCGCCGCATGCCGTCATGGCGCACCCGCAGCGCTCGCGGTGCCACACCGAACTCCATGGCGGTCCGGGCGAGCGCCGCTCCCCTCGCCTGCGCGTCGCGCAGCCCCGCGGTCGCCGTGACGACGACCGTGACGTGACAGAGCGAGGGGGCGATACCGTTCACCCGGCCGATACTGCCGCCCCGGCCTGACGCCGCACTGACGGGAAATCGACGGCCGAGCCGTTGCCACGGACCGGGTCAGGCCCCGTACGCCGGCGTCAGGAACGCGCTCAGTTCCTTGAAGTCGTCGGGGTGTTCGCGTATCCAGGCCCAGTACCGCGGGATGCTCCGGGCGTATTCGGCGTAGTACCGGCGCACGGCGTCGACCAGGCGGCGCAGGGCGGCGTGGGCGACCGAACCTCGGCGCCACACGACGAGCATCTCGGAGCTCTCGGTGTCGCGGAGCGGCACCAGGGAGACGTCGGGGGTGGCGCCGGTGGGCGTGGTGAGAGCCGCCGCCTGCGCGTCCCGCACCCAGCTCATCGCCTCGTGGTGGCCATCGGCGTAGTGGAGCACCTCGGGGTGCGACGGCTCGAACCTGCCGAAGGTCCGGCTCTCGATGGAGTGGAACCAGTGGTCGCGGGCGTAGCACACCCAGTTGAGCGTCGACAGCTCCGAGGACCGCACCGCGTCACCCCCTGACAGCCGGTGCCCTTTCGGGAGGGCGAGCCACACCGGTTCGCGGGCGATGAGTGCCGCGTCGAGGGGAATCTCGTCCGTGTCCGTCGCACGGGCGAGCGCCACACCGGGGACCATGGCCGCGGTGAGTACTCCGCGCCGCACCGCGTCCACGGCGGCATCGGGGCTGAGGGTCTCGGTCTGCACCTCCGGCGCGGACAACGAGGAACGCAGCGCGTCCAGCAGGGAGGGCGGCGTCCACTCGGCGGTCCCGAACCGGAAGACGTCGCTGGCGTGCGAGGCCGCCTCGACGATCACCAGATCGGCCTGCTGGACGAGCTCGGAAAGTAAGGGAATCAGCCGCTCCCCTCGCTCCGTGAGCTCGACGCCATGAACCGAACGCACAAAAATCTGTCCGCCCAGAGCCTTTTCTATCCTTCGTAACTGTGCAGTCAGGCTCGATTGTGGAACATTTAGTTCGGACGCAGCCTTCGAAATGCTGCCCATTCTGTTTATGACCGTAACGATTCGGGCGTGCCGAAGTTCCACGTCCACAATTCCCCCATGAACGGCAGCGTATAAGAAGAGCGATTTTTGGCCCCTCCCGAGAGCCGCTCCACACGCTAACAGCGAACCTTCACCTCGTCCATGGATCATCCCCACAGGGCCTCCATGCACGATTTCAGCAGCTCGGCGGCCCGCACCCAATACCGATGCCCGTTCACCGGTGCCCGAGTTCATCGGACCGCATCCCCTGATTTGCCGTGGCTCCATCTTTCCGGGCCGCCCCGCCCGGACGTCCTGGTGCGGCACGACCTCCGCCGCGCTTTCTCCGTCGCACTCACCGGGGTCCGCCGTGCCGAGCGAAAAGGCTGGTCAGCCGGAAGGTCAGGAGCTCACGCCGCCTCGGCCGCACCGATGTACGACCGCGTCCCGCTCCCCGCCGCCCGACGTCTCCGGCGCCGGCGCCCGACACCGCAGGCGACCGGCCCGGACCCTCGTCGGCCCGGCGGCCGGCCGCCCGGCAGGAGCACCGGCGCCGTCACCTCGGGTGTCGCCGCGGCGAGCCGCCCTGCCCCGGCGAGGGTCGATCTTCGGTCATTCTTCCGGCAGCGGCCGACGGGCCCCTTACGGCACCGCTATGCACCCTCGTTCATCGAATTCCGGCCAGGTGAACTCCGGGCCCGGAACCCGGACCCGCGGGCCGGGGCCCGACTGCGCCGCGATGTGCCGGGCGTCAGGCCGAAGCCGAGTAGGCCAGGGCCATGCGCGGCTCCCCGAGCCCCGCGTCCTGGGCGAGAATTGCCTGGTAGACGGAGTGCAGAGCCCGTCCCGGCTCCAGTCCGAGGTCGTCCGCCAGACGCCGGCGCGCACCGTGGAAGACCTCCAGCGCCTCGGCCTGCCTGCCGTCACGGTAGAGCGCCAGCATCAGCAGTTCGCTGAGCCGTTCGCGCTCCGAATGCTCGGCGGCGAACTGCCTGAGTTCAGCCAGCGGGACCCGCTCCGCGTCGCCGGCCAGCTTCGCGGCCACCAGATCCTCGTAGGCGCTGACCCTGCGCTCCTCGAGATGCGCCGCCTGCGCGCGACACCGCAGGCCATCGGCGGCATCGAGCAGCGCGGGCCCCCTCCAGAGCGCGAGAGCCGCCTCCAGTTCGACCACTGCCGACCGTGGGTCCCGCCGGGCGAGCGCACCCCCCTTATCAGCCATTTCCACAAATCGGTGTGCGTCCACCGCATCGGGGGCGACATCGAGCAGATATCCACTCCCCACCGTACGAACCAGATTCTCGCCATCCAGCCCCGTAATGTCCTTCAATATTCTACGAAGGCGGACAACGTTGGCCTGGAGTGCATTTCGGGCATTCACCATGGATCGCCCGGCCCACAGCTCGTCCACTATCTGGTCGAACGGTACCGGGGCCCCCGGCGTCAAAGCGAGAAGACTGAGAACGACGCTTGCCCTCTGTGAAGCCGGCGACACCCTCCTGCCTCTCCAGGTGATGCACAGCGAGCCCAATACATTGACCTCCACGGCCTTACCCCCGTCACCATCGGAATCAGTCGCAATTCTGGCCACGTTCACCCCTCGGAGGGAAATACCATGCTGCCCACTCCGGCGTGATTCCGCGGTATACCCCCCTGCTGCGGGGTACAGCGACGCCGGGCCGCCCGGGGGAATGATGCGGCCCGGCGTCTGTTCCTGGGGGGTCAGCGGCTCGGTTCACTCACCGGCGACTGGTCCCCGTACACGTCCGCCACCCAGCTGGGCCGGTAGACGGAGTCGAGGTAGCGCTCACCCAGGTCCGGTGAGATCGCGACGGCGGTGACGGACTCCCCGTCCCGGTGCTTCCGCAGCCAGCGGGTCGCACCGGAGATCACGGTGCCCGTGGAACCGCCGAACAGGAAGCCGCCGGATGCCAGCCGGTGCACATCGCGGATGGCGTCGGTCTCCGCCACGTGCACCACGTCGTCGACGAAGGACTCGTCGAGAATGGGGGGCCGCACGCCGGCTCCCAGACCGGGGATCATCCGCGGTCCCGCCGGGCCGCCGAACGTCACGGACCCGATCGAGTCCACCGCCACGACGGTGACGGGCAGCCCCTCCTCCTTGAAGTAACGCGCGCAGCCCATCAGGGTCCCCGTGGTTCCCGCCCCCACGAACAGGACGTCCAGTTCGGGGAACGCCTTCGCGATGGACGGCGCCGTCGTGCGGTAGTGGGCCATCCAGTTGTACGGATTGGCGTGCTGGTTCATCCAGAAGTACCGGCTGTCCGATGCGCAGAGCTCACGCACCAGGTCCAGACGCGCCCCGAGGAACCCCGTCCCCGGATGCGGCTCGGTCACGACGTGCACCTGTGCCCCCATGGCCTCCATGAGCTGCCTGGTGACGAGGTTGCAGCGGGTGTCCGTGACACACAGGAAGCGGTATCCCCTGGTGGCGGCGATCATGCTGAGCGCCACCCCGAGGTTTCCCGAGGAGGACTCGACGATGACCGATCCGGGGGTCAGCTCCCCGCGCGCCTCGGCCTCGGCGACCATGGACGCCGCGGCCTTCAGCTTGATCGAACCGGCGAAGTTGAAGCCCTCGCACTTGAGGTAGAGCGGTACGTCGAAGGTGGGCCGCAGATCCACGTACAGATCCTCCACGTGGAAGTCCTCCGGCGCGGAGATCACGGGCATGGCGACCACCCCCTCTCAGCCACAGCGGGCGGCAGCGTCTACGCGGCCGTACCGGTCGACCTCGTGGAAGAACCCGTCCACCACCTGCAGTTCCCCGAGTTCCTGGATCATGTCGTACACGTGCTTGCCCACGGCCAGGTCCAGCACGCCGAGACCGAAGGGGGAGAAGATCACGGTGCGGTCCACCGGAGGACGCACCTTCCCCGTCAGCACCTCGTACAGCGTGCCGTCGATGAACTCCCGGCTCCCGGTGCACTGTTCGACCAGATGGGGTGAGGTGTCCGCCTTGAGCACGTGTTCCACGTCGTCCACGAAGTTGGCCGAGGCGAGCAGAACCTCGGGGCCGAGGTCGCGCAGGGACACGTTGAGGACGACCGGGTGGTGCGCGAACCACTCCGGGTCCACGACGTGCGGCGCGGACGCCACGGTGGCGAAGACCACCAGGTCCGATTCACGGATCAGCTCCTCGGCCCCCTCGTGCACCGTGACCCGCGCCTCGGAGCCGCTCTGCTCCAGGTAGGAGCTGAAGGACCGGGCGTGCTCCGCCGAGAGGTCGTGCACCCCGATCTCGTCGAACTGCCAGCCCGTGCCGGCCAGGTACATGTGGATGTGCCGGGCGATCAGCCCGGTGCCGATGAAGCCGATCCGCCGGGGGCGGCCCCGCTCACCGCTGAGCCGGTCCGCCGCCAGAGCGGCGGAGGCCGCCGTTCGGGCGGCGCTGATGATGGAACTCTCCAGACACGCGAAGGGATAGCCCGTGCTGTAGTCGTTCAGCACCAGCACCGCCGAAGCGCGCGGAACTCCGGATTCCACGTTCCCGGGAAAGCTGGAGATCCACTTCAGGCCCTCGACCCGGTTGTCTCCGCCGATGGACGCCGGCAGCGCGATGATCCGCGAGGCCGGGCGATCGGGAAAGCGCAGAAAGTAGGACGGCGGGTTGACCGTCTCTCCCTCGCCGTGCAGCCGGTAAGCCTTCTCCACCAGGTCGACGGTGCGCTGTTCCTGGCCCGCCAGGACGCTGTGCACCTGCACTCCGGGGATCACGGCGAACGGCGGTACATGGACTTGCTGTGTCATGCACAACTCCATTGAAGTAGGGCGGTGGCCCGGTGGTCACCCGCACGATGAGGCGCCGATCCGCCGACGCCTATCGCCATTCGCGCGGCAATGTTGCCGACTCGCGCTGACACAGGACTGACGCCCATTCGACCGGCACCCGATCCGGCGTCAACAGCCGTTCCCACCAGTACTTTTCGCCAGAAACTTAATGTCCTGTTCCTGGGTCGCGGACCGACCTAACGTAATTCCTCGGTGGCGCCACCCCAGCTTTTTCCCCTCCGGGACGACGCCATGCCAACCCATTCGATCCACCGAACAGGAGACAACGATGCTCAACAGAGTCGTTATTGTGGGCGGCGGCACCGCGGGATGGATGACGGCCTCATATTTCAAGGCTGCGTTCGGCGACCGGATAGACATCACTCTGGTCGAGTCCGGAAATGTCGGAGCCGTCGGCGTCGGAGAGGCCACCTTCAGCGACATCCGCCACTTCTTCGAGTTTCTCGGACTCAAGGAGAAGGACTGGATGCCGGCGTGCAACGCCACCTACAAGCTCGCCGTGCGCTTCGAGAACTGGCGCGAGAAGGGCCACTACTTCTACCACCCGTTCGAGCAGATGCGCTCCGTCAACGGCTTCCCGCTGGCCGACTGGTGGCTCAAGGAGAAGCCGAGCGAACGGTTCGACAAGGACTGCTTCGTCATGCCGTCCGTCATCGACGCCGGCCTGAGCCCGCGCCACCGGGACGGCACCCTCATCGACCAGCCCTTCAACGAGGGTGCTGAAGAGATGCAGGGCCTGACCATGTCGGAGCACCAGGGCAAGACGCAGTTCCCCTACGCGTACCAGTTCGAGGCTGCCCTGCTCGCCAAGTTCCTGACCAAATACGCCGTCCAGCGCGGCGTCAGGCACATCGTCGACGACGTCCAGGACGTCTCCCTCGACGACCGGGGCTGGATCGGATCGGTCCGCACCAAGGAGCACGGCGACCTCTCCGGCGACCTCTTCATCGACTGCACGGGATTCCGCAGCCTCCTCATCAACAAGGCACTCGAAGAGCCTTTCATCTCGTATCAGGACACTCTCCCGAACGACAGCGCCGTCGCCCTCCAGGTCCCGATGGACATGGAGAAGCGAGGAATTCTTCCTTGCACGACAGCCACCGCTCAGGATGCCGGGTGGATCTGGACCATTCCGCTGACCGGCCGTGTCGGTACCGGGTACGTCTACGCCAAGGACTACCTCTCCCCGGAAGACGCCGAGCAGACCCTCCGCGATTTCGTAGGGCCCAACGCGGCTGATGTCGAGGCCAACCACATCCGTATGCGCATCGGGCGGAGCAGGAATTCCTGGGTCAACAACTGTGTGGCCATCGGCCTTTCCAGCGGTTTCGTCGAGCCGCTGGAATCGACCGGAATCTTCTTCATCCACCATGCCATCGAGCAGCTCGCGAAGAACTTCCCCGGACCGGACTGGGACGCGAACCGGCGCAACACCTACAACGACTCGGTCCGTCACGTCATGGACGGCGTACGGGAATTCCTGGTCCTGCACTACGTGGCGGCGAAGCGCAACGACACCCAGTACTGGCGCGACGCGAAGACCCGGCAGATCCCCGAGTCCCTGGCCGAGCGCATCGAGTTGTGGCGGACGCAGCTGCCCGACTCGGAGTCGATCTACCCCTATTACCACGGTCTGCCCGCCTACTCGTACATATGTGTCCTGCTCGGCATGGGCGGCATCGACGTCAAGTCGTCGCCGGCGCTCGCACTCACCGACAACGAGGCGGTCCGGCGGGAGTTCATGAAGATCCAGGAGAAGACCCAGCGCCTGACCTCGACGCTGCCCAAGGCGTACGACTACTTCAGCCAGATCGGCTGAGCCCGCTCGACGACCGCGAAGGGACTGCGTATCCATGGTCGTTCTGGAATCCCTCGTCCGTCCCGCGCACGTGGCTGCCGCGATGGTCGCCGCACTGCTCCTGGCCCGCGCGGGGCGGGTGGCCGCCCGTAGGCTGCGGCAGCCGGAGGTCGTCGGAGAGGTGACGGTGGGCCTGCTGGTCGGGCCCGCCGTTCTCGCCCTGGCCGGCCGTGACCGGTTCGAGTCGCTGCTGCCGGGTGCCGTGCTCGACGCCCTCGCGCTCGTCGGCCAGGTCGGCCTGGTGCTGTACCTGGTCGGCCTGGCGCACAAGCTGCGCCCCGGCCCGGACAGCCCGCCCCAGCGTTCGCTGTCCGCCCTGGTCGTCTGCGCGTTCGGGGTTCCGCTCTGCACCGGCGTGCTGCTGACCGGATTCATCATGGTCACCGACGACACGGCGGCCCGCGGCAGCGCTCCGCTGCCCGCCTTCACGCTCATGGTCGCGGTGGCGATGTCCATCACCGCCGTACCGGTGCTGTCCAGGATCCTCGGCGACCGCGGTCTGGGAGACGCGCCCAGCGGGCGGCTCGCGCTCTCGGCCGCCATCCTCATGGACGGTCTCGGATGGATCCTGCTCGTTCTGGCCATCGGTCTCGGGACGGGGAGCCTCTCCGGACTCGCGGACGCCGGGACCGCTCTGTTCGTGGGCGGCGTCTGCGCTCTCCTGGTGCGGCAGACCCTGAGGACCCGGCGTGCGCGCCGGTTCCGTGAGCGGCTCCCCAGGACGGCCTCGGTCCTGCTCGGTTGTGCCGCTCTGGGCACCGCGCTGGCGACGGAGCACCTGGGGATGACCGCCATCGTGGGGGCCGCGATGGTCGGCCTGGCGATCCCCGGCGACGCGGGGTCCCCCTGGGCCTCCACGGTGTCCGGCGTCTCACGCGCCGGACGGACGCTGACCCCGGTCTTCTTCGTGGTCACCGGTGTGACGGTCTTCACCGGCACCTTCTCGGCGGCCTCCTGGTCACTGATCGCCCTGGCGGTCCTGCTCGGCTGCGCGGGCAAGCTGCTGGGCGGATACCTCGGAGCCCGGCTGGGCGGAAGCCGGCCCGCCGAGGCCCGGCGGATCGGCGTACTGATGAACACCCGGGGGCTGACCGAGCTGATCGTGCTGGAGGCCGGACACCGGGCCGGCATCCTGCCCGGGCCCCTGGTTCTCGCGCTCGTGGTGATGGCGCTCGTCACCACGGCCATGACCGGACCGCTGCTCGGTCCGGCCGGCCGCACCGGCGAGCCCGCGGAGAAAGCCATGTTCCGGCCCCCGTCACCCGATCCCGTCGTCACGGAAGGCAGCACACCATGACCGAGTCCAAGGCTCCGCCCGCCTCGACCCTGCCACCGCCTGCCGGGGCGACCTCCGACGGCTTCCGCACCATGATGAGTACCTTCCCCACCGGTGTGTCCGTGGTGACGGGCCTCGACCGCGAGGGCGGCCCCTGGGGGATGACGTGTTCCTCGGTCTGCAGCGTCTCGCTCGACCCGCCGACCCTGCTGGTCTGCCTGCGCGAGGGCAGCCCGACGCTCGCCGCCGTCCGTGAACAGGGTGGCTTCGCCGTCAACCTCCTCCACGAGGGTGCCCGTGAGACCGCCGAACTCTTCGCCTCCGGCAACCCGCGCCGGTTCGAGCTGACCCCGTGGACGCAGGACCCCGACGCGGGCGGACCACATCTCGTCCGGGACGCCCACACGGTCGCGGACTGCACCGTCGTACTGACCCAGCCGGTCGGTGACCACGTCACCGTGTTCGGCAGGACCCGGCGGATCACGCGGCAGAGCACCCGGCCGCCGCTTCTGTACGGGATGCGGGAGTTCCGGGCGTGGCCCGGTATCTGACCCGTACGTGCCCGGCTCAGGCCGGCAGGACGCGGCGCGTCCTGCCGGCCCCTTGGCGTGGCTGAGGCTGCGGCTGCGGCCCCCGGCCGTCGAGCAGGGCCATGCCCAGCGGGGTCACGGTGTGCAGGACCGTGTTGCGGATACGGCGCGTGGTGATGAGCCCGGTCTCCCGCAGCACGGCGGTGTGCTGGCTGGCCCCGGCCGCGGAGATGCCGAGCTTGTCGGCGAGCTGGGTGGTGGTGCAGGTGGTGCGCAGGACGCGCAACGCCGCGGCCCTGGTCTGTCCGACCAGCGCGCCCAGCGGGCGTTCGACGCCCTCCGTGTCCTCCCACAGGCACGCCGACCGGCGGGCGTCGGGCGGGGCCGCGAACGCGAGCACAGCGGCCCCGTCCGTGGATCGGCCGGCCAGGATCCGGGCGGGCGGGTCGCAGAGGAAGACCGAGGGCGTGAGCACCACGCCCCGGCCGTCGAGCCGGATCTCACCGTCTGGGACACCCGTCACCTCGAGGCAGGGCGCCCGCCAGACGAGGCGCGGGTGCAGGGTGGCCAGAAGCTGTTCCACTCCCCCGGCCATGACGATCCTGCTGCGCGCCTCGCGTTCGGTTTCGAGGTAGGCGGTGATCCGGTCCCAGTACGGTGCGACGGCGGTCTGCCAGGTGTCCGAGAGCGCCGCGGGCAGCTGCGGCTGCACGGCGGGCTGCCGGGCCGCGCCCGGGACCGCCTCGGTGTCGGCGATGAACCGCTCCGCGAGACCCAGCAGTGCATCGGCGTCGAGTGACGCCGTCTGCGGCGCCGTGGAGGGCCCGGGCGGCGTACGGCTGCCCACCTTCCGGCGCCAGTGGACGTACGGCAGGCCGACGCTGCGGCCCAGCAGCGACACGGCGAACGCCGTCTCCATGACGGGGCCGACGGTGGCCCCCAGGCGGATTCTCGCTATGTCGGCCGCAGTGAAGTGGATCCTGAGCATGGATGACCCCCGTAGGTCCCGCGAATGCGAAGTGCCCCGTCGAGGGGCGGGAGCCGGTCCTCGTCATGGGACGCGGGACACGGGCTCGTCCGGCCCGGCGGCGCGCACCGGGTCGGGGCAGAGAGCGGCCCGCGTCCCCAGGACGCGGGCCGGCCACAGAACGTTCACGGCGTGCGACGCCGCCGGATCAGGCCGACTGGGGCTCCCTGAGGGAACGCGGCCGCATGTCCGTCCAGTTCGCTTCCACGAAGGCGAGTGCCTCCGCCCTCGGCGCCGCGTCGAGCGCGACCTGCCAGCCGTCGGGCTGCTGGGCGAAGGACGGCCACAGGGAGTGCTGACCTTCGTCGTTCACCAGCACCAGAAACGTTTCGTCCTCGTCGTCGAAGGGGTTCGCCACGTGTACTCCCTGTCCGGATGGCTTACGGGGCGCGGACCTCCCTGGCCCGCCGGTGCGGGAATCGGGAACCTCAGGACCGCTGTGCCATCGTGGCCAAGTCCGCTGACGCCGGGCTGACTCGCCCCTGATGCGAGCCCCCGCCCGGTCCGGGACACCGGACGGACTCCGTCCGGACGGAGCGGCACCACGGCACACGCCGGGTGCCGCGGCCGCCTCCTCCCGGAGGCACGGAGGCGTTCACCGCCCGGCCGGCAGCCCCGCCCACAGGTTCCGGGTCGCGGCCACGTCCCTCTTGCCGTTGGCGTTGAGGACGATCTCGGGAACGACATGCACCTGTCCCGGGACCAGCGCCGAAGGCAGCACCGCGGACAGCGCCTTGTGCACCGCCTCGGCCTGCTCGTCGGGCCGGTTCCGGCTGTCCGCGGGACGGACGAACAGCTCCAGTACGTCGACGGGCCCGCGGACGACCTCGAAGACGGCGTCCTCGACTCCCGGCACGGACAGGACGTGGTGCCTGAGTTCGCCCAGTTCGACGCGGTAGCCGTTGACCTTCCACTGGTCGTCGCGACGCCCCAGGTGGAGCAGCACCCGCTCCGGCAGCATCTCGACCATGTCGCCGGTGCGATAGGCGCGGCCGGGCCGGCCCCCGAGTTCCCGCTCGTCGATGAAACGGTCGCCGGGTGCGGAGGGGCCGAGGTATCCGGCGGCGACGGCACGGCCGGCGATCACCAGCTCCCCGGGCTGCCCCTGGGGAACCGGGCGCAGCTGCTCGTCGACCACGTAGGCGCGGGTGTTCCACGCGGGCACCCCGATCGGCACCGTGGGCGTCGTGGGCAGCCGGGTGCGGTCGAAGGAGTGGGCACAGCAGCCGATCGTGGTCTCGGTGGGGCCGTAGTGGTTGACGAGCCGCAGGCCGTCCAGCCGGGAGCCGAGCCCGTTCAGCAGCGCGGGGTCGAGAGCCTCACCGCCGAACATCAGCAGACGGCTCGCGCGGTCGTAGCGGGGAGGCTCGACCAGTGCCTCGAAGAAGCGGGCGTGGGACGGCGTCAGCTTCACGAACGTGTAGGGATCCGTCCGGCCACCGAAGAGAGCGGCCTGGTCCCACAGGCCGGCCACCGTCACCACCCGCCCGCCCTGGGACAGCGGCACCCACAGCGACGTCATCGCCAGGTCGTACCCGAGGCTCGCGAACAGCGGACTGCCGCCGCCGCCCGTTCCGACCAGACTCCCGCACCACGCCACGTAGTTGGCCAGTGAGCCGTGCTCGACCATGACGCCCTTGGGAGCTCCCGTGGAGCCCGACGTGAAGACGATGTAGGCGAGGTCCGTGGCGCGGGGCGGCTCCCGGTCCGGCGGCGCCACGCTGTCGGCGAGAGCCGCCAGGTCGAGGACGGGCACATCGACCGCGGGCAGGGCCTGGCGCGCGGCCGCGCCGTCGTGCACCAGGGCGACGGGCCTCGCGCCGTCCAGTACCTGCCGGACCCGTTCCTCGGGATGGGTCGGGTCCACGGGCACATACGCGGCGCCCAGCGCCATGACGGCGAGGGCCCCCGCCACGGTGCCGGCCGTCCTGTCCGCCCAGAGCACCACGCGGTCCCCCGCCCCGGCACCCGCCTCGTCGAGCGCTGCGGCCACGACCATGGCCCGGTGCCACAGTTCCCGGTACGTCAGGAGGGTTCCGCCGGATTCCACCGCCACCGCGTCCGGCCGCTGCCGGGCGTGCCCCCGCACCATCTCCACCACGGAGCCGGCCGTGACCCGGCGGACCTCGCCGGCCAGCATCCCGGGATTCGTCCCTGACGGATTCATCGCTGCTCCTGTGTGTGGTTGCGCGCCCACGGCGGGGGTCACGCCGTCTCGGCTGCGGGAGGACGGGCCGTCAGGACGTGGGCGTGGCGGCGACCGCGTCACGGGTGACCATGTCGCCCATGGCCACGATGATCTTCCGCTCCCCTCCGAAGGGGTCACGGCCGTGCGAGACGAGCATGTTGTCGATGGCCACCACGTCGCCCTTCTCCCAGACGAAGCGCCGCGCCAGCGAGTCGTAGAGGCCCCGGAGCCGGCCGACCGCGGCCGCGGGGATCGGCGATCCGTCGCCGAAGAAAGCGCTGCGTGGGTACGCCGTCTCGTCGTCGCCGAAGATCGAGCTCATCACTTCGCGCACGGAGGACTCCAGGCACTCGGTGTGGTGCAGGAAGAGCTGGTTGAAGAAGACCTGTTCACCGGTCACGGGGTGCCTGATCACCGCGGGCCCCTGCTGTGTGGTGCGCAACGATCCGTCGCGTCGCCACTCGCACTCCACGTCCTGGGCGGCGCAGCGCGCCTCCACCTCGCCCCGGTCCTCGGTGCCGAACATCTGCTGCCAGCTGACGTCGAGTCCAGGGATGAAGTTGCGTACGTAGCGGATGCCGAGACGCTCGAAACGGTCGCGCAGGTCGTCGGGGAGAGCCGCCCACACCTTGCGGCCGTCGACGAGAGGGGTGGCACCGCCCTCGGCGGCCGGCTGCAGGCAGCAGAAGAACTGCCGGCTCGGCCACTGCGGCATGTGCGAGCTCTCGTGGTGGAAGAGGATCGACTGCTCGGACGGGTAGGGCGTCGACTTGTAGACCTGGTCGGCGTCCTTCTCGTGCGGCAGATCGCCGTAGTCGCCGTACAACTCGCCCACCAGGGAGGCGGCGAGCGACTCGAAGGCGTCGGGGGTCTCGACACCGAATCCGCGCAGGACCACCGCACCGTGCTCGCGGAGCAGGCCTTCCAGGGCTCCGCGGTTGTCCGCCGCCCACTGCGGTGCGATGTGGTCCGGTGCGGTGCACCGGACCAGCGGGGGGAAACTCTCGTCGTGGAACCGGACGCCAGGACCGAACATGCCCGACCAACCCTTCTGCTCAGGGGGAACGGCGCAAGTCTAAAAAGGGGTCGGACCGGTGGACCAGACTCTTAAACCGCGGACTAAAGTCGCAGGTCAGCCGAGCGATGAGGGCATCAGCAGATGGCCCGGGCGGAATCAGTCGACGCTGCGGAGCAGGTTCTCGACCGCTGTGACGCGTTCGCTGATCACGGCGAGTTCGCCGTTCACCGACGCCTGCCGCGCGACCGCCTCCTCGGCGAGCTTGCGGTACGAGGCCATGGCCACGGCGTCGGCCCGGTGCCGCTGGAGTCTGAAGTACGCCACCACGCTCGCCGTGACACCTCCGACGACGATCAGAACAATGGCGATCGTGATGACGGCCCCGGTCATGTCCTCTTCCCCTTCGCGTCGTCCGCATCCCGTACGTCGGACATCGGTTCGTCGGACCTGACGGCCCCGAGGATGGTATCGATATTCAACCGCAGGTCGAATGCGGTGAGTTCGAAGTACTTGAGCGCCTTGCCGTCGTCGGACAGTTCCAGGTTGCCCGTCACCAGGCCGGCCTTCTCGAGACGGTCGATGTGCATGTACAGCAGGGGCCTCGACATGCCCAGCCGACGGGCGAGCTCGCTCACGTACATCCGGCCGCCGGCGAGCTCAGCGAGAATCCTCAGCCGCTGCGCATGGCCCACGGCGGCGAGCACGGCGAGTAGCTCCTCGCTGCTCATGGCCACCTCTGACATCCCGGGTCGGTTCGAAGGAGACTCTCCCACGCCCCGGAGAATCATCAGAGGACCGGGGGTACCTCCACCACCACGGCCGCGACGATGTGCTCACCGACGGCGGCCGACCACCGTCCCTCGAACGATACGGGGCCATGGTACCCGGGGCGGACCTTGACCACGTCTGCCCGGAACATCCCTGTTTCCGGGCCGAGGGCGTCCGTGCGGGGCAGGAGCGCCACCTCGGCGTCCCGGAAGGAGAGCCGGATCCCGGTGAGCGGGAACCACGCCTTGTAGAGGGCCTCCTTGGCACAGAAGAGCAGCCGGTCCCAGCGCACCTCGGGATCCTCGTGCGCGAGGGCGGTGTTCCTGGCCAGCTCCGGCGGGAGCCCGATGGTCTCCATGACCCCGGGGCGCAGCGGCCGGTGCGGTTCGGCGTCGATCCCGATCGCGCGGAGGTCCTCCCGCCGCGCGACGGCGGCCGCCCGGTAGCCGCGGCAGTGCGTCATGCTGCCGACGACCCCCTCGGGCCAGCCCGGCGCGCCGTGGCGGTCCGGGAGCAGGGGGGCGGGCGGGTGCCCGAGTGCGTCCAGCGCGGTGCGGGCGCAGGCGCGCACCGTGGTGAACTCGCGGCGGCGCCCCTCCCCCATGCCGGCCGCGACGGCCTGCTCCTCGGGGAGGAGGGCGCCGTGCCCGCGCTCCGGTACGTCCTGGAAGGCCTCGGCGGTCCGCACGGAGGCCGGCAGGATCCGCCGGATCACCGCGGTTCGTTCCGGCTCACGCGGTGCTCGCAGAAGAACCCGGTTCCCAGGCCCACGCCGCAGTGCCGTTCCACCTCGCCGTACGACTCCATCTTCGGGCTCCTCAGCATCAGCGGGCGGGACCATGCTCACCGGCCCCGCTGACGGAACGCTGACACCGCGCCCGGCCCCCGGGCCCCCGGCGCGGGAGCGCGGACCGCTCAGCCGAGGGTGCGGACGGGAGCGCCGTCGAGATAGGCGCGGATGTCCTCCACGGCCTGGCCGTAGAACGTCTCGTAGTTGGCCCGCGAGACATAGCCCAGGTGCGGCGTCGCCAGCAGTCGGGGTGCCGTGCGCATCGGGTGGCCGGCGGGCAGCGGTTCGATGTCGAACACGTCCACTCCGGCGCCCGCGATCGTCCCCTTGTGCAGGGCGTCCAGCAGGGCGTCCTGGTCCACGACCGCGGCCCTGGACGTGTTGATCAGATAGGCGGTGGGGCGCATCAGGGCGAGCTCCGCAGGACCGATCAGCCCACGGGTGCGGTCGCTCAGCACGAGGTGTACGGAGACGAAGTCGCTGGTCTCCAGCAGCTCTTCCCTGGACGCGGCGAACCCCGCCCCGGCCTCCTCGGCCCGCTCCGGGGTCAGGTTCTCGCTCCAGGCCACCACGTCCATGCCGAAGGCGCGGCCGACGGCGGCGACCCTGCCGCCGATCTTGCCGAGGCCGAGGATACCGAGCCTGCGCCCGTGCAGATCCGCTCCGACGGTCGACTGCCAGGGGCCGCCCTCCCGGAGGGAGTTGGCCTCGGTCACGATCCCGCGCGCCAGTCCGAGCAGCAGCGCCCAGGTCAGCTCGACGGGCGGGGTGGCCGTGCTGGCGGTGCCGCAGACGGTGACCCCGTGGCGTTCGGCGGCGGCGTAGTCGATGGAAGTGTTACGCATGCCGGAGGCGACGATCAGGCGGAGCCGGGGCAGCCGCTCGATCAGCGTCGCGGGGAACGGCACGCGCTCCCGGAGTGTGACGACCAGGTCGAACTCCGCTAGGCGATCGGCCAGTTCGTCCTCCGATGCGCAGTGCTCGGCGAAGCTGACCACGTCGATGTCGTCGGCGACGGGCGACCAGTCGGCGGCGGTGGCCGCCACGGACTGGTAGTCGTCGAGCACGGCACAGCGGAGTTTCACGGTGTCTTCCCCTTCGGCGGCACGGCGTCGGCGCGGCGGTGCTGCCGCAGCACGCTGCGGCAGCACCGGGAAATCTACCGGCCGCGTCCGGGGCTCACACGTCCAGCCAGGCCTCCCCGTTCCGGGCGACGTCGTAGATCCGCTCCACCTGGGTGAGGGTGAACACACCTGTCAGCGGGGCGAGGGCGGAGACCTGGCGCTCCCGGCAGACGCGGATGCCGGCCGGGGTGGCGACCACCTCCAGCGCGGTGACCCCGGTGAACACCAGCACGGTCTGCACGGGCACGTCGAAGGCGCAGTACGCCTCCAGCGCCGCCCGGGCCCGCCGGGCCTCCGGGCGGCCGTCGAGCGCGTACGGCTGCGGGGCGCCGTCGTCGGTCCGCAGGGTGCCGTCGGCGATCCGTACCGCTGCCCCGGGACGGTGGTCGGTGCTCACGGCGAACACCCCGCCGGGCCCGATCAGCAGGTGGCCGATCTCCGCGCCGTCCGGCAGGGGCACGGAGTGCAGGACCCTCCAGCCGTGCCGGGTCAGCCGCTTGAGCTCGGCCCCGACCCGCCGCTCCCCCGCGAGGGCGCCGCGCCGGGGATCCGCGTCCTTGTGCCGCCGCAGCGCCCCGGTGGCCACCCGTACGAGCGCCCCGGTGCCGCTCTCGCCGAGCTGTTCCCGCAGCGCCGTCCCCGGCCGGCGCGGCGCGAGGTCGCTCCCGGGTGTCAGCGCGGGCAGGACGGCGGGCCGCCCGCGCCGCTCCGGGGCCGGAGCGGGAGCGGGAGCCGGATCAGGAGGAGGAGCCGAGGAGGGCTCGGCCACCCGATCCGGTACGGGTGCCCGCGCGGCCACCGGTTCGGGCGCCGGCTCCGCGCCCCGCACGGGTTCCGGTTCGGGCTCCGGCGGCGGCGCCGGTGTCCGTACGGCCGCCGTGTCCTGCCCCGCGCCCCGCTTCCGCATCCCCCGCATGGGCGGGATCCGCGGGACCGGCGGCGGGGCGGGCGGGGCCGGGTGCCCGGCCGGCGCGTCCTCACCGACGAGGGCCGGCAGGTCCGGGACCTGGCGTGCGAGTGCGTCGGCCACGGCGTCGCGGTACCGCGGGTGCAGGACGGTGATCGTGCCGCTGCCCCGGTCCGCCCATCCGATCGCGGTGCCGTCCGGCAGGTTCACGTAGAGCCGGTCGTGCCCGAAGAGCTGCCATGACGTGACCTTGAGATCCTGCATCGTGCCCCCTCTGTCCACCCCTCCGGCCATCCTGCTTTCCCCTCAGCCTGTACGGCGGTCCGGCCGCCGCACAGGGCGCAGAGCGGGCGCGCGGAATCAGGCCAGGGGGAGACCCGGCGCCGGATAGGCGTCCATCATGGTCCGCACTTCGTCCCGCACCTTGGAAACGGTCGATTCATCACCTGTACGAGCGGCGTCGACCACGAGATCGATCCACTGCGCGACCGCGCCCATCTCGGAGGCGGGGATGCCCCGTGAGGTCAGCGCGGGGGTGCCGATGCGGATGCCGGACGGGTCGAAGGGCTTACGGGGGTCGTACGGGACGGTGTTGTAGTTGACGACGATCCCGGCCCGGTCGAGCGCCTTGGCCGCGATCTTCCCGGAGACGTCCTTGCTCGTGAGGTCGGCCAGCAGCAGGTGGTTGTCCGTACCGCCGGAGACGAGGTCGAAGCCCCGTGCCGCCAGCTCTTCGCCCAGCGCTCGGGCGTTGGCCACGACCCGGTGGGCGTACGCGGCGAAGTCGGGCGCGGCCGCCTCCTTCAGCGCGACCGCGATGGCGGCGGTGGTCTGGTTGTGCGGGCCGCCCTGGAGGCCGGGGAAGACGGCGCGGTCGACGGCCCTGGCGTGCTCGGCCCGGGTCAGCAGCATCGCCCCGCGCGGTCCGCGCAGGGTCTTGTGGGTGGTGGTGGACACGACATCGGCGTACGGGGCGGGCGAGGGGTGCGCGCCCCCGGCGATCAGCCCCGCGATGTGGGCGACGTCGGCCACCAGCACCGCGCCCACCTCGCGGGCGATCTCACCGAACCCGGCGAAGTCGATCTCCCGGGGCACGGAGGTACCGCCGCAGAAGATCAGCTTGGGGCGCTCGGCCCGCGCCAGGTCGCGCACCTCGTCGAGGTCGATGCGCCCGGTGTCGCGCCGCACGCCGTAGCGGACGCCCCGGAACCACGTGCCGGTGGCCGAGACGCCCCAGCCGTGGGTGAGGTGCCCGCCCATCGGCAGCGACATCCCGAGGACGGTGTCACCGGGCTCCAGGAACGCCATGTAGACGGCGAGGTTGGCCGGGGAGCCGGAGTAGGGCTGGACGTTGGCGTGGTCCATCCCGAACAGTGCCTTGGCCCGCTCGACGGCGAGGGTCTCCACCTGGTCGATGACCTGCTGGCCCTCGTAGTAGCGCTTTCCGGGGTAGCCCTCGGAGTACTTGTTCTGCAGGACGGTGCCGGAGGCCTCCAGCACGGCGGCGGACACGTAGTTCTCACTGGGGATCAGGCGCAGGGTGTCCGCCTGGAGCCGCTCCTCGGCGTCCACCAGGGCGGCGAGTTCGGGGTCGGCCGCTGTGAGAGCGGGACGGCGTGCATCGGACGGCTGTACGGCCACGGGGTTCCTCCCGGGTCGGTCGCACGGGGGCGACATGGACCCGGATTGCCCAGGCGGACGGCCCTCCGGCGATGACGCCCCGGGCATGCCCGGAGTGTGCCGCTCCCTCGTGGTCGGTTCCACGGAGCACCCTGCCGGGTACGCGCCAGTCGCGGCACCGGTCACCTTACTGCGGTGCGGCCCGTTCGGACACAGCGCCGGGGCGCGCGGCGCGCGTGGCTTCCGGCCGGCACGGAGGCGGCTCAGGCGCGGGTCAGGCCGAGGTGCGCTTCCGTGTGCCTCCCGGCGACTTCTTCGCCCCGGTCTTCTTCGCCGTCGCCTTCTTGGGCGCGGCCTCCTTCGCAGGAGCCTCCTTCGCCGGGGCCTTCTTCGCCGCCGGCTTCTTCGCGGCACTCTTCTTCGCCGTCGTCTCTTTCGCCGCCGTCTCTTTCGCCGCCGTCCTCTTCGACGGGGTCCGCTTCGAGGCCGGGTCCCCGGACTTCTTCGCGCCGCCGCCCCGGCCGGACCCGATGTGGTGGACGTCCGCGTCCTCGCCCCCGTGACCGTCGTCCTCCCCGTGCGACTCCTTCGCCGCCCGCACGCTGCTCTCCAGCGCCGCCATCAGGTCGATCACCTTGCCGCCGGGCTCCTCGGCCTCCTCCTCCGCCACGGGTTCACCGGCCGCCTTCGCCGCGACCAGTTCCTCGACCGCCTCGCGGTAGTCGTCGTGGAGCGTGTCCATGTCGGCGTCGCCGAGGGTGTTCATCAGCGCGTCCGCCAGGTCCAGTTCGGCGTCGCGGACCTTGACACCGGCGTCCGGGGCGACGCCTTCCGGGGCGCGGATCTCGTCCGGCCAGAGCAGCCCGTGCATCGCGATCACGTCGCCGGACACCCGGAGCATGCCGAGCCGTTCCCTCCCGCGCAGCGCGTACTTCGCGACGGCGACCTTGCCGCTGCGCCTGAGGGCCTCGCGCAGCAGGGCGTACGGCTTGGCGGCCGGGACGCCGTTGGCCGACAGGTAGTACGCGGAGTCCAGCTGGAGGGGGTCGATCGCCGAGGACGGCACGAACCCCTCGATCTCGATCGTCTTCGCGGTGGGCAGCGGAAGCGAGGCCAGGTCCTCGTCGGTCACGGGGATCACCGTGCCGTCGGCGTCCTCGTACGCCTTGACGGTCTCGGAGGCGGGTACCTCCTCCTCGTCCAGCTCGCAGACCTTGCGGTAGCGGATCCGGCCCCCGTCCTCGGTGTGGATCTGCCGGAAGGAGATCGCGTGGTTCTCCGTGGCGTTCATGAGCTTGACGGGGATGCTGACCAGACCGAACGAGATGGAGCCGTTCCAGATGGACCTCACCGTTCACCCCTTACGACCGCCATGGCAGCATTCATCCGATTTCATGTGATTCTTATCGTATGACGCCGATCACGGAGGTGGAGGGGCGGCGCCTGGCGCTCAGCAATCTCGACAAGGTGCTGTACCCGGCCACCGGTACGACCAAGGGCGAGGTGCTGCACTACTACGCGGCCACGGCGGCGGACGCGATGCTGCCGCACCTGCGCGACCGTCCGCTGTCCTTCCTCCGGTACCCGGACGGCCCGGAGGGGCTGCGCTTCTTCACCAAGAATCCGCCGCCCGGTACGCCCGACTGGGTCCGCACGGCCCCGGTCCCCCGCAGTGACGACCCCGGTGCCCGGCAGGTGCTCGCCCAGGACCTGCCCTCGCTGATGTGGGCGGCGAACCTGGTGGTGGAGTTCCACACCCACCAGTGGCGGCAGGACTCCCCGGCCGTGGCCGACCGGATGGTGTTCGACCTGGACCCCGGGCCGCCCGCGAGCGTCGTCGAGTGCTGTGCGGTCGCCCTCTGGCTGCGGGACCGGCTGGCCGAGGACGGGCTGTCCTCGTACGGGAAGACCTCCGGCTCCAAGGGGCTGCACCTGCTGGTCCCCCTGGAGCCCACGCCCTCCGAGGAGGTCACGGCCTATGCGAAGGGGCTCGCGGTGGAGGCGCAGGGCGCGCTGCCCGAGCTGGCGGTGCACCGGATGACGCGCTCGCTGCGCCCGGGGAAGGTGTTCGTGGATTTCAGCCAGAACGCCGCCGCGAAGACCACCGCGGCCCCGTACACCCTGCGGGCGAAGGGCAGCCCGACCGTCTCCGCACCCGTCACCTGGGACGAGATCGAGGCCTGCGGGGCACCGGACGACCTCGTCCTCCTCGCCGGGGACATGGCCGCGCGGCTCGACCGGCACGGGGACCTGCTGGCTCCGCTCAACGATCCCGGGCGGGCCCGGCCCCTGCCCGGGAGCTGAGAGGGCGGAGGGTACAGGGCCCGCACAGCCCCTTCACAGCCCCGGGCGGGCACGGCGAGGAAAGGCCGCAAGTGGAGGGTGGATTGTCCTGGCCGTGGTGCACACTCTGCGCAGACGCTGCTTCGCGGGCACGGTTCCGGCCGTGTCCGGGGCGGGAAGACACGGGGAGGGTGTGGCGTGTTCACGGGGATCGACGAGGTCGACTGGGCCTCGATGGAGCATGCCTACGGCCCGGCCGACGATGTGCCGGGGCTCCTGTACGGACTCGCCTCCGCCGATCCGGCGGAGCGGGAGAGCGCGCTCGACGGTATGTACGGCGCGGTGCACCACCAGGGCGATGTGTACGCGTGCACGCTCGCGTGCATCCCGTTCCTCTTCGAGCTGGCCGTGGATCCTGGGATACGGGACCGGGGCGGGATCGTCGAGCTGCTCACCAGCATCGGCGGCATCGATCTGGACGAGGATGACGAGTGCGAGCTCGACGAGGACGAGATCGAGGGCGTCGCGAACTACGCGATGGCCGCGGCCGCCGTGTCCGCGGGTTCCGCGGTCTTCTTCGGGCTGGTCGCCGACGAGGATCCCGGGGTGCGGCTGGCCGCGCCGCTGGCCCTGGCCACCCTGCACGGCCGGCCGGGCAGGGTGCTCGAACTGCTGCGGGAGCGGCTGCCGGAGGAAGCGGACGACGAGGTGCGGCTCGCGCTCGTCGAGGCGGCGGGCCGGCTCGCCCTGCGTCACCGGCCGCTGGCGGGGCAGGCGGCCGACTGGCTGAGCCGGCTCGCCGCGGAGGCGTATCCGCCGGGGCTGCGGCTCGCGGCCCTCGCCCAGCTGGCCAGGTGCGCCCCGGACGCGCTGCCCGGTGATGTCGTACGGGTGGTGTCGGGCCTGCTGCGGGAGCTGCGCTCGCGGCCCTGCCGGCCGGAGCCGTCCGCCGCGCAGGCGCAGGGCGGCGACGACACCGCGGCGGACCGGGCGGCCTCGCCGACGCTGGTGGGCCAGCTGCGGGAGCTGTCGGCGGAGGACTCCGCGGGACGCAGCACCCCGTGGGCCGCCGACCTGCTGCGGACGCTGCACGTCGGCCTGGACGACCGGGTGGAGGACCGCACGGCGCTGCTGACGGACCAGCTGTGCAGCCCGGACCCCTGGCAGCGCCTCGACGCCGTACGGATGAGCGGCGGGCTGATCCGGGCCTGGCGCGGTTCGTACGAGGGGCTGGTGCGGCTGGTCGGCGCCCAGCTCACCGATCCGGAGCCACGGCTCGCGGAGGCCGCCTCGCATGTGCTGGAGGAGCTGTTCGGCCTGGCGGCACCGGCGGCCGACGCCCTGGCCGCGCGGGTGGCGGCGGATCCCGGGGGGTGGGTCAGGGAGTGGGCGAGCGGGCCGCCGGGCCTGGGCTCGGCGGTGAAGGCGCTGGCCCGGCTGGGTGACGCCCGGGCGCTGCCCGCGCTGGCGGCTGCCCTGGAGCGGCCCGAGGTGCCGCACGACGTGGGGTTCGCGATCCACTGCCTCGGTGACGCGGCGGCCCCGCTCGCCGGGGCGCTGCGGCGCAGGCTCGGCGAGGTCGGCCTGGACGAGAGCGCGTACGACCGGGCGAGCCCGCTGCTCGCCGGGCTGACGGCGCTGCGCGCGGGCGAGGCCGCCGAGGAGGTGCTGCGGGTGCTGCGGGGGGCACCCGAGTACCGGGGCGAGTGGCTGCGCACGGCGGCCCTGCGGGCGCTGCGGTCGTTCGGGCCTGCCGCCCGCTGTGCCGTTCCCGAGCTGCGGCGGCTGACCCTGCGGCCGGGGACGGCGGCGGCGACGGAGGCTGCGGAGGCCCTGTGGGCGGTCACGGGCGACGCCGACGCGGTGCTGCCGGTGCTGGCCGAGGGGCTGCGGGCGGAGCAGGTGCACGACTGCCGGGCGGCGGCGAGCGCGCTGGGCGGCCTGGGGAGGCGGGCCGAGGCGGTGGCGCCGAGGCTGCGGGCCCTGCTGGCGCACGAGGAGCTGTGGCTCCGGGTGGACGCCGCGATCGCCCTCCGTGAGGTCTCGGGGTGCACCGGTGAGGTCGTGCCGGTCCTCCTCTCCGCGTGGGAGAAGAACCGTCACGTCAGGGTCCGGGTCGCGGAATGCCTGGCGCGGATGGGCCATGCTGGTGCAGGGTCGGACGCGGCACAGGTGCTGCGTGCCGAGCTTCTCTCCGTACGCCGTCACAACGCGATGGACGGCGGATACGGCAGTCACGACACTTATGAGGACGAGAAGCTGCTGGCGCTCTGCCGGCGGGCGCTCACAGGAGACACGGGGAAAGGAACCTCATCATGATCATCTTCGGTACTCGGGGCTATCTCTACCAGCTGGCGGTCCTGACGATGGTGTGCGGCTGGTGCGGCAACCCCGCCGCGCACACCCTGCGCAAGCGGGTCACCAAGTTCACGCTGTTCTTCGTCCCGCTGTTCCCGTTCTCGACGAAGTACGCGACGCAGTGCACCTTCTGCGGCGGGGAGCGGCAGATACCCAAGGAGCAGGCCGACCAGCTGCTGGCACAGGCCCAGGGCGGGCAGGACGGCAATCCGTACGGCGCCGCGCAGCAGCAGCCCGGCTACGCGCCCCCCGGCGGCCAGAACCCGTACCAGCGCTGAGCTGCCCCGGGAACACCGGCCGGGGAGTGCCACGAGGCTGACATAAGGGAAATAGCACCCGCCTCTTGCTACGTTGCGGAGCATGACCGCAACGACGGCGGAGTCACGCCCGCCCGAGCTACGCCTGCCCAAGCGGCGCGGGGTCGAGCTCTCGCTCCTGATCGGGGCCGTGATCGTCTCCGTCTACGGCTACGCCGCCGTCGGCCTCGCCCGGAACGACGCCGTGCCCCCCGATGTCGCCGGGTACGGCGCCGGTCTCGGGCTCCTCGCCCTGCTCGCCCATCTCGCGGTCCGCTTCCGCGCCCCGTTCGCCGATCCGCTGCTGCTCCCCATCGCCGTCCTGCTCAACGGGCTGGGCCTGGTGCTGATCTACCGGCTGGACCTGGAGACCCCGAGCGACCGGGCGGCGACGACCCAGCTGATCTGGTCCACGCTCGGGGTCGCGTTCTTCATCGCGGTGGTGGTGTTCCTGCGCGACCACCGGGTGCTCCAGCGGTACGCGTACCTGTCGGTCGCCGCCGCCCTCGTCCTGATGATCGTGCCGATCTTCTTCCCGGCGGTGAACGGGGCCAAGATCTGGATCAGGGTCGGCGGATTCTCCTTCCAGCCGGGCGAGTTCGCCAAGATCCTGCTCGCCGTGTTCTTCGCCGCCTACCTCGCGGCGAACCGCAACGCGCTGGCGTACACCGGCCGCAGGATCTGGAAGCTCCAGTTCCCCACCGGCCGGGTACTGGGCCCCATCGTCGCGATCTGGCTGCTCAGCGTCGGTGTCCTCGTCCTCGAACGGGACCTGGGCACCTCGCTGCTGTTCTTCGGCCTGTTCGTGATCCTGCTCTACGTGGCCACCGGCAGGACCGGGTGGATCGCCGTCGGGCTGCTCCTCGCCGCGGCGGGCGCCTTCGCCGTCGGCTCGTTCGAACCCCATGTGCACAGCCGGGTGGAGGACTGGCTCGACCCGTACGCCACCATCAACGCCGGCCAGGGGCCCAGCCAGCTCGCGCAGTCCCTCTTCGCGTTCGCCGCGGGCGGCATGCTCGGCACCGGGCTGGGGCTCGGCCACTCCATCCTCATCGGCTTCGCCGCCAAGTCCGACTTCATCCTGGCGACCGCGGGCGAGGAGCTCGGCCTGGCCGGACTCACCGCGATCTTCCTGCTGTACGCCCTGCTGGTGGCCCGCGGATTCCGCGCGGGCCTGGCCCTGCGGGACCCCTTCGGACGGCTCCTGTCGATCGGCCTCGCCTCGATCCTGGCGCTCCAGGTCTTCGTGATCGCGGGCGGGGTGATGGGGCTGATCCCGCTGACGGGGATGGCGATGCCGTTCCTCGCCCAGGGCGGATCCTCCGTGGTCACCAACTGGATCATCGTGGCGCTGCTCATCCGGGTCAGCGACGTGGCCCGCACCCCCGACCCCGATACGGACGCCGCGCCGGCCGGGGACGGACCGTGATCCGCTACATCCGGCACGCCGCCGGATTCTGTCTGCTCCTGCTCCTCGCCCTGCTGGCGAACGCCGCCCGCGTCCAGCTCTTCGAGGCCGACGAGCTGAACGCGAACCCGGCCAACCGCCGCACCACCATCGACCGTTACGACCAGCCGCGCGGCAACATCCTGGTCGGCGACGAACCCGTCACCGGGTCGAAGGACACCGGCGAGCAGCTCGCGTACGAGCGCACCTACCGCCACGGCCCGCTGTACGCGCCGGTCACGGGCTACGCCTCGCAGACGTACGGCACCACCCTGCTGGAGAACGCCGAGGACGGCGTCCTCTCCGGCACCGACCCGATCCTGGCCCCGCTCCCGCTCTGGGGGGACATCACGCGCAGCCGGCAGCCCGGCGGGAACGTCGTCACCACCATCGAGGACTCGATGCAGCGCGCGGCGTACGAAGGCCTGGAGGGCCGGCGCGGCGCGGTCGCCGCCCTCGACCCGGCGACCGGCCGGATCCTGGCGCTGGTCTCCTCCCCCTCGTACGACCCCGAGGTCCTCTCCGGCACCGGCTCCGCCGTGACCGACGCATGGGCGCGGCTCAACCGGGCGCAGAGCCGGCCGATGCTCAACCGGGCCATCCGGCAGACCTATCCGCCCGGTTCGGCCTTCAAGATCGTGACGGCCGCCGCGGCGCTGGACGCCCGTGTGGTGACCGATCCGGACGCGGAGACGGACACCCCGTCGCCGTACGTCCTGCCCGGGACCTCGACCACCCTGCCCGACGAGGCGCGCGGCTGCGAGGAGGCGTCACTGGCGGAGGCGATCCGGGTCTCCTGCAACACGGTGATGGCGCATCTCGGCGTCGAGGTGGGGCTGGACGGGATGCTGGAGGCGGTGGGCAGGTTCGGCTTCAACGACGACGACCTGAGGATCCCCTCCCGGGTGGCCCGCAGCAATTTCGACTCGGACATGAGCGACGACCAGCTCGCCCAGTCCTCGATCGGCCAGTTCGACACGACGGCGACCCCGCTCCAGATGGCGATGGTGGCCTCGGCGGTTGCGAACGGGGGCGATCTCAGGCGCCCGCACCTGGTGGAGCGGGTGACCACCGACGACGGCGACACGGTCCGGCAGCAGGGCTCCGACTCGTACCACCAGGCGATGAACCCGGCGACGGCCCAGCAGCTCCGGCGGATGATGGTCGACGTCGTGGAGAACGGCACCGGCACGAACGCGGCGATCGACGGTGTGACGGTCGGCGGCAAGACGGGCACCGCACAGCACGGCATCGACAACTCCGGTACGCCGTACGCCTGGTTCATCGCCTGGGCGCAGGCGCCGGACTCCGGCCGCCCTGCGGTCGCCGTCGCGGTGGTCGTGGAGGACGCCTCGGCCGACCGGGCCGACGTCAGCGGCGGCGGCAACGCGGCTCCGATCGCCCGGGCGGTGATGGAGGCGGCGCTGGAGGGCGGAGACTGACGGCATGACGTCAGAGGTGGCGGCGGCGCTCGGCTGACCGTCGGCCCAGCGGCTCCCGTCGCAGGCGCCACTCGGCGGGGACGCCCTCCACGCCGGTCACCGCCCCGACGACACCGGCCGTGATGGCGCAGGTCGTGTCCACGTCGCCGAACCCCTCCGCCGTCGCCCACAGGGCGGCCTCCAGGTCGCCGGGGTGCCGGGCGGCGGTCCACAGGGCGAACGGCACCGTGTCGTCGGCCCTGATCCGGCTCCCGTTGCCCAGGAGGTCGGCCGCCTTCCACGGCTCGGTGGCGAACGGCACCTCCACGGCACGGAGTACGCCCTCGCGGACCAGCCCCTGGGGCGTGCGCTCCGCGACCGTCTCCAGCGTGAACTCTCCGCGTACGGAGAGGGCGGCGGCGACCGCGACCGCCACCGCGCCGGCGACGCCCTCCGGGTGGGCGTGGGTGACGACCGCCGAGAGCACGGCCTGCTCGCCGGCCCGGTCCGGGTCCGCGTGGAAGTACGCCCCGAGGGGCGCCACGCGCATCGCGGCGCCGTTGCCGAGGCTGCCGCCCTCGAAGAGCCCGGGTGCCAGCGTGCGCCAGTCGGCCGGAGAGGCCAGCAGCTCCGGGAGCAGGATGTGCATCCCGTGCCCGTAGCCCCGGGCCTGGTCCGCTTCGAAGGCGAGCGCGAAGTGCAGGGCGAGGCGGTCCTGTTCGACGTGGCCGTACTCGTCCAGGACCCGCTGCAGGGCGAGCGCCAGCGCGGTGTCGTCGGTCCAGTGCCAGACGGGCTCGTGCGGGGTCCGGCGCGCCCGGACCTCGGCGTACGCCTGTCGCGGCGGCCGGAAGAGCGGGAACCAGCGCTCGCCGAACGCGTCACCGAGGGCGAGCGCTTCGAGGCTGCGGCGCGCCGCCGCGGAATCACCGGGCCGGGAAGGGGAGTTCATGCCCGCCATCCTCCGTCCGCGCCCACGGTACGTACACCGGATATGAGTACGCGTGCTCACGCTCCTCGCCCTCCGGCCACGGCAGGCTGGGCCCCGTCAGCCACCGCCAGAGGGAGACCACCATGCGCACGGCCCACCGACTCCGCGTCCCGTCCCGCACCACGCTCGGGCTCGCCCTGGCCGCCGTCACGGTCGCCCTGTTCACCTCCGCCTGCTCCATGCAGGACGCCGTGTGCGGGGGCGGCGAATACCCGGTCCTGGCCGTGGGCAGCGCCGGCAGCGCGTGCGCGTCCGACGACGAGGAGCCGCCCAAGGGCTACGCCCGCTACCCGGAGGGCAAGGTTCCCGAGCACGTGGACGACACGTGGTACACGTACTGGCAGACCCGGACCCTCGACGAGAACGGAAAGACCATCGAGATCCCCGAGGAGAACTGAGGCCGCGCCGGGGCCTGCGCTCAGCCGTCCGTCCCGCCCTCCGCGATCGCCTCCGCGACCTCCGCGACCCGCTCCTGCTCCTCCACCGCGAAGCGGTCCCGGTCCAGCTGCTCGGCTATCTCCTCGTCCTGGGCCATCAGCAGGTCCAGGTTGGAGTCGCCCAGCTCGAAGACGCCCATGTCGACGTAGGCCTTCTGGAGCCGTTCGCCCCAGAGGCCGATGTCCTTGACGCAGGGCACGATCCGGCTGAAGAGCAGCTTGCGGAAGAGCTGGAGGTACTCCGAGTGCTCGGAGAGGTCCTTGGCCTCCTGCTTGCCGATGCCGAAGTTCTCCAGGACCTCGACGCCGCTGAGCCGGTCGCGCATCAGGTAGCAGCCCTCGATGACGAACTCCTCGCGCTCGCGGAGTTCGGCGTCGCTCAGCTGCTTGTAGTAGTCGCGCAGCGCCATCCGCCCGAAGGCCACGTGCCGGGCCTCGTCCTGCATGACGTAGGCGAGGATCTGTTTGGGCAGCGGCCGGGTCGTGGTGTCGCGGATCATGCCGAACGCGGCGAGCGCGAGCCCTTCGATGAGGACCTGCATGCCGAGGTAGGGCATGTCCCAGCGGGAGTCGCGCAGGGTGTCGCCGAGCAGCCCCTGGAGGTTGTCGTTGACCGGGTAGAGCATCCCGATCTTCTCGTGCAGGAAGCGGCCGTAGATCTCCGCGTGCCGCGCCTCGTCCATGGTCTGGGTCGCGGAGTAGAACTTCGCGTCCAGGTCGGGGACCGACTCCACGATCCGGGCGGCGCAGACCATCGCGCCCTGCTCACCGTGGAGGAACTGGCTGAACTGCCAGGAGGTGTAGTGCTTGCGCAGCTCGCCACGGTCCCGCTCGGTCATCTTCGCCCAGTGCGGGGTGCCGTACAGGGTGAGGGCCTCGTCGGGGGTGCCGAGCGGGTCCGCGGGGTCGACCTCCAGGCTCCAGTCGATGCGTTTGTTGCCGTCCCACTGCTTGTCCTTGCCCTTCTGGTACAGGGCGAGGAGGCGTTCGCGGCCGTCGTCGTAGTCCCAGCTGAACCGGGCCGCACCGGTGGCAGGCACCTGCCATGTCGGCGCGGGGGGCGGGGTGATGTAAAGGTCGTGTGTCGACACGGACAGCTCCTTCGCCTGGCGAGGGTCGTGCATTCCGTGGTGCTGACGTCAGTTGGCAGGTTCACACGTTGGTAGACGCGCGGTCAACAAGTCGCGCACAGGGGATTGACTGCCTTGCTGACAGGCAGTCTCATAATCCGTGAGCGGAAACTTGACCGCCGGTAACCCCTCTGCGAAGGGCTTTCAGCCATGACGACAGTGACCGACGAGTCCCTCCAGGCGCTGCGCGACGCGCTCGGCCCGCTCAAGGACCGCGAACAGGTCGCGATCCGCCTGCTGGAGGCCTCGGCCAAGCACTCCTTCGACCCGGACACCGATCTCGACTGGGACGCGGGCATCGAGGACGGCAAGTGGTTCTGGCCGCCCGAGCTGGTCTCCCTCTACGACACCCCGCTCTGGCGGACGATGTCCGAGGAGCAGCGGATGGACCTGGCCCGCCACGAGGCGGCGTCGCTGGCCTCGCTCGGGATCTGGTTCGAGATCATCCTGATGCAGCTGCTGGTGCGGCACATCTACGACAAGTCCGTGACCAGCAAGCACGTCCGCTACGCGCTCACCGAGATAGCCGACGAGTGCCGGCACTCCATGATGTTCGCCCGCATGATCGAGTGGGGCGGGGCGCCCAGCTATCCGGTCCCCCGGCGCTACCACAACCTGGCGCGGGTGCTGAAGACCATCTCCACCACCCCCGGTTCGTTCGCCGCGACCCTACTCGGCGAGGAGATCCTGGACTGGATGCAGCGGCTCACCTTCCCCGACGAGCGCGTCCAGTCGCTCGTGCGCGGAGTGACCCGCATCCATGTCGTCGAGGAGGCCAGGCACGTGCGGTACGCACGCGAGGAGCTGCGCCGCCAGATGGTGACGGCGCCGCACTGGGAGCGCCGGCTGACCCGGCTCAACTGCGGTGAGGCGGCACGCGTCTTCTCCGTCTGCTTCGTCAACCCGCAGGTGTACGAGAACGTCGGCCTGGACCGTCACGAGGCCGTCGCCCAGGTGAAGGCGAGCGGCCACCGGGCGGAGGTCATGCAGACGGGCGCGAAGCGGCTCACGGACTTCTTCGACGACATCGGCGTGCTCAACGGGGTGGGACGCAGGCTGTGGAAGAGCTCGGGACTGCTGGCCTGAGGCCACCGCCGCTTCTGCGGGGAGCGCTTAGGCTTCGGGGTATGACGTCCGCACCCGCAGCACCGCCGGCCCGCGCGTACCGACGGCTCGGTGTCGAGGAACGCCGCGCCCAGCTGCTGGTCGCGGCGCTCACGCTCTTCGCCCACCGGGCTCCGGACGACGTGTCGATCGACGAGGTGGCGGCGGCGGCCGGGGTCTCCCGGCCGCTCGTCTACCGCTACTTCCCGGGCGGCAGGCAGCAGTTGTACGAGGCCGCCCTCGGGTCGGCCGCCGAGCAGCTCACCCTCTGCTTCGCGGAACCCGCCGTCGGCCCGCCCACCGAGCGGGTCAGCCGGGTCCTGGACCGCTATCTCGGCTTCGTCGACCAGCACGACGCCGGCTTCAGCGCCTTGCTGCGCGGCGGCAGCGTGGCCGAGACCTCGCGCACGTCCACGATCGTGGACGGCGTACGCCGGTCCGCGGCCGAGCAGATCCTGCTCCACCTGGGCCGGGGCAGCGGCCCCGGACAGCAACCCGCGGGGCCGCGCCTGAGGATGATGGTGCGCACCTGGATCGCGGCCGTGGAGGCGGCGTCCCTGATCTGGCTGGACGAGGGGAAGCAGCCGGCCCCCTCGGACCTGCGGGGCTGGCTGGTCGACCATTTGATGGCCCTGCTCGCGGTCACGGCCGCCTCCGACGAGGAGACGGAGTCGGTGGTGGCGGACCTGCTGAGCCAGGAGACCGCCGACGGGCCCGCCGGACGGCTCGCGACACTGATCATCCCCGTGGCGGGCCGGGCCGCGCACCTGCTGCCGCCGGGCTGAGAGCCCACGGGAGCGGGCCGGTGGACCGATCCCCGGGGGACCCCCGCACGCCGACGGTCGCTAGTCTGCCCGGATGCGTGATGGGGGAAGCAACGACGACAGTGACGGCTCGCGCGCCGCAGCAGCCGACGGCACAGGGTCCGGCGGCCGGCTGCGTCGGCTGAGGGAGCACCGGGCGGCCGTCCTCGCGGTGGCGCTCCTGGTCCTCGCGGCCGGGGTGACGATTCCCCTGGCCGTCTCCGGCTCCGATGACGCCGGTGAACAGGCCTGCCACCACCTGCCCGCCTCGGCCCTCGCCCTCGCGGACGACCCCAGGGCAGCCACGGAGGCCCTCGATCCGGGGGACGATCTCGCCCGTATCGGATCGGCGAGGACACTGCTGAGGCACAAGAGCGTGTGCGGTGACGGCGCACGGGTTCTCGGCCGCATCGTGGACGGCGCCACGCGCTCCACAGGTCCCGGCAGGCCGCACACCATGGCGCAGGCCCGCGCGGCCTACGCGGTGGCGTCCGCCGTGCACGGCATCGAGCTTCCCGAGGGGCTGGCGCCGGGCATGGCCCGCATGGTGGCCGAGTACGTGGTGGACGCCGGAGCGCACCTGTCATGGAGCGGGGACAAGTTGCCCGGACCGGCGGTCTCTCCCGAGGAGGCGCGGCCCGACAGCAGAGGCTGGTCGATGTTCGGCCGCTTCCTTGCCCCGGGCGAGGCGCACCCCGTCTTCGAGTACTCCGGCAGCAGCCGGAGCGCGCACGCGGACATCGAGTCCCTGGTCGGGGAACTCAGCAAGGACCCGGAGGCGTTCGCGATTCTCTACGACGCCGAGCGGGCCAATTTCGCGCACTACCTGGAGCGGCTCACCGACGACGGCGGCGACCCGGACTTCCGCCCCCCGCCGCGCCCGGACAGCTTCTCCCCCACCTCCACGTCCTGGCCCGACAACGACCTCCAGGCCGTCGCCGACCGCATAGGTGCGCTCATGGGGCACCGGGCCGAGTACACCAGGAACCACACCATCCCCGATCTCGCCGAGTTCGACAGGGTCGTGCGCCGGAAGACTCGCGGCACCTTCCGCCCCGCCGGGAAGCAGGTGGACTCGCGTCCGGCCATGGGCGACATCGCGGACCGGCCGGTGGCCGGGCCGGTGGAGGGTGACCTCACGGACGGCCGGCGCCAGCTGTTGATCGTGCTGGACGACTGGGCGAAGGACCGCGATGTGCCGGTGCGGCGTGCCGCGGCCATGAGGCAGTCGATGGACGACTTCTATGTCCAGGCACTGAGGCTGCCGTTCTGAGCCGCCTCCGCGCTCCCGCTCGGCCGGCGCACGTCAGAAGTGGAAGCGCAGGCCGGAACAGCCGCGCCGCCGTACCTCGCCCTCGGCGAACAGCTTCAGCATCCGCTGCCTGACCGTCACCCCGACCCCCGGAATGTCCTGGGACCCCACCAGCGCGTAGTTGGCGGCCTCGCCCTCGCACTGTGCGGTGGCGGTCATGGACCGGGGCGTGCCATTGTCCCGGAGGGCGGTGAGGCGGTTGCTCCAGTCTCCGTACCAGGAGGCGAGAGCGAGCCTGGAGGGATCCTCCGTATCCTCCCCGTCCTCGGCGGAGAACACGTCACAACGACCGCTGGGCGAGGCGTCGTTGGCCCCTACGGCAATCTGCCATCTGCCGTCCGCGGGCAGTCCGGCTCCGGTCACCCACCCGCAGGCCGTTCCCTCGGCCCGCGCCACCGGAACCCTCTTCGGATCGTCCGGCGGTACGGCCAACGGCGCTGCCCGCTCCGGGGCCTTCAAGGGCTCCGCACCACAGCC
Organism: Streptomyces sp. NPDC102451; assembly: GCF_044765485.1. Taxonomy (NCBI): domain Bacteria; kingdom Bacillati; phylum Actinomycetota; class Actinomycetes; order Kitasatosporales; family Streptomycetaceae; genus Streptomyces; species Streptomyces sp. NPDC102451. The sequence continues at coordinate 265,295 of NZ_JBIWKD010000006.1, read as the reverse complement.
GAGTTCGTCCGAGGCCGCACCGGTCAGCGCGACCGCCATCCGGTGGGCGGCCCCGGGGACTCCGGTGAGGACGTCCCGCCCCGCGTGGACGCTGACCAGGAGCTTGTGCTTCCTGCCGTCGTCGTCCGCGGGCAGGTCCGGGCAGGGCACGAGCAGACGAATGGATCCGAACTGGTCGACGAACCCGGGCATCCCCTCGGGCAGTGGGGCCTGCTGGTCGAATCCGTTCTGTGTGAAGACCGACGTCAACACCCGGTCCTGGTCGTCACGCCGGGTGTACGCGGCCACCGAGACGAACCGTTCACCGTCCGCCTCCCCGCCCGCGAGGGTGACCTCGCAGGTGTAGGAGCCGAGCTCCTTCGTTCTCGTCGACTCCTCCGAATCCAGGACGGAGCCGTCCGGCGTCAACTGCTCCACCGCGTCCCGGGGAAGTCCCCCGCCGCAGGCGTCACGGATCAGCACCCACTCCTTCACGTAGGGCTGCGCCACATAGCCGCCCACGCCCAGGATCACAGCCGCCGCCACCGACACCTTCACCCAGCGCCGCATCCGTCCCCGCCCCCGTCGCACCGTTCGGACTCCGGCCCCTGCCGGGGCCGTACGTACTGGCCGCACCCTACGGGCCGGGGAGCCGCTCCCGGCCCCCTGGGTCAGACTGGCACCGTGAAAAGCGAGAACACGCCCTTCCGCGGCGGCCCCCTGGACGGCCGGGTGCTGCCCGTCCTGCTCGGACCGACCGGCCACCCGCCCAAGTGGTACGAGGTCCCGGTGCCGGACGCCGACGGCGGCCCCGCCACCGTGTACGCCTACCGGCGCGCCCCGGCGGGCCATTCGAAGCGCCTCGGGCTGCAGCGCGGCTGGGTGTACGAGTACGCCCCCGAAGGCCGTGAGCGTTTCGCTCCCAAGTGGCCCTGGACCAGGCCCCGCAGCGGGTCCTGAGCCGTATCCGGGCCCCCGCCCGTAAGATCGGCGGTCAGGTGCCGAGGGCACGGTCACAAGGGGGGTGCGCCATGGAGGCGCTGCGTCAGGACGATCCACGCCACTTCGGCCCGTACACCGCGCTGGCCCGCTTCCGCGCGAGCGCGAGCGCCGTGCACTTCCTGGCCCGGGGCGCGGACGGCGACGATCTCGCCGTGGTGACGGCCGCCCGGCCCGACCTCGCCTCCGTACCCGCCTTCCGGCGCCGCTTCCGGGCCGAGGCCCGTACCGCCGAGCGGCTGGCGGGCGGCTGGGTGCAGCCGCCGCTCGCCTCGCCGGACGACGACGGCCTGTGGACCGCCGCGGCCTACGTTCCTGCGGTGACGCTCGCCGAGGCGATCGGCCTCGCCGGTCCGCTGCCCGAGCGTGCCGTGCGGATACTGGGCGCGGGTCTGGCCGAGACGCTCTCCCGGGTGCACGCCGCCGGGGCCGTGCTCCAGGGGCTGGCGCCCGAGACGGTGCTGCTGGCCGAGGACGGCCCCCGGCTGACCGCGTTCGGGCCGCTGGGGGCGGCGGCCTCCGCCGAGGCACGGGAGGGCGGGCAGCTGTCCGTACGGCTGGGCTATCTCACCCCCGAGCAGGTCGAGGGCGAGGAAGTGGGCCCGGCGTCCGACCTGTTCGTCCTGGGCCTGCTGCTGGCGTATGCCGCGACCGGGACGACCCCGCTCGCCGAGGGGCCCGCGGAGGAGGCGGCGGAGCGGATCGCGCACGGGTCCGCCGAACTCGGCGCCGTACCCGACGAGTTGCGCGCGCTGATCGCCCGCTGCCTGGCGAAGGACCCGGACGACCGGCCCGGGGCGGGTTCGGTCGCCGCGGAACTGGCGCTGGAGGGCGCGGCGGGCCTCGCCAAGGGCGGCTGGCTCCCCGGTCCCCTGTCGGCCGCCGTGACGGACCAGGCGGCGCGGGTACGGGCGCTGGAGGCGCCGGTGGACCCGGTGGCCCCGGTGGCCCCGGTGGCCCCGGTCCAGGACGCGGTGCCCGCGGACCAGGTGCCCACGGACGCAGCGCAGGAGAGCGGCGACACCACCGGCACCGGCGACATCGGCGAGGACAGCCGGACCACGCGCTTCCTGGGGGCCGGGGCGCGCGCACCGCGGTCCGACCGGGCCACGACCCAGCTCACCGTCCCCCAGGAGGCGGCCGGGCCCGTGCCCCCGCACTCCCCGGCACCCGCACCGGCGCCCGCCCAGCCCTACCCGTACGCCTACCCTGCCGCCGCCCCGCAGGCCGCGTCCGCCGCATCCGCCCCGTTCCACCGGGCCCTGCCCGCCGCCCTGCCGCCCGCCGCACCGGCCACCGCGCCGCGCGCCGCGTCCGCCCCGGCGACCAGCCGGCGGGCGCTGCTCACCACCGTCGCCGCCGGGGCTGCCGGGCTGGTCCTGGGCGGAACCGCCGTCGCCGTCATCGGGTCCGACGAGGCCGCCTCAGCCACGAACGACAAGCCCGCCGCCGAGCCCCGCCCCGCCGTCCCCGGACGGGCACCCGAGCCCCGGTGGATGTACACCCACCCGGCCGCCGCACCGGCCCCGCTCACCGCGGACGTCTGGCAGGACGAGCTGCTGGTGCTGACGGACACGGCCGGGGCGACCGCCGTCGATCTGCGGACCGGACGGAAGATCTGGGAGCGCGCCGACGCCGCGGGCGCCCAGGCGGTCCTGACGGCCGGGGACGGGCTCTGCTTCCTCGCGAGCCCGACCGAGTTCCTCTGGCTGTCGCCGAAGAACGGGCGGATCGAGCACCGGGTGCGCTTCGTGGACCAGTTCACCGGCGTACCGAACATGAAGGTGGGTCCGCTCACCGGTCTGTCCGGCACGGTTCTCTGGTTCACCGGCTCCCACACCGTCACCGAGAAGGCGCCGAAGCCGAAGAAGGGCAAGAAGCCCGGCAAGGACAAGCAGGTCGTCAAGGCGTACTTCTTCGCGTACGACGTGGTGCGGCGCAAGGAGCTCTGGCGCGTCGCCGTCCCCGCGGGCCGGGCGCCCGGCACCCCGGCCTACCGGCTGACCGCCGTCAGGGACGCCGACCTCGTCGTACGCCAGGACGCCGGCACGCTCACCCCCGCCGACGCCGCGGCGGGCAAGGGCAAGGCGTCCTTCCGCTGCTTCGAACGCACCACGGGGAAGCTGCTGTGGAACCGGCAGTTCGGCACGGTCGCACCCGAGGGCGCGGCGGCCGGCGACGAGGAGGGGCAGCTGTACGGCGCGGTGGGCGACGACCTCCAGGCCTTCGAGACCGGCACCGGAAAGCCGGTCTGGACACTGAACGGCACCGACTCGTCCGTCTTCGGCACCCCCCTCCCGGCAGGGACGCTGCTCCACACCACCAACCGCAACCAGGAGGTCGGCGCGGTCGAGCGGGCGACCGGGAAGCTGCTCTGGCGGCGGTCCACCGAGGTTCCGCTCGGCGGCGGCGCCCCCGCGCTCACGCTGAGCGGCGGCGGGAAGACGCTGCTCGCCGCGGACGCCTCGCAGGTGACGGCGTTCGCCGCGGCGGACGGGCGCCGGCTGTGGAAGTTCCAGGACATCGGGGCCCAGGACCCGAAGGGTGCCACCGTCAGTGCGTCCTACCGGGTGCTGGCCACCGGGAAGACCGCCGTCGTCCAGCGGGAACGGGCCTTCTACGCGTTCCCCGTGGAGTGACGTCCGGGCGTCCACCGTTCGGGGCATCCCCCGGACGGCACGCCGGGCGGTCCTTGCATCACCCGACACCGAGTGACCGGATGGACGAAATCCGAGCACTTGTGGGGTAGTCCGATTAATCGGCCTCGCCCCTGTCACCGGAGGTGATGTCGTGTCACGCGGGTTCGCGCGCACCCTCTGCACCGCGGCTCTGGCCGCGGTCGTCGCCGCCTCCCCCGCCGTCGCCGAGCCGTCGGGGCCCGGACCGGCTCCCGCACCGGCCGCCGGGGCGCCGGGGAGCGTCGCCGGGCTCCTGAAGCAGCTGCAGACGCTCTACCGGCAGGCCGAGGAGGCCGGCGAGCTCTACAACGGCACCGAGGTGGAGCTGAAGAAGCGGACCGCCGAGGCCGCAAAAGTGCGCGCCGAGCTGGCCAGGGCCCAGACCGCGCTGACCGTCGGGCGCCGGGACGCCGGACGGCTGGCGCGTGACCAGTACCAGGGGCGCACCGACTTCTCCGTGTACATGCAGCTGCTGCTGGCCGAGGACCCGTCCCGCGCCCTGGAGCAGAGCCATGTCATCGAGCGCGCCCAGGCGGGCCGCTCCGCCGTGGTGGACCGGCTGACCGGCGCGGAGAAGCACGCCGAGGCCCTGGAGGCCAAATCCCGGGAGGCGCAGGAGCGGCAGCAGGTGCTGACGGCCCGGCAGAAGACGCAGCGCGACACCGTGCGGTCCCGGCTGAAGGGCATCGAGGCGATGCTGGCCTCGCTGTCGGCCGAGCAGCTGGCCGCGCTGTCGGAGCTGGAGGAGAAGAACATCGGCGCGGCCCAGGACGCCCTGACCGCGTCGGGGTCGCTCAGCTCCGTACGCCCGCCGTCCGAGGAGGGCGGGGAGGCCGTCCGCTACGCCGTCGAGCAGATCGGCAAGCCCTATGTGTGGGGCGCGGAGGGGCCGGAGTCGTACGACTGCTCGGGGCTCACCTCGCAGGCCTGGTCCGCCGCCGGCCGGGACATCCCGCGCACCTCGCAGGAACAGTGGCGCCAGTTGCCGAAGGTGCCGCTCGGCTCGCTGCGCCCCGGCGATCTGGTGGTCTACTTCCCGAAGGCGACGCATGTGGCGCTCTACATCGGCAACGGCCTCGTGGTGCAGGCTCCCAGGCCCGGCGCCACGGTGAAGGTCTCGCCGCTGGCCTCGAACCCGCTGCTGGGAGCCGTACGCCCCGACCCGGACGGGGCACCGCTCAGCGCGTACACCCTGCCGGAACTGCCCGAGGGCGCCACCTCGGGGTCGGACACCGGGTACGACGCCCAGGGCACCCCGGACGACTGAGAACCGGGCCGGCACGCCCTCGTGACGGACGTGGCGGCCCGGTCCCCGTGCGCGCGGGTGTCAGCCCTGCGCGCCCGTCAGCGAGCCCAGGTACGCGTTCGTCTTCTCCGGCTCGAAGAAGAAGTTGTCGAAGTCCGCCGGGTTGTTGAACCCGTTGGCGAACCGGTCGGCGGCGGGCTGGAGCTGACCGGCCGCGCCGATCAGGTTCAGCACGTGCTCCGGGGGCGGCCCCAGCATCGCGTTCGTCCACTTCACGACGTGCTGGGTGTTCTCCCAGTGCCGCTCGAACGTGGCCTCCATCCACTCCTCGTCGAACGGCCGGTCGCCGTGCTCCAGGATCGAGTGGAGGTAGGAGTGCGCACACTTGGACGCGGTGTTGGAGCCCTGGCCGGTGATCGGGTCGTTGGCGACGACCACGTCGCCCACGCCGAGGACCAGGCCACCGCCGGGCAGCCGCCCGACGGGCTTGCGCACGGTCGGGGCGTAACGGCCCGCCAGCGTGGCGTTGGCGTCGGTCAGCTCGACCTTGGTGGCGCGTGCGTACTCCCACGGGGTGAACCGCTCCATGAGCTCCAGGGTCTTGGCCAGGTGCTCCGAGGGGTCCTTTATGCCCTGGAACGCGTCGAGCGGGCCGCCGGGGATGCCCTCCCAGAAGAGGATGTCCGCGCGGCCCGACGTCGTCAGGGTCGGCATGATGAAGAGCTCGCCGACGCCCGGGACCAGGTTGCACCGCACCGCGTCGAACTCCGGGTGCTCCGGGCGCGGGCCCAGACCGTGGACGTACGCGACGGCCAGGGCGCGCTGCGGGGCGTCGTACGGCGAACGGGAGGCGTCCCGGCCGAACATGGAGACGAGCTCGCCCTTGCCGGCCGAGACCATCACCAGGTCGTACGTACGGGAGAAGTAGTCCAGGTCCGAGACCGCGGCACCGTGGATGACGAGCTGCCCGCCGCGCTGGGCGAACGTCTCCATCCAGCCGGCCATCTTGACGCGCTGGTCGACGGACTGGGCGATGCCGTCCAGCTTGCCGACCCAGTCGATGACCCGGGAGGAGTCCGGCCCGGCGACCGAGACGCCGAGGCCCTCGATCCGCGGGGCCTGCGACTCCCAGAAGTTCAGCTGGAGGTCACGCTCGTGCTGGAGAGCGGTGTGGAACATGCACTGCGTCGACATGACCCGGCCGGACCGGATCTCGTCCGCGGTGCGGTTGGACATCAGGGTGACTTCGTACCCGTTGGACTGCAGTCCGAGGGCCAGCTGGAGACCGGACTGGCCGGCTCCGACTATGAGTATCTTCCGCATCGCGGTTCTCCGTTACGTGTACTGGGTGCGTGTGCCGTCATGAGGGGGTGTCATTCGGGGGCGACGTCGAGCGCGTGACCCACCAGGGCGAGCAGCGACTCGACGACGGTGATCCTCTTACGCGCATCCATGATCACAACAGGTACGTGCGGAGCTATCGTCAGGGCCTCCCTGACATCGTCCTCCTCGTAACCGGTCGTTCCCTCGAAGTGGTTGACGGCCACGATGTAGGGAAGGCCACAGCTCTCGAAGTAGTCGAGCGCCGCGAAGCAGTCGGCGAGGCGCCGTGTGTCGGCCAGGACGACCGCGCCGATCGCGCCGCGCACCAGGTCGTCCCACATGAACCAGAAGCGCTGCTGACCGGGTGTGCCGAAGACGTACAGGACGAGGTCGTCGTCCAGGGTGAGACGGCCGAAGTCCATCGCCACGGTCGTGGTGACCTTGTCGGGCGTGGCCGTGAGGTCGTCGGTCTCCTCACTGGCCTGCGTCATCAGCGCTTCGGTCTGCAGCGGGGTTATCTCGGAGACCGAGCCGACGAAGGTCGTCTTGCCCACGCCGAATCCGCCCGCGACCACGATCTTGGTGGCGATCGGCGCGCGGGTGTGGTCGAGCTGCCAGGTCTGTACCGTCTCGTCGGGCCGGTCCTGCTGGTCCTGCGGCCCCCGCTGACGCGGAGTGAAGAGCGGCGCCTCAGAGACGGCGGAGTCCATTGAGCACCCTTTCGAGCAGCGCGCGGTCGGGCTGGCCGGTGCCGTGACCGGTTCCGTAGACGCGGATCTTTCCTTGGTCGGCCAAGTCGCTGAGCAGCACCCGGACCACCCCGAGCGGCATCTTCAGCAGGGCCGAGATCTCCGCGACCGTACGCATACGGCGGCAGAGCTCGACGATGGCGTGGAGCTCCGGCATGACGCGCGAGGCGAGGTTGCCGTTGGTGAGCTCGCGGCGCTCCTCGGGGGCGTCCAGCGCGGCGACGAACGTCTCGACGAGCAGGACGTGGCCGAAGCGGGTGCGGCCGCCCGTGAGGGAGTACGGACGGACCCGTGCGGCCTTGCGGTCGGCGCCCCTGACGGGGAGTTTTCGTACGGGTTCAGCAGCTGACGTCACTGGGCGCTCTCCATCGATTTGCGCAGCTCACTGCGGAGTTCGGGGGTGAGTACGTGTCCGGCACGGCCGACGAAGAGCGCCATGTGGTAGGCGACGACGCTCATGTCGCAGTCGGGGGTGGCGTGCACACCGAGCAGGGAGCCGTCACTGATCGACATGACGAAGACGCTGCCCTCGTCCATCGCGACCATCGTCTGCTTGACGCCGCCGCCGTCCATCAGCTTGGCGGCACCGATCGTGAGGGACCCGATGCCGGAGACGATGGTGGCGAGGTCGGCGCTGGAACCCCTGGGGCCCGTCTGCCGTCCCGCCTTCCTGGCCGTCGCGAGACCGGGGTCCGAGGAGAGCAGCATCAGTCCGTCGGACGAGACGACGGTGACCGAGTGGACCCCTGGCACCTCCTCCACGAGATTGCTCAGCAACCAGTGAAGGTTCCGGGCCTCGGTGCTCAGCCCGAATGTGCTGGGCGCAGTCAACTGCGTGCCTCCTCGACTGTGTCCCCCGTCTCATCGATTCGACCGTCGGTACGGTCCTGGTCGGTCTGTGGCCCCGTCTCGGCGATCTCCGCCTCGACATCGCGGCGGCCGTCCTTCGCACCCTGGTGGAACCCGCCGAGCCGACGGCGCAGGGCCTCCTTGTCGAGGCTGCCCTTGCGCTCGGTGGCGGGGGCCGACGGCGGCGGCGCGATCTTCGGGGTGCGCTTGGGCAGCCCCTTGTCCGTGAGGCGTTCCGGCAGCGGCGCCGGGTCGGGCACCTCCTCACCGAGTCCGGTCAGCGGCTGCCGGGGGCCCGGAAGGGCGTCGGCGGCCGGAGCGGCGGCGGGCGCGGGAGCCGGGGCCGGGCTCGTGTCGGCGGCGCGCTCGTGGCGGTCGGGCCCGATGGCGTACGGGCTCGGCGCGTCCTGCTGCGCGGGCAGCCGGACCTGCATCGTGGTCTCGGACTCCGACTCGGGCCCGGGTCCGGGCTCGGGCTCGGGCTCGGGCTCGGGCTCGACGACGGGCGCGGACGCAGCAGGTGCGGGCGCAGCGGGCGCGGCCTCGGGCTCCGCCACGGGCGCGGTGGGCTCCGGTGCCGCGGGCTGCGGGGACGCCGCCTCCAGGGTCCGCTCGGCGGCCGCGATCAGCGGGTCCTCGGCGGGGAGGGACGAACGGGGCGGCAGCGCGTTGGAGTTGGCCTCGGCGACCGACCCCGGGAGGTTCAGCGTGGGCGCGTCCCCGGGCAGCGGCACGGGCGGCGGGGACGCCGCGGGGGGCGCCTTGGGCAGCAGCGCCTGCGGAAGGACGACGACCGCGGTCACCCCGCTCCCCTTCTGTTCGCGCAGCTGCACCCGCACACCGTGGCGGGCCGCCAGCAACGAGGTCACCTGAAGACCAAGACCGGCCCCGTCCGCGGCCTGTTCGCCCGCTTCGAAGGACGCCGGGTCGGCCAGCCTGGCATTGAGTTCGCTCATCCGGACCGCCGACATGCCGATGCCCTCGTCCTGCACGGAGAGCATCACCTCCCCGGTCTCCAGCAGCCAGCCGGAGAGCTCGACATGGGAGTCGGGCGGCGAGAAGGAGGTCGCGTTCTCCAGGAGTTCGGCGACGAGGTGGCTCAGGTCGTCGGCGGCGAAGCCCGCGACCTGGGCGTGCGGGGGCAGGGACTGGATGGTGACCCGCTCGTACCGCTCGATCTCACTGACCGCGGCGCGCAGTACGTCGACGAGCGCGATCGGGCCCGCGTGCCCCTGGTTGTGGTCGGTTCCGGCGAGGACCAGCATGTTCTCGCTGTGGCGCCGCATGACGGTGGCCATGTGGTCCAGCTTGAACAGGGTCGCGAGACGCTCCGGGTCCTGCTCGCGCTCCTCCAGGCCCTCGATGACACCGAGCTGGCGCTCGACGAGACCGAGCGTGCGCAGCGACAGGTTGACGAAGGTGTGGTGGACGGTGTTCCGCAGCCGTTCGAGCTGGCCGGTGAGCTCCGCCACCGTGACCTGGAGTTCGGCGCGCTGGAGCGTGAGGGCCTCCCGGCCGGCGATGAGCTCGCCCCGCTCGGTCTGCAGGCCTTCCAGCCGGCCGGTGACATCGTGGTGCAGTCCGTGCAGCTTGCCGTGCAGGGCGTTGATGGACCGTACGACCTGGGCGAACTCGTCGTTGCGCCCGGTGTAGCGGACCGGTTCGGCGGTCTCGGGATCGGCAGCGATACGGCCGGCCCCGATCCGCAGGACGGCGAGCGGCTGGGTGAGGGTGCGGGCGACGGCGGTGGAGACGCCGACGGCGATCAGCAGACAGCCCCCGAGCAGGGCGAGGCGGAGTTCCAGCGCGGTGACGTCGTCGTCGCGCAGCCCCTCAAGACGCTTGACCTGCGCGGTTCCCAGCGCGGACTCGACCCCGCGCATGCGGTCGATGCGGGCGGAGAGCGCCGCCTCGACCTTCTTCGGGTTGGCCGCCCGGTCGGAGTCGGACAGCTCGGGACGGTCGGTGAAGCGGGTGAGGTACTTCTCCGCGCTCGTGACCTCGGGGCCGGTGACCGTGGAGGAGAGCCGGTCCCGGGCGGACGGTCCGGCCGCCTGGTCGAAGTCCGCGAGGGAGGCGAGTTCGCGCACCCGCGCCTGCTGGGCGGCGGCGCTCAGTTCGTCGCGGTCGCGGTCGTTCTCGCTGTCGCCCTCGGCCTGGTTCTGCACGGGCAGCCCGGTGAACGGGTCGATCTGCTGCTGCTGCGGCTTCGTGCCGGGCACCGCGAGTGCGGCCAGGATCAGCCCCCTGGTGGCGGAGGCCTGCTCCACCGCGCCGCCGAGGGCGAGCGGGGCGCGGGTGGCGTCGGCGGCACGCGGCGGGGTCTTCTGCGCGAGCTCGTCGGCGATGCCGTGGAGCTTGGCGATGACCTCGGAGTACGCCTGGTACGCCTCCATCGCCGAGCCCTTGCCGGTGAGGGCGGTCCTGCGGAGCGAGGGGATGGCGGCGAGGTCACGGCGCAGCGCCGCAGGGGCGGCCTCCCGGATCTCGTCGACCTGCTGGTCGACCCGGGCCGCGGGGCTCGTGGTGCCGGGCGTGCCGTCCTCGTCCTCACGGCCGGCCGCGATGTGGGCGGTCACCTCGTCGCGCTCGTCCGCGAGGGAGTGCGCGAGAGTGATCGCCTGCTGGTTCAGCTCGGCGAGCGTGACCAGCTGCTGGGACTCGTTGAGGTCCGAGGACGCGCCGAGGGCCGCCGGGGCGCCCGCGGCGATGACCGTGATCCCCACGACGGCAACGCCGGCGACGAGCCGGCTGCGTACCCGCACGGTCCGCTTGGAGGCACCCGCTGCCTGAGGCATCGCCCCGGGCTCCTCGCGCGTGCTGTCCTTGCTCCGAGGCCGCTTCTTCTGCACCGGTGCTCGCAATCTTGACTCGTCCGCCCTTGAAGCAGAGGTGACGCACGGTCACGTGAATGGGGCGCCCCGCCCTGGTGTGCGCCGTACGGCTTCTGACCATTCCAGCGCTTTTGAGAGGGGGCCGTGCATCAACCGCTCCGCCACTCGAACGAGTGAACCGCACTCCGGAGTTGGCGAACAAGTCTCTCCACAGGCGCCGCGGACCATGCACGGACCGCCGGGTGGAACTTCGGGCCAGGCTTTGGCAGTATGCCCGCCCGCATATGCACGGAGCCCTGAATTCCGCCCTCGGCGACCATCTGACCTGCTGGTACGGCCCAACCGCCGATCGTGCAGGGTACGTGAAGGCATCGTGCAGACTGGCCGGATGCGCATCGAACTCGCCACCGGACCGGGCAGCCCCGAACGCCCCAACGAGGACTGGGCGTCGGCCGTCGCCCCCGCGGCAGGCCAGGGCGGTGTCCTCGTTCTGCTCGACGGCGTCACGCCGCCGCCGGGCAGCGACGGCTGCGTGCACTCGGTCCCGTGGTTCACGGCGCGGCTCGGAGGCGCGCTGGCCGAACTGTCCGCTTCGCGGCGGGATCTGACACTGACCGAGATCCTCTCGGCGTCCATCCGGCGCACCGCCGACACGCACCGTTCCCTGTGTGACCTTTCTCACCCGCGTACGCCTCAGGCGACCGTGGTCCTCGCGCGTTGGGACGACGAGCGGGTCGAGCACCTGGTGCTCTCCGACTCGGCCCTGCTCGTCGAGGCGCCCGACGGCACGGTCCGGCCGCTGCTCGACGACCGGCTCGACCGGCTGCCACCCGGCTCGCTCGCCTCGGAGGAGATCGCGGACGCACGCGTACGGAACAAGGAGGGCGGCTTCTTCACGGCGGCGGCGGACCCCCTGGTGGCGTCCCGTGCGGTGACCGGCGAGACCCCGCGGTCCGAGGTCCGGGCGCTGGCGGCGCTGACCGACGGGGCGAGCCGCTGGACGGAGAAGTTCCGCCAGGGCGACTGGACGGCCACCCTGGACGTGCTGCGCAAGGAGGGGCCGCAGGGGCTGATCGACCGGGTGCGGGAGCTGGAGCGGGCCGACACCGACCGGGTGTACCTGCGCCGGGGGAAGACGCATGACGACGCGACAGCGGTCCTGGTGGAGCTGTAGCGGCCCCGGCCGGCCGGGCCTGCCCCCGTGGTCCCGCAGCCGGACGCCTCAGTCCGCGGCGCGCTCGTTGAAGTGGTGCAGCAGCCGGGCCAGTTCCGCGACCTCGGCCCGGTCCCAGTCCTGGAGCTTGCGGGCGTAACGGCCGCGGCGGGCGTCACGGACGCTGCGGAAGCGCGCGAGGCCCTCGTCGGTGAGATGGACGAGCGAGGCGCGGCCGTCCGCCGGGTCGGTCTCCCGCGCCACCAGGCCGAGGCCCTCAAGAGCCCGCAGCTGGCGGCTCATCGTCGCCTTGCCCACCCCGAAGTAGGCGGCGAGGTCGGTGGCGCGCTGCCGCCCGGCCGACTCCAGCCGCACGAGGAGCCCGTAGGCCGCCGCTTCCAGATCCGGATGTACCTCGCGGGCCATTTCACCGGAATTGGCCCGCGCCCGGCGCAGAAAGACCGACAACTCCCGCTCCAGAGCGAGGAACTCATGGTCCACACCACTTCCGGCCTTCGTACCGGGTTCATCGCCGCTTCCGCTGCCGTGCACGTCAGCACCCCTCATACGCTTTCCCGCCGATGAAAGTTTCTTTCAGCCCCGGCCATCGCCGCAGCTGGACCAGTATTTCGCAGGAGTAGACCTCCGGCAGCGGCCAGGCCCCCTTCCGGAGCACGGGTCTACGTGCGTAGCGTCATGGGTGCCGTGGGTGGCATGTCCACACCATGACGCGCACCGCAGGAGCGTCCCGCACCCGCTCCTGGGCCATGAGCTCCCCCACCGAGCCCTCGGAGGCACGCAATGCCCGTGCACAGATCCGGAACCGCAGCACCCTCCCGCCGACGCCGCCTCTTCGCGGCGGGCACGCTCCTCGCCGCCCTCACCCTGCTGCTCACGCTGCCCGGCGCGGCGTCCGCGGACACCGTCCCCGAACGGGGGACGGCGAGGATGGGCCAGGGCGTGATCGCCCACGACGGCCAGGGAGGCACCCCCCCGACCGGGACGAGGGCCGTACAGACCGAAGGCGTGGACGTCGCCAGCCACCAGGGCAACGTGGCCTGGTCGACGCTGTGGAGCAGCGGCGTGAAGTGGGCCTACGTCAAGGCCACCGAAGGCACGTACTACAAGAACACGTACTTCACGCAGCAGTACACCGGCTCCTACAACGTCGGGATGATCCGGGGCACGTACCACTTCGCCACCCCGGACACGACGAGCGGTGCGGCCCAGGCGAACTACTTCGTGGACAACGGCGGCGGCTGGTCGAAGGACGGCAGGACGCTGCCCGGCGTGCTGGACATCGAGTGGAACCCGTACGGCGCCCAGTGCTACGGCAAGACCCAGGCCGCCATGGTCGCCTGGATCCGCGACTTCGTGAACACCTACAAGGCGCGCACCGGGCGTGACGCGGTGATCTACACCGCCACCAGCTGGTGGAAGGACTGCACGGGCAACAACGCGGGCTTCGGCACCACCAACCCGCTCTGGGTGGCCCGCTACAACACCACGGTCGGCGAACTCCCGGCCGGCTGGGGCGTCTACACGATCTGGCAGTACACCTCGTCGGGCCCGACGGTCGGCGACCACAACCACTTCAACGGCGCGCTCGACCGCGTGGTGGCACTCGCGAACGGCTGATCCCTCCGCTCCTCCAGCACTGGGCCCCGGTGACACGCTCCAGGTCACCGGGGCCCGGTGCTGCCCCATCCCCCGCTATGCACTCCGCGTATACACACTATGTATAGTCCCTGGCGTGCCGCACCACCGCCGTGCGGCCGAGCCATGGGGAGTGCGCTGTGTCTGTTGTGCCCGGAAAGATGTCTCCGTCGCGTACGGGGTTGGCCGCCGCCCTTGTGACGGTGCTCACCCTGACGCTCGGCGGATGCGCGATGCAGACCACGGCTCCGGGATCAGCCCGCGCCGACGCCGCCCCCGACGCCAAGGGGTCGTTCGGTTCCGTGGACTGCCGGAAGGCCAAGTGCATCGCCCTGACGTTCGACGCCGGGCCCGGGGAGAACACCCCGCGTCTCCTGGACATCCTCAAGGAGAAGAAGGTGCCGGCCACGTTCTTCCTGCTGGGCAAGAACCATGTCCTCAAGCACCCGGACACCGTGCGGCGCATCGCGGCCGAGGGTCACGAGGTCGCCAACCACACCTGGTCGCACGAGATCCTGACGGACAGGAAGCCCGCCGAGATACGCGCCGAGCTGGAGAAGACCCAGGACGCGATAGCGGAGATCACCGGTAGGAAGCCGCGGCTGATGCGTCCGCCGCAGGGCCGCACCGACGACACGGTCTCCGAGGTCAGCAAGGAGCTGGGCCTCTCCCAGATCCTGTGGAGCACGACCGCCAAGGACTACTCGACGAACGACTCCACGCTGATCAGGAGACGGACCCTCGAACAGGCGGACAAGGACGGGATCATCCTGCTGCACGACATCTACAAGGGCACGGTGCCCGCGGTGCCGGGCATCATCGACGCGCTGCAGCGGGCCGGCTACACCTTTGTGACGGTCCCCCAGCTGATGGCCCCCGCGGAGCCCGAGCCCGGCAAGATCTACCGCCCCTGAGCGGTGACGGCACGCGGAACGGCCCGCCTTCCGGGGGGGGAAGACGGGCCGTCCGTACCGGCCGTCGGCGTGATGCCACGCCCGTCACAGCATGGCGCCTACGCGGCGGCCGGGATCCTGTTCTCCACCCTGGCCGAGGCCGGGGCGAGCGCGATCTCCAGCACCTGCCGGACATCGGTCACCGGGTGGACGTCCAGCTTCTCCAGCACCTCGGCCGGGACGTCGTCCAGGTCGGCCTCGTTGCGCTGGGGGATCACCACGGTGGTGATGCCCGCGCGGTGGGCCGCCAGCAGTTTCTGCTTGAGGCCGCCGATCGGCAGCACCCGTCCGGTCAGCGACACCTCACCGGTCATCGCCACGTCCGTACGGACGAGCCGTCCGGAGAGGAGCGAGGCCAGCGCCGTCGTCAGGGTGATACCTGCGCTCGGGCCGTCCTTGGGGACCGCGCCCGCCGGGAAGTGGATGTGCACGCCCCGGTCCTTGAGGTCGGCGACCGGCAGCTCCAGCTCCGCGCCGTGCGACCGCAGGAAGCTGAGGGCGATCTGCGCGGACTCCTTCATCACGTCGCCGAGCTGACCGGTCAGGGTCAGTCCGGACGCCCCGGTCTCCGGGTCGGCCAGCGAGGCCTCGACGAACAGCACGTCGCCGCCCGCCCCGGTCACCGCGAGCCCGGTGGCCACCCCCGGCACCGCGGTGCGACGCCCGGCCGGGTCCTGGGCGGACTCGGGCACGTGGTGCGGCCGGCCGATCAGGCCCCTGAGGTCCTCGTCGGTCACCGTGAACGGCAGCTCCCGGTCGCCCAGTTCGTGCTGGGCCGCGACCTTGCGGAGCAGTCTGGCGACGGCCCGCTCCAGATTCCGTACGCCCGCTTCCCGGGTGTACTCGCCGGCCAGCTTGCGCAGCGCCGAATCGTCGAGCCCGACCTCGTCCTTCTGCAGACCGGCCCGCTCCAGCTGGCGCGGGAGCAGGTGGTCCCGGGCGATGACGACCTTCTCGTCCTCGGTGTAGCCGTCGAGCGTGACCAGCTCCATGCGGTCGAGCAGGGCTTCCGGGATGGCGTCGAGGACGTTGGCCGTGGCCAGGAACACCACGTCGCTGAGGTCGAGTTCGACCTCCAGGTAGTGGTCGCGGAAAGTGTGGTTCTGCGCCGGGTCGAGCACTTCGAGCAGGGCGGCCGCCGGGTCGCCCCGGAAGTCCGAACCGACCTTGTCGATCTCGTCGAGCAGGACGACCGGGTTCATCGAGCCGGCCTCCTTGATCGCCCTTACGATGCGGCCGGGGAGCGCGCCGACGTACGTACGCCGGTGGCCCCGGATCTCCGCCTCGTCCCGGACACCGCCGAGCGCGACCCGGACGAACTTGCGGCCCATGGCGTGCGCGACGCTCTCGCCGAGCGAGGTCTTCCCGACGCCGGGCGGGCCCACCAGCGCCAGCACGGCGCCGCCGCGCCGGCCGCCGACCACACCGAGGCCCCGGTCGGCACGCCGCTTGCGTACGGCGAGGTATTCGGTGATGCGTTCCTTCACGTCCTGGAGCCCGGCGTGCTCGGCGTCCAGGATCTCCTGGGCGCCCTTGATGTCGTAGGCGTCCTCGGTCCGCTCGGTCCAGGGGAGTTCGAGGACGGTGTCCAGCCAGGTCCGGATCCAGGAGCCCTCGGGGCTCTGGTCGGAGGCGCGCTCCAGCTTCTCGACCTCCTTGAGCGCCGCCTCGCGGACGTGCTCGGGCAGGTCGGCGGCCTCGACGCGGGCCCGGTAGTCGTCGGACTCGTCTGCGCCGGAGCCGGATTCACCGTTGAGCTCGGACAGCTCCTTGCGCACGGCCTCCATCTGCCGCCGCAGCAGGAATTCGCGCTGCTGCTTGTCGACGCCCTCCTGGACGTCCTTGGCGATGGACTCGGCCACGTCCTGTTCGGCGAGGTGCTCGCCGAGCCACTGGATGGCCAGCTTCAGCCGGGCGACCGGGTCCACGGTCTCCAGCAGCTGGACCTTCTGGGCGGTGGTGAGGAAGGGCGAGTACCCGGAGTTGTCGGCGAGCGCGGAGATGTCCTCGATCTGCTGGACCCGGTCCACGACCTGCCAGGCACCGCGCTTCTTCAGCCAGCTGGTGGCGAGCGCCTTGTACTCCTTGGCGAGCTCGGCGGCGGAACCGGGCACGGGATCCGGAACGGATACGTCGATCCGGGTGCCCTCGACCCACAGCGTGCTCCCGGGCCCGCTGGTCCCGGCACCGATCCGCACCCGGTCACGGGCCCGGATCAGGGCGCCCGGGTCCCCGTCCGACAGGCGTCCGACCTGTTCGACCGTGCCCAGGACACCGGTCCCGGTGTAGTTCCCGTCGATGCGCGGCACGAGCAGCACCTCGGGCTTGCCGCCCCCGGGCCGCGCGACTGCCTGGGCGGCCTCCACGGCGGCGCGCACCTCGGTGTCGGACAGGTCCAGCGGCACCACCATGCCGGGCAGGACGACCTCGTCGTCGAGCGGCAGCACGGGCAGGTCGATCGGTGTGAACGCCTGGGACTCGTTAGTCATGATCTCCCCTTCGGCAGGCAAGTTGAGCTATGTGGACTCAATGCTTGTGAGCTCATGAATGTTCCCCCGGCGGTGTTCGCTCTCAGCGATCACCCACATCACCCGACATGCCCTGCGGGGATCGGGGCCCGCACGGACAGCCCGCGACGCCCCGCTCCTACGGCAGCACCCTTCGGGGCACAGCCATTCCCCGGGCCGGAGTCCGACCCGGGACGGCCTCGCACCCCCGGAGGGTGAGACCGGGGAAATCCACTGGTCCACGGGCCCGGCGCCAAGGAGGATGGGCAGCCGCACGAGCGACCGCCGCCTGCCGGAGACCGGAGACCGCGCCCATGCCCGCCACAGACGCCCGCCGCCCCGTCGTCCTCGACCGTCGCGAAGGCCCCTTCGGTGAAGTCGTCCTGCGCGAGCACGGCGACGGCTTCGAGATCATCGCCAACGGCTGCTTCCTGATGGACACCTCCGACGGGCGCTCCGAGCGGCTGCTGATCGACGCGGCGCTCGCCTCGCTGCCCGCCGGCCGTCCGGACCCGTCGGTGCTGATCGGCGGGCTCGGCGTCGGCTTCTCCCTGGTGCGGGCGGCCGGCGAACCGCGCTGGGGCCGGATCGCGGTCGTCGAGCGGGAACTGGCCATCGTGGACTGGCACCTGGACGGACCGCTCAGCCGGATCTCGGGGGACGCCCTCGCCGACCCCCGGACCGAGATCCTCCGCACGGACCTCGTCGACCATCTCCGTACGACCACGGAGCGTTACGACGCGCTGTGCCTGGACATCGACAACGGCCCCGACTGGACCGTCACCCAGGACAACGGAAACCTCTACTCACCCGCCGGTCTCGCGGCCTGCCGGGCGCGCCTGACGCCCGGCGGAGTCCTCGCCGTGTGGTCCGCGCAGCCGTCCGAAGCGTTCGGCGACGCTTTGCGGAATGCCGGATTCCACGCAGTAACGACCGAAGAAGTAGCGGTTGCCCGAGGTGTGCCGGACGTGGTCCATCTCGCACTCAGGGACGACTGAACCCCCACGGGGTGTCCACATCCCTGCCGCACCATGGATCTACGGCGCAAGTCCGCCGATCCGTCTCCTTTCCTGTGGGTAACACCTTCACGACGGACAACACCCTGCGTAGCCGAGAGGCGCCTTCTGCCTTTACGCTCTGACCGGCACACAGGAACCACGACGTAATCCACAAGCGATAACCGTGCCTCCGGGGGAATGGCCTCCGCGAGAACGGGCAGGGGCGGGGCGATGGAACAGACACACACCACCCACAACGGCGTCGCGGCCACCCCCGGGGCTCAGCGCCGGGTGCTGGTGGTTGAGGACGACGCAACGATCGTCGACGCCATTTCCGCCCGGCTGCGGGCCGAGGGCTTCCTGGTGCAGACCGCACTGGACGGGCCCGCGGCCGTGGACGCGGCAGAGGCCTGGCAGCCCGACCTGATGGTGCTCGACATCATGCTTCCCGGCTTCGACGGTCTGGAGGTCTGCCGTCGTGTGCAGGCCCAGCGCCCCGTGCCGGTGCTGATGCTCACCGCACGCGACGACGAGACCGACATGCTGGTCGGGCTCGGGGTCGGCGCCGACGACTACATGACCAAGCCGTTCTCGATGCGGGAGCTGGCGGCCCGGGTCCACGTCCTGCTGCGCCGGGTCGAGCGGGCCGCGCTGGCCGCCGTGACGCCGCGCAGCGGCATCCTGCGCCTCGGCGAGCTGGAGATCGACCACGCGCAGCGCCGTGTCAGGGTGCGCGCCGACGACGTCCACCTCACCCCGACCGAGTTCGACCTGCTGGTCTGCCTGGCCAACACACCGCGCGCGGTGCTGTCCCGGGAACAGCTGCTGGCCGAGGTCTGGGACTGGGCGGACGCCTCCGGGACGCGTACGGTCGACAGCCACATCAAGGCCCTGCGCCGGAAGATCGGCGCCGAGCGGATCCGTACCGTGCACGGCGTCGGCTACGCCCTGGAGACACCCGCGCCATGACCCGGCCCGGTTCCGGACTGCGGCCCTTCTCGATCAAGGCCAAGCTGGGCACGCTCGTGGTGGTCTCCGTGTTCATCACGACCGGACTGCTGATCGTCGCGCTGCGGACCAGGACCGAGTTCCGGTTCATCACGGTCTTCTCGGTGATCGCCACCCTGCTGATCACCCAGTTCGTGGCACACGGTCTGACCGCGCCGCTCGACGAGATGCGCGCCGTCGCGCGGTCGATCTCGCACGGCGACTACACGAGACGGGTGAGCGGCGCCGGGCGGCGTGACGAGCTCGGCGACCTGGCGCAGACGATCAACCGCATGGCGGACGATCTGGAGGCGGAGGACCGGCACCGCAAGGAGCTGGTGGCCAATGTCTCCCATGAGCTGCGCACCCCGATCGCGGCGCTCAGAGCCGTCCTGGAGAACGTGGTGGACGGGGTGTCCGCCGCGGATCCCGAGACGATGCGTACGGCGCTGAAACAGACCGAACGCCTGGGCCGGCTGGTGGAGACCCTGCTGGATCTCTCCCGGCTGGACAACGGCGTGGTGGCGATCAAGGCGCGCCGCTTCGAGGTCTGGCCGTACCTGTCGGGTGTGCTGAAGGAGGCGAACCTCGCCGCCTCGCAGCGCCGGCTCTCCTCCGGCTCGGGCAACCACTCCCGTACGGACGTCCATCTGCACCTCGACGTGTCGCCGCCCGAGCTGACGGCGCACGCGGACGCGGAACGCCTGCACCAGGTGGTCGCCAACCTCATCGACAACGCCGTCAAGCACAGCCCGCCGCACGGCCGGGTCACCGTGCTGGCGCGGCGCGGGGAGCACCCCGAGTCGCTGGAGCTGGAGGTCATCGACGAGGGGCCCGGCATCCCGGAGGCAGAGCGCCACCGGGTCTTCGAGCGCTTCAACCGCGGCCAGGCGCCCTCCCCGCACGGGCCCGGGTCGGACGGCGGCACGGGACTGGGCCTCGCCATCGCCCGCTGGGCGGTGGATCTGCACGGCGGGCGCATCGGCGTGGCCGAATCCGCCCGCGGCTGCCGGATCCAGGTCACTCTTCCGGGGACCGCGCAGACACACGATTGACCCCGCGTTTGACCCCGCGTTCGAAGCGGAGGGCCCCGTTTCTCCCTCCCGTTCGGGAAAGAGATACGGTCCAAGGGGCCTCAGCACTGGCCTCGCGTACCCGAAGGGCAGCGGAACCCTGCTTGTTTCCCGCCATTTCATGCGCCGAAACCCGGCTTCCGATGTGATGTGCACGACGAAGACCGGCCCGGCCTGCACGTAACGGCTCGGGAGGCGTAGCCTTGATTTCCGCTGTCCATCACCTTGTGAAGCGGAAGAGGGCGGTTGCCGCCGTGTCGTCTCAGTCCCCCAGTAACTCGAGCATCTCGACCGATCAAGAAGCAGGCTCCGGGTCCAACCCGGCGGCCGCTTTCGGCCCCAATGAGTGGCTCGTCGACGAGATCTACCAGCAGTACCTCCAGGACCCCAATTCGGTCGACCGTGCCTGGTGGGACTTCTTCGCCGACTACAAGCCGGGCACGTCCGGCACGGCGGACAAGCCCGTTCCCGCACCCGCGGGAGCGGTGACCGCGGCCCCGGCCGTGAACACCGTGAACAACTCCGCTCCGGCACAGGCCGTGGCGCAGCCCCCGGCCGCGCCCCCTGCCGCTCCGGCCAAGCCCGCGGCCGCCGCCCCGGCGGCTCCCGCCAAGGCACCGGCCGCCGCCCCCGCGAAGGCCGCGCCGGCCAAGGCGGCCGTGGCACCCGCCAAGGCGGACGCCACGGCCGAGGCGCCCGCCGGCCCGGAGTACGTGACGCTGCGCGGCCCTTCGGCCGCCGTCGCGAAGAACATGAACGCCTCCCTGGAGCTGCCGACGGCCACGTCGGTCCGCGCCGTGCCGGTGAAGCTGCTCTTCGACAACCGCATCGTCATCAACAACCACCTGAAGCGCGCCCGCGGCGGGAAGATCTCCTTCACGCACCTCATCGGGTACGCGATGGTGCAGGCCCTCAAGGCCATGCCGTCGATGAACTACTCCTTCGCGGTGAAGGACGGCAAGCCGACCCTGGTCAAGCCCGAGCACGTCAACCTCGGCCTGGCCATCGACCTGGTGAAGCCGAACGGCGACCGCCAGCTGGTCGTCGCGGCCATCAAGAAGGCCGAGACGCTCAACTTCTTCGAGTTCTGGCAGGCGTACGAGGACATCGTCCGCCGTGCCCGTGTCGGCAAGCTCGGCATGGACGACTTCTCCGGTGTCACCGCCTCGCTGACCAACCCCGGCGGCATCGGCACCGTCCACTCGGTGCCCCGCCTGATGCCCGGACAGGGCCTCATCATGGGCGTCGGCGCGATGGACTACCCGGCGGAGTTCCAGGGCACCTCGCAGGACACCCTGAACAAGCTGGGCATCTCGAAGGTCATGACCCTGACCTCGACGTACGACCACCGGGTCATCCAGGGTGCCGCGTCCGGCGAGTTCCTCCGCGTCCTGGCCCAGCTGCTGCTCGGCGAGAACGACTTCTACGACGAGATCTTCAAGGCGCTGCGCATTCCCTACGAGCCGGTCCGCTGGCTCAAGGACATCGACGCCTCGCACGACGACGACGTCACCAAGGCCGCGCGGGTCTTCGAGCTGATCCACTCCTACCGGGTCCGCGGCCACGTCATGGCCGACACCGACCCGCTGGAGTACCGCCAGCGCAAGCACCCCGACCTGGACATCACCGAGCACGGCCTCACCCTGTGGGACCTGGAGCGGGACTTCGCGGTCGGCGGTTTCGCCGGCAAGACGATGATGAAGCTCCGCGACATCCTCGGCGTCCTGCGTGAGTCGTACTGCCGCACCACCGGCATCGAGTTCATGCACATCCAGGAGCCCAAGGAGCGCAAGTGGCTCCAGGACCGGGTGGAGCGTCCGCGCCCGGCTCCGGAGCGTGAGGAGCAGCTTCGGATCCTGCGTCGCCTCAACGCCGCCGAGGCGTTCGAGACGTTCCTGCAGACGAAGTACGTCGGCCAGAAGCGGTTCTCGCTGGAGGGCGGCGAGTCCGTCATCCCGCTGCTCGACGCAGTCATCGACTCCGCCGCCGAGGCCCGCCTCGACGAGGTCGTCATCGGCATGGCCCACCGCGGCCGGCTGAACGTCCTGGCGAACATCGTCGGCAAGTCGTACGCGCAGATCTTCCGGGAGTTCGAGGGCAACCTCGACCCGCGGTCGATGCACGGCTCCGGTGACGTCAAGTACCACCTGGGCGCCGAGGGCACCTTCACCGGTCTGGACGGCGAGCAGATCAAGGTCTCGCTGGCCGCCAACCCCTCGCACCTGGAGGCGGTCGACCCGGTCCTGGAGGGCATCGCCCGCGCCAAGCAGGACATCATCAACAAGGGCGGTACGGACTTCACGGTCCTGCCCGTCGCGCTCCACGGCGACGCGGCCTTCGCGGGCCAGGGCGTAGTCGCCGAGACGCTCAACATGTCGCAGCTGCGCGGCTACCGCACCGGCGGCACCGTGCACGTGGTGATCAACAACCAGGTCGGCTTCACCGCCGCCCCGGAGTCCTCGCGCTCCTCGATGTACGCAACGGACGTGGCGCGCATGATCGAGGCGCCGATCATCCACGTCAACGGCGACGACCCGGAGGCCGTGGTGCGTGTCGCGCGCCTCGCCTTCGAGTACCGGCAGACGTTCAACAAGGACGTCGTCATCGACCTCATCTGCTACCGCCGCCGCGGTCACAACGAGGGCGACAACCCGGAGTTCACCAACCCGCAGATGTACACCCTGATCGACAAGAAGCGCTCGGTGCGCAAGCTCTACACCGAGTCCCTCATCGGTCGCGGCGACATCACGCTGGAAGAGGCCGAGCAGGCCCTCCAGGACTTCCAGGGCCAGCTGGAGAAGGTCTTCGCGGAGGTCCGCGAGGCCACCTCGGCGCCGTCCCAGCCGCACGTCCCGGACGTCCAGGCCGAGTTCCCGGTCGCCGTGACCACCGCGGTCTCCTCGGAGGTCGTGAAGCTGGTCGCCGAGTCGCAGGTGAACATCCCCGACGGGATCACCGTCCACCCGCGTCTGCTTCCGCAGATGCAGCGCCGTGCCGCCTCCGTGGAGAACGGCACGATCGACTGGGGCATGGGCGAGACCCTCGCCATCGGCTCGCTGCTCATGGAGGGCACCCCGGTCCGGCTCGCCGGCCAGGACACCCGCCGTGGCACCTTCGGCCAGCGCCACGCCGTCCTCGTCGACCAGAAGACCGGCGAGGACTACACCCCGCTGCTCTACCTCTCCGACGACCAGGCCCGTTACAACGTCTACGACTCGCTGCTCAGCGAGTACGCGGCGATGGGCTTCGAGTACGGCTACTCGCTGGCCCGCCCGGAGTCCCTGGTCATCTGGGAAGCCCAGTTCGGTGACTTCGTCAACGGCGCGCAGACCGTCGTGGACGAGTTCATCTCCTCGGCCGAGCAGAAGTGGGGCCAGACGTCCGGCGTCACCCTGCTGCTCCCGCACGGCTACGAGGGCCAGGGCCCGGACCACTCGTCCGCCCGCCCGGAGCGTTTCCTGCAGATGTGCGCGCAGGACAACATGACGGTCGCGATGCCGACCCTCCCGTCGAACTACTTCCACCTCCTGCGCTGGCAGGTGCACAACCCGCACCACAAGCCGCTCATCGTCTTCACCCCGAAGTCGATGCTGCGTCTGAAGGCGGCGGCATCGAAGGTGGAGGAGTTCACCACCGGCGGCTTCCGTCCGGTCATCGGTGACGAGTCGGTCAAGGCCGAGGCGGTCCGCAAGGTCGTCTTCGTCTCCGGCAAGCTCTACTACGACCTGGACGCCGAGCGCGAGAAGCGCGGTGACACGGAGACGGCGATCATCCGTCTGGAGCGTCTGTACCCGCTGCCGGGTGCGGAGATCCAGGCCGAGATCGCCAAGTACCCGAACGCCGAGAAGTACCTCTGGGCCCAGGAGGAGCCGGCGAACCAGGGTGCGTGGCCGTTCATCGCGCTCAACCTGATCGACCACCTGGACCTGGCCGTCGGTGCCGACGTCCCGCACGGTGAGCGCCTGCGCCGCATCTCGCGTCCGCACGGCTCGTCCCCGGCGGTCGGCTCGGCCAAGCGCCACCAGGCCGAGCAGGCCCAGCTGGTCGCCGAGGTCTTCGAGGCCTGATCAGCGGCTGTACGTCATCGGAGGGCCCGGCCCCGCGAGCATCTCGCGGGGCCGGGCCCTCCGGCTTTCCGGCCTCGTTATTCTGGTCGCATGTACTTCACGGACCGTGGCATCGAGGAACTGGAGAAGCGGCGCGGCGAGGAGGAGGTCACCTTCGAGTGGCTCGCCGAGCAGCTCCGTACGTTCGTCGACCTCAACCCCGACTTCGAGGTCCCCGTCGAGCGCCTCGCGACCTGGCTGGCCCGGCTGGACGACGACGAGGACGAGTAGTCACCGTCCGGGCCGCCACCTTCCGGGCCGTCACCTTCAGGGGCTGTCACCTTCAGGGGCTGTCACCTTCAGGGGCTGTCACCTTCAGGGGCTGTCACCTTCAGGGGCTGTCCGCGCCCCTGAAGCGGTTGTACGCGAATCCCAGAAGGCCCTGCACGAGAAGGATCAGGCCCGCGGTGATCCAGCCGCCGCTGCGCCTGCGCGCACCCCACAGGGTCAGCGGCAGACCGGCGGCGACCTGCGCCGTCGCCACGGCGCGGGCCCTCGGGCCGACCATCCAGGGGCCGAGGCTGCCGCTCTCGACGACGTCGAGCTCCACCCGTACGGCATCGCGCCAGCCGGCCCATTCGATCTGTTCCGCCTCCGGATGGATCCTGGCGACCGAGCGCAGCCGGTCGGCGGGCTCGCCCGGGGTGAGCCCGGGCGGCAGAGCCACCCCGGCCCGGGTGAGTACGGCGAGCAGTCCACGCAGCCGGGCTCCGGCGTCCGCCTCCGGGTCCGCACGGGTGAGCGCCTCCAGCGCCTGGACATCCAGTACGGGGTCGAGGCCCAGCCGGGCGGCGGAGGTCCGCATGGCCTCCTCCTCGGCGGCCGGGGTGCCGTCGGCGAGCCAGGTGTAGCCGACGGGGCGGCGGAAGCCCGAGGCGAGGGTGTAGCCGGACCGGTCGTCGTCCCACCAGAGGGCGAGCACGGGCCAGGTGGATCCCACGGCGAGAGCGGTGGCCCAGCCGCCGACCACCCGGTCGACGGGTTCGGGGCCCCCGTCGGCCGCAGTGCCTTCACGGGGGTCCTTCTGCCAGGGCTTCCCCTCGGGGACGAGCACGCTCCAGCCGTCCCCGGCGGGCACGAGCAGCATGCGCTCCCGCAGCAGATGGGCCACGGGCCGTACGGTCTCGGGTTCGGCCCGGCAGAGGAGCAGGGCACCCACGGAAGTCGCGGTCATGCCCCACACGCTAGGGCAATTTGCCCATATATGAACCATTTACGGTACTCACCTACCCCTCCATGCCCCTTTCTGATCCGGCCTTGACTTTCCTCAACCGCGATATATCGTGTTCTGAAGAAGACGCGATATGTTGCGTCACGCCACCCAGTGGGAGGTCAGATCCATGCCTGAGTCGACGTGGACCGTCGCCGAGCCCCAGAAGCTCACCTTCGACGACCCCGTGACAGCACTCAACGTGCGCATCGTCGACGGCATGATCAATGTCGTCGGCACCGACGAACCGACCGCCCGCCTCGAGGTGTCCGCGATCGAGGGGCCGCCGCTCGTCGTGACCCAGGAGGGCGGCACCCTCACCGTGGCCTACGAGGACCTGCCGTGGCAGGGCCTCCTGACCTGGCTCGACCGCAGGAGCCCGCGCCGGAGCGCCGCGGTCTCGCTCGCCGTGCCGGCCGGCGCGAGGGTGGAAGTGGGTGTCATCGGAGCCGAGGCGGTCGTCTCGGGGATCCGAGGGCGCACCGAGCTGCGGGGCATCTCCGGCGACAGCACCCTGGTGGGTCTCTCCGGTGTCGTCCGCGCAGAGACCGTGTCCGGCAGCCTGGAGGCCCAGGCCGTCACCGGCGAGCTGCGCTTCCAGTCCGTGTCGGGCGATCTGACGGTCGTCGAGGGCGCGGGCACCTCGGTCCGGGCGGAGTCCGTCACCGGTCACATGGTGCTCGACCTCGACACCTCGCCGGCGCCGACGGACATCAGACTGACCTCGGTGTCCGGCGAGATCGCCATCCGGCTGCCCCACCCCGCGGACGCGAAGGTCGAGGCGAACACCGCGAGCGGTACCGTCTCCAATGCCTTCGAGGACCTGCGCGTGGGCGGCCAGTGGGGCGCCAAGAAGATCACCGGCACCCTGGGCGCCGGCACTGGCAAGCTGAAGGCGACCACTGTCTCGGGCTCGATCGCCCTGTTGCGCCGTCCACCCGCCCAGGACCACGCGCATGATGCCGAGCCGACCGGAAAGGTGCTCTGACATGGCCCCCGTATTCGCCCACGGCCGCCTGCGCCTGTACCTCCTCAAGCTGCTGGACGAGGCCCCCCGCCATGGGTACGAGGTGATCCGCCTCCTGGAGGAGCGCTTCCAGGGGCTGTACGCACCGTCGGCGGGCACCGTGTACCCGCGGCTGGCCAAGCTGGAGGCCGAGGGCCTGGTCACGCACGCCACCGAGGGCGGCCGCAAGGTCTACTCCATCACCGACGCCGGACGGGCCGAGCTGGCGGGCCGTGGCGGCGAACTGGCCGATCTGGAGCTGGAGATCCGCGAGTCCGTCTCCGAGCTGGCCGCCGAGATCCGTGACGACGTGCGGGGTGCGGCCGGCCAGCTCCGCAGCGAGATGCGCGCGGCGGCCTCCGAGTCCCGCCACACCTCCGGCGGCGGCAAGGGCGGCTGGGACCCCGGTCTCGGGGAGAAGGAGGCGTGGCGCACGGCGAAGGAGGAGCTGCGCAAGGCCAAGCAGGAGTGGAAGGAACAGGCGCGCAGGGCGAAGGACGAGTCGCGCAAGGCCCGCGAGGACGCGGAGCAGGCCCGCCGCCAGGCCCAGGAGGCGCACGAGAAGGCGCGGGAGCAGATGCAGAACGCCGCGCGTCAGGTCCAGGAGCACTTCGCGCGGGGCGACTGGCCCGCAGGGGTGCGTGAGGGACTGGCCGAGATCACCGGGCAGCTCGGCGGCTTCGCCAGGACCGGCACCTGGCCCTCGTACAGCCGTCCCGCACCCGAGGAGCCGGACATCGAGTGGGCCGCCGACGCAGCGGCCACCGGCGATCCGGCCCGCGACCTGGACCGCCTGCTGGACCGCTTCCGCGACGACATCCGTGACGCGGCCCGGGACCGGGGGGTCACGGAGGCTCAGCTCTCGGAGGCCCGGCGGCATCTGGCCACGGCCGCGACGCACATCGGCTCGCTGTTGCGCGCACCGGCCGACGAGGCGAAGGGGAAGACCTCCGGCCCGTCCTGACCCCGCGCGCCGTCCGGCCGGAGGAGAGACCCCGGCCGGGCAGCGCCCGCCCGGTCAGCCCGGTCAGCTCGCCCGGGCCTGGCCCTCTCCGCCGTCCCCGTACAGCGCTCGCTCCACCGTCGCGTAGGTCGCGCCGTGTTCGGCGAGCACGTCGGCGACGACGCCGGGGCAGGCCGTCAGGGCCAGCAGCAGGTGCTCCTCACCGATGAAGCGGTCGCGTCGGCCGAGGGCGATGCGCAGGGACTTCTCCAGGATGCTCTTGGCGCCGCCCGCGAAGGGGCGGCGTCCGGACCGCCGCCGAAGGTTCCCGCGATCGCCTGCCAGGGCTCCTTCGCCGTGAGCACCCTCGACCCGGGCAATGATCTCGGTGACGTCGATACCGATGCCGGCGAGCGCCTCCGTATCGGCCCTGGTGAGGCCGCCACGGCGACGGGCCTCACCGAGTGCCGCCTCGACCGAGGCGCGCCGGTCGGTGAGTCCGAGGGCGGCGACGGCGAAGGAGGCCCGACTGCCCTTCTGGTCCAGCAGGGCGAGCAGGAGGTGCTCCTCCGTGACGGAGTCCACTCCGGCCCGCTCGGCATGGGTGACCGCGCCGGTCACGGTGGCCCGGGCGCCCTTGGTGAATCGCTCGAACATCAATGCCTCCCGTACTTCTTGTGCACGGCCTGCCTGCTGACACCCAGCTCGGCAGCGATCTCCTGCCACGACCAACCCTGGACGCGGGCACTTCTCACCTGGACGGCTTCGAGTTGCTCGAGCAGACGCCGCAGCGCGGCGACGGCCCGCAGCCCGACGCGCGGGTCGTGGTCACCGGCACGTGCGGCGAGATCCGTTGCTTCGGTCATGACGTCAACTTACGTTGACAGTCGACCCCTGTCAACCGTCGTTGACATCATCGGTGGCGAGGCGGGCGTGGCGCTCCACGTCGTAACGGATGTCCCCGTAGCGGAGCTTCTCGCGTTCGATTCCCTCCGCGGTGAAGCCGGCCCGCACCGCCACCGCGCAGGAGGCGGGGTTGTTCGTCCTGTGCCCGAGTTCCAGCCGGTAGAGCCCCAGGCCGTCGAAGGCCCAGCGCGCCAGCGTGCGTACAGCCCCGGTGGCGACCCCTGTCCCGCGTGCCGTTTCGACGGTCCAGTAGGAGAGCCAGGCGACGTCGTGGACGTGGTTCACCGCCGCCAGGGTCACCGAGCCGAGCGGGGCACCGTCGCGGACGACGGCCCATGTGTATCCACTGCCGGCCGCCCGCTCGCCCTCCCGGGCGGCGATCCATTCCAGCGCCTCGGCGGTGGTCGTGACGGGCCGGCCCGCCTGCCGCGCCATCTCCTCGGGGGCAAAGGCCCGGAGCACCGCCGGGGCGTCGTCGGGCAGCCAGGGCCGCAGCAGCAGCCCTTCGGGCGTCTCCAGTTCGGTCGCCGGACTCACGACGTGGTGAGCACGATCTTTCCGAACAGGTCGCCGGCGGCGAGCCGCTCGAAGCCTTCGCGGGCGCGGTCCAGCGGCAGGGTCTCGTCGATCACGGGCCGCACACCGGTGGCGGCGCAGAACGACAGCAGGTCCTCCAGCTCGTCCTTGGAGCCCATCGTGGAGCCGACGACCTTGAGTTCCAGGAAGAAGATCCGGGTCAGTTCGGCGTGCGAGGGGCGGTCGCCGCTGGTGGCTCCCGAGATGACCAGGGTGCCGCCGGGCCGCAGCGACTTGACCGAGTGGGACCAGGTCGCCGCTCCGACGGTCTCGATGACGGCGTCGACGCGCTTCGGCAGCCTCGCGCCGGGCTCGTAGGCCTCGACGGCCCCCAGTTCGACGGCCCGCTTGCGCTTGGCCTCGTCACGGCTGGTGGCGAACATCCGGAGCCCGGCGGCCTTGCCGAGCACGATCGCCGCGGTGGCCACACCGCCGCCCGCCCCCTGGACGAGGACGGAATCGCCGGGCCGTACACCGGCGTTGGTGAACAGCATCCGGTACGCGGTCAGCCAGGCGGTCGGCAGGCAGGCGGCCTGCTCGAAGGTGAGTTCCTTCGGCTTGGGCAGCACGTTCCAGCTGGGTACGGTGACCTGCTCGGCGAAGGTCCCCTGGTAGCGCTCGGTGAGGATGGAGCGTGGCTCGTCCGGGCCGACACCGTGTCCCGTCTGCCCGATGACGGAGTGCAGGACGACCTCGTTGCCGTCCTGGTCGATCCCCGCGGCGTCGCAGCCGAGGATCATGGGCAGCTTGTCCTCGGCGAGGCCCACACCACGGAGGGACCAGAGGTCGTGATGGTTGAGCGACGCGGCCCTGACCTGGACGGTGGTCCAGCCGGGGCGCACCTCGGGCGAGGGTCGTTCGCCCAGCTCGAGTCCTTCGAGGGGCTGGTCACGGTCGATGCGTGCGGCGTAGGCGGCGAACATGGCCATGACGATAGGGCGTGACGCCACGTGACGTAACCGTTCGAGGGTGTGACACGCACCGCGCCGGCCCGCCCCTGGACAAACCCCTGCCCGCAAATTCCAGCCCGCCCGGCGTTTGAGGGCAAACCGCAGCCCACCCCGTGCCCAAGCGCGAAACCCAGCCCGCCCGGCGTTTGAGGGCCGGGGTCCGGGGCGGAGCCCCGGTTTCGGGAAGGGGCGGGGTGGGGGAACAGGCCCCGCGCAGCGGACCCCGCACCCCCACACCCCCACGGCGTCAGCGCCGCGCAACACCCTCCGCACGAGCGGCAGCAGCCACCGCGGCGGTGACCGCAGGAGCGACCCGCTCGTCGAACGGCGAGGGAATCACGTAATCCGCCGCCAGCTCGTCGCCGACGACATCCGCCAGCGCGTTCGCCGCGGCGATCTTCATCCCCTCGGTGATCCGGGAGGCACGCACCTGCAGCGCACCCGCGAAGATCCCGGGGAACGCCAGCACGTTGTTGATCTGGTTCGGGTAGTCCGAACGCCCGGTCGCCACCACGGCCGCGTACTTGTGCGCGACGTCGGGGTGGACCTCGGGGTTCGGGTTGGCCATGGCGAACACGAACGCGCCGGGTGCCATCGAGGCCACGGCCGGCTCGGGGACCGTACCGCCGGAGACTCCGATGAAGACGTCGGCACCGGCCAGCGCCGTCTCCAGGGAGCCGGTGATCCCGGCCCGGTTGGTGAGCTCCGCCAGCTCGCGCTTGACCTCCGTGAGGTCGTCGCGGTCGGCGCTGACGACGCCCTTGCGGTCGGCCACGGCGACGTCACCGATGCCCGCCTCCAGCAGGAACTTCGCGATGGCCACACCCGCCGCACCGGCGCCGGAGATGACGGCGCGCAGATCGCCGAGCGTCCGGCCGGACAGCTTCGTCGCGTTGCGCAGGGCCGCGAGGGTGACCACGGCCGTGCCGTGCTGGTCGTCGTGGAAGACCGGGATGTCGAGCCGCTCCTGGAGCTTGCGCTCGATCTCGAAGCACCGGGGCGCCGAGATGTCCTCCAGGTTCACGCCGCCGAAGGACGGCGCGAGGCGCACGACGGTTTCGACGATCTCGTCGGCGTCGGTCGTGGCGAGCGCGATCGGCACCGCGTCGACCCCGCCGAACTGCTTGAAGAGAATCGCCTTGCCCTCCATCACCGGGAGGGAGGCCTCGGGACCGATGTCCCCCAGGCCGAGGACGGCCGTGCCGTCCGTCACGACGGCCACGACCTGCGACTTCCAGGTGTAGTCGTGGACGAGCTCGGGCTTCTCGGCGATGGCGCTGCACACCTTCGCCACACCGGGCGTGTACGCGAGGGACAGGTCGTCCTTGTCGCGGATCGGAACGGTGGCCTGCACGGCCATCTTCCCGCCGCGGTGAAGGGCGAACGCCGGATCGAAGGGCTCGTCCGCACCGGTCAGCCCTGCCGCACCGGCCGTGCCGTGCGTCTTGCTGTCGCTCGTCTTGCTGTCGCTGCGAGGATTGACGATCTCCGCTGCCATTGTGTTGACCCCTTAAGTCTTCATCAGTTGAGGGTGGCCACTCCTGGTTGAGGAGGGGTGGGCGGGCACCGCGTACGTTCCCGGCACTGGCGGTTGGACCGCTCCGGCAGGGGAGGCACATACGCGCGGGCGCGCCGCACACGCGCCCTGAGCCCCGGATGAGGGGTGTAAAGGTCTTTCTTACCGGACGGACCGGGCCTCTTACGAGTCGGTATCGACTCGGTGACATGACTCATAGCCGAATATCTGGACAAGTCCACTAAGGACTACAAAGGCCGTCCGTAGGTCGAGACGCACCGGAGATTCTCCGGAGGGGCACGCACTTTCCAGCAGATGGTCCGGCCTTGCGGTACCGGCCCATTGAGGTTCGGGGGTCGCCCGTTACCCGATTTTGACATGACCGGCCCCCTGAATGGGCGAGTCCGAATGGCAAGATGCCCTAATCACACAAGGTGGCGACACTCGAAGGTGCGTGCGTGCCCACCTGACCAGCATTCCCTCACCGCCGGAGGATTCCGATCATGACCGCAAGCACCCTCTGTCGTACGACCGCGAAGTCCCGGATTGCCGCGGTCTGCGCAGTCGCGGTCGCCGGCACCCTGCTGCTGACCGCCTGTGGCGACCAGACCGACAGCGGTTCGACGAAGGCCGGTGGCGACACCTCCGGGAACACCGCCCCGCTCTTCGACAAGCTTCCGGAGAAGTACCAGAAGTCCGGTGTCATCAAGGTCGGCACCAATGCCGAGTACGCCCCGATGGAGTCCGTCGAGAACGGCAAGATCGTCGGTGTCGACCCCGACCTCGCGGACGCGCTCGGCAAGCAGCTGGGTGTGAAGTTCGAGTTCACCTCCGGTTCCTTCGACGGCCTGATCACCGCGCTCAACACCGGCCGCCACGACGTCGCCATGTCGTCCATCACGGACAACAAGCAGCGCCAGGAGGGTCTGGACGACAAGGGCAAGAAGCTCGGCAAGGGCGTCGACTTCGTCGACTACTTCCTGGCCGGCACCGCCGTCTACACCAAGAAGGGCAACCCCGAGGGCATCAAGTCCATCGAGGACCTGTGCGGCAAGGTGGCGGCGGTCCAGCGCGGCACCACGTACGAAGAGGCTCTGAAGAAGCAGTCCGCGGCCTGCACGGACGGCGGCGAGAAGGCCGTCAAGATCGAGTCCTTCGAGAACGACACCGAGGCCCAGACCCGTGTGAAGTCGGGCGGCGCCGTCGCCGGCGTCAACGACTACCCGGTCGCGGTCGACCTGGCCCGCAAGGCCGGTGGCGGCAACGACTTCGAGGTCGTCGGCGAGCAGGTCGACGCCGGCCCGTTCGGCATCGCCGTGAACAAGGACAACACCGAGCTGCGTGACGCGCTCAAGGAGGCCGTGGACGCGATCATCGCCGACGGCTCGTACAAGAAGGTGCTCGACAAGTGGGGTGCCGGGACCGGCGCGATCGACAAGGCCGCCGTCAACGGCGGCAAGTGACCGGCGCACCACCGAAGGGCAGTCACCATGACTGACAAGCTCGACAAGGTGCCCGGCGGCCCATCGGCCGCCGCCGCACCCGTCTCCAAGGCAACCACCGTCGCACCGGAGACCATCAAGGCCATCCCCGTACGGCACTACGGCCGCTGGATCAGCGGCGTGGTCGTCATCGCCCTGCTCGCCGCCCTGGCCTACGCCTTCTCGCAGGGCGACATCCAGTGGCAGGCGGTCCGGGACAAGCTGTTCGACGACACCGTTCTGGCGGGGGCGGGCCGCACGCTGATGATCAGTGTGCTCGCCATGGTCCTCGGCGTGGTCCTGGGTGTGGTGCTCGCCGTCATGCGGCTCTCCAGGAACCCGGTGACCAGCTGGGTCGCCTGGCTGTACATCTGGTTCTTCCGCGGCACCCCGGTCTACGTGCAGCTGCTGCTCTGGTTCAACCTGGCGCTGATCTTCCCGGTCCTCAACATCCCGTTCATCTACAAGGACGAGATGACCGATGTGATGACCCCGTTCATGTGCGCCCTGCTGGGGCTGGCCCTCAACGAGGCCGCGTACATGGCGGAGATCGTCCGGGCGGGCATCCAGTCGGTGGACGAGGGCCAGACCGAGGCCTCGCACGCGCTCGGCATGACCCAGGCGAAGACCATGCGCCGCGTGGTGCTCCCGCAGGCCCTGCGGGTGATCATCCCGCCGACCGGCAACGAGTTCATCAACATGCTGAAGACCTCGTCCCTTGTCTATGCCGTCACCTACAACGAGCTGCTGCGCTCCACCTCGCAGATCGGCTCGACCAGTTACGCGGTGATGGAGATGCTCTTCGTCGCCTCGATCTGGTACATCGTGATGACCAGCGTGTTCAGCGTCGGCCAGTACTACCTGGAGCGCCGTTACGCCCGGGGCAGCCTGCGGAGCCTGCCGCTCACACCGTTCCAGCGGATCAAGGTCAACCTCGCCTCCTTCAGCAACCGCCCCTCGGGAGGTGTCTCCGCATGACCGCCATGGTGAAGGCCGAGGGCGTCCACAAGTCCTTCGGCGCCGCGCACATCCTCAAGGGCATCGACCTGGAGGTCGCCCCGCGGGAGGTCTTCTGCCTGATCGGCCCGTCGGGCTCCGGCAAGTCGACGTTCCTGCGGTGCATCAACCACCTGGAACAGATCAACGCCGGGCGGCTGTACGTCGACGGGGACCTGGTCGGCTACCGGCAGAAGGGCGACAAGCTCTACGAGCTCAAGGACAGCGAAGTCGCCCTGCAGCGCCGTGACATCGGCATGGTGTTCCAGCGCTTCAACCTGTTCCCGCACATGACGGCCCTGGAGAACGTCATGGAGGCGCCGATCCAGGTCAAGGGCGAGGCCAAGGCCGTCGCCCGGGCCCGCGCGGAACGGCTCCTGGACCGGGTGGGCCTGTCCGACAAGGCGAAGAACTACCCGACCCAGCTCTCCGGCGGACAGCAGCAGCGCGTGGCGATCGCCCGCGCCCTGGCCATGGAGCCGAAGCTGATGCTCTTCGACGAGCCGACGTCGGCCCTCGACCCCGAGCTGGTCGGCGACGTCCTGGACGTCATGCGCGGCCTCGCGGAGGACGGCATGACGATGATCGTCGTCACCCACGAGATGGGCTTCGCCCGCGAGGTGGGCGACGCGCTGGTCTTCATGGACGACGGCGTCGTGGTCGAGTCCGGCCACCCGCGCGACGTCCTGTCGAACCCGCAGCAGGACCGGACGAAGTCCTTCCTGTCGAAGGTGCTGTAGGGCCGGAGCGACACGACGGAGGGCGGTACGGGGCCGGATCCCGTACCGCCCTCCCGTGCTTTCCCCGCTACCTCGCGGGCAGCAGCTCCGGGCGCTGCATCAGCGCGCGCAGCTGTTCCTGGTCGAGGGGAGGGCTCGTGAGCAGCGGGCCCTGGGACCGGTCGCCGAGGTATCCGCTGCTGGCCCGCATGCCCAGCAGCGAACCGTCCTTCAGCTGCAGCCGCCCGACGCGTTCGGGGCCCCACTCCGGCGTGCTGTCCCGCCCCGCGTACTCCATGGAGTCGCTCCAGGTCGTCAGGGTGCTGCCGTCCGGGAGCTTCTCCCGTACACAGTCCGCGCGGCTCGGTTCATCGCCCCGGGTCTCGCAGAGGTCGGGCTGCTTCGTGCCACCGAACTTCTTGGCCACCTCTCCGCGTCCCATGTACCTCAGGACGAGGTAACCGGTGCCGCCGTCCTTGCGGATCATGTATTCGCCGTCCAACGGGCCCGTGTACGTCGTCTTCGCCTCCCCGGGACTCGCGTCCTTGATCAGGACCGCGAGCGAGACCTGCTCGACGCTTCCCACACCCTTCGGCAGCAGTGCGGTCAACCGGTCGGCCTTGCCCGCTGCGCCGGTTTCCCCCACCGGGGCGGCCGCCACGGAGGACCGATCCGTCGCCGCCGGGCCGGTGGCTCCCGGCAGCACGGCGCCTCCGGCCGCGACGACGGCGAGCGCCGCCACCGATACGGCGGCCCTGCGCCGGAACCGGATGCGCGAGGCCCGGGCGTACACCCCCTCCGTGGAGACGGCGGGCCGGCCGGCGTCCTCGGCTGCCCGCTCCAACAGTGCGCGTACCTCGTTCATACAAGTTCCTCCGTCAGGTCCGCGGCGATGTCGGCGCGCAGCGCCGCCAGCCCCCGTGCCGTATGACTCTTGACCGTGTTCTCCCGCATCCCGAGCAGGTCGGCGGTCGCCTCGACGCTCAGGTCCTCCCAGTAGCGCAGCACCAGCACGGCCCGCTGCTTGACCGTGAGCCGGGCGAGCGCCGCCCGCACCATCAGGCCGGTGTCCGTGTCGGCCGGCTCCCCCGCCCGGTCGGGCAGCTCCCCGTAAGCCTGTTCGCGCCTCCAGAACCGGCGGCGGCCGGCGATGAAGGTGTTGACCAGGGTCCTGCGGGCGTACGCCTCGATGTTGTCGAGCCGCCCGTGCCGCTTACCGCCGAGCACGACCTTCACCAGCGTCGTCTGGACCAGGTCATCGGCCTCGTGCCGGTCTCCGCACAGCAGATAGGCGCTGCGGAACAGTGCCGTGCGTCTGCCCTCCACGAACGCGTGCAGTGCGGCGTCATCGTCGATCCGCGTCATCGGCGCCCCTCTCCGGGTCCGCGGATGCGGACCGTCTCACCCTTCCAGTGCGCCGGGGCGGGCAGGAGGTTGCGGTGCGGGACGAACTGAAGGAGGGGCGGCCTTCCGGCCGCCCCTCCTCCCGCACTCCCCCGTGGCCTACTTCAGGGCGAGGAGCAATGTGTCCGACGGCGAGGCCCAGACCGCGCGGGCCTCACCGAAGCCGGCCTCGCGGAGGGTGCGGGCATGCCACTGCGGGGAGGGCATGTCGCCGTCCGCGTGCTCGCCGTAGATGACGAACCGTTCGGCGGTGGGCTCCGCGAGCACCGGGTCCTTCGCCATCAGGTCCCACCACTCGCGCCAGTCCACGGCCCCCGCGGCCTTGGCCCGGTCCATGGCCGCGTGCCGGTGGGCGCGTTCGGCGGCGTTGATGCGCGGGGTGCCGGTGTCGATCATGTGGTCCGCGTTCATGAAGACCCCGCCGTCCCTGACCACCCCGGCGACCTGGCCGTACAGGGCGGCGAGCGGCTCGCTGTGCAGCCAGTGCAGGGCGGTGGCGGTGAGCACGGCGTCGTACGACGTGTGCGGGAGCCGCTCGGTCCAGGCCGGGTCCTTCAGGTCGGCGGTCACGAAGGTGACCCGGTCGTCCCTCTCGAAGGTGCCGCGCGCGATGGCGAGCAGCGCGGGGTCGAGGTCGACGCCCGTACTGGTGGCGCCGGGGAACCGCTTGAGGAGCCGGTCCGTGATACTGCCCGTACCGCATGCCAGGTCCAGGACCCTCGGCTCGGGCCCCACGACGGCCTCGACCATGTCCAGCATCACCCGGAACCGCTCCTCGCGGTCCGGCATGTACCACTCCTGCTGCCGGTCCCAGCTCTTCTGCCAGGACTGCCAGTCGGTGCCCGTAACCGCCTCCGCCATCTCACCCTCCACGTGGTACGTAATACTCAATGTTCGTCACCGACCATTACACTGGTCGACACAGCGACCATA
The DNA here is from genome assembly GCF_044765485.1 of Streptomyces sp. NPDC102451. Taxonomy (NCBI): domain Bacteria; kingdom Bacillati; phylum Actinomycetota; class Actinomycetes; order Kitasatosporales; family Streptomycetaceae; genus Streptomyces; species Streptomyces sp. NPDC102451. The sequence continues at coordinate 228,565 of NZ_JBIWKD010000006.1, read as the reverse complement.
GACCGACGCCGTAAGGACTACAAGTGGAACTGGCCTATTACTCGGATTACGCCGTGCGTCTGGTCAACACCGAGGAGCCGGCCCGCAACAAGGACTCCCTCACGACCGTCGAGTGCGTCCGTGAACTGTTCGGCGCCAACGCCCAGGCGGCCCGGCGTGCCACGGACGCCGACGTGACGCGCTTCCGCTCCGTACGGGCCCGGCTGCGCGCGGTCTTCGAGGCGGCCGACGGCGGCGACGAGACGCTCGCGGTCGACCTGCTCAACTCGCTGCTGCTGGAGTTCCCGGTCAGCCCGCAGATCTCCGGCCACGACACCCGTGACGAGGACGGCAAGCCGGACTGGCACATGCATCTGGCCGACCACCCGTCGAACGCGACGGCCGGTTTCGCCGCCATCGCGGCGATGGGCCTCGCCTTCCACCTCACCACGCACGGGGTGGACCGGCTCGGCCTGTGCGAGGCGGCTCCGTGCCGCAACGCCTACCTCGACACCTCGACCAACCGCTCGCGGCGCTACTGCTCGGACCGCTGCGCGACCCGGGCCAACGTGGCGGCCTACCGGGCCCGCAAGCGCCTGGAGGCCGACCGCTCCGGCGAGACGCGGCGCACCGCGGACACCGCCCAGCCCAGCAGCCCGAACACCGACCGCTGATCCTTCCTCAGCGGCCGGTAGCGGGCCCGCACGCGGGCCAGCACGAGCTCCTCGGGCACCGTCCCGTAGTCCGTGCTGTCCCCGCCCGCGTACGAGTTGTCGCCCAGCACCCACCAGCCGCCGCCGCGTCGCTCGGCGGCCCGCTTCACCACCAGCAGGTCCTGCTGGAAGGGGTGACGCAGGATCACCACGTCCCCCGGGCGCACGGGCGCCCCGCGCTGCACGAGCAGCAGGTCCCCGTGGTAGAGGGTGGGCACCATCGACGGCCCGGTCACCTCCACCACCTGGAACGGCTTACGGCCCGTCCGCCCGCTCCACGGCTCCTGCGCCGGTTCCGGCATCTGTGGCACCTCCCGGTCCGTCCTCCGGCACACGGCTGCGCGCACCGCTCCGTATTTTCCGCCCACCGGTCTCATCCTCACCCCGGACTTTTGGCCTAAGCCCTAGGGGGCAGCAGCAAAAAGCGGCTCCCTACGGAGTAATGTCCCACCTGAGAAGACGATCACGAGGAAGGACAGCTCCATGCTTTCCCGCCTGTTTGCCCCCAAGGTGAAGGTCAGCGCCCACTGCGACCTGCCCTGCGGTGTGTACGACCCGGCCCAGGCCCGCATCGAGGCGGAGTCCGTCAAGGCCGTCCAGGAGAAGTACCAGGCCAATGAGGACGCGGACTTCCGCACCCGCGCCGTTCTGATCAAGGAACAGCGCGCCGAGCTCGCGAAGCACCACGTCTCGGTGCTCTGGAGCGACTACTTCAAGCCCCCGCACTTCGAGAAGTACCCGGAGCTGCACCAGCTGGTCAACGACACCCTGAAGGCGCTCTCCGCGGCCAAGGGTTCGAACGACCCGGCCACGGGCCAGAAGGCTCTGGACCTGATCGCCCAGATCGACACGATCTTCTGGGAGACCAAGAAGGCCTGAGTTGCGGTCCTCCGCACGGCTGTCGAACGACCGCACCCGGTCCGCCGCTTCCTCCCTCCGGGGAGGGGTCCGGCAGGCCGGGTGCGGTCGTTGACCGTGCCCCAGGTGCCAGGGGTGGTCTTCAGGCGGAGCCCGGCAGGAGGTGGGCGTAGCTGTCCGGGTTCTGCTGGAGGTAGGCCGCCAGGTCCTGGGCCGGGTGGCCCGTGAGGGTGGGGACGGCGTCCGAGACGGTGGACAGTTCGCCGGATGCGATCGCCTCGTACGACGTGACCCAGCCGGCCACTTCCCACTCCGGGGCCCCGTAGTGGGCGCGGGAGGCGTAGGCTTCCTCCCTGGTCTCGGGCACGTAGCGGATCGTCCGCCCGGTGCGCCGGCTCAGCTCGCCGGCCGCCTCCGCCAGCGTGAACGCCACGGGCCCCGTGAGGTCGTACGTCGCGCCGTCGTGGGCGGTTCCCTCGTCCAGCAGCACGGCTGACGCCGAGTCCGCGATGTCGTCGTGCGAGACGGCCGACACTCGTCCCTCGCCGCCCGGACCGCGCAGGACGCCGTCGGCTCCCGTCATCGCGGGGATCCCCGCGAGGTACCAGCTGTCCCGCAGGAAGGTGTGGCGTACGCCGGTCATCCGGATGTGCGCCTCGGTGTACCAGTGGTCGCGCGCGAACGTGAACGTCGCGTCCGGTGCCGCGCCGAGGAACGACACGTACACGATGCGCTCGACGCCCGCCGCCAGGGCGGCGTCCACCGCGGTGGTGTGCTCGGACACACGGTCCGGGCTCTCGTGCGCCGAGACGAGGAACAGGGTGTGCGCCCCGTCGAGCGCGCGGCGCATGGCCTCGCCGTCGCCGTACGTGGCAGGGGGTGCGGCGACCGTGCCGGGGAGCCCGGGCAGCCTGGACGGGTCACGGCCGAGGAGGCGTACGGGGACCCCGGTGCGGGCCAGCCGGGCGGCGACCCTGCCGCCGACCGCGCCGCTCGCACCGGTCACCGCGACGAGTGGGCTGATCACCTGGCCTCGCCCCCCTCGCCCGCGGAGCGTGCGGCGTGTTCGGCCCAGGGGCGGACCTCCACCACGGCGCTCGCCGGCAGCGGTCCGTAGATGTGGGGGAACTCCTCGCCGCCGGGCTCCAGTGCCTCATAGCGGACGGGCGCCGGGAGCCGGCCTGTGTCGATGACCAGGACCACCAGACCCTCGCCCCCGGACCCGTACAACGCCCGGGCCACAGCGGGGAGCTGATGGGGCAGGGAGCAGTGGATGAACCCCTCCTCCCGCAGAGTGCGGCCCCGGGTGGACATCTCGTACGACCCCGCTCGGCGGGCGGCCTCCCACAGAGGCTCTTCGGTGAGGTGCAGCAGCTGTTCGGTCACCGGGCCACGCTAAGGGCTGCCGGGCTCCGCGAGGAGCTGGCCGGGCCCGCGCGTCGGAACCGGGCCCGCGCGCCACGGCCCCGCCTCCCCTCCGTTCAGGACGTGAGCGCCAGGGGACTGCGGTGGCGCAGCAGCCACCGGTGGTACTCCTCGGCCCTCCTCGCCGCGTCGCGGTAGGCCCTCTCCAGCTCCTCGTACACGGCGTCCATGTCCGCGCCCGGCCGTGAGACCAGCAGCAGCCGCACCGCCAGCGGGTCGCCGCGCAGGGGGCGGATCGCCATGTCGTCGCGCGGGCCCGAGGTCGGCTGGCAGGGGGCGACCGCCTCGCCGAGGACGACGAGGGAGGCCGCCGTGAGGTAATCGCCGTGCAGGACGGGCGGGTCGAGTCCGGCGGCGCCGAGGACCCGGCGTACGCCGTCCCACTCGCCGTCCACCGAGGGGTCGACCATCCACCGGTCGCCCGCCAGGTCGTCGAGGTCCACCACCGGCAGTCCGGCCGCCGGATGGTCCCGGGCAAGGGAGATGAACTGCGGTTCGCGGTCCAGGAGTACGCGCTGCTCCAGCCCGTCCGGGATCGTGAGCGGGAAGCCCTCCACCTCGTGCACGAAGGCCACGTCGAGCCGGCCCGCCGCCACCGCCGACAGCAGCGACCGCGCCGATACGTCGACCCGGAGCGAGATGTCCGTACCGGGCAGCCGCACCCGCAGTCCCCGTAGCCAGCCGCCTATGACCCGGCTGGCGGTGGACCCGATCCGCAGCCCGGGGCCACCGGCCCGGGAGGCCGCGGCCTCCGCCGTCGCGGCGCCGACCAGGGCGGACATGCCGTCGACCAGAGGCCGGGCGCGGCTGAGGACGGAACGTCCGAGAAGGGTCGGCCGGCAGCCCGTCCTCTCGCGGCGGAACAGCTCCGCGCCCAAGGTCCTCTCGATCCGCTGGAGCTGGGTGGTCAAGGAGGGCTGGCTGACGCCCAGCCGTCGTGCGGCCTGGTGCAGGCTGCCCGTGTCGGCGATGGCGCAGAGCGCCCTGAGGTGCCTCACCTCGAGCTCCATGACGGCGAGCGTATGGCTGTTCGTGCGCCGAGCACCAGATGCCCCAACCCCCACCAACCGGGCTGATTCAGGGGGTGTCGGGGCGACCGGCCCGTGCTGATTCTGTGTGCTCCCCGTGCAGGCGATAGGGGCGCGCTATCGCCGGTTGACATCATCCGCTGCGGGCCCGGCTGCCCCGACACTCTCTCCGTACCCCCCACCCGTTCCCCGTTCGGCTCCCGGACGGGGTTCTTCGGACAGGCAGGAGACACCCCCCATGCGTCACCCCAGGACAGCCGTCATGTCAGCCGTGGCCGGTCTCGGGCTCGGCCTCGCCGCCGCGCTCGGCACCACCCCCGCGGTCGCCGCCGCTCCGGCCCCCGCGTCCACGGCCACCGTGGCCACCGCGCAGTCCGGCTACGCCGCGTACGCCGGTTCGAACGAGAACGCTGCAGCGAACCAGGCCTTCTTCGACGCCGTCATGAAGTCGGTCGCCGAGAAGCGGGCCGCGAACCCGGGCGCCCAGGCCGTCACCGTGGTCTACAGCACCGCCAACGCCCCCAGCTTCCGCAGTCAGATAGCGAGCAGCACCAGCATCTGGAACAGCTCGGTCAGCAACGTCAAGCTGCAGGAGGGTTCGAACGCCGACTTCGACTACCGCGAGGGCAACGACTCCCGCGGATCGTACGCGAGCACCGACGGGCACGGCAGCGGCTACATCTTCCTCGACTACGCCCAGAACCAGCAGTACGACTCGACCCGGGTCACCGCTCATGAGACCGGACACGTGCTGGGGCTTCCGGACCATTACACCGGGCCGTGCAGCGAGCTCATGTCGGGCGGCGGTCCCGGCACGTCCTGCACGAACGCCTACCCGGACGCCACGGAGCGCTCGAAGGTGAACTCCCTCTGGCAGAACGGGCTCGCGGCGGCTCTCGCCCGCGCCGTCTCCTGACACCAGGGCCGGGCCATCGGCCCGGCACGCAGCACTGGGGCCGTTCCGCGGAAGCGGGGCGGCCCCACGCGAATGTCCTGGCCGGTCAGGCGAGTTCGAGCGGGAAGGCACCCCGGTGGCCGGTGCCGGCGCCGTGCGCCGGGCGCGGTTCGAACTCCCGGCAGCTCCATATCTCCTGGACGAATCCGGTGCGTCGGTCCCAGAGTCCGGCGACGTCGTCCCCGCCCGCCACGTCGCGGTAGGCGTCCTTCGCACCGCGGAAGCACGCGAGACCGCCGGACAGACCGCGGACCGGAGCCGGGAAGTAGTCGGAGAACGCGCAGGCTATGCACGTCTGCAGATGGATGCCCGGCGGCAGGATCCGCTGGACCGTGGCCAGTGCCGCGGCGAAGTCGCTCGCGGCGCGGTTCGACTCGTACACCGCCCCGTCCAGATGGAGGGCGAGATACAGATCCGGGTCCGCCCTGCGCAGGGACAGCAGGCAGCTGAGCGTGGCCTGACGGACCGTGCCGGACACGAGGACCGGGAGCGGGAGGTCCCACTCCAGGACGCAGTCGTCGAGCACACCGTCCACCAGAGCGAACAGTCCCTCCGGGACCGGCACGCCCGCCACGGGGGCCAGACCGTCGAAGCTCTCGCCCTCGAAGTCCGTGCCCCGGACGCGGATACGGAGCTGCTGTCCGTCCGTGGTGAGAATGACCGCCTCGGAACCATGGCGGTCCCGGTACCAGCCTGCCCACGACTCATCTGTCATGAGCAGGGACTGTAGCCCGTGCCCCGGTGCCCTCCCCGTGGCACCCTCCCCTTCCGTACCTCCGGTGGCCGGTCCTGGCCCATCAGGCCTGGGGCTCACGCCACATGGGCCACATCGGCGGCCCCTGGGGAAGGTCGACGGTCCGTCCCATGAAGGTGAATCCGAGCCTTTCGTAGAGACCGCGGCTACGCTCGCTGCTCGCCTCCAGATAGGCGGGGGTCCCCTCACGGTCGCACCGCTCCAGGACCCCCCTCATCAGCGCCTCACCGATCCCCTCCCCCTGGCGCTCCGGGGAGACACCGATCATCAGCAGGTACTCGTGCGCTCGGTCGTGGGGGTGGACGGCACCGGTCAGCCGCCCCACCAGCTCGGCCCGTTCGTTCTCCGGGTCCGCGGTCTCCCGCATGAGCGCCGGGGTGTCGTCCTCCTCGGGCACACCCGCCGGCACGGAGAGCCAGAGGGCCGCCGCCGTACCGTCCTCCAGCAGATCGATACGGCCTCCTTCCAGCGTGACGTCGGCGAAGACGCCGAGGAACTTCCCGTGCACCGCGCGCCGGTGGTCCTCGTCGGGGAAGACCCAGCTGCTCACCGGATCGTCGTGGAACGCCTCCTCCAGGATCCGTACGACCTGATCCCTGTCCCGCGCTTCCGCCCGCCGTATCCGTACGCCCATGACCGGCCCCGCCCTCTTCGTCCCGTGGTGTTGATCCAACCGACGCACGGAATCCTAGAGTTGGGCGTCCGAACCGGTCACGGGCGGCCCGGCTCAGTGGGTTCTTCTGGTGACGAATTCGGCCAGGGCGAGCAGGTCCCCGGCACCGTCCGGCGCGGGCACCGCACGGGAAAGGTGGTGGACGGCCCTGGCCATCCGGTCCGCCGCGGCGGCCTGCGCCCAGTCGCGCCCGCCGGCCCGGTCGACCGCGTCGGCTGCGCTTCTCACCTCCCCCGGTGTGTCCATGGCGCCCCGGTAGAGCGCGGCGAGCTCGGCGGCGGCCGGGGTGTCCGAGGTGAGCGCCGCGACCACCGGCAGGGACTTCTTGTGGGCGGTCAGGTCCGCCCCGACCGGTTTGCCCGTGCGTGCCGTGTCCCCCCAGATGCCGATCAGGTCGTCGATGAGCTGGAAGGCGAGGCCCGCTTCCCGGCCGAAGCCGTCCATGGCGCGGACCGCCCGCTCCCCCGCCCCGGCGTAGAGCGCTCCGAGGGCGCAGGCGCAGCCGAGCAGCGCGCCCGTCTTGGCCATGGCCATGGCCAGGCACTCGTCCAGGGTGACGTCGTCCGGGCCACGGTCCTCGAGGGCGCAGTCCGCCTGCTGTCCCGCGCAGAGCTCGATGACGCAGGTGGAGAGCCGCACCGCGGCGTGCGCGGACGCCGGGTGCGGGTCGTCCGCCAGCAGCCGCAGGGCGAGGGAGAGCATGGCGTCACCCGCGATGACGGCGTCCGGCACACCGAACACCGCCCAGGCCGTGGGCCGGTGCCGGCGGGTGGTGTCCTCGTCGATGACGTCGTCGTGGAGCAGGGTGAAGTTGTGCGCGAGCTCGACGGCCACGGCCGCCCGCATCGCCACGTCCGGATCCCCTCCCAGCGCACGGGCGGCGGCCAGGACGAGCGCCGGTCTGATGGCCTTGCCGGCCTGCCCGGAGGCGGGTGTGCCGTCGGCGTCCTCCCAGCCGAAGTGGTACATGGCGACCCGGCGGATCGCCCCGGGCAGCGTTTCGACGGCCGCCCGGAGGTGCGGGTCGACGGTGTCACGGGTGTGCTCCAGGAGCGCGGCGGCCTTGTGCCCCTCCATCGCGGCATCCGTACTGGTCATGGTCACGGTCACTCCTTCCGGGCGCCACGGGGCGCCTTGGTCGCGGCCTGCCGGGGCCCGGGCGGTCCCGCCGCCCGGGCCCCGGGGAGCGTCACCGCCAGCGGCTGACCTCCACGTTCTCCAGGACGCCGAGGGCGTCCGGCACCAGGACCGCGGCGGAGTAGTAGGCCGTCACGAGGTACGAGATGATCGCCTGCTCGTCGATCCCCATGAAGCGGACCGAGAGGCTCGGCTCGATCTCGTCGGGGATACCGCTCTGCTGCAGCCCGACGACGCCCTGGTCCGCCTCGCCGGTCCTCATGCAGATGATCGATGTGGTGCGCGCGTCGGAGACCGGGATCTTGTTGCACGGGAAGATCGGCACCCCGCGCCACGCGGGCACATGGTGTCCGCCGACCTCGACGCTCTCCGGCACCAGGCCGCGCTTGTTGCACTCCCGGCCGAACGCGGCGATGGCACGCGGGTGGGCGAGGAACAGCTTCGATCCGCGCCGCCGCGACAGGAGCTCGTCCATGTCGTCGGGACCGGGTGCCCCGTCGTGCGGCTGGAGCCGCTGGCCGTAGTCGCAGTTGTTGAGCAGGCCGAACTCCCGGTTGTTGATGAGCTCGTGCTCCTGACGCTCGCGCAGCGCCTCGACCGTGAGCCGCAACTGCTGCTCGGTCTGGTTCATCGGCTGGTTGTAGAGGTCGGCCACCCTGCTGTGGACCTTCAGCACGGTCTGGGCGACGCTCAGTTCGTATTCACGGGGCGCCGACTCGTAGTCGACGAAGGTGTGCGGGACGACGCTCTCCCCCACATGTCCCGCGGACAGGTCGATCTCCGCCTCGCCGTAGCGGTTGGTCCGCTGGTGCGGGATGGCGAGCAGTCCGGCGAGGTGGTCACGGAGCGAGTCCGCGCGTGCCGCCAGGTTGAGCACGTCCGACCGGCGCAGGGTGAGCAGCGTGCAGGCGGTCACCGCACGGGCCGTGTACTCCCAGGTCGCGTCGCCGTCGAGCAGGACGTGGTCCCCGAAATAGGCGCCGTCGGCGAGGACTCCGAGCACCGTCTCGTCGCCGTAGGGCCCGGCCCCGATCTTCTCGACCTTGCCATGCGCCAGCAGATGCACACGGTCCGCCGCTTCGCCCGATGCGGCGAGCACCTCCCCGGCCGCGACGTCGCGCTGCTCGCACCGGCGCGCCAGCTCGGCCAGCACCTCCTCGTCGCCGAAATCGCGCAGGGCGGGAAGTTCGCCGAGCTCGGCGGGGATGACCGTGACCCGGTCGCCCGTCTGGACGAAGGTCACCCTGCCGTCCCCGACCGAGTAGCTCAGCCGCCGGTTCACCCGGTATGTGCCGCCCTGCACCTGCACCCACGGCAGCATGCGCAGCAGCCACCGCGAGGTGATCTCCTGCATCTGCGGGGCGGACTTGGTCGTCGTCGCGAGGTTCCGCGCAGCCGCTGTGCCGAGACTCTGCTGCGGCGGCTGCGTGTCGCGAACCTCTTCACCAACGGACATCCGACATCCTCTCGATCATGGGCTGACCTGCGAGAAGAAGACTTGCAGCCGGAGGACACGGCGCGCTATTACACAAAAGAGTGTGACTATTCGGGCTTGGGGCGGGAACGCTGCCCGCACCCCGGCGCCCGCATACCGCCCGCGCCGGGCCGGGCCGGACGTCGCGGATGCAGGGCGACCCGGCCGGGCCGGACTTCGCGGATGTAGGGCAACCAGGGCCCCGGACCTAGGACTTCAGCCCGCTCCGCGTCCAGGACTTCCGCCCGTTACGGCGCCGCGCACGGGCGCCTAGCGTTCTCGCCATGGATACGACAGGCACTCTCGACGAGGCTCTCCAGCGGCTGCACATCTCGGGTCCCGAGCGGCTCGGGCGGCTCACCAACCACGCGCCGATGGCCGTCGAGGCCCTCGCCGCCAACGGTCAGTCGGCGGCCGTGCACCGCTGGCTCGACGTGTACGCCTCCAAGCTGGAGGAGTTCCCGGCCGGCGTCGAGCCGGTCACGGAGACCAACTGGCGCTCCGCGCTGGGCGATCCGCGCCGCGCCGCCGACTGGATCGGCTACTTCGGCCGGGAGCTCGCCGAGCATCCGTGGCGCGAGGTGCTCACCCTGTGGTGGCCCCGTCTCCTGCCCGGCATGTACGGCGGGTCGACGCACCCGGTCATCCGCGTGGGCCACGCCGTGCGCACGCTGCTGGCGGGCGAGGAGACCGGGCCGCGTCTGACCGAGCTCGCCCACGGCCTCGGGTACTGGGCGGCCCGCCACCACCCGATGACGGAGCTCGTGCCGGTACCCGGTGCCGACAGCGCCGCGGCGGCCCTCGACGCGGTGGCGCCCGTCGACGAACGGGAGGGCGGCTTCCCCGCCCGGCTCGGGCGGGTCAGGACCCTGCCGGTGTGGGCCGCCACGGTCACGGACCCGGCGGAGGCGCACCGTCGCCTCACCGAACTGGTCCGGGCGGCCACCCACCGGTACGCCACCCACGGCCACGGCGAGGAGACGATGCTGGTCCACGCGGCCACGGCTCCCAACGCCGTCCTGCGCACCCTCCCCGCGCTCCCGACGGCCCTGTGGGTGCCGAGCCTCCAGGCCGCCTGGACGGCCTCCGCGGCGGTGACCGCCATGTACGCGCCGGACGCACCGGTCGCCTACGTACCGCCGGGCCGGATCACGCCCGAGGAGGTCATGGCACGGGCCCTGACGCACGGCGACGAGCATGTCATCAAGCTGACCGACACGGCTCTGGACTTCGGCGACGAGCGGGCGCTCGCAGCGGCCCTGCGGGCCATCGAGCTCAGCGAGCCGCTGCGGTAGAACCCGACGGGCGGTCAGTACGCCAGCGGTGCCCCCGACGCGACGACCTTGCCCGGGTTGAGGATGCCGTGGGGGTCCAGAGCCGCCTTGACCGCGCGCTGCATGGCGAGGTTGACCGGCCCCACCTCACGGTCCATGCCGCCCATCTTCAGCAGCCCCACGCCGTGTTCACCCGTGACGGTGCCGCCGAAGGAGATCGCCGCGTCGAGGATGTCCTCGAAGGCGAGCTGGGCGCGGGCCCTGGCCGCCTCGTCGCCGGGCTCGGTGATGATCAGGGGGTGGAGGTTCCCGTCGCCCGCGTGGGCGATGTTGGCGATGAGGACGTCGTGCGCTCCGGCGATCTCCTCGACGCGCGCGAGCATCTGGGGCACCCGGGACCGCGGCACGACCACGTCCTCGGTGAGCACCGGCCCCAGCCGCTCCAGCGCCGGGTAGGCGAGCCGGCGGGCCTGGAACAGCGCGTCCGCCTCGGCCTGATCGGTGGAGACCTCCGCCCAGGCGGCGCCGGCCTCCGCGAAGCACGCCCGTATCGCCTCGGCCTCGGCGTCGCCCGCCGCTCCCGGGGTGTCCACACGGCCGAGCAGGATGGCGTCCGCGTCCGACGACAGCCCCATGTTCTTCCACTCGTCGACGGCCTTCAGGCAGTGCCGGTCGAGGAGTTCGAGTGCCGAGGGCACGATGCCCGCCGCCGTCACCCGGCTCACCGCGTCGCCGGCCGCGACGACCGAGTCGAAGAAGCCCGCCACCGTACGCTCGGCGGGCCGGGCGCCACGCAGCTTCACGGTGATCTCGGTGATCACTCCGAGGGTGCCCTCCGAGCCGACGAACAGGCCGCACAGGTCGTACCCGGCGACCCCCTTCGCGGTCTGCCGGCCCACCCGCACGGTCTCGCCGAGGCCGTTGACGACCTCAAGACCGAGTACGTAGTCGCGGGTCACGCCGTACTTGACGCAGCACATGCCTCCCGCGTTCGTGGCCGTGTTCCCGCCGATGGTGGACCAGGGCGAGCTCGCCGGGTCCGGCGGGTACCAGAGGCCCTGTTCGGCGCACGCGGCGCGCAGATCGTCGTTGACGACGCCCGGCTGGACGACCGCCAGGCGCTCCACCGGGTCGATGCGCAGGATCCGGTTCATGTCCTCGAAGGAGAGGACGACGGCTCCGTCCACCGCATTGGCCCCGCCCGACAGCCCCGTACCGGCGCCGCGGGGGATCACCGGGATCCGGTGTTCGACGCAGTACGCGACGACGGCCCGCACCTCATCGGTGTCCTGGGGCCGCACGACGGCCAGGGGCACCCCCGCGGGGGCCCACTCCGCCTCGTCGTGCGCGTAACGGCCCAGACTGTCCGGGTCGGTGATGACCTTGACCGCCGGTATCCCGTCGGCTGCGTTCGGCTTCGGCACGGCCGCTGACCACCTCTCTCGCCCACGCGCACCCCGCATCCGTCACGGGGCCGCACCTCCCATCATGACGCGGCGCCGAACGCGCGAAACGGCGGCCCTAAGTTGCATCGCGGATGCAACTTATCTACGCTGCCGCCATGCGGCTGACGCGATTCACCGATGTGGCGCTCCGGGTGCTCATGCGCCTGACCGTCACGGCGGACGACGAGGACCCGCCGACCACCCGCGAGGTGGCGGCCACCATGCAGGTGCCGTACACGCACGCCGCGAAGGTCGTCGCCCGCCTCCAGCACCTCGGCCTGGTCGACGCACGGCGCGGCCGGGGCGGGGGCCTGTCCCTCACCACCGCCGGACGGGCAGCCTCGATCGGCACCCTGGTCAGACAGCTGGAAGGGCCGGGCGAGGTCGTCGAGTGCGAGGGCGCCACCCCGTGCCCCCTGCGCTCCGCCTGCCTGCTCCGCTCCGCGCTGCGACGGGCCGAGGAGGCTTTCTACGCCTCGCTCGACCCGCTCACGGTCGGCGATCTCGTCTCCTCCCCCACCGGCCCGCTGCTGCTCGGCATCAGCAGCGGCCGCCCCGCACCCGGCTGATTCCCCACGCCCGCCCGGTGCGCTCCCACGGTGCGCACCGGGCGGGTCACGTCGGCCAAAAATACGCATCCTGGATGCTAATTAACCGGTGGCCCGACCCGCGTGCCACCATCACACCCGAGGAGTCACCCGATGCTCTCCGAGACGTCGACCGCCACCGTCCGCGCCACGCTCCCCGCCGTGGGGGCGGCCATCGGGGACATCGCGGACCTCTTCTACCGGAAGCTGTTCGACGCCCACCCGGAGCTCCTCCGTGACCTGTTCAACCGGGGCAACCAGGCTTCGGGCACACAGCGTCAGGCGCTCGCCGGTTCGATCGCCGCCTTCGCCACCCAGCTCGTCGAACACCCGGACACCCGGCCCGACGTGATGCTGGGCCGCATCGCCAACAAACACGCCTCCCTGGGCATCACCGCCCCGCAGTACGAGATCGTGCACACCCACCTCTTCGCCGCGATCGCCGAGGTGCTCGGCGACGCCGTCACCCCCGAGGTGGCCGCGGCCTGGGACGAGGTCTACTGGCTGATGGCCAACGCCCTGATCGCGATCGAGGAACGGCTCTACGCGCAGCAGGGTGTGGCGGCGGGCGACGTGTGGCGCGAGTGGACCGTGGCCTCCCGCGCCGAGGACACCTCCGACGTGGCCACCTTCCGCATCACCCCGTCCGACGGCGCACCGGCCCCCGCCTTCCGGCCGGGCCAGTACGTCTCCGTCCAGGTGGAGCTCCCCGACGGCGCCCGCCAGATACGCCAGTACAGCCTCACCGGGGCGCCCGGGTCCGCCGTGCGCTCCTTCTCGGTCAAGCGGGTACGGGGCGGGGCCGGCCCGGAGGGCGAGGTCTCCGCGCACCTGCACGCGCGACTGCGCACGGGCGACCGGCTGCGCGTCTCGGCACCGTACGGCGACCTGGTGCTCGACGGCTCCGACGCCCCGCTGCTCCTCGCCTCGGCCGGCATCGGCTGCACCCCGATCCTGTCGATGCTGGAGCACCTGGCGGAGGAGGGGCACCGTTCACCCGTCACCGTGGTGCACGGCGACCGGTCACCGGCCGACCACGCGCTGCGCACGGACCACGCGGCGCTCGCCGGGAAGCTCCCCGACGCCTCCGCGCACTTCTGGTACGAGACCCCGGAGCCCGGCCGGGCCGGTACGGACACGGAGCGCACCGGCACGGTCGACCTGAGCGACGTCCCGGTCACCCCCGGCACCCGCGCCTACCTCTGCGGCCCGCTCCCCTTCATGCGCGCCGTCCGCTCGCAGCTCCTGGCGAAGGGGGTGCCGTCCGCCGACATCCATTACGAGGTGTTCGGCCCCGATCTGTGGCTCGCCCAGGACTGAGCACGTCCCGCCCGGGGCACTCGCGGACTGTCCGGATCGAATCGCACACGACGCGAACAGCACCCGAACAGGTTTGCCGGAGCCCTGTGTTCCGGTACAAGCGCTGTACGGACACGCTCCCCCGCCAACGAAGGAGAGTCGGCCATGTCCTCACCCATGTCCGCCAGCAACTTCCTCAAAGCCCTGAAGAACGAAGGGCTGACCGTCGTCCAGGTGGGCGACTGGCGTACGCACAACCGCAACCACAAGGGCCCCTGGGGGCCGGTGCACGGAGTGATGCTCCACCACACCGTCACGAAGGGCACCGCCCGCACCGTCGAGATCTGCCGTGACGGCTACGCGGGACTGCCGGGCCCGCTCTGCCACGGTGTGATCGCCAAGGACGGCCGGGTCCATCTGGTCGGCTACGGCCGCGCCAACCACGCCGGCCTCGGCGACGACGACGTCCTGCGCGCCGTCATCGCCGAGAAGCGCCTGCCGGCGGACAACGAGTCCAACACCGACGGGAACCGGCACTTCTACGGCTTCGAGTGCGAGAACCTCGGGGACGGGAAGGACCCCTGGCCCGCGGTCCAGCTGGAGGCCATCGAGAAGGCCGCGGCGGCCGTCTGCCGCTTCCACGGCTGGAACGCCCCCTCGGTCATCGGGCACCTGGAGTGGCAGCCCGGCAAGGTCGACCCGCGCGGCTTCTCGATGAACGGCATGCGCAACCGCATCCATGACCGGCTGAAGTAGGGCGGCACCCGGCGGCACACAATGAGGGCATGACCGACGAAACGTTCGACCTCTCCCGGCTGCAGCCGGTGCTTCCCTCGCCCCTGCAGCCGGCGGAGGACGAGCGCTTCGCGCGGCACGGTGTGACGCTGCTGCTCAAGCGCGACGACCTGATCCACCCGGACCTGCCGGGCAACAAGTGGCGCAAGCTCGCCCCGAACCTCCGGGCCGCCGCCGGCCGCACCGTGCTGACCTTCGGCGGCGCCTACTCGAACCACCTCCGGGCCACCGCCGCCGCGGGACGTCTGCTGGGCTTCCGCACCGTGGGCGTCGTACGGGGCGACGAGCTGGACGGCCGCCCGCTCAACCCCTCCCTCGCACGATGCGCGGCCGACGGGATGCGTCTGCACTTCGTGGACCGGTCGACCTACCGTGCGAAGGCCTCTCCCGACGTCCTGGACGGCCTGCTGAGCCTCTTCGGGGAGTGTGTGGTCGTCCCGGAGGGCGGCAGCAACGCGCTCGCCGCACAGGGCTGCACAGAGCTCGGCCGTGAGCTGCGCGGCCGGCCCGGCACGGTGGCGGTCGCCTGCGGCACCGGCGGCACCCTCGCGGGGCTGGCCGCCGGGCTCGGCGACGGTCAGCGCGCCCTCGGCATCCCCGTCCTGCGCGGCGGCTTCCTGGGAGCCGCGGTGGAGGACCTGCAGCGGGAGGCCTTCGGCGCACGCGCCGGGCGGTGGTCCCTGGACGAGCGCTTCCACTTCGGCGGGTACGCCCGTACGACACCGGAGCTGCACGCCTTCGCCGACGACTTCGAGGACCGTCACGGCCTGCCCGTCGAGCGGCTCTACGTGGCCAAACTCCTGTACGGGCTGACCGTGCTGGCCGGGGAGGGCGCCTTCGCCCCGGGGTCCACGGTCACCGCGGTCGTCACGGGCCGGCCCTGAACCACAGGGAACGCGGTCACGCGCCGTCCGACTCCCGGTACGCGGCCGCCTCCTCCAGGTCGAGACGCCGCAGCAGCGCACGCAGCATCTCGTCGTCGATCCGCCGCTCGTCCCTGAGGCGTACGAAGACCTCCCGCTCGGCGGCGATCATGTCCCTCGCCAGCCGCCGGTAGGTGTCGTCCGCCGACTCCCCGGTGACCGGATTGGTCGCGCCGAGCCTCTCCCACACGGCGTTGCGGCGCCGCTCCATCACGGCGCGCAGCCGCTGGACGAGCGGGTCGGGCAGCGCGTTGCGCGGATCGGCCAGCAGCTCCTCCAGCGCGGCGTCGGCGGCCGTTGACGCCTCGTTCTGCGCTTGCGCCTCGGCCAGCGTCTCGGTGCGCGCGCTGCGTCTCGGCAGCTTCAGGACGCGCACGAGGAGGGGCAGGCTCAGCCCCTGGACGACCAGCGTCCCGATGACGGTCGTGAAGGTCAGGAACAGCACCAGATTGCGCGCGGGGAAGGCCTCCCCGTCGTGCGTGACCATGGGGATGGAGAACGCGATGGCGAGCGAGACGACGCCCCGCATCCCGGCCCAGCCGACGATCAGGGCCGAACTCCAGGAGGGCGGGCCCTCGCGCTCCCTGATGCGTGCGGAGAGCCAGGGCGGCAGATAGCTCGCCGGGTACACCCAGACGAAGCGCACCACGACCACGGCCACGAACACGAGGACCGCGTAGCCGAAGGCCTCGGCCACGCCGTAGGAACCCAGCCCCCGCAGCACGAAGGGCAGCTGCAGCCCGATGAGCGCGAAGACCGCCGACTCCAGGATGAACGCGACCATCTTCCAGACCGCCGCCTCCTGGAGCCGCGTAGCGAAGTCGACCTGCCAGGAGCGGTGCCCCAGGTAGAGCGCGACGACGACCACGGCGAGCACTCCGGAGGCGTGCACGCGCTCCGCCGCCGCGTAGGCGACGAAGGGGATCAGGAGCGACAGGGTGTTCTGGAGCAGCGCCTCCTTGAGGTGCGTACGCAGCCAGTGCAGCGGCACCATCAGCAGCAGGCCGACGCCGACGCCCCCGACGGACGCCAGGGCGAACTCACCGATCCCGGCGCCCCAGCTCATGCCCTCGCCGACGGCCGCGGCCACCGCCACCTTGAACGCGGTGATCGCGGTGGCGTCGTTCACCAGGGACTCGCCCTGGAGGATCGTCGTGACCCGGGCCGGCAACCCCACCCTGCGGGCGATCGCCGCGGCCGTGACGGCGTCCGGCGGGGCGACCACCGCACCGAGCACCAGCGCGGCGGTGAGCGGCAGGTCCGGCACGAGGAGATGGGCCAGCGACCCCACGGCGACCGTCGCGAACAGGACGTACCCCACGGAGAGCAGCGCGACCGGGCGCAGATTGGCCCGCAGGTCGAGGTACGAGCTGTCGACCGCCGCCGTGTAGAGCAGCGGCGGCAGCAGCAGGGGCAGCACGATGTGCGCGTCCAGCGTGTAGTCGGGCACCCCCGGCAGGTACGAGGCCAGCAGGCCGGCGGCGACCAGCAGCAGCGGCGGGGGCACCGGTGTCCGGCGGGCGGCCCCCGCGACCGCCGCGCTTGCCGCGACGAGCGCCACCAGCGGCAATGCGTCCATCTCGCTGTCCTCACATCCGACGTAACGTGGCCATCATGAGTGAGTGCCTCCACGTATCCGAACTGCCGCGCCCCGAACCCGCCCCGCTCAGCGACACCTGTCCGGAGTGCCTGGTGGCCGGAACCCATCCCGTGCAGCTGCGGCTCTGCCTCGTCTGCGGCCACGTCGGGTGCTGCGATTCCTCGCCCCTGAGACACGCCACGGCGCACTTCGAGGCGACCGGCCATCCGGTGATGCGCAGCTTCGAATGCGCCGAGAGCTGGCGCTGGTGCTTCGTGGACGGTTCGATCGTCTGACGTCTGGGTACGTCAAACCGGCGCCGGTTCTTCGCAATTGACCGCCGCAGACCCCTAGCCACTGTGTGTACTCATATGCCTACCATGAGTAATCAGCGGGTTGCGGTCTCGGCGACACGGCATCATGGGTCGCGACAGCGTCGCCGAACCACAGAACCGACGACGGACCGCACGGCCCCGGGCACTCGTCCCGGAGCCTCGAACGAGTTTGTGCCACCTTGGAGGTGAGGGTGTCCCAGATCGCAGGCGAGCCCGGGAACCAGGACTTCGTAGAGGTCCGGCTGCCCGCTGCGGGTGCCTACCTGTCGGTGCTGCGTACGGCCACGGCCGGTCTCGCAGCGCGCTTGGACTTCACTCTCGACGAGATCGAGGATCTTCGCATCGCGGTCGACGAGGCCTGCGCGATCCTGCTCCAGCAGGCCGTGCCCGGCTCCGTCCTCAGCTGCGTGTTCCGACTCGTCGGCGATTCCCTCGAGGTGACCGTCTCGGCCCCCACGACGGACGGACGCGCCCCTGAGCGCGACACCTTCGCCTGGACGGTGCTCTCCGCACTGGCCGGCAAGGTCGACTCCACGGTCGCCGACGACCGTACGGTCAGCATCAGCCTCTACAAACAGCGCGGCGCGGGACCCGGGCCGGCGTGAGCGACGGGAACGGGGACGGTCCTGTGCGGGACGAGACGATCCGGTCGGGGCCGGTGCGACCGGCAGCCCTGCCGGAGCAGCAGGCCCGGCCGCATCCGGAAGGCGGCGCGGACGACGCGCAGGGCCCTCCGGCCACGGCGGAGCAGTCGCGGGCCGAGCAGGCGCAGCAGCCGCAGGCGGAGCGGACGGGCCGGATGAACGAGCACGGGCACCACGATCCACATGACCGCAGTGGGGCACGGGCGCTCTTCATCGAGCTCCGGGAGCTCCCCGACGGCTCCGTGGAGAAGGCCGAGCTGCGCAACCGGCTGGTGCGGATGCATCTGCCGCTCGTGGAGCACCTGGCCCGCAGGTTCCGTAACCGCGGCGAGCCGCTGGACGATCTGACACAGGTCGCCACGATCGGCCTGATCAAGTCGGTCGACCGGTTCGACCCGGACCGCGGGGTCGAGTTCTCGACGTACGCGACCCCCACGGTCGTCGGCGAGATCAAGCGCCACTTCCGGGACAAGGGCTGGGCGGTGCGGGTTCCCCGGCGCCTCCAGGAGCTGCGGCTGTCGCTGACCACGGCCACCGCGGAGCTCTCCCAGCAACACGGCCGCTCCCCCACCGTGCACGAGCTGGCGGAGCGCCTGGGCATCTCCGAGGAGGAGGTCCTGGAGGGGCTGGAATCGGCCAACGCCTACAGCACCCTCTCGCTCGACGTCCCGGACACGGACGACGAGTCGCCCGCGGTCGCGGACACCCTGGGCTCCGAGGACGAGGCGCTGGAGGGCGTCGAGTACCGCGAGTCGCTCAAGCCGCTGCTGGAGGACCTCCCGCCGCGCGAGAAGCGGATCCTGCTGCTGCGCTTCTTCGGCAACATGACCCAGTCGCAGATCGCACAGGAGGTCGGCATCTCCCAGATGCACGTCTCCCGCCTCCTGGCCCGCACGCTGGCGCAGCTGCGCGAGCGGCTGCTCGTCGAGGAGTAGCGGACCGCTCGGGGGTGAGCGCGAAGGGTCAGGCGTCGGGGGTCGTGCGCGGCCCCCGACGGATGCCCAGCGCCTCCGTCGTGGCGGGGTTCAGCAGCAGCACGAGCGCCGTCACGGCGACTGCCGCGAGGACGATGCCCGCCGGGATCAGGGCGCCCTGGGCCCGCAGCAGCGTCCAGGCCACCGGCAGCGCCATGAGCTGCGTGATGAGCGCGGGGCCACGGCTCCAGCTGCGCCGCCGCAGCAGTCCGCGGGCGGCGAACAGCGGGATCAGGCCGAGCGCCACCAGCGTGAGCCCGCCCATCTCCGCCTGCTGCATGCTGTCGGGCCGGCCGAACAGCCCGACGGCCAGCATGTAGATCCCGCCGACGGCGAGCGCCGCGCCTTCGAGCGCGTTGAGTGCGGCCAGTACGGCGATCCGGCCCGGCTTCTCCGGGCCGGCCGAGGGCGAAGGAGAGGGCGCGTTCTGCTGAGTGCTCACGCCCTTCAGATTCGCATCCCGGCCGCCCGGACGCGAAGCCGGGGCCACGGCGGGCACACCCCGGGTGAGTTGTCACGCTGCGTGACCGGGCGTGGACCGGGTGGATCGGGACTTCAGGGCGGTACCGCGCGGTAGGTACTCTGGCGGGCATGCGCGCACTTCTCGTGGTCAACCCAGCTGCCACCACTACCAGTGCGCGCACGCGTGACGTGCTGATCCACGCCCTGGCGAGCGAGATGAAGATCGAAGTCGTGACCACGGAGCACCGGGGTCACGCGCGTGACCTGGGGCGTCGGGCCGCCGACTCCGACGACATCGACCTGGTGGTCGCCCTCGGCGGCGACGGCACGGTCAACGAAGTGGTCAACGGACTGCTGCACAAGGGCCCCGACCCCGAGGGGCTGCCGAGCCTCGCCGTGGTCCCCGGCGGCTCCACCAACGTCTTCGCGCGGGCCCTGGGCATCCCCAACGACGCCGTGGAGGCCACGGGCGCCATCCTGGACGCCCTCGCGTCCCGCAGCGAGCGCACGGTCGGCCTCGGCCTGGCGGCCGGCACCCCGGGCACGGCGGACGAGGCCGTCCCGGGACGGTGGTTCACCTTCTGCGCCGGGCTCGGTTTCGACGCGGGCGTCATCGGCCGGGTCGAACAGAAACGCGAGCGGGGCAAGCGGTCGACCCATGCGCTGTACGTGCGCCAGGTGCTCCGGCAGTTCATGGACGACCCGCACCGGCGCAACGGGATGATCACCCTGGAGGTCCCCGGCCAGGACCCCGTCACCGACCTCGCGCTGTCGATAATCTGCAACACCGCACCCTGGACCTACCTGGGGAACCGCCCGATATACGCCTCCCCGAAGGCGTCCTTCGACAGCGCCCTGGACGTCCTCGGACTGAAGCGTCTCTCCACCCCCGCCGTGACCCGGTACGCCACCCAGCTGCTCACTTCGAGCCCGGAGAAGGGCCCGCACGGCAAGCACGCCGTGTCCCTGCACGACCTCACGGACTTCACCTTGCATTCAAAGGCCCCACTGCCCTTCCAGATGGACGGTGACCACCTGGGACTGCGTAGAAGCGTGACGTTCACAGGCGTACGCCGTGCACTGCGTGTGATTGTGTGAGTGGAAGGGGCGAAAGTCCTTTAACTCGAACGTTTGGGCTGGCCCCCACCCCTTAGAAGTACGGCTGTGACCTAGTCGACACCGAGGAATCAAAAAAAACTTTCCAGAAGGGGTTGTATCCGCCGCCGAGGTTTGCGAATCTCTACATGGCGATCGGGACGGCCCGCAACATCGGCCTCCACTGAGAGCCAGAACCCCTCCTCACCACAACAGGACCACATCCAGTTCATCTGGGCGTCGGACCTTCGTCTGCGGGGGGATTCGTGAAAGCGTTCACATTCACAAGCACCAGCATGTAATACCAAGGAGAGGTAGCAGCCATGGACTGGCGTCACAACGCCGTTTGTCGTGAGGAAGACCCCGAGCTGTTCTTCCCCATCGGCAACACCGGTCCTGCGCTGCTGCAGATCGAGGAAGCCAAGGCCGTCTGCCGTCGCTGCCCCGTCATGGAGCAGTGCCTGCAGTGGGCGCTCGAGTCCGGCCAGGACTCCGGCGTCTGGGGTGGCCTCAGCGAGGACGAGCGCCGCGCAATGAAGCGCCGCGCCGCTCGCAACCGGGCGCGTAACGCCAGCGCCTGACCGACGCCCCCCGCACGACGAGCCTCAGCCCGGCGGCGCGTACAGAGCGTACGCACAGCCCCGCCTTCGAGTCGCAGCGCGCAGTACCCCCGAAGCGCATCGCACCGTAGCACCACGCAGTGGGCCCGGACCGTTACCACGGTCCGGGCCCACTGCTGTGCGGCGGCGATGCGGCTCGGCCGCACCACCCGCCGTTCGCTACTTGTCGTTCTGTACGGGGATGTCGAGCACCACCTGTGTTCCGCGCACCGGGGCCGGCACCATGCCGAACGTGCCGCCCAGTTCGCCCTCGACCAGGGTCCGCACGATCTGCAGTCCGAGATTGCCGGCCCGCTGGGGGTCGAACCCTTCGGGCAGCCCGCGTCCGTCGTCCGTCACGGTGATCAGCAGCCGGCCCTCGGCCGGTGAGCCGCCGCGCACCGCGGAGACCTCCACCGTGCCGCGCTCGGCCACGGTGAACGCGTGCTCCAGGGCGTTCTGCAGCACCTCGGTGAGCACCATCGAGAGCGGAGTGGCCACTTCCGCGTCGAGGATCCCGAAGCGCCCCGTGCGGCGGCAGGTGACCTTTCCGGGCGAGATCTCGGCGACCATCGCGATCACCCGGTCGGCGATCTCGTCGAACTCGACCCGCTCGTCCAGATTCTGGGACAGCGTCTCATGGACGATGGCGATCGAACCGACCCGCCGGACCGCCTCGTTGAGCGCCTCGCGCCCGCGCTCGGAGTCCATGCGGCGCGCCTGGAGGCGCAACAGGGCGGCCACGGTCTGGAGGTTGTTCTTCACCCGGTGGTGGATCTCCCGGATGGTGGCGTCCTTCGTGATCAATTCCCGCTCGCGGCGGCGCAGTTCCGTGACGTCACGGAGCAGTACCAGTGAACCGATGCGCACCCCCTTGGGCTTGAGCGGGATGGCGCGCAGCTGGATGACCCCTCCGGCGCCCTCGACCTCGAACTCCCGGGGCGCGTAGCCGCTCGCCACCTTGACCAGGGCCTCGTCCACCGGGCCGCGTGACGGGGCGAGTTCGGCGGTCGTCGCACCGAGGTTGTGGCCGACGAGGTCCGAGGCCAGGCCGAGCCGGTGGTAGGCGGAGAGGCCGTTGGGGCTGGCGTACTGCACGACACCGTCAGCGTCGAGCCTGATCAGCCCGTCACCGACGCGCGGCGACGCGTCCATGTCGACCTGCTGGCCGGGGAACGGGAAGGATCCGGCGGCGATCATCTGGGCCAGGTCGGAGGCCGACTGGAGATAGGTGAGCTCCAGCCTGGACGGCGTGCGCACGGTGAGCAGGTTGGTGTTGCGGGCGATGACCCCGAGGATCCGGCCCTCCCTCCGTACGGGGATCGACTCGACCCGGACGGGCACCTCCTCCCGCCACTCCGGATCCCCCTCGCGCACGATGCGGCCCTCGTCCAGGGCGGCGTCCAGCAGCGGCCGGCGGCCGCGCGGCACGAGGTGGCCGACCATGTCGTCCTGGTAGGAGGTGGGGCCGGTGTTGGGCCGCATCTGCGCGACCGACACATAGCGGGTCCCGTCGCGGGTGGGCACCCACAGCACGAGGTCGGCGAAGGAGAGGTCGGAGAGCAGCTGCCACTCCGAGACCAGCAGATGGAGCCACTCGAGGTCGGTGTCACTCAGGGCTGTGTGCTGGCGGACGAGGTCGTTCATGGAGGGCACAGGGGCGAGCGTACCTGTGGAGACGAAGTGGATCCGAACCGAACGGGCCGTGGATACGTGACACTGTGGGAGCGCGGACCCTCGACGAGAATGTCCGCGCACATGGATGGACACGGCCTATTGGTCTAGTCCACAATGCACCACGTAGGGGCAAGGGTGGGAACCCGTCCCCTGCGCGACAGACCTCCGCTCTCCCCGCACAGGAGAGCGGACCGAGGTATCCGGCGCTCTCTGCCCTGACTGCGCCGGTGCCTCCAGTGGCCGGAGGCACCGCACACCGCCGGCCAGGCAGGGCCTGCCGAGAGGCGGGCCCGTAGCTCCGGGCTGCGGTGCCGGACGGGCTGAGGGTCCCGTCCTGGCGCCGCGGCCCGCGGGTGTTTCCGGGGGCATTCCCCCGCGGACGCACACCGTCCGCCGACAGGGCGACAACCAGTGACGCACACGTGGACGGTTCACCTCCGGGCCGCGCCGTTCTGCTAGATTGGCCTCCAGATTGGTCTATACCACATGACGCCACTCTTCAGATCGGCAGGCACAGCGTGGAAGTTGTCATCGTCCCGGACGCCACGGCAGGCGGCGAACTGATCGCGGAGGCCATCGCGGCCCTGCTGAGCCGTAAGCCCGACGCCCTGCTCGGCGTGGCCACCGGCTCGACCCCGCTGCCCATCTATCAGGCACTCACCGCGAAGGTCCGCTCCGGCGCCGTGGACGCCTCGCGCGCCCGCATCTGCCAGCTCGACGAGTACGTCGGGCTGCCCGCAGGCCACCCCGAGTCCTACCGCTCGGTCGTCCTGCGCGAGGTCATCGAGCCGCTCGGCCTGTCCGAGAAGTCCTTCATGGGCCCGGACGGCACCGCCGAGGACGTCCAGGCGGCCTGCGAGGCGTACGACAAGGCGCTCACCGAGGCGGGCGGCGTGGACCTCCAGCTGCTCGGCATCGGCACCGACGGGCACATCGGCTTCAACGAGCCGTGCTCGTCCCTCGCCTCCCGCACCCGCATCAAGACGCTGACCGAGCAGACGCGGATCGACAACGCGCGCTTCTTCGACGACGACATCGAGCAGGTGCCCCGCCACGTCATCACCCAGGGCATCGGCACCATCCTGGAGTCCCGTCACCCGGTCCTGCTGGCCACCGGCGAGGGCAAGGCCGACGCGATCGCACGGACGGTCGAGGGCCCGGTCGCCTCGGTCGTCCCGGCCTCGGCGCTGCAGCTGCACCCGCACGCCACCGTGGTGGTCGACGAGGCGGCGGCCTCGAAGCTGAAGCTGGCGGACTACTTCCGCGCCACGTACGCGGCGAAGCCGCGGTGGCAGGGCCTGTAGAGACCCCGTAACCCCGTACGCGTGAGGGCCGGGCACCTGTGCGGTGCCCGGCCCTCACGCGTTTCCTCCCGGGCTCAGCCGGTTCCCGTGATCGCCTCCGCGGCCGCGACCCCGCACACCCGGGCCGCGCCGTACGTGGCGACGTGCAGGGCGCCCCGGGGCGGGGCGTAGGGCAGGCCCATCTCGACCACGACCGTGTCGGGGCGCGCCGCCAGCACGGCGTCCAGCGCCTCGCTCATCCACGCGTGCCGGTGGGCGTCGCGGACGACGGCGACGATGCGCCGCTTCCCCGCAGCCTTCAGCACCTCGGCGGCGGGCGACGCGCTCCCGGTGCTGTAGGTGTCCGTCTCCGTGCCGGGCAGTATCCGGGCCAGCTCGGCCGCGACGCCCCACGGGGTCTCGTCGCCGACCGCGATGTTGGCGACCGGGGTGAACGCGGCGACGTAGGCCGGCTCGCTCAGCGGCTCGCCGCTGCCCGTGACCGTCACGGCCCTGCGGGCCGCGACCAGTCCGACGTCGGCTCCGAGGCCGGGCGCGGTCCCCTCCTGCATGTCCGCGCCCGGCTCCGGGGCAGCCCCCCTGACCCTCTGCGTCCAGGACGCGAGGGCCCGTACACGCGCGGCGGCGTCGGCCAGCCGCTCCTCCGGCAGTTCGCCGGTCCGCACCGCCGTCACCAGTGCGTCGCGCAGCCGCAGCACGGTGTCCTCGTCGGCCAGCCCGCCGCCGACGCAGATCGCGTCGGCGCCCGCGGCGATGGCGAGGACGGATCCGCGCTCGATCCCGTACGTGCCGGCGATGGCGTCCATCTCCATGCCGTCGGTGACGATCAGCCCGTCGTAGCCCAGCTCCTGGCGCAGCAGACCGGTGAGGATCTGGGGGCTCAGGGTCGCGGGCCGGGTCGGGTCGAGTGCGGGAAGCAGGATATGTGCACTCATCACTGATTTGGAACCCGCGGCGATGGCCGCCCGGAAAGGCACCAGCTCACGGGCGTGCAGGGTGTCCAGGTCCACATCGATGCGGGGCAGCGAGTGGTGCGAGTCGACGGCCGTGTCGCCGTGCCCCGGGAAGTGCTTGGTGCAGGCGGCGACCCCGGCGGCCTGGAGCCCCTCGACGTATGCGGCGGTGTGGCGGGCGACGAGCTCGGTGTCGGCGCCGAAGGAGCGTACGCCGATGACCGGATTGCCCGGGTCGGAGTTGACGTCGGCGGACGGCGCCCAGTTGAGGTTGACCCCGCACTCGGCCAGCCGGCGGCCGAGCTCCCGGGCGACGGCCCTGGTCAGGCCGGTGTCGTCGACGGAGCCCAGAGCGAGGTTGCCCGGGAAGGACGAGCCGCTGCGGACCTCCAGCCGGGTGACGTCGCCGCCCTCCTCGTCGATCGCGACGAGTACGTCGTCCCGCTCGGCGCGCAGCCGTGCGGTGAGCGCGGCGAGCTGCTCGGGCGAGTGGATGTTCCGGCCGAACAGTCCGACGGAGGCCAGGCCTTCGCCGACCCTGCGCAGGAGCCAGTCCGGAGCGGTCGTGCCGGTGAAGCCCGGCTGGAGGACCGCGAGCGCGTCGCGGGTGACGGTGTCCGTGGTGGATACGAGGGTGGTCATGACAGCCGGGTTATCCCTTCACTGCGCCATCGGTCAGACCGCTGACGGCCTTGCGCTGCAGGAAGACGAAGAGGATGA
The DNA here is from genome assembly GCF_044765485.1 of Streptomyces sp. NPDC102451. Taxonomy (NCBI): domain Bacteria; kingdom Bacillati; phylum Actinomycetota; class Actinomycetes; order Kitasatosporales; family Streptomycetaceae; genus Streptomyces; species Streptomyces sp. NPDC102451. The sequence continues at coordinate 202,904 of NZ_JBIWKD010000006.1, read as the reverse complement.
GGATCGGGATGGCGAAGACCGAGGACGCCGCCATCGTGGCGCCCCAGTCGTCGCCGAACTGGGTCTGGAACTGCGACAGCCACAACGGCAGGGTCTGGGACTCCGCGTCCTTGTTCAGGACCAGCACCAGCGGGAACTCGTTCCACGCGGTGATGAAGCCGAACATCGAGGTGGACATCAGTCCGGGCGCGAGCAGCGGCAGGATCACCTTGCGGAACGCCTGGGGGCGGGTGCAGCCGTCCACCATGGCGGACTCCTCCAGCTCCTTGGGCACGGCGGCGACGAAGCCGCGGAGCGTCAGGAGGGTGAAGGGCAGCACCATCACCATGTAGAAGAGCGTCAGCGGGATCAGGCTGTTGAGCATGTCCGAGTCGCGCACGATGAAGTAGATCGCGATGACCATGACTTCCCAGGGCGCCATCTGGGCGACCATGAAGCCCACGATGAAGCCCTTGCGCCCCTTGAACCGCATCCGGGCCAGGGCGAAGGAACCCGCCAGCGCCAGGATGAGGGAGAGGGCCACCGCGAGGACGGTGACCGTCAGGGAGTTGCGGACCATCGTCCAGAAGTTCTCGGCCGCGAAGGCGGTCCGGAAGTGCTCGAACGTGAAGTTCGTGGGGAACCAGACCGGGTCGTCCGCGACGATGTCCGGCGTCGGCTTGAAGGCCGTCGCGAACATCCAGTACACGGGGAAGACGAGGCCGATGATCAGCAGGACCGCGGCGCCGTTCCGCCAGACGCCGCTGAACCGTGACGAAGCCGAGCGCTTCACAGCTCCTCCTCCTCTTGCTTGAGAACGATCCGGAGGTAGTAGGAGGTCAGCAGGAGCAGGACCACGATGGTGAGCATCGCGATCGCCGAGCCCATGCCGTAGTGCTGGTTCCCGACACCTTCGACGTAGGCGTACACCGGCAGGATCTCGGTGAGCCGGTCCGGGCCGCCCTGGTTGATCGCGAAGACCTGGACGAAGGCCTTGAAGATCCAGATGATCTCCAGGAAGGTCGTCGCGAGGAGGAAGGGCCGCAGGAACGGCATGGTGACCGAGGTGAAGCTCTTCCACGGGCCGGCGCCGTCGAGCGAGGCGGCCTCGTAGAGCTCCTTGGGGATGGTCGTCGTGGCCGCGTACAGGTTGATCGCGACGAACGGGATCGACATCCAGACGATGAGGACCGTGACGACGAAGAAGGTGGAGAACTGGCCGCCGGTCCAGTTGTACTCGGCCATCGAGTGGAAGCCGACCTTGTCCAGCACCCAGTTGACGACACCGAACCGGGAGGCGAAGAGCCACTGGTACACGGTGGTCGCGGCGACGACGGGCATCGCCCAGGCCAGGACCAGCGCGGTGAGGAGCGCGACGCGCATCCGCTTGCCGAGGCGGGCCACCAGCAGTCCGACCAGGGTGCCGATGAGCATGGTCAGGAAGACGTTGACGGCGGTGAAGGCGATCGACCGGACGGTGACGTTCCAGAAGTCCTCGCTGCCGAGGATCTCCTTGTAGTTGTCGATCCCGTTCCACTCGGTGAGGTGCTGGATCAGCTGCCTCATGTTGAGGTCCTGGAACGACAGCAGGGTGTTCTTGACCAGGGGCCAGCCGAGGAACACCAGGGTCACGGCCACCGGGGGGATCAGCAGCAGATACGGTGCCGCCGCACCGGATCTGCGGCGCGCCACGGGTTCGCCCGGGCCTGCGCCGGCCCCCTTCACCACGTCCGTCGGACCTGAAGGCGGCCGTTCGGTCTGCACGGTCATGCTCGCCATCTCTTTCTCGGCACCATGGGACACAAATCGACTGCCGGGGGCCGGGCTCCGTGTCGGAACCCGTCCCCCGGCAGTTCGGCCTTACTGCTTCTGCGCGAGACGCTTGTTGAACTCCGCCTCGACCTGCTTGGCGGCTTCCGCATTCGACTTGCCGTTCAGGACCGCCGTCATGAAGGTCTTGATCGGGTTGGGCGCATTCTCGACCGCGGCCCACTCCGGGATCAGCGGGGTGGTGCCACCGACCTTGGCGCCCGGGGCCGCCGCCTCGGCGACCACGTTGCCGGTCAGGTTGGAGTTCAGGGACTCCTTGTTCGGGATGACGCCGTTGAGCTTGGCGAGCTGGCCCTCGTACTTGTCGGAGAGTGCGAGCTTCAGGAACTCCTTGGCGAGGTCCTGCTTCGCGCTGCCCTCGGCGACGGCGAGGTTGGAGCCACCGAGGAAGACACCCTCGGGCTTCTCGGCGGTCTCACCCGGGATGGTGAAGTAGCCGATCTCCTTCTCGATGGCCGGGTTGGCCTTGATCGCCGTGCCGGCCTCCCAGCCCATGCCGATGAAGGCGCCGGTCTTGCCCTTGGCGAAGATGTCCGCCTGCTGCGGGGTGGCCTCGTCCTTGTCCTTGGGGGCCTTGGAGTAGTCCTGGTACTTCTTGTACAGGTCCATCGCCGCGCCGATCTTCGGGTCGGCGAGGTTGGAGACCCACTTGTCCCCGTCCTTCTTCACGAGGTCCGCACCCTGGCCGATGGTGAGGCCGTCGAAGAAGTACCAGTTCTGGCCCGGCAGGTAGATCGGCTCGGCCTTGCCCTTGGCCTTGATCTTGTCCAGCGCGGCGAAGAACTCGTCACGGGTCTTGGGGACCTCGGTGACACCGGCCTCCTTGAAGACCGACTTGTTGTAGATCACCACACGGTTGGCGAAGTACCACGGGGCGGCGTACTGCTTGCCGTCCACGACCGCGGCCTCGTTCAGGTTGGCGGCCCAGTCGCCGCCGATCTCCGACTTGAGGTCACCGAGGTCGGCGAGGCCGCCGGTCTTGGCGTACGCCGCGGTCTGGGTGTTGCCGATCTCGAAGACGTCCGGCGGGTTCTCCTCGGAGAGGGCGGTCGTCAGCTTCTGCTGGATACCGTTCCACTGCTGGACCTCGAACTTGACCTTCGCGCCGGTCTTCTTCTCGAACTCGGCGGTAAGGTCCTTCTGCCACTGATCCGGCGTCGAGCCGTCCATGGCCCAGACGGTCAGGGTCTCCCCCTTGTAGCTGTCCGGCCCGGACTTCTTGCTGTCGCTGCCGCTGTCGTCGGAGCCACACGCTGCCATGCTGACCATCATGCCCGCGACGCCGATCGCCGCGATGAGCTTGCGCTTCACGCCAAACCCTCCTCAGGGTGCTGCAACCCCCCGCCCACCGCGAAGACACCGACGAGTAGTACTGCTGGGGCTGGGACCTGGTCTTTAATGGTTTAGACCAGTACCGGGAGCTTGGCCTAGACCTTTAGGGGTGTCAAGGGTGTATAAGAAGTGCACTCGCGTCCGTTATAGGACCGACACCTGAGGGAGGGCGACGACCCGTGACCGGACCGTGCCACCATGTGAGCCGCGACAGACGGAGGAGCCGGTGACGGCAGCAACGCAGCAGTCGGGAAGGCGGGCCATGGGTGCCGACGGGGGCAGCAGTACGAGCGAGACCGGTGCGGGCGCGGGTGCGCGTACGGCACGCGTCCCGAAGTACTACCGGCTCAAGCGTCATCTCCTCGACATGACGGACACCATGCCGCCCGGCACCCCGGTGCCGCCCGAACGGACGCTGGCCGCCGAGTTCGACACCTCGCGCACGACGGTGCGTCAGGCCCTCCAGGAGCTGGTGGTCGAGGGCCGGCTGGAGCGCATCCAGGGCAAGGGCACCTTCGTCGCCAAGCCGAAGGTCTCGCAGGCGCTGCAACTCACCTCGTACACCGAGGACATGCGCGCCCAGGGCCTGGAACCCACCTCCCAGCTGCTGGACATCGGCTACGTCACGGCGGACGACACGCTCGCCGGGCTGCTGGACATCACGGCGGGAGGCCGGGTGCTGCGCATCGAGCGGCTGCGGCTCGCCAGTGGCGAACCGATGGCCATCGAGACCACCCACCTGTCGGCCAAGCGCTTTCCCGCGCTGCGCCGTTCACTGGTGAAGTACACCTCTCTCTACACGGCGCTGGCCGAGGTGTACGACGTCCGGCTCGCCGAGGCCGAGGAGACCATCGAGACCTCGCTCGCCACGCCGCGCGAGGCGGGACTGCTCGGCACGGACGTCGGTCTGCCGATGCTCATGCTCTCCCGTCACTCGATCGACGGGGAGGGCGAACCGGTGGAGTGGGTGCGCTCGGTGTACCGGGGCGACCGGTACAAGTTCGTGGCCCGACTGAAGCGTCCCACCGACTGAGACTCCCCGGGTCCCCCGGACGGATGATGCCCCCGCACGCGCGGGGGCATCACTCATTTCGGGCGACACCGGACCGTTGCAGGACCGCAATGCGGACGGGGGGTGACGATGGCCGGAACTACCGCTTAGATTTCCTGCGCGTTGCACCAGGTGATCAGCGAGGGGACGGAGTCGCCACATGCCGGAAGAAACCGATGCGAACCCACCAACAGCACCCACAGTGACACCCACGAGGGTGGTCATCGGGCTCTGTCTGATCGCCCCGTTCGTGGCGATGCTCTGGGTCGGCTCGTACGCGAAGGTCGACCCGACCTTCATCGGCATTCCGTTCTTCTACTGGTACCAGATGCTCTGGGTACTCATCTCGACCGCTCTCACGATGATCGCGTACAAGCTGTGGCAGCGTGACCAGCGCGCCCGCAAGGGGGGTGCGTCAGCATGAAGGACGGCGTGAACGGCGTAGCACTCGCCGTATTCATCTTCTTCTTCGTGGCCGTCACGGTCATCGGCTTCATGGCCGCGCGCTGGCGCAAGGCCGAGAACGAGGCCAGCCTCGACGAATGGGGCCTGGGCGGACGTTCGTTCGGTACCTGGGTCACCTGGTTCCTGCTCGGCGGCGACCTCTACACGGCGTACACCTTCGTCGCGGTGCCCGCGGCGATCTACGCGGCGGGCGCGGCCGGCTTCTTCGCCGTCCCGTACACGATCCTCGTCTACCCGCTGATCTTCACCTTCCTGCCGCGCCTGTGGTCGGTGTCGCACAAGCACGGCTACGTCACCACCTCGGACTTCGTCCGCGGCCGGTTCGGCTCGAAGGGGCTCTCGCTGGCGGTCGCCGTCACCGGCATCCTCGCCACGATGCCGTACATCGCGCTCCAGCTCGTCGGCATCCAGGCCGTGCTGGACGTCATGGGCGTCGGCGGCGGCGAGAACACGCACTGGTTCATCAAGGACCTGCCGCTGCTCATCGCCTTCGCCGTCCTCGCCGCGTACACGTACTCCTCGGGGCTGCGCGCACCCGCGCTCATCGCGTTCGTCAAGGACGGCCTGATCTACCTGGTCATCGCCGTGGCGATCATCTACATCCCGATCAAGCTCGGCGGGTTCGACGACATCTTCGCGAAGGCGGGCGAGGCGTTCGCCCAGACGAACGAGGCGACGGGCAAGCCGCGCGGTGCGCTGGTGCCCGGCGAGATGGGTCAGTGGGGCTACGCCACCCTGGCGCTGGGCTCGGCGCTGGCCCTGTTCATGTACCCCCACTCGATCACGGCGACGCTCTCCAGCCGCAGCCGTGAGGTGATCCGGCGCAACACCACGATCCTGCCGCTGTACTCGCTGATGCTGGGTCTGCTGGCCCTGCTCGGGTTCATGGCGATCGCCGCCGGGATCAAGGTGGACAACGGCCAGCTCGCCATCCCGCAGCTGTTCGAGAACATGTTCCCCGACTGGTTCGCCGGTGTGGCCTTCGCCGCGATCGGGATCGGCGCCCTGGTGCCCGCCGCGATCATGTCGATCGCCGCGGCGAACCTCTTCACCCGCAACATCTACAAGGACTTCCTCAAGCCGGACGCGACCCCGGCCCAGGAGACCAAGGTCTCCAAGCTGGTCTCGCTGCTGGTGAAGGTGGGCGCGCTCGCCTTCGTCCTGACCATGGACAAGACGGTCGCGATCAACTTCCAGCTGCTGGGCGGTATCTGGATCCTCCAGACGATGCCCGCCCTGGTGGGCGGCCTGTTCACCCGGTGGTTCCACCGCTGGGCCCTGATCGCGGGCTGGGCGGTCGGCATGATCTACGGCACGGTGGCCGCCTACGGCGTCGCCAGCCCCACCCAGAAGCACTTCGGCGGGTCCTCGAAGGAGATCCCGGGCATCGGGGAGATCGGCTACATCGGCCTCACCGCCTTCGTGCTCAACGTCGTCGTCGTGGTCGTGCTGACGTTCGTCCTCAACGCGGTGAAGGCACCGGCCGGCGTGGACGAGACCTCTCCGTCCGACTACACGGCGGACGCGGGCGACCCCGGCGTCAAGGCCGAGCTCCCGCCGGCCACGGCGGGCGCCCCGGGCGGCCACTGACCGCCCCAGGAGTACGCGTGACGCCGTCCCGGCAGGGTCTCCCTGCCGGGACGGCGTCGTCACGGCCGACGGCCCCGGTACGGAACGGGGGCGCGCCGTGCCCGCCTCCTGCGGCAGACTGCGCCCATGGACGTATCGATCAGGCCGGCCCTGCCCTCCCAGTTCGCGGATCTGGCCGAGATCACCGCCCAGGCCTATCTCGGCGACGGGCTCCTGGACTTCGGCGCCGAGGACCCCTACCTGGAGCAGCTCCGCGCCGTCGAGCGGCGGGCGGCGGAGGCCGAGGTGCTGGTCGCGCTGGACGCCGACGACCGGCCGCTGGGCGGTGTCACCTACGTCGCGCCCGGCAGCCCGTGGGCGGACATCGCCGGGGGCGGCGAGGCCGAGTTCCGGATGCTGGCCGTCTCGCCGGAGGCCCGCGGGCGAGGCGTGGGTGAGGCTCTCGTACGGGCCTGTATCGAGCGGGCACGGGCCGCCGAGGGGGTCTCGGGGATCGTCCTGTCGACGGCCCCGGCCATGCTGGGCGCCCATCGGATCTACCGCCGCCTCGGCTTCGTACGGACTCCTGAGCGGGACTGGTGCCCTCTTCCGGGCCTCGCACTCCTGACATTCCGCCTGGAGCTCTGAGCCATCACGACACAAGATGTGGGGGCTTCTTCATTCGGCAGCCCCCACATGTATGCTCGACCTCGCTGTCGCCGCAGGGGAATCCGGTGAGAATCCGGAACTGTCCCGCAACGGTGTGATCGGTGCGCTTTGCGCACCCGAAGTCCGAAGACCTGTCGACAGTGCGCCCGGCTCGACCGATCCGGGCGTCGAGACGTCCGGGCCCCGCGGAGGGCCGGTGGACGCCGTGCGCCGTGCTGCCCCTCCCCGGGCGCCGCCGTGTCCGGCTGCCCCGCTCCCGCAGGCCCTGAGCCGAGCGAGGGATAGCCCCAGTGACCATCGCGCCAGCCGACCCGGTTTCAGCCACGGATTCCGAAGGCCGCACGACCGACGCGCCCGGGACCGCACTGCTGCGGACCCTGACCGGCCTCACCGCCGATCTGCCCGACACCGATCCCGGACGGGTGGCCGCCGCCGCACTGCGCGGCCGCAACGCCCGGTCGGACGAGGCCGAGTTGCGCTCGCTGGCCACCGAGGCCGCCGCCGGCCTGATCTCCGAGGACCCGGCCTACTCCCGGCTCGCCGCTCGGCTCCTCACCCGGGCCATCGCGGACGAGGCCGCCGGCCAGGGCGCCGTCTCCTTCTCGGCGTCGGTCGCCGTCGGGCACCGCGAGGGCCTGATCGCGGACCGTACGGCCGAGTTCGTCACACTGCACGCCGCCGCCCTGGACGCGCTGGTCGACGAGGCGCTCGCCGACGGCGCCGACGACCGCTTCGGCTACTTCGGACTGCGGACGCTGCACAGCCGGTACCTGCTGCGCCACCCGCTCACCCGCGACGTCGTGGAGACCCCGCAGCACTTCATGCTGCGCGTCGCGGCCGGGCTCGCCGAGGACACCTCCGAGCGCGCCCTGGAGGAAGTGGCCGCGCTGTACGGCCTGATGAACCGGCTGGACTACCTGCCGTCCTCCCCCACCCTCTTCAACTCCGGCACCCGGCACCCGCAGATGTCCTCCTGCTACCTGCTGGACTCGCCGCTGGACGAGCTGGACTCGATCTACGACCGCTACCACCAGGTGGCGCGGCTCTCCAAGCACGCGGGCGGCATCGGCCTCTCGTACTCCCGCATCCGCGCCCGGGGTTCACTGATCCGCGGCACCAACGGGCACTCAAACGGCATCGTGCCGTTCCTGAAGACGCTGGACGCCTCCGTCGCCGCGGTCAACCAGGGGGGCCGGCGCAAGGGTGCCGCCGCCGTGTACCTGGAGACCTGGCACGCGGACATCGAGGAGTTCCTGGAGCTGCGCGACAACACGGGTGAGGACCAGCGGCGTACGCACAACCTCAACCTGGCGCACTGGATCCCGGACGAGTTCATGCGCCGTGTCGACGCGGACACCGGCTGGTCGCTGTTCTCCCCCGCCGAGGTCCCCGAGCTGGTCGACCTGTGGGGCGACGAGTTCGACGCGGCCTACCGCGCGGCCGAGGCCAAGGGCCTGGCCCGCAAGACGATCCCGGCGCGTGAGCTGTACGGCCGGATGATGCGGACCCTCGCGCAGACCGGCCAGGGCTGGATGACGTTCAAGGACGCCTCCAACCGGACCGCGAACCAGACCGCCGAGCCGGGCCGCGTCGTTCACTCCTCGAACCTGTGCACGGAGATCCTCGAAGTCACCGACGACGGCGAGACGGCCGTCTGCAACCTCGGTTCGGTCAACCTGGGCGCCTTCGTGGCGAACGGCTCGATCGACTGGGAGCGCCTGGACGCCACCGTGCGTACCGCCGTGACCTTCCTCGACCGCGTGGTGGACATCAACTTCTACCCGACCGAGCAGGCCGGCCGCTCCAACGCCCGCTGGCGCCCGGTGGGTCTGGGCGCGATGGGCCTCCAGGACGTCTTCTTCCAGCTGCGCCTGCCCTTCGACTCCCCCGAGGCCCGCGCGCTCTCCACGAGGATCTCCGAGCGGATCATGCTCGCCGCGTGCGAGGCCTCCTGCGACCTCGCCGAGCGGTCGGGTCCCCTCCCCGCCTGGTCCGAGACCCGCGCCGCCCGCGGTGTGCTCCACCCCGACCACTACGACACCGAGCTGAACTGGCCGGAGCGCTGGGACGCCCTGCGCGCCCGGGTCGCGAAGACCGGGATGCGCAACTCGCTGCTCCTGGCCATCGCGCCGACGGCGACGATCGCCTCGATCGCCGGTGTGTACGAGTGCATCGAGCCGCAGGTCTCCAACCTCTTCAAGCGTGAGACGCTCAGCGGCGAGTTCCTCCAGGTCAACGCCTACCTGGTCGACGAGCTGAAGCGGCTCGGCGTCTGGGACGCGCGCACCCGTGAGGCGCTGCGCGAGGCGAGCGGCTCCGTCCAGGGCTTCGCCTGGATTCCCGAGGACGTGCGGGCGCTGTACCGCACGGCGTGGGAGATCCCGCAGCGCGGCCTGATCGACATGGCGGCGGCCCGTACGCCCTTCCTCGACCAGAGCCAGTCGCTGAACCTGTTCCTGGAGACGCCGACGATCGGCAAGCTCTCCTCGATGTACGCGTACGCCTGGAAGCAGGGGCTGAAGACGACGTACTACCTGCGCTCCCGCCCGGCGACCCGCATCGCGCGTGCCGCGTCCGGGAAGACCGCCGCCACCGCCCCCATTCCCGTACAGCAGGCGTCCTCCCCCGACGCGGACGCGATCGCCTGCTCCCTCGAAAACCCCGAGTCCTGCGAGGCATGCCAGTAATGAGCTCCAACGAAGACAAGAACCTGCTCGACCCGGGCTTCGAACTGACCCTGCGCCCCATGCGCTACCCGGACTTCTACGAGCGCTACCGGGACGCGATCAAGAACACCTGGACGGTGGAGGAGGTCGACCTGCACTCCGACGTCGCCGACCTCGCCAAGCTCTCGCCCGGTGAGCAGCACATGATCGGCCGGCTGGTCGCGTTCTTCGCGACGGGCGACTCGATCGTCTCCAACAACCTGGTGCTGACGCTGTACAAGCACATCAACTCCCCGGAGGCGCGGCTCTACCTGTCGCGTCAGCTGTTCGAGGAGGCCGTGCACGTCCAGTTCTATCTGACGCTGCTCGACACCTATCTGCCCGACCCGGAGGACCGCGCGGCGGCCTTCGACGCGGTCGAGGAGATCCCCTCGATCCGCGAGAAGGCGCAGTTCTGCTTCCGCTGGATGGACTCGGTCGAGAAGATCGAGCGGCTGGAGACGAAGGCCGACCGCCGGCGCTTCCTGCTCAACCTGATCTGCTTCGCCGCATGCATCGAGGGCCTGTTCTTCTACGGCGCCTTCGCGTACGTGTACTGGTTCCGCTCGCGCGGCCTGCTGCACGGTCTCGCCACGGGCACCAACTGGGTGTTCCGCGACGAGACGATGCACATGAACTTCGCCTTCGAGGTCGTGGACACCGTCCGCAAGGAGGAGCCGGAGCTCTTCGACGACGAGCTCCAGCAGCAGGTCACCGACATGCTGAAGGAGGCCGTCGAGGCGGAGCTGCAGTTCGGCCGCGACCTGTGCGGCGAGGGCCTGCCGGGGATGAACACCGAGTCGATGCGCCAGTACCTGGAGTGCGTCGCCGACCAGCGGCTCACCCGGCTCGGCTTCCCCGCGCTCTACGGCTCCGAGAACCCGTTCTCGTTCATGGAGCTCCAGGGGGTGCAGGAGCTGACGAACTTCTTCGAGCGCCGCCCCTCCGCGTACCAGGTGGCGGTGGAGGGGTCGGTCGGCTTCGACGACGACTTCTAGACCCTCGCCCAGGACCTGATGTACGGGCGCCGCGTGGCCATGACCGGCTGCGCGGCGCCTGCCGCTTGCGGGGGCTCGGCGCCCCGGCGCCGTTCCGCCTCGCGGAGCTCGCGGTCGATCCGGCGCTCCCGCGTGAACCCGACGAGGGCGGGCAGCAGGACGAGGGCGAAAAGTGCGGTTACGGCCAGGTAGCTCAGGAATGTGTTCATGGCTCCACTGTCGTCCGTGCGCCGGAATTCCGGCAGTGGCAGGACTGTCACACAGCATCGAATTGCTGCCACACTGACTCCATGCTGAACAACGTCGCCGTCCTGCTGCTCGACGAGGTCCACCCCTTCGAACTCGGCGTCCTGTGCGAGGTGTTCGGGCTCGACCGCTCCGACGAGGGGCTGCCGGTCCAGGACTTCGCGGTCGTGTCGGCCGAGGGCCCGGTCCTCCGCACGCACGCCGGGTTCTCCATCAGCACCCCCCACGGTCTCGACCGCCTGGAGGAGGCCGACCTCATCGCCGTACCGGCGGGGAGCCACTTCATGGAGCGCACGTACCCCGAGGAGGTCCTGGACGCCCTGCGCCGGGCCGTGGAGCGCGGGTCGCGGGTGCTGAGCGTCTGTTCCGGCGCCTACGTCCTCGGCGCGGCCGGGCTGCTGGACGGCCGCCGCTGCACCACCCACTGGCGGCACGCCGACGAGCTGGCGCGCCGCTTCCCCGAGGCCTGCGTGGAGCCCGATGTGCTCTACGTGGACGAGGGAGCGGTCATCACCTCGGCGGGCACGGCCGCGGGCATCGACGCCGCCCTGCACCTGGTCCGCCAGGCGCACGGGCCCGGCGTCGCGAACGCCATCGCCCGCCGCATGGTGGTCCCCCCGCACCGGGACGGAGGCCAGGCGCAGTACATCAAGCGCCCGCTGCCCCGCACCCGGTGCGACACCGTCGGGGAGACCCTCGCCTGGATGGAGCGCCACCTCGACCAGGAGATGACCGTCGAGCAGCTGGCCGCCCAGACCCACATGTCGCCCCGGACCTTCGCCCGCCGCTTCCAGCAGGAGACCGGCACCACGCCGTACCGCTGGCTGCTGCGGCAGCGGGTGCTGCTGGCACAGCACCTGCTGGAGACCTCGGACGCGACCATGGACACGATCGCGGGACAGACCGGCTTCGGGAACGCGGCGGCGCTGCGCCACCAGTTCGTACGTTCGCTGGACACGACCCCGAACGCCTACCGGCGCACCTTCCGGGGGCCGGCCGGCATGACGGAGGCGGCCTGACGGACGAGGCCCCGCCGGGGTGATCACGCGATCACCCCGGCGGGGCCTCGTCACTGCGGGCGTGCGCTCAGATGCCGCACTGCGAGGCGGACCAGAAGTGGCTCGGCCCCTGGTTCACGTGGATGTGGTCGCTGTGCCCCGCGTAGCCCGGGCCGAGGATCCCGTTGAATCCGTGGTTGCGGGCCTGCTTGGCGATGGTGCACAGGGAGTGCGGCCCGGCGCCCAGGTCGACCGCGTCACCGTAGAGATGACGGCTGTTCGTCGCTCCGCCCACCGCGGAGTTGCAGGAGGTGGACCGGAAGCCGCTGGTGACGCGGATCGACTGGTCGCCCAGCGCGTGTCGCAGGGCCTGGAGCTTCCACATGCTGCTCAGGGCGTTGGCCTTGGCCGTGCCCGCGGCGACCGCTCCGCCCGCCCAGGTGCTGTTGCACTTGTTGAGCTCGGGATAGGTGAAGTTCACGGGGGTACAGTCGTCGTCCTGGAGCGCGTAGAGCTTGGCCTGGGTGGCCGGCCCGGCGACCCCGTCCGCCGCGAGGCCGTACGCGGACTGGAAGCGCTTGACCGCGGCCGTGGTGGCCGGGCCGTACGAGCCGTCGATGGCCAGCACGGAGTTGTACCCCGGATAGCCGGCGACCCGGATCTGGAGCTGGGTGACGTCGTTGCCGGTGGCGCCGGACGACAGGGTGCGGGTCCAGGTGTAACAGCCGTCGGCCTGCGCGGTTCCGGCGGTGACGACGGCACCGCCGATCGCGAAAGCCATGGTCATGACAATGCCGAGCAGCAGATGTGCGGTCCGTCTGAGCATGGGGGTCTCCCTGCGTATGAGGCGCGGTGGCATGGCGTGGGGATGAGCCTGGCGGACGGGTCGACGCGCGTCAACTACGCCCGGGACAACACTGGTTGACGATCCCGCCGCACCCGCGCGCAACACCGGCCACAGGAAAGGGCCCCGCCGGCGGCAGGGCCCTTCTCCGTACGGGTGCGGCGTCAGTCGTTCGGGACGACCTCGTAGCGCGCGGTGCCTTCCGCCATCTGCTTCAGGGCGTCCTTGCGGTCCCGCTTCGACAGCCGGTCGATGTACAGGTAGCCGTACAGGTGGTCGGTCTCGTGCTGGAGGCAGCGCGCGAAGTAGCCGCTGCCCCGCACCTTCACCGCGTTGCCCTGGGCGTCCTGGCCGCGCACGACCGCGTAGTCGGGGCGCGCGAGCGAGGCGTACGCCGTGGGCACGGAGAGGCAGCCCTCGTTCGAGTCGTCGAGGTTCCGCCGGTCCGGCGCGAGGTCCTCCAGCACCGGGTTGCAGATCGCGCCGACGTGCCGCACCCCGTCGTCGTCCGGGCAGTCGTAGACGAAGACCTTGCGGTCCACGCCGATCTGGTTGGCGGCCAGGCCCACGCCCTGCGCCGTCCGCTGGCTGGCGAACATGTCGTCGATCAGCCGCGCGAGCTCGTCACCGAACTCCGTGACGTCCTGGCACTCCTTGTGCAGGACCGGGTTGCCGACCACCGTGATGGGGCGGGACGTGCCGCGCTCTCGGTGCGCCGCCTCGCGCGCCTCGCAGTCCTCGGTGTCCACGAGGAATCCCTCGTCGTCCACACCGGTCTGCTCGTCCGTCTCCTGCTGCGACATGTCCGCCGTTCGCCTTCCTGCAACCCTGAGCCCGTGAGTACCCGCACCGGAATCGGTGCGCGTACAGCCTACGGGCACCGGTCAGCAGACTTCTTCCAGATCCCGCCACTCACGGCTGTCCGGGCTGTCCGCCACCCAGCCGTCGAGCAGACCGCGCACCAGCCCGGCCGGAGCCGCTATGCCGCACTCACGCTCCGGCACCCAGAGGTCACCGGCGGTGCGGTGGCCCAGCGGCCCGGGGTGGCCCGGCTCGCTGTGGTCGTGCGGGTCCAGGTGCTCCCCGTCGCCCTCGTCGCTCTCCATCGGGCTCTCCGAACAGGCACGGCAGAGCAGCCGCACGGAGGACGACCAGTCCTCGGCGGCGAATCCGGCGTCGGAGGCGAGCCGCTCCAGCGCGTCCCGGTCGGCCTCGGTGGCGGCCTCCAGGAGGACCACCCAGGTGGGGACGGGGGAGGGCGCCCACAGCTCGATCTCGTCGAAGACCGGGTACGACGGCCCGGCCGCCGTGATCCGCTCGCCGTTCGGCACGCCGTCGTGCAGGACGACCTCGCCCCAGCGCCGTCCCGAGGACGGCAGCGGGATCGACAGCACCTCCAGCCGTGCGGGATCGAGCCTGCGGCCCCAGACGACCTCGGCCTCGCCCTCCGGCGAGAGCCGCACGGCCGCGCTGCCCAGCTCCATGCCCGTGGGCTCGCTGTTGGCCGCCGCGTTGTGCTGGCCGCTGCCCGGCACCTTCAGCCCGTAGGCCTGCCAGGCCCGGCGCGCCAGCGGCCAGTCCTGGAGCGCGGTGGCGGCGATCCCGACGTTCCACCAGTCCGGGGCCCCCGACTCGCGGTCGAGCAGGGCGACGGCGCGCAGGCCGGCGGCCCTCGCCTGTTCCCAGTCGTGCCGGAACTTGTGCAGCAGGGCGAGGTTGAACCAGGACTCGGAGAGCCAGGGCTCCAGGTCCGCCGCGCGCGTCAGCAGCGCCCCCGCGTCCTCGTACCGGCCGTCGCCGATCAGCGTGAACGCGCGGTCCGTGGCCTGCCGCCAAGAGGCGGACGGCCGATGCCGTACCTTCCCGAAGATCCTCACGATTCCCGCCTGTCCCGAATGGACACCCTCTTTTTCCGCTCTCTTCGCATCCAACCATGCCCGGCCGGACGCTCGCTCATTACCCATGGGTTACCCAGCCACGGCAGGGGTCAGACCGCCCCGCGCCAGGACTCTGGCCAGTGCTTCCACCACCTGGGGCTGGTAGTCGCGGCCGGTGCCGAGCCTGAGCTGCTCCAGGGCCCCCAGGGAGCCCTTGACGCCTTCCCCGCACAGGTCGTCGTACGCGTTGACCGTACGGACGATCCTCGCGGCGGTCTGCTGTTCCCGGTACGGATCCGCCTGCTGCTCCACCACCACGGCCACCGCGGGATCCACTCCGGTCTGCCGGACCACGGCCCCTCCCAGCAGCGCGATCCTCCGCTGCTCGGCGGCCGGCAGGACGGCGGTCGCCCCGTCGGCCACCGGGTCGACGAGGGAGAGCTGCCCGATGTCGTGCATCAGCGCCGCGTACTCCAGCACGGTCAGCTCGGGACCGGTGAGCCCCAGCTCGCGCCCGACGGCCGTGGAGAGCCCCGCCACCCTGCGGGCGTGCCCGTGCGGGGTGTAGCCCGCGATCTCCGTGGACCGGGCCAGCGACGCGATGGTCTGCCGGTACGTCGTGCGGACGGCGGCGTACCTGCGGAACGAGACCTGGGTGAGCAGCAGCGGTACGCACAGGACGGGCAGGGCCCACAGCCCCGCCACGGCGACCCCGAGCGCCATCACGGCACCGGTCGCGCAGACCGCCGAGCCGATACCGCTGAGCGCGCGGAGTTCGTCACGCAGCTGCGGCCCGTACGGACGGGAGGTGCCGGAGGTGAGGGCCGCGAGGACGGCGTCGCAGAGGGCGGTGAGGACCAGCAGCACGAGGAGGAAGAGAGCGAAGTACGGCCCCTCGCCGAACCAGCGCTCCGTCCGGCCCGTGTGGTGGAGCGGCTGGAAGCACACGGCGGCGAACGCCACGGCCAGCACACGGCGGGCCGCCTGGTCGGGCCCGGGGCCGCTCCCCCGCGCCATGTGGGGCACGGAGGCGAGCAGCTGCGCCGCGACGACGACGGTGATCACCTGGAGCACGCCGTGCGCCGTCTCCTGTCCGCCGCTGCGCCCGAGCAGTGCGTACGCGAGCGCTCCGGCCGCCCCCAGCGGCGCGGGCTCGCGCTCGCCCGGCAGGGCTCCCCAGCGGGCGAGCTCACCGACGGTGATCAGGACTCCGAAGGCGAGGGCGTGGCCGGGCTCGACGACGCCGTTCCACAGGGTGTGCCCGAGCGCGACGGCCGCGAGGACCAGCGCGGCACCTCGGACCGCGAGGACGGTCGGCGACGGGTGGTGGGACGCCGGGGTCACCTGGGCTGTCCCGGCCGGTCCTGTGCACCGGTGGCCGGCGGGCGTGCAGCCGCCCGCTGCCTCGGCAGCCCGGCCGGCTCCTCCTCCGAGGTGACCGTGTTGGCAGCGGCGGACCAGCCGTGGCGGTCCAGGGCGCGCGCCAGCGCGCGGACCATGCGCGGGTCGAACTGGGTCCCGGCGCAGCGCTTCAGCTCCTCCACGGCCACGGGGACGGGCCGTCCGCGCCGGTAGGAGCGCGTCGAGGTCATCGCGTCGAAGGCGTCCGCCACGGCGACGACCCGGGCGAACTCGGGGATCCGGTCCCCGGCCAGGCCGTACGGATAGCCGCTGCCGTCGAGCCGCTCGTGGTGGTGCAGGATCGCGGCGCGCGCCTCGTCCAGGAAGCCGATGCCCCGGACGATCTCGTGGCCGTACTCCGGGTGCAGCTCGATGACGCGGCGCTCCTCGGGGGTGAGCGGGCCGTCCTTGCGCAGGACCCGGGTCGGGACGCCGAGCTTGCCGACGTCGTGCAGGATGCCGGCGAAGCGGAGGGCCTCCATCCGGTCCTCCTCCATGCCCAGTTCACGGGCGATCAGCTCGGAGGCACGGCCCACCCGCTCGCTGTGCCCCCGGGTGTAGCCGTCCTTGATGTCGACGGCCTGGACGAGCGCCCTGATCGTGGCGCGGTGGGCGGCGTGCTGACGGTGGTACTGCGCGAAGACCCAGCAGGAGATGTACATGGGCAGCAGGACGACCAGCGCGGAGAGCGGCCCGTAGGAGCTGTGCCAGAGGACGGCCATCATCAGCCCCGCGAGCGCGTGCACCAGATGCGGCCCCACGGAGCGGGCCGGCAGCCCGCGCCAGGCGTGCCTGACGGCCACGCGCTCGGCCGTGACGAGGATCCCGCCGTCCAGCGCGGCCAGCACCAGACTGAAGACGAGCGCGGTCGCGCAGGCCGGGAGGAGGGCGTACGGAAGATCGGGCCCGGCGTCCCCCGAGGAGCCGCCGAGCGTGGCGGGGCCGCCCAGGAAGGCGTACGTCCATGAGGCGGCCCCCACGGTCAGCGCGAGCTGGGAGGCCCGCCAGACACGGCGCGCGGCGGCCGGCGGCCGGTCCACCCGCCCCGCGAGCGCGCCGGGGACGGCGACGAGAACGGCGGCGGACGGCGGCAGCAGGAACGCCGCGGCGAGCAGCAGGGGGAAGAACGATCCGGCACTGATCGGCACGGAGCTGCCGAAGAAGGGGCAGCGGCCCGGGAGCTCGCACGCGAGGTAGAGCGCGGCGAGGAGGCCGAGGGTGCCCCAGGGGGTGGCGGCGCCCGGGGAGAGTGCGGGAAGGGCGCAGACCACGGCGCCCGCCGCCACGCACAGGATGTGGACGCGCGCTGCCCTCGGTGTGCCCCTCACCCGTACCGCCCGCCCCCAGCCTGGTCAATGGAGGCGCCAGGCTAGCGAGTTGGGGATCGGTCAGGGCCCGAACGGACCGGATTAGCACATTCGGGTGACACCACGGGGATCAGCGCGCGGCGGGACGGTCGAGCGCCGTCACTCGGCGGCGGCGGCCGGACGGTCTGCGCCGCCCAGGGCCACGTCCTGCTCGGGCACGGCGTGCCCGGAACGGATCAGGTCGATCCGCCCCATCACCTTCGAGCGCAGGTCGGCCGGGACGTCGTCCTGTCCGCAGCAGCGCTTGACCAGCTTCTTCACGGCCTGCTCCAGACCGTACTTCTCCAGGCACGGGGAGCACTCCTCGAAGTGCACCTCGAATTTGGTGCAGTCGCCCTCGGGCATCTCATGGTCGAGGAACTCGTAGAGATGATCGAGAACCTCTGAGCAGTCCGTCTCGTGCGGCTCTCCGCAGCTCATGAGGCCGAGCCTTTCGTGTCGTCCGACTCACCGGCTCCGGCCGGGACGAGCCCGCGCTCACGCGCGTAGTCCTCCAGCATGCCGCGCAGCTGACGGCGTCCCCGGTGCAGCCGGGACATCACCGTACCGATGGGTGTCCCCATGATGTCCGCGATCTCCTTGTAGGCAAAGCCCTCTACGTCGGCGAGATACACGGCGATGCGGAACTCTTCGGGGATCGACTGCAGTGCGGACTTCACATCGGAGTCCGGCAGGTGGTCGAGTGCCTGGGACTCCGCCGAGCGCAGACCGGTCGACATGTGCGACTCCGCACGCGCCAGCTGCCAGTCCTCGATCTCCTCGGCGGCGCTCCGCTGGGGTTCGCGCTGCTTCTTGCGGTACGAGTTGATGAAGGTGTTGGTGAGGATGCGGTACATCCACGCCTTGAGGTTCGTGCCCTCACGGAACTGGTGGAAGGACCCGTACGCCTTGGCGTAGGTCTCCTGCACCAGGTCCTCGGCGTCCGCGGGGTTGCGCGTCATGCGCAGCGCGGCCGAGTACATCTGGTCGAGATATCCCAGGGCGTCCCGCTCGAAGCGCGCGTTGCGCTCGGCAGTCGTCTCCTGCGCACGGCCGTCGTCGGTCCCTGTGTCGGTCCCAGTGACCGGACCCACCTCCTCCAACGATGTGGCGGAGCCGAAACCGGACCCGCTCGCATCGGAGAATAGTCGACCTTGCTTCCCGGCGGGCTGTCGATCGGCACCGCCCGGGGCGCGCGCCGGAGTGCTCTTGGCCGCGTGAAGCACCGTCCACTCCAGTTCTGCGGCGTTCGAGCGGCTCGGGCAGATGGTCGAACCCATGCGACGGACTCCCTCTCCACGTACGACGGCGTCGTACCGACATCGGCGTTGTGCCGACACCAGCCACAACAGCCGTCCCGCACGGCGCATTCCCAGGCGTCGGCGGGCGCCCGGGGGCGTGAGCGGGACCACAGGCTCAGGTGAGTCCGTCCAGCCACTCGGCCACCGCACCGGTGAGGAGGCCCATCGTCTGATCCACGGTCAGCGGCGCCTTCTTCGGCACGGCGAAGCCATGATCCGCGTCCGGCACCTCGACGAGCCCGTGCGTCCCCGGGGGAAACTCCTCCGGCCGCCCGAACGGGTCGCGGCCGCCCTGCACCACGAGGGTGGGGACGCCCGTGCCGAGCAGTTCGTCCGCGCGGGACTTCTCCGGCTTGCCGTTGGGGCCTCCCCTGCTCGAACGGAGTTGAGAGCTTGGGGAAGGGTGCAGGGGAAAGCTCAGGGTGAGCACCGCGCGGGCGCCGAGCTCCGCGGCCGTACGGCAGGCGACGCGGGCTCCCGCGCTGCGGCCCCCGGCGACGACGGGAAGCCCCGGGGCCGTCAGCGCGGGCCACAGCCCCCGCCAGCCGGTGTCCAGGGTCCTGGGCGCGGGCGCCAGCTTCTTCCCGGCCACCCGCCAGGGCTGTTCCACCAGGGCCACGGTCACCCGGCGGTCCGGGAGCGCGGCGCCGAGGGCCTGGAGGTCACGGGCCTCGATGCCGCCGCCGGCGCCATGGCTGACGGCGAGCACCAGACGGGCCCGTTTCGCGGGGAGCCAGGTGATCCTGGCCACTCCCGCGTCCGTCTCGACGCTCTCGGTCTTCCGCGCTGTCGCTGCAGTAGGGCTCACACCGACCATCCTGCCGGGTCAGAAGAGCGTGCTCTCCTCCGGCGCGGCGAGCTCCTCCAGGAGTTCCGGGCCGTTGTTGCGGACGTTGCTGACGGCGGTGGCCACCGGATAGGCCCGCATCAGTCCGCCGGGCGGTGGCTCCAGCAGCGCCTTCAGCTCCTCGATGCCGGTGTGCGACGGGTCGAGCCAGTCGTCCCAGCGGTCCGGGGTCAGCATCAGCGGCATCCGGGGGTGGATGTCGGAGAGTGAGGCGGGTCCCTCTGCGGGGGCGACCGCGAGCGGGGACGTCTCGGCCTCGGTGGTGATCACCGAGCAGGTCACCCACCAGGCCGACGGATGGTCGTCAGGGAGTGTCCGGTCGCGCCAGAACTCGTACAGGCCGGCCATGGCGAACACGGAGCCGTCGGCGGGCGTCACGAAGTACGGCTGCTTACGGGGCCGCTTCTTCCTGCCCTTCTCCTCCAGCTGCCGCTCCTCGGCGCCGGTGACCCACTCGTAGTAGCCGTCGGCGGGCAGGATGCAGCGCCTCGAAACGAAGGGGCGGCGGAAGGACGGCTTCTCGTGGACGGTCTCCGCGCGGGCGTTGATCATGCGCGCGGCTCCCTCCGGCGTTTTCGACCAGGACGGCACGAGTCCCCATTTCAGGGCGCGCAGCTGGCGAACCGGCCGCTGATCGTCCGCGTCCTTCACAGGACGGTCGAGGACCGCGTAGACCTCCTTGGTCGGCGCGACGTTCCAGTCGGGCTCCAGGGTCTCCGTGGGTTCCCATTTCTCCACGCCGAAGAGCCCGGTCAGATCCTCCGGCCGCCGGCTCGCTGCATACCGTCCGCACATAAGTGCCAGACTGCCACGACCCGCCAGTCGAGTGGATGCCGATTCCCTCGAGCACCTCAAGGAGCCGCCCGCACCATGGACAGCACCGACCTCGGCGATCTGTGGGATCGCATCTTCGGGACCCAGCCGGCGCCCGAGCAGTGGCTGGTGGTCGTCACGGCCACGGCGGCGCTCGTCGCGGTCGTCCCGAACCTCATATGGCGTCTCTCCCGCAACGCGATCACCATCGCGCACGAGGGAGGGCACGGCCTGGTCGCCCTGCTCACCGGGCGCCAGCTGTCGGGCATCCGGCTGCACTCGGACACCAGCGGCCTCACCGTCAGCCGCGGCAAGCCCACCGGCATCGGCATGATCCTCACCGCGGCGGCCGGCTACACGGCGCCACCGCTGCTCGGGCTCGGCGGTGCCTGGCTGCTGACCAACGGCCGGATCACCCTGCTCCTGTGGCTGGCGACCGCGCTCCTCGCGGTGATGCTGGTGATGATCCGCAACCTGTACGGGGCGCTGACCGTCATCCTCACGGGCACGACCTTCCTGCTGGTGTCCTGGCTGACCTCCGCCGACGTCCAGTCGGCGTTCGCGTACACCGTGGTCTGGTTCCTGCTGCTCGGCGGCGTGCGTCCGGCGTTCGAGCTGCAGTCCAAGCGCAGGTACGGCGGTGCTCCCGACTCCGACGCCGACCAGCTCGCCCGGCTGACGCACGCACCGGCCGCGATATGGCTGTTCCTCTTCCACGCGGTGTCGCTCTGCTCGCTGATCGGCGGCGGACGCTGGCTCCTCGGGCTGTGAGAACGCCTGAGCGTGCGTGGGTGGGAACCCACCCCTACCACCCTTGTATTACGCCCCGGTTTCGGCCCTTTTGTTCAGGATCTGGGTTTGCGCTGAGCCACTAAAGTGAGGGGCATGACCGAAAGTTCCGTGCACCCCGCCCTCTGGCCCGCCCCCCGAGCGACCGGGGCCGTCGACGCGACCGTCACCGTGCCCGGATCGAAGTCGGTCACCAACCGCGCGCTCGTCCTGGCCTCGCTGTCCTCCGAGCCGGGCTGGCTGCGCCGCCCGCTGCGCTCGCGCGACACCCTGCTGATGGCCCAGGCGCTCCGCGCCATGGGCGTGGGCATCGAGGAGGGCGTGGGCCCGGACGGCTCGGGCGAGGCCTGGCGGGTCATCCCCGCGGGTCTGCACGGACCGGCCCAGGTGGACGTGGGCAACGCGGGCACGGTGATGCGCTTCCTGCCGCCCGTGGCCTGCCTCGCGGACGGCCCGGTCCACTTCGACGGCGACCCGCGGTCCTACGAGCGGCCCCTGCACGGCGTGATCGACGCGTTGAAGTCGCTGGGCGCCCGGATCGACGACGACGGCCGGGGGACGCTGCCGCTGACCGTGCACGGCGCGGGCGCGCTGGACGGCGGCCCGGTCTCCATCGACGCCTCCTCGTCCTCCCAGTTCGTCTCCGCGCTGCTGCTGTCCGCGCCCCGGTTCAACCAGGGCGTGGAGGTGCGCCACACCGGCTCGGCGCTGCCCTCGATGCCCCACATCCGGATGACCGTCGACATGCTGCGCTCGGTCGGCGCCCAGGTCGACGAGCCGGAGTCGGGCGGCGAGCCCGATGTCTGGCGGGTCTCCCCCTCCGCACTGCTCGGCCGCGATCTGACGGTCGAGCCCGACCTCTCCAACGCCCAGCCGTTCCTGGCCGCCGCACTGGTGACCGGCGGCCGGGTCACCGTCCCCGACTGGCCGCTGCGGACCACCCAGCCGGGTGACGCGCTGCGCGAGATCTTCACCGCAATGGGTGGCGCGTGCGAGCTGACCGAGCGCGGGCTCACCTTCACCGGCTCGGGCTCGGTCCACGGCATCGACGTCGACCTGAGCGAGGTCGGTGAGCTGACCCCGGGCATCGCGGCCCTCGCCGCCCTCGCGGACTCCCCGTCCACCCTGAGGGGCGTCGCCCATCTGCGGCTGCACGAGACGGACCGGCTGGCGGCGCTCACCAAGGAGATCAACGGCCTCGGCGGCGACGTCACAGAGACCGCCGACGGCCTCCGGATCAACCCCCGCCCGCTGCACGGCGGCACCTTCCACACGTACGACGACCACCGGATGGCGACCGCGGGCGCGATCATCGGCCTCGCCGTGGCGGGGGTGGAGATCGAGAACGTCGCCACGACGGCCAAGACGCTGCCGGACTTCCCGGACATGTGGACGGGCATGCTCGGGGAGCCCTCCGGCGCCGTCGGCGTCTCGGCCGGTGCGCCCGGCGCCCCCGCCGGAAGGCGCGGGGTCTGAGGACATGCGCCGCTACGGGAAGAACCCCGACGAGGACGACATCCGCGTCCGCCCCAACCCCAAGGGCAACCGGCCCCGCACGCACACCCGCCCCAAGCACGAGGACGCCCAGGACGGCATGGTCCTCACCGTCGACCGGGGCAGGCTGACCTGCCTGGTCGACGACCGTACGGTGACGGCGATGAAGGCCCGCGAACTGGGCCGCAAGGCCGCCGTGGTGGGCGACCGGGTCTCCCTCGTGGGTGACCTCTCCGGAGCCAAGGACACCCTGGCGCGCATCGTGCGGATCGGTGCGCGTACGTCGGTGCTGCGCCGCACGGCGGACGACGACGACCCGTTCGAGCGGGTGGTCGTCGCCAACGCCGACCAGTTGGCGATCGTCACCGCGCTCGCCGACCCCGAACCCCGCCCGCGCATGATCGACCGCTGTCTGGTCGCGGCGTACGACGGCGGGCTCACCCCGCTCCTGGTGCTGACCAAGTCGGACCTGGCCTCGGCGGACAAGCTCCTGGAGGCGTACACCCCGCTCGGGGTCCCCTATGTCGTGACCAGCCGCGAGGAGCTGGAGAACGGGGACGCCGCCGAACGTGTGCGGGAGCTGCTGAACGACCGGGTGACCGCCTTCGTCGGGCACTCCGGGGTCGGCAAGACGACGCTGGTCAACGCGCTGGTGCCGAAGGACCGGCGGCGGACGACCGGGGTGGTCAACGCCGTCACCGGGCGCGGCAGGCACACCACCACGTCGGCGCTCGCCCTGCCGCTGCCGGGCGACCGGGGCTGGGTCGTCGACACCCCGGGCGTACGGTCGTTCGGACTGCACCACGTCGACCCCTCGCGGGTCATCAACGCCTTTCCCGATCTGCAGCCGGGCACGGAGAACTGTCCGCGCGGCTGCACGCACGACGGCCAGGAGCCGGAGTGCGCCCTGGGCGCGTGGGTCGCGGAGGGGCACGCCGATCCGGCACGCCTCGACTCGCTGCACCGGCTGCTCTCGACGCGCGAACGGCGCGAGGGCGACTGAGCGGGGCGGCTTCCGACTCGCGCACGTTTGCGGGCTTCCACGGCTGGTAAGGGCATAATCGCGCAAGCGAGACGAAGCGTCACCTACGTGGGAGGCACCGGACGATGGCGTGGTTGCTGGTCGTGGTCGCTGGACTGCTCGAGACCGGCTTCGCCGTGTGTCTGAAGCTCTCGCACGGATTCACCCGGCTCTGGCCGACGATCGCGTTCTGCGCGTTCGCCCTCGGCAGCTTCGGGCTGCTGACGCTGGCCCTGAAGAAGCTCGACGTCGGACCGGCGTACGCGGTGTGGACGGGCATCGGGGCGGCGGGCACCGCGATCTACGGGATGGTCTTCCTCGACGACGTGGTCTCCGCGCTCAAGCTCGTGTCCATCTCGTTGGTGATCATCGGGGTGATCGGGCTCCAGCTGTCCGGTTCGGCGCAGTGAGTCCCCGGGGGGCCAAGGATTCCGTAGGCACCAGTGCGTACGAGAGGGCGAGCCGCAGCGCGATCTCGCAGGTCAGTGCCAGCTCCGCGGGGTCGCGCGGCGAAGGCCCCTCCTCCAGTGCGGCCACGGCCCGGTCCCTGACGAGCGTGAGCAGCTCGGTGGGCGTGGGCAGTGCCGTGTCCGTACGCCTGCCGTCGCATGGATCTCCCGGTCTGGGCAGGTGCTCTCCCCAGACGCCCGTGAGCAGGGCCTTCACCAGGACGTCCGCCCGCGCGGCCCGGACCGTCCAGCGGGCGAGCTCCGCCGGCCCTTCCCCCCGGACGCGGCCGGCGCCGAGCGTACGGTCCACGCCGGCGAGATAGCCGTCGGCCGCACGCCGGATCAGTGCGCGGGCCAGACCGTCCTTGCTGCCGAACTCGTTGTAGAGGGTCTGCCGGGACACCCCGGCCCTGGCCGCCACGTCGACCATGCGCACGGCCGTCCAGGGCCGGGTGCGCAGCGCCGACTGTGCGGAGTCCAGCAGTGCTTCTCGCGCCGACGGCATCGTCGCCTCCCACGCCGGGGACCTGCGATTCAGAGTTGACGCGCCCGGGGGCACTGTCAAGGGTCCGCGCACGGGGCCGTGTAGCCCGGGCGGGTGGCGGTGGATACTGTGACGGCATGCCCGACTACCACGATGATCTGCGCCTGGCCCACGTACTGGCGGACGCCGCCGACGCGGCGACGATGGACCGGTTCAAGGCTCTGGACCTCAAGGTCGAGACCAAGCCGGACATGACCCCGGTGAGCGAGGCCGACAAACACGCGGAGGAGCTGATCCGCGGGCACCTGCACCGGGCCCGACCGCGCGACGCGATCCTGGGCGAGGAGTACGGGATCGAGGGCACCGGTCCGCGGCGCTGGGTCATCGACCCGATCGACGGCACCAAGAACTACGTACGGGGTGTCCCCGTATGGGCGACGCTGATCTCGTTGATGGAGGCGGGCGAGGACGGCTTCCAGCCGGTGGTGGGCGTCGTGTCGGCCCCCGCGCTGAGCCGCCGCTGGTGGGCGGCGAAGGGCGCCGGCGCGTTCTCCGGCCGCAGCCTGACGTCCGCGACGCGGCTGCACGTGTCAAAGGTCGAGCGGATCGCGGACTCCTCGTTCGCGTACGCCTCGATGACGGGCTGGGAGGAGCAGGGCCGCCTGGACGGCTTCATGGACCTGACGCGGGCCGTCTGGCGCACGCGCGGGTACGGGGACTTCTGGCCGTACATGATGGTCGCCGAGGGTTCGGTGGACATCTGTGCGGAGCCGGAGCTCTCCCTGTGGGACATGGCGGCCAACGCGATCATCGTCCAGGAGGCGGGCGGGCAGTTCACCAGCCTGGACGGGGTCTCCGGCCCGGGCGGCGGCAACGCGGCGGCGTCCAACGGCCTGCTCCACCACGAGCTGCTCGGCTATCTGAACCAGCGCTACTAGGGGGCGGCGCGGGCCGGCGCGCGGAGGAACGGCGCGCGCCCTCTTGTTGAGTCCCTTCCTGGGTGCGACTCTGAGAGTCCCCCCACTTGTGAACTTGTGAATTCCCTCACGAGGGGCTTCACAGGTCACTTCTCGAAGGAGGTGGCTCCTCGCATGCTTGTCCGTGACGCCATGAGCACCCTGGTCCTCACCATCGGCCCGGCCCACACGCTCCGGCAGGCGGCCCGGCTGATGTCGGCCCGCCGTATCGGAGCGGCTGTCGTCCATGACCCGGACACCTGCGGCCTCGGCATCATCACCGAGCGCGACATCCTCGACGCCCTCGGCGCCGGGCTGGATCCCGATGTCGAGACCGCGTCCACCCACACCACCACCGACGTGGTCTTCGCCTCTCCCGTGTGGACCCTGGAGGAGGCGGCCGAAGCCATGACGCACGGTGGTTTCCGGCATCTGATCGTGCTGGACGGCGACGGCCCCGTCGGTATCGTCTCGGTGCGCGACATCATCAGGTGCTGGGCGCCGGCCCGGCGGATCCGCCCCGAGATGGCCCTCTGACCCCCGCGTTCCCACCGCCCCCGCCGGCACCCCCGTCCGCGTCCCTGTCCGCGTCCCTGTCCGCGGACGACAGTGGGCCGGACCCCCGGGAGAACCTCCCGGGAATCCGGCCCACCACCTACGGCAAGCGCCCGTGTCAGCCGCGCAGGGCCTGGACCGCGGCCTCCAGCCGCTTGCCGAAGTCTCCGTCGGCCTGACGGAAGTTGCCGATCGCGCGCTCGGCGATGTCGTCGCGCGAGACCTTGGAAATGAACCCGGAGAGGTTGTCGATCAGACGGACCTTCTCCTCCTCCGTCATCAGCCGGTAGAGGTTGCCGGCCTGCACGAAGTCGTCGTCCTCGGCGTGGACCGGCGTCTCGTGGTTGCCCGTGCCGCCCGTGACGGGAACGGGCTGCCAGAGCGGCCGGTCCGTCTGGAACGGGCCGCCGAAGCTGTTCGGCTCGTAGTTCTTCGCGCCCTTGTGACGGCCGTCGTAGAGGTAGCCGTCACGGCTGTGGGTGCGCGCCTCGGTGGCGTGCGGACGGTTCACCGGCAGGTGGTCGGCGTTGATGCCGACGCGGTAGCGGTGGGCGTCGCCGTACGCGAAGAGACGGCCCTGGAGCATCTTGTCGGGGGACGGGCCGATGCCGGGCACGAAGTGCGACGGGCTGAAGATCGACTGCTCGACCTCGGCGAACACGTTCTCCGGGTTCCGGTTGAGCTCCAGCTTGCCGATCTCGATCGGCGGGTAGTCCGCGTGCGGCCACACCTTGGTGAGGTCGAACGGGTTGAAGCGGTACGTGGCCGCCTCGGCCGCCGGCATGATCTGGACCTGCACCGTCCAGGTCGGGAAGTCACCACGCTCGATGGACTCGCGCAGGTCGCGCTGGTGGCTGTCCGGGTCCACACCGGAGAGGCGGACGGCCTCCTCGGTGGTGAGGTTCTCGATGCCCTGGTCGGTCTTGAAGTGGTACTTGACCCAGAAGACCTCGCCGGCCTCGTTGTTCCACTGGAACGTGTGCGAGCCGAAGCCGTCCATGTGACGGTACGAGGCCGGGATGCCCCGGTCACCGAAGAGCCAGGTCACCTGGTGCGTGGACTCGGGCGACAGACCCCAGAAGTCCCAGACGTTGTCCGCCTCCTGCGATCCGGTGTACGGGTCGCGCTTCTGGGTGTGGATGAAGTCGGGGAACTTGATGGCGTCCCTGATGAAGAACACCGGGGTGTTGTTGCCGACGAGGTCGTAGTTGCCCTCCTCGGTGTAGAACTTCAGCGCCCAGCCGCGGGGGTCACGCGCCGCGTCGGCGGAGCCGAGGTTGCCCGCCACAGTGGAGAAGCGCAGGAAGGTCTCGGTCTCCTTGCCGACCTCCGAGAGGAACTTCGCCCGCGTCCACTGCGAGACGTCCCGGGTCAGCGTGAAGGTGCCGTACGCACCGGCGCCACGGGCGTGCACGACACGCTCCGGGATGCGCTCGCGGTTGAAGTGGGCGAGCTTCTCCAGAAGCGCCTGGTCCTGAACGAGAACCGGTCCACCCGGGCCAGCGGTCTCGCTGTTCTGATTGTCGGCTACCGGAGCGCCGGCCTCCGTGGTGAGCGGTCCCTGAGTCACGCGCGCCTCCTGCGTCATGTCCTGCACAGCGTCGTTCCCTGTGCAGCCTGTTCTCGGCCGCAGCCTGTCCTTGGCCAATACGTCACCGATCCTACAATGGACTTTGTCCAAGTCAAGCAGCCATCTAAAGTCACACCGACTCGGGACTCGGGGCTGTCCACTGTTACGCTGGGCCCATGAGTGACCTCCTGGAACGACTTCGTGGACGCGGCTGGCGCATGACGGCACAGCGGCGCGTGGTGGCCGAGGTTCTCGAAGGGGACCATGTGCATCTGACGGCGGACGAGGTCCACGCGAGGGCCGTCGACCGGCTGCCCGAGATCTCCCGGGCCACCGTGTACAACACGCTGGGCGAGATGGTGTCCCTCGGAGAGGTCATCGAGGTCACCACCGACCGCCGTGCGAAGCGGTACGACCCGAACGCCCACCGCCCCCACCACCACCTGGTGTGCGGGCGCTGCGGAGCCATCCGGGACGTGCACCCGTCCGGCAATCCGCTGGCGGACCTGCCCGACGACGAGCGCTTCGGCTTCACCGTCTCGGACGTCGAGGTCACCTACCGCGGCATCTGCCCGAACTGCGCGGCCACGGCCTGAGGCCTCACTCCCTCAGGGCCTGAGGTTCCGGCCCTGAGGCCTTTGCACGGGCATACGACTGAGGCCCGGATCCTCGAAAGGATCCGGGCCTCAGTCTTTAGTAGCGGGGACAGGATTTGAACCTGCGACCTCTGGGTTATGAGCCCAGCGAGCTACCGAGCTGCTCCACCCCGCGCCGTTGTGATTGCAACTCTACGGTACGCACACCGGCCGGAGCAAATTCATTCGCCGGACACCCGCGCGCACCCACGGTCCGTCCGGCCCGCCGTCACGCGGTGAGCTCCTGGTGGAGCGCCTCCAGCAGCCGTGCGGCCCGCTCCGCCACCTCCGCCGGACCCAGCTCGACCGCCCGGGCGCACCAGCGCTGCCCCTCGGTGAGCTCGCCCCGGCGGGCGGCGAGCAGCGCGAGGCGCAGGGCCGCCCTGCCATGCCCGTCGTTGGCGGCGCGGCTCCACCACAGGGCCGCCTCGCGCTCGCTGCCCTCACGGGCGAGCAGCAGGCCGAGGTTGAAGGCCCCGTTGCGGCTGCCCGACTCGGCCGCCTCGCGGTACCAGCGCGCGGCGCTCCGCATGTCACCGCGCGCGGCCGCCAGCATCCCCGCCCTGACCTGGGCACGGCGATGGCCCTGCTCGGCCGCCCGCTCGTACCACTCCTCGCACTCGGTCTTCTCCGGCATCGGCTCGCCCAGCGCGGGAGGGCCAGGCGCGGGCTGGCGCAGGTCGAGGACGCCGGCCAGCCGGAAGGCCGCCTCGGCGCTGCCGCCGCCCGCGGCGCAGCGCAGATGGCGCTCGGCCGCCCGCTCGTCGCCGTCCCGCAGCAGGGCCATGCCCACCTGGAGCGCGGCATCGGTGTGCCCGGCGGCGGCCGCCCGCTGGTACCAGCCGAGCGCCGTGCCGTCCTCGTCCCGGCCGGCGTGCAGGATGCCGAGGTTGAAGGCGGCGTCCACGCTGCCCGCCTCCGCGGCCTTGGAGAACCACGGCTCGGCCCCGGTCGCGTCCCCTGCCTGGAGCAGGAGCACGGCCAGCGCGTTGGCCGCCTCGCGGTGTCCGGCGTACGCGGCCCGGCGGTACCACTGCTCGGCCTGCGGGATCCGGTCCTGGGCGGCACAGAGCAGGCCGAGGTTGTACGCACCGTTGACGTCACCGGCGTCCATGGCGGCGCGGTACCAGCGCTCGGCGGTCTGCTGCTCGCCCCGGGCCGCGTGCAGGGCTCCCAGGGCGTTGGCGGCGTTGCCGTCGCCGTCCTGGGCGGCACGCAGCCACCAGACGGCCGCGCTCTCCTCGTCGCCCGCGTCACGCAGCAGGAAGCCGAGGGCGCAGGCCGCCCGGGGCTCGCCGTCCTTGGCGGCGGTGAGGTACCAGCGGCCGGCCTCCTTCAGCTCCCCGCGCTGTTCGAGGATGGCGCCGAGGTGCAGGGCGGCACGGCGGTGCCCACGGGCCGCGGCCTGGCGGTACCACTGCTCGGCCTCGCCGACGCGTCCGGAGTCCGGGCCCGCGACGGGACCGTCCGGCCTGGCCGGCGGGACGGCGTCCAGCCCCCGGCGCTCCTCGCCCCCGACGACGCGGCCCAGGCCGAAGGCGTCGTGGGCGTCACCGACGGCGTTGCGCTCGATGGTCCGCGCCAGGCGGTACGCGGCCTCCCTGTGCCCCTGCTCCGCGGCGGCGCGCAGCCAGCGCTCGGCGCCGTCGTCCCCGCGGTGCTCCAGCAGGTCGGCGAGCGCGTACGCGCCCAGGGCGTGGCCCTGCTCCGCGGACTGGCGCAGCCAGTACTCGGCGCCGGGCTCGTCCCCGCGCTCCCGGAAGTGACGGCCGAGGGCGTGCGCGGCGGCCGCGGAACCGGCGACGGCGGCGATCCGCCACCAGCCGGCCGCCTCGTCCGCGTATCCCCTCTGGTGGAGCAGCACGCCGAGGTTGTTGGCCGCGGCCCGGTCGCCCTCGGCGGTGGCCGCCCGGAGGTGGGTCTCGGCACCGTCCAGGTCGCCGCGGCGCAGCAGGAGGGCGCCCAGGACGCTCATCGACGCCGTGTCACCGGCTTCCGCGGCACGGCGGTGCCGCGCCTCGGTCTCGTCGGCGTGGTCCGCGGTGTCGGTGGTGTCGGTGGTGTCCGCGCCGCCGGCCGTGACGGCTCTCTCGACGGCTCCTACGACGGTGCCGGGCGTCCCGGTGATGTCCACGGTGAAGGCGGCGTCCTCGTGGACGCCGTCGGCGGTGTCAGCGGTTCCGGCCAGGGCAGCGGCGAATGCCGCATCTGCCATGTTTTCCGTCGTCCGGCCGCGTCGCTGCACAAACCGCCCTGTCTCCAACAGAGTTGCCCTGTCCCCCATAAATACCATCGTCGCACCACCTGCAACCCGCGTACACCTGGAATACCGCGGCCAGTGAAGTCACTTCGGCGTTTTGTCGACATGCCCACAGAGAGACAAGTGAAACACGAGTGAGTCCAACTCGTGCCCCGCGAACCGCACTTCACTCCGACAACTTGAAAAATGCGCCGTGACATGACGAAGGCCCGGATCCCAAAGGATCCGGGCCTTCACCTTTCAGTAGCGGGGACAGGATTTGAACCTGCGACCTCTGGGTTATGAGCCCAGCGAGCTACCGAGCTGCTCCACCCCGCGTCGTTGTGTTCAAACCGTACCACGACGCGGGGTGGACCTTTTCTCAACTGCCCTGGTCGTCGCCCTCCGGCTTGGCCGCGCCCTCGGTGCCCGAGGAGCCGGCACCTGCCTTGGGCTGAGCCGCCGCGGCACGCTCAAGGGCCTCCTGCAGGTCCTTCTGAGCCTTGCCGTAGGCCTCCCAGTCCTGCTCCTTGAGAGCCGTCTCACCCGCCGTGTACGCCTTCTGGGCGTCCGCGATGGCCTTCTTGAGAGCGGCGTCCCCGGTGGCCGGAGGCTCCGTGGTGTCACCCGGTGGCTCGTCCGGCTCGGTGGGCGGAGTCGTCGTATCGGAGCCCTCGACCCCGAAGACCGCGTTCAGCGCCTCACCGAGACTGTTCTCGAACACGATCTTCGACCCGTACGAGGCGGCCACCTTGCGCAGCAGCGGATAGTTCTGCGTGCCACCGCGCGTGTACACCGGTTCGATGTAGAGGAAGCCTCCGTCGAGCGGCACCGTCAGGAGGTTCCCGTACTCGATGTCCGAGTCGGTGCCCTTGAGGTTTCTCACGAACTCGGCGACGTCGTCGTTGCCGTTGAGCTCACTCTGCACCTGGCCAGGACCCTTGACCGTACTGGTGACTCTCAGGAGTCTGATCGTGCCGTAGTCCTTGCTGGCCGCGTCCGCGTCCACCGCCATGAACGCCCCGAGGTTGGGCCGCCCCTTCGGGGTGAAGGTCGTGGTCAGGGAGAACTTCTGCGTGTCCTGGTCCGGCATCTTCATGCTCAGGTAGTACGGCGGAACGGACCCGGGTTCCTTGTTGGTGGGGTCGTCCGGCACCTGCCAGGCATCACTGCCGCTGTAGAACTGCGCGGGGTTCACGACGTGGTACCGCGTCAGCAGCTCACGCTGGACCTTGAACAGGTCCTGCGGGTAACGCAGGTGGTCCATCAGCTCCTTCGGGATGTCCGCCCGCGGCTCCACCGTGCCCGGGAACGCCTTGCGCCACGTCTTGAGCACCGGGTCCTCGGTGTCCCACTCGTAGAGCTTGACCTTGCCGTCGTACGCATCGACGGTGGCCTTCACGGAGTTCCGGATGTAGTTGACCTGGTTCTGCTGGGCGACGACCGCGCGCTGGTTGGTGGTCAGCGAGTCGGCCGTGGT
The DNA here is from genome assembly GCF_044765485.1 of Streptomyces sp. NPDC102451. Classification (NCBI taxonomy): domain Bacteria; kingdom Bacillati; phylum Actinomycetota; class Actinomycetes; order Kitasatosporales; family Streptomycetaceae; genus Streptomyces; species Streptomyces sp. NPDC102451. Next base: position 170,961 of record NZ_JBIWKD010000006.1, on the reverse strand, counting down.
GTCACCGAGCGTCGTACGCGAGGCGTACGGATAGCCGTTGGTCGTGGTGTACGCGTCGACGATCCACTGGATCCGGCCCTCGACGACCGCCGGGTAGGCGTCGCCGTCAATGGTCAGCCAGGGCGCGACCGCCTCGACGCGCTCCTTGGGGGTGCGGTTGTAGAGGATCCGCGAGCCGTCGCCGATGGCTCCCGAATACAGGATCTGAGGCTCGCTGAAGGAGACCGCGTAGGCCGCCCGGTTGAAGGCGCTGCCGAGGCTGACCCCGCTGTCGCCCTCGTAACTGGTGGTCTTCTCGCCGTCCTCCTCGTAGTCGAGCTCCTTCTGGGGCCCGCCGACGATGGAGTACTGCTCGGTCTTCTCGCCGTAGTAGATCCGCTGCTCGTACTTGCCCAGCTCGCCGGTGGTCGGCAGACCCGACTCCGTGAAGTCGGGGGACCCCGTCGGGTTGGTGCCCGTCGTGGTGCCCCGGGCCGCGATGACGCCGTAGCCGTGGGTGTACGTGAAGTGGTCGTTGATCCAGTTCCTCTTGGGGAGGCCCTGGAGGTTCAGCTCGCGCAGGCCGATGACGGTGTCCTGCTCCTTGCCGTCCTCGCCCTTGTAGCGGTCGACGTCCAGCGTCTTGGGGAACTGGTAGTAGTTCCTCTTCTGCTGGAGCTGCTGGAACGCCGGCGAGACGACGTTCGGGTCCATCACGCGGTAGCTGGCGGCCGAGTCGGCGCTCGCCCTCAGCTTGGTGCTGTCGTCGGTCGTGCTCGTGCCCGAGTAGTCGTCGACCTTCGCGTCGTCGATGTCGTAGGCGTCGCGCGTCGCGTCGATGTTCTTCTGGATGAACGGGGCTTCCTTGGCCTGCTCGTTCGGCTGGACCTGGAACTTCTGCACGATCGCCGGGTAGAGCCCGCCGATCAGGATCGCCGAGAGCACCATCAGACCGAAGCCGATCACCGGCAGCTGCCAGGTGCGGCGCCAGAGCGTCGCGAAGAACAGCACGGCGCAGATGACCGCGATGCAGAAGAGGATCGTCTTCGCCGGCAGGTAGGCGTTGGCGTCGACGTACCGCAGGCCGGTCCAGTTGTCCGTGGCCTTGAAGTCACTGGACTTCACGGCCAGGCCGTACCGGTCGAGCCAGTACGCCACGGCCTTCAGCGTGACGAAGACGCCGAGCAGCACCGAGAGATGACCGGTGGCCGCGCCCGTGGCGCGCGCGCCGGGGCTCGTGATCCGCAGCCCGCCGTAGAGGTAGTGGGTCACCGCCGCCGCGATCAGCGACAGCACCACCGCGGCGAAACCGAAGCCGAGCAGGAAGCGGTACCAGGGCAGGTCGAAGGCGTAGAAGGAGACGTCCAGCTTGAACTGGGGGTCCTTCTGCCCGAACGACACGCCGTTGACGTACATCAGCCACGTACGCCACTGGCCCGACGCGGAGGCGCCGGCGATCAGCCCGACCAGCGCGGTGACCGCGAGCAGCACCCACTTCTTGTACGGGGCGACACTCATCCGGTAGCGGTCCAGGCTCTGCTGCTCCAGCGACATCGCGCTCAGCGGCGGCCGGAGCCGGTGCGCGAGCCAGATGTTCACACCGATGGCCACGGCCATCAGCAGTCCGAAGACGAGGAACAGCCCGATCTTGGTCCACAGGGTGGTGGTGAAGACGGACGAATACGCGACCGACCTGTACCAGAGCCAGTCCGTCCAGAACCCGGCGAACATGACGAAGGCCATGGCGAGGACCGCCAGGACGCCCAATGTCATGAGCAGGGTACGGGCGCGCCGGGACGGGCGGCCGACTCTGATCCGTGGCCCGGTCGGGCCTCCGCCGCGGTCCGGCATCTGGAAAGCCAACGTGCGCACCTCGAAGTTCGCGGGTCGTGTGGAGCGGGCCCAGCGATCGTAGAGCCCACCTATGCAACTTACTGAGGCTTTACCTAGTTCCCGTTCCCGGGGCAGAAGGAGGCAGGATGTTGGGCATGCCCAACGTTTCCCCCTCAGGCCCTCCGATGGCCGCGAGCCCACTCACCGTCGCCGTCCTCGAAATCGACGCCTATGCCGCAGGTCTCGGCTGGGACCAGCCGGCCAGGCTGTTCGCCCTGGTCGACACCGCCCGGCTGCGTGCCCACGAGCCGGGCCTCGCCGCCCAGCTCGGCCTCGACGACGGCGCTTCCACGACCGCCACCCTCACCCCTGTGGAGCAGGAAGAGCTCCCGGCCGGCACCGCGCTGGACGAATTCCTCGCCACGATCGCCTGGCCCGACGCCGTGGTCGGCTGCGCCATGACCGTCGAGCGGCTGATGCTGCCGCCCTCGGCGGAGGCGTCCGTACCGGACGGCCTGTCCGACGCCCAGCTGACCAAGTGGGTCGCCGAGCACCCGGACCGGCAGGAGGTACGCATGACCGTGGCGGTGCTGCGGGACGGGGCGCGGGACTCCGCCGTGCGCCTGCGGGAGAAGGACTCCCCCACCGAGGTCCTGACCGGTGCGGGGCTCGTTCCGGGGCTGGCCGAGGCACTCGCGGCCACCTTCGAGTCCTGACGCCTCCGGCGGGGGCCGGCCGGCAGCCTCTCAGCCCTTCGAGCTCTCAGCCCTTCGAGCAGCTCGGCAGGCCGGCCGTGTCCCCCGCGCGGATCTTCTCCAGGGACTTCTTGGCGTCGTCGAGGGTCTTCACCCGCACCAGGGTGAGGCCGCTCGGGGTGTCGGAGTCGGCAGCGGAGCAGTTGTCGTCCGGAGTCAGGAAGTACCGGGCGCCCGCGTCGCGCGCGCCGACCAGCTTCATGTTGATCCCGCCGATGGGGCCGACCTTGCCGTCGTCGTCGATGGTGCCGGTGCCGGCGATGAACTTGCCGCCCGTCAGCTTGTCGGGCGTCAGCTTGTCGATGATGCCGAGCGAGAACATCAGTCCGGCGCTCGGGCCGCCGACGTCGGCCAGCTTGATGTCGATCTCGAACGGGAACGTGTGGTCCGTCCCCGCCTGGATCCCCACGATCGCCCGGTCCTCGGAGGGGTTCGAGGGGTCCTGGGGCCCCTTGCGGGTGGTGAGCGTGACGTCGCGGGAGCCCTTGGGCTCCTTGCCCGCCTTCTCCGCCGCCGCCGCGGTCTTCGCCGGGATGATCGTGAAGACGACCTTCTCGCCGGGCTCGTGCTTCGTGACGAGCTTCGCCACGTCCTCCGGCTGTTCGACCGCCGTGCCGTCGACCGCCTCGATCACGTCGCCCGCGTGCAGCACGCCCTCGGCGGCGCTGTCCTTGACGACCGTGGAGACCACCACGCGGGAGGTGACGGGGATCTTCAGCTCCTCCAGGGCAGCGACCTTGGCGCTCTCCTGGGACTGGCTGAACTCCTCGGCGTTCTCCTGCGTCGACTCCTCCTCGGTCTTGCCGTCCGGGTAGAGGGTCTCGTGGGGCACGACCACGCTGTCATGGGCCAGCCAGCCGTAGACGGCCTCGACGATGTTCATGTCGTAGTCGGCACCGGTGACGCGCACCGTCGTCATGTTGAGGTTCCCGGACGTGGGATACGTCTTGCGCCCGCTGATGTGCAGGACGGGCTCGCCACGGGCGTCGCCGAGGGTGTTCACGGTCGGGCCCGGGGACATCTCCGAGTACGGCACGCGGATCAGCACGCCTGCGCAGAGCAGCGCGATCAGGATGAGGGTGGAGGCGAGCATCGTCGCGGTGCGGCGTGGCATGGAACGACAGTACGGGAACGGCCTGTCAGTGCACCGTCGGGGCCGGTCCGTACGGGGCGGACGGCGGAGCGGGTGCGGGTCCGGGAAGGACCGGGGGACATCGCGCCTCGCTCGCTGCGCGGACTGCGCCTACGAGGAGCGGGTGCGGTGCGGAGTTGGCAACTGCGTACAGCTGCGGAGTCTCAGACGGCCTCGGAACCGGAGTGCGACTTCTCCATCGCTTCACGGAACCTGGCGTAGCCGGCGAGCTCGGTGACATCGCCGGTCGTTCGATTGCGGGCTGCCCACCCTCCCCATATCGCTGCGCCAAGAGCAGCTATAAGTGGAATCAACAGCCAAGCGAGTGCTGCCATCACGACCTCCCTACCCCATGAGCGACCGCAACTGACGATCAGAAGATTAACGACCTGCAGGACCAACGCTCATGGCAGGGGTGCGGTTACGCAAATCGGGGCTGATGCCCCCCGGGGCGGTTTGCGCTCAGCAGGCGCCGACCCACTCCTCCGTGCCGTCGGAGAAGCGCTGGTGCTTCCAGATCGGGACCTCGTGCTTGAGGTCGTCGATCAGCTTGCGGCAGGCCTCGAAGGCCTCACCCCGATGGGCGCAGGAGACGGCGACGACCACCGCCAGGTCGCCCACACCCAGTTCACCCACACGGTGGACGGCGGCCAGCGCCCGTACCGGGAACTCCGCCACCACCTTCTCGGCCACTCTGCGGAGCTCGTCGCCGGCCGTCGGATGGCAGGAGTATCCGAGGGAGCCGACGTCCTGCCCGTCGTCGTGGTTGCGCACCGTGCCGACGAAGAGCGCCATGCCTCCGGCGGCGTCGTCCCCGACCGCGCGGAAGACCTCGTCGACGGAGAGCGGTGTGTCACGGATGTCCAGAAGCCGGATCGGGTCCTGGGCCGCCTGCTCGCCGGGGTGGTTGTGGGTGCGTGCCATGGGGCCATCGTGCCGCACGGGACGCGTATCCCGGAATAGCGGTTTCGACCGGTGGCGTGCCGGTCCGCTTGGAGCCTCCTACCAGACGGGCGCGGGGCCCCTGCCGGGTGGCGAGGCCGGGCCGCCGTCCGCTCTAGAAACGCCGGCGCGCCTTGCGGGCCCGCCGGACCAGGGCCGCCGTACCGAGCAGTGCGACGGTCGCCCCCGCGGCACCCGCTGCGGTGGCGTCCTTGCGGCCGAGCCGCCGGCCGGCGACGGTGTGACGTCCCTCCACCTCTTCCAGGAGCGCTGCCAGGACCTCCTCGTTGGTCCACCGCGGGCGCCATCCCGCGTCGTGGAGCCGGCTCACGCTGACCACCCAGGGGTGCATGGTGTAGGCGAGGTCGCCCGCCGGTGACGGTGTGAGGCCGATGCGGTGCAGCCGGGCCGCGGCGCCGAGAGCGACGGCGGACGGCAGCTCCATGCGGCGCACCCCGGAGAGCTCCTCCACCTCCTCCTGTTCGAGCCAGCCGTCGCAGCCGACGGCGAACTCTCCCTCGATCTTCTCGAGAGCCGCGTACTCCAGGGCGCTGACCAGGTCGTCGACGTGACAGAACTGCCAGGCCGGGCGCGAGCCGGCGACGACCAGGAGCCTCGGGGACTCGAAGTACCGGGTGAGCGCCGTGTCCGTACCGCCGACCAGGACCGTGGGGCGCACGACCGTGACGTTGAGACCGGGGTGGGCACGGGGAGCGCGGCGGCCGAGCCGTTCGATCTCCAGCAGGTCGCCGACACCGGTGGCCTCCGCCGTGGCCCGCAGTTCCGCGTCCTCGGAGAGGGGGATGTCGTTGTCGGGCAGGGCGCCGTAGACCATCGCCGAGGTGCACAGCACCACCCGGTGGACGCCCACGGCCGCCGCCGCCGTGAGCACGGTCTGGGTACCGCGCACGTTGTACGCGGTACGGGCGGCGGGGTCGGTCTCCAGGTCGAGGTCGAGCGCCATGTGGACGACGACGTCCGCGCCGCGCAGCTTCTCGGCGATGGCGGGGTCCCGTACGTCCAGGATGTGCCAGGTCGCCTCGGAGACGTCCCCCCGGCGCTCGTCGATGGCGATGACCTGCTTGATCTCGTCGGATGCGGCGAGATGGGCGGTGAGCAGCTCACCGACGCCGGTCGCGGCACCGGTGACCGCGACGACCGGGCCGCGGTTTCGGGAAAGATTTTTCGTGGGCTTGCTTTCGGGCGAGGGGTCGGCCAGGTTTCGCGCTGCGCGAACCTGCGGATCTGGGGAACTCACCGGGCGTCTCCAGCGGTTGTCTTCAGTACGTACCCGAATGACGCGTACGTACCAGGTGGCGTCCATCCTGCCGCAGGCCGGGAGCCGGCGGAGCACTGAGGGCCCAAGCGGTCTTCGGTGTCTACGCTGGATGGTGATGTCGGGCAGTCGCCGTCGGTTCGAGCCGGCGGCCCTACGAGCCGAGGAAACCCGTGAGTGACACCCCATTCGGATTCGGCCTTCCGCCGGAGGAGCCGGAAGACGGCGACGAAGGCAAGAAGAAGGACCCCACCGGTGGTGGGCAGGGCTCGGGCGGGCCGGCGAACCCGTTCGGCTTCGGGCCCGGCGCGGGCGGGGACAACCCGTTCGCCGCGATGTTCGGCTCCATGAACCCGAACGACCTGGGTGCGGCCTTCCAGCAGCTCGGCCAGATGCTGAGCTACGAGGGCGGCCCGGTCAACTGGGACATGGCCAAGCAGATCGCCCGCCAGACGGTGTCGCAGGGCACCACGGACGGCAGCAAGGACGCCAGCGTCGGGCCCGCCGAGCGGACCTCCGTCGACGAGGCGCTGCGTCTCGCCGACCTGTGGCTGGACGGCGTGACGTCGCTGCCCTCGGGTTCCGTGTCGACGGTGGCGTGGAGCCGCGCCGAGTGGGTCGAGGCGTCCCTGCCCACGTGGCAGCAGCTGGTGGACCCGGTGGCCGAGCGTGTCGGCCTGGCCATGGGCGATGTCCTGCCGGAGGAGATGCAGGCCATGGCCGGCCCGCTGATCGGCATGATGCGGTCCATGGGCGGTGCCATGTTCGGCCAGCAGATCGGCCAGGCCGTGGGCACGCTCGCCGGTGAGGTCGTCGGCTCGACCGACATCGGCCTCCCGCTGGCGCCGGCCGGCAAGGCCGCGCTGCTCCCGCTGAACGTCGAGCGGTTCGGCAAGGACCTGAGCGTTCCGCAGGACGAGGTCCGGCTGTACCTGGCGCTGCGCGAGGCGGCCCACCAGCGGCTCTTCGCCCACGTCCCGTGGCTGCGCTCGCACCTGTTCGGCGCGGTCGAGGCCTACGCCCGTGGGATCAAGGTCGACACCAGCAAGCTGGAGGACGTCGTCGGTCAGTTCGACCCGTCGCAGCCCGAGCAGCTGCAGGACGCTCTCCAGCAGGGCATGTTCCAGCCGGAGGACACCCCGGAGCAGAAGGCGTCGCTGGCCCGCCTGGAGACCGCTCTCGCCCTCGTCGAGGGCTGGGTGGACGCGGTGGTGCACGAGGCCGCGAAGTCCCGGCTGACCTCGGCAGACGCGCTGCGCGAGACGATGCGCAGGCGCCGGGCGTCCGGCGGTCCCGCCGAGCAGACCTTCGCCACGCTCATCGGGCTCCAGCTGCGGCCTCGCCGGCTGCGGGACGCGTCGCGGCTGTGGGCCTCGCTCACGGACGCCCGGGGCGTCGACGGCCGCGACGGCCTGTGGGAGCACCCGGACATGCTTCCGACGGCCCGGGACCTGGACGACCCGGACGGCTTCGTCCACCACGAGCAGCTGGACTTCTCCGAGTTGGACAAGATGCTCGGCGAAGCGGCGAAGGGCCCGCAGAAGCCCGCCGCCGAGGCGCAGGGCGAGGACGAGCCCGGCGACGAGGACCCGAAGAGCGACGGCAAGGACGACTCCGGCAAGTGAGCCTGCACGACGACGCGGTTTCGGTACTCGAGGGTTACGACGGTGGTGACGGGGGCGACGGGGGCGACGCGCAGCAGGCGGAGCTGCGCCGGACGTACCTGGACCATCTGGCCGGGCATCCCGACGGCATGTGGAAGGCGTGCGGAGCGGGACACCTGACGGCCAGCGCGCTGGTGATCGCCCCGGAGCGCGGCACGGTCCTGCTGACGCTGCACAGGAAGCTGCGGATGTGGCTGCAGATGGGCGGGCACTGCGAGCCGCGGGACGCCACCCTGGCGGCGGCCGCCCTGCGCGAGGCCACGGAGGAGTCGGGGATTCCCGGGCTCACCCTGCTGCCCGGCGGGCCCGTGCGGCTGGACCGGCATCCCATCCCGGCGCCCTGCAACTGGCACCTCGACGTGCAGTACGCGGCGACGGCGTCGCCCGGGGCGGTGGAGCGGATCAGCGACGAGTCCCTCGATCTGCGCTGGTTCCCCTACGACGAGGTGGCGGGGGTGGCGGACGCCTCGGTCGGGCGGCTGCTGGAGAGCACCCTCGTACGACTGGATCAAGGCCGTCAGAAAGGCCGTTAGACACGGGTGAGGGGCGGCTTCCACCGGAAACCGCCCCTCATTCCCGCACCCGGCCGAGCGGCCGGCTCAGTTCCAGGCGTTGTTCTGGTTCTGACCGTGCGCGCCGTGCTGGCCCATACCGAACTGGGCCGCGGCCCCCTGGCCGATCTGGGCGTGCTGCGGCGGCAGCACCTCACTCGGCTGGACGAGGGCGAACCCCTGACCGAGGAAGCTCAGCTCCCAGCCCTCCCCCGTGTTGCCACGGCGCCGGAAGACTCCCGAGGAGTGGGTCTGGGCCTGCATCTGGACCCTCAGCCCGCTCGACCAGGCGACGATCGCGTCGGCGTCGGCGTTGACGTACTTGTCGGGGGTGACCTGCATCATCAGCGGCTGGCCGGAGGTCATCAGGGCGACCTTGCCGGTTCCGGAGATGTTGAGCTGGTACTTGCCGGTGCCGGAGATGCCGTACTGGCTGTCCACCGCGATGACCTCGGTGTGCAGCGAGGAGTCCAGCGCGAGGACGTAGGCGCTGTCGACCGTCATGCCCTCGTGGTCGACGTCGACCACGTGGATGTACTGGGCGAGGTTGGCCAGATAGACCGTGCCCTGGCCGGAGCAGCGCATCAGGTCGAGGCCTTCGCCGGTGTTCCTGCGGGCGCGGCGCTGGCCCTGCGACTGGTACTCACCGTCGAACTCCATGAGCCCCTGGTAGGCGACCATGGCGCCCTTGCGGGCGAGGACGTCGTCGTGACCGGCCAGCGAGACCCGCAGGAGCTGCGGGTTCTGGACGGTGTAGCGGTCCTGCGACTGCTGTTCGGTGTGGCTGAAAAGCGGACTCTGCATGATGTGTGGTTCCCCCCGCTCAGTTCCGGATCCGCAGGCGGTCGGTACTGTCCTCGCTCGGCTGGACGACGACGATCCCCTGGCCCGAGAAGGCCATCTGGTACGCCTCTCCGCTGCCCCGCCCGATGAGCGAGCCCGCCTTGAAGCTGCGCTTGCCCTTCACCTTGAGGTTCGGGGACCACGCGACGAGAGCGTCGGGGTCGACGTACGTCTCGTCCTCGCCCCGGCCGCAGTCGACGACGATCGGTGTGCCGCGCGAGGTGATGGCGACCCACCCCGTGCCCTGGATCGCGACGTTCCACAGGCCCTGGCCGGCGAACTTGGCCAGCCCCTTGACCCGCTCCACACCCCAGGTGAGGTGGCTGTCGAACGCCAGGAGGTTCGTGCCGTTGACCGAGAGCGAGTCGTTGTTGAGGTTGATGACGACCACGTCGGCGCCGTAGTCGGCGAGGTAGAGCAGTCCGTCGCCGGCGCACTTCATCAGGGGTGTGCCCTCGCCGGTGATCCACTGGGACGCGATCTGGCGGACGGCGGGCGGGTTAGGTTCGTACTGGATGAAGCCCTCGTAGGCCACCATCGAGCCGGTCCGCGCGTAGAGGTCCTGGCCTGTGGCCATGGCGACCTTGAGCATGGTGTGGCCGTGGTTCTCCATGCGGGCCGTGACGGGGGTCGGGGCGAAGCCCGCGAGCTGCTGATTCATGACGGGCTCCCTCAGACCTCGTAGGGCTGGACGACGATGAAGTTCCCGGGGGCTCCCCGGAACTGGAGGTTCACGGTCTCCCCGCTGTGGCCCGGGTACGCGTTGCGGCGCAGCCGGACCTGGCTGGAGATGATCACCTGGGACGCGGACGACCAGGCCACCACCGCGTTGCAGTCGGCGAAGGTGGTCGGCGTGACCGGCAGGACGACCGGCACACCGTGGGTCTTGACGACGACGGTGCCGGTGCCCTGGAACTGCATGGTGAACAGGGCGCCGCCGGGGATCCCGTGGCCTTCGATCCTTCGGACCTCGTACTGGAGGGACTCGTCGAACGCGAGGACGCTCTCCGCGGAGACACAGATGCCGTCGCCCTGCAGTTCGATGGGGTGCAGATGCGACCCTTCCTCGGCGAGGAAGACCTGGCCACGGCCGGTACAGCGCATGAGCTGCATTTCCTGGCCCGTCGCGTTGCCGACCATGCGGCCCGCAAAGCCGGCGCCCTTGTAACCGAAGTCGACCTTGCCCTGGTACATCACCATGCTGCCCTGACGGGCCAGCACCGGGGTGCCGCCCATCGTGAGGTCGACCCGCATGAGCTGCTGGTTCTGCGAGGTCCAGCGCTGCCCGGTGGCCGCTTCCTTGTAGGGCTGCAGGGCGGCCTGCAGGCCTGCGCCACCGGCGGGAACACCCTGGGGCACGCCTTGCGGCACACCTGGGTGCATGCCGGGGGGCTGCTGCCCGAACTGCGCCGGGGGCTGCTGCCCGAACGGCGGTGCGCCCGGGGGCTGCTGCTGTCCGAACGGCGGGGCGCCCGGGGGCTGCTGCCCGTAAGGCGGCGCGCCCTGCCCCGGGACCTGGCCGAACTGCGGCTGCTGGGGCGGCTGACCGTACGGGGCGGGCGCCGGTGCCGGTGCGTGCGGCGCCGGTGCGTGCGGCGCCGGTGCCATGGGGGCCGCGATGGTCGGCGCGGCGTGCATCGGCTGCTGCTGCGGCGCGGGAGCGGGCGCCGGAGGCGCGCCGAAGGCCGGTGCGGGCTGCGGCGCCTGGGGAGCGGCCGGAGCACCGAACGCAGGAGGCGCTGAAGCCTGGGCGGGCGGCGCGAACGAGGGGGCGGCGCCCTGGGGCGGCTCGGCGGGAGCCTCTTCGGCGACCTCCCCGCCGAAGTTCTTGAGCAGCGCGTCGAGTCCGCCGTCGAAGCCCTGGCCGACCGCGGCGAACCGCCAGACGTCCTTGAGGTAGAAGTCGCCGAGCATGACCGCGCGCTCGGTGGTGAACTCCGAACCGGTGAAGGCGTACTTCACCACTTCCTCGCCGCCCGCCACGATCCGGATGTATCCGGGGCCGACCTGCGACATCTGCCCGGCACCGTCGAGCGTCGCGGTGAAGGACAGCTTGTGGATGTTCGCCGGAATACGGTCGAGGGTGACGCGGAACGATTCGGTGTCACCGGCCTGGGCGCCGAGAAGCTGAATGGACTCCTCAGGCGATTTCGGCTGGTTGAAGAAGATGAAATACCGGTCGTCGGAGAGCTGCTCGTTGGCGTCGAGACCGAAGCAGCTGATGTCGAACGTCAGGCCGGGGCCCGCGATCTGCACACCTACGTACAGATCCGTCCCTGACGTGAGATCACTGATCTTGGCCTTGTGGCCGCGTTGAAATTCCCTGGCCATGCGTAACGACCGTCCCCCATCCCGAAGGTGAATGCGTCGCGTCAGGCTAACCGCAAACCACGACATCGAGCCAAGCCGGTACAGACCCGGTACAGAATCGGCGAACTCACTCTTCGCGGGCGGCGGGCAGATGCGGGAGCCGGTCGGCCGCCACGACTCCCTCGAGGTAGCCCCGCGCACGCTCGGTACGGGGGTACGCCTCCAGGAGCCGCCAGAAACGCGGCCCGTGGCCCGGGACCAGCAGATGGGCCAGCTCATGGAGGAGCACGTAGTCGAGGACGTACTCAGGCATCCCCTGCAGGCGGTGCGAGAGGCGGATGCTTCCCTCGGCGGGGGTGCAGGAGCCCCAGCGGGTGTTCTGATTGGTCACCCAGCGCACGGAGGCGGGCCGCGCCCGGCCGTCGAGATACTGACCGGAGAGCCGCTCCGCGCGGTCGGCGAGCTCACTGTCGCCGATGACGCGCCTGCTCTCCTGCGCGGCGAGCTTGTCGAGCATCACGCCGACCCAGCGCTGCTCCTCGGCCTCCGACATCCGGGCCGGGATGAGCACGATGGTGCGGTCGCCCTCCCGGTACGCGGAGACCGTTCTGCTGCGCCGGGTGCTCCTGCGGACCTCGACCGCGCTCGTCACCGATGCGCGGGGCTGCTGGGTGGCGGGGCTGCGCTGCTTGCGTCCGGCGCTGCGCGCAGGGGTCTCCCCGGCGAGACCGGGAGAGGGGTCGGCGGGCACGACACGACGTTACCCGCTGGCGGTGCGGGAAGTCCCGCCCCCTCGACGGTCCCGCGTTGATCCACTTCTCGGCTTGCACCATTTGAACGACTAATACCCCAGCCTGTGGATAACTTTCGGCCCGTTTCGCCGCCATGTTGCATTCTGGCAACGGACCCCGACACCCGACCTGGGAGAAGTCATGCACCCGATGCTGAAGCCCGCACTCCGCCGGGCATGGCGTGGACGGAACACCGTGCAATTCGGTGTGACGCCCGCACACGCGGTAACGCTGGGGCCGATGGATATCGCCACCGGCAGCTTTCTGGAACTGCTCGACGGAACACGCGGACTTCCCCTGCTCCGTGAAGAGGCCCGGGCTCTGGACCTGTCGGACCGTCATGTGGACATTCTCGTATCGCGCCTCACGGAGGCCGGGCTGCTGGACGATCCGGATGCGGGCGGTCCGGAGGCCGACGCCTTACGCCGACGGGCCGAGACCCTCGAGCGGCAGCGCCCCGACGCGGCGGCGCTCTCCGTGGTCCACCCGACGCCCGGCAGTGGGCTGCGGAGGCTCGCCGCCCGGCGCGCGATGCGGGTCCAGGTGCGCGGAGCGGGCAGGGTCGGTGCGGCGATCGCGGCGGTGCTGTCCGGGTCGGGGGTGGGTCACGTCGAGGTGCTCGACGGTGGCCGCACCGAACCCTGGGACGTCGCACCGGGCGGCCTCCCGGCCTCGTCGGTCGGGGAGCGCCGGGACACGGCGGCCCGGCAGCTGGTGCGCAGGTCGGCGGTCGGCGGGCCGCCACGGTCGGGCGGGGCGGCCGAGGCCCCTCCACATGGCGGACCCGCCCTGTCCCTGATCGTGGTGGCGCCCAGGGACGGGCTCTCCGTCTATGTCCCCGATCCGGACATCGCGGCACCGTGGATCGCCTCGGGTACGCCGCATCTCTATGCGGGAGTGATCGAAGCCACCGGGGTGGTAGGGCCCTTGGTGCTGCCCGGAGGCACCGGCTGCGCGGGCTGTCTGGCGTTGCACCGCGCCGAGAGGGACCCCCAGTGGCCACGGATGCTCGCGCAGTGGCGCTCCGGGCGGCGCACCTGCGTGCAGGCCTGCGATCTGGGTCTGGCGACCGCGGTGGCCGGCCTCGCGGCGGCCCACGCGCTGTCCTTTCTCGACGGGGAGCTGCCCGCCAGCACGGGGGCACGCTGGGAGGCCGCCATGCCGATGCTGGACTGGCGGTCGGAGCCGCTGGGGCCCCACGCCGACTGCGCCTGTGGTGCCGCCGGGCACACTGAGGTGGAGCTCACCCCCGCGGCCGGGGCCACGCAGGACACAATGGCCGGGTGACCGCCGCCGACGGAGCGGAACCGGATACTCACGCCGCACGGCAGTCTGGGAACTGGAGGGGCACATGTCTGATCTTCCCCGGAAGGCGGTCACCCGTACCGCGAAGCTGGCAGCCCTGCCGCTCGGCTTCGCCGGCCGTGCCACGTGGGGGCTGGGCAAGCGGATCGGCGGGAAGTCCGCCGAGATAGTGGCCCGCGAGGTCCAGCAGCGCACGGCGGACCAGCTCTTCAAGGTCCTCGGCGAGCTGAAGGGCGGTGCGATGAAGCTCGGACAGGCCCTGTCCGTCTTCGAGTCCGCACTGCCGGAGGATGTGGCGGGCCCCTACCGTGCGGCGCTGACCAAGCTGCAGGAGGCGGCACCGCCCATGCCGACCCACACGGTCCACGGGGTGCTGGCGGAGCGGCTCGGCGAGGACTGGCGGGAGCTGTTCACCGAGTTCGAGGACCGGCCCTCCGCCGCGGCCTCGATCGGACAGGTCCACCGCGCCGTGTGGCACGACGGGCGCGACGTCGCCGTGAAGGTGCAGTACCCGGGCGCCGGCGAGGCGTTGCTGTCGGACCTCACCCAACTCAGCCGCTTCGCACGGCTGCTGGGCCCCCTCATTCCCGGGATGGACATCAAGCCGCTCATCACGGAGCTGCGCGACCGGGTGTCCGAGGAGCTGGACTACGAGCTGGAGGCCCGCGCCCAGCAGGAGCACGCCGCCGAGTTCGAGGCGGATCCGGATGTGGTGATCCCCGGAGTGGTGCACCAGTCCGAGCAGGTGCTGGTCACGGAGTGGATCGACGGAATTCCGCTGTCGGAGGTGATCGCTGACGGCACGCCGGAGCAGCGGGACCGGGCGGGCCAGTTGCTGGCGCGTTTCCTGTTCTCGGGGCCGGCACGCACCGGCCTGCTGCACGCGGATCCGCATCCGGGCAACTTCCGGCTGCTCCCCCCGGCGGATACGGCCACCGGGGACGCGGAGGCACGCGGCGGGGACGAGCCCGGCGCGGACGGTGCGCCGTGGCGTCTGGGGGTGCTCGACTTCGGCACGGTGGACCGGCTTCCGGGTGGTCTGCCGCAGACCATCGGTGACGCCCTGCGGATGACGCTGGAGGGTGACGCCGACGCTGTCTACGCCATGCTGCGCGAGGCCGGCTTCGTCAGGGAGTCCATCGATCTCGAACCGGACGCCGTGCTCGGCTATCTACTCCCCATCATCGAGCCCGCGCAGGCGGACGAGTTCACCTTCACCCGCTCCTGGCTGCGCAGCCAGGCCGCCCGGATCGCCGACCCTCGCTCACCGGCACATCAGTTGGGCAAACAGCTGAACCTGCCCCCGTCCTACCTGCTGATACACCGCGTGACGCTGAGCACGATCGGGGTGCTGTGCCAGCTGGGCGCGACGGTCCGTCTGCGCGACGAACTGGAGTCCTGGCTGCCGGGGTTCCTCCTGGAGTACGAACCCGACGAGGACAGCACCGCGGACGGCGCAAAGGTCAGCGCCGGGGAGGGCGCGGCGGTCGAGGTGTAGCCGAGGCCTGGAGGAGGGCGCGGCTGCCGCGCCGCCGGGGAACCCGGGAGTTCGGGATACGGGCGGGGACCGGGTTCCGCTTCCTCGTCCTCGGCCCCGGGTCACCACCAGGCCGAGTCGAGTCTGCCCTCGATCGCCCGCAGGTGGGTGCGCGCGCAGTCCTCGCAGAAGTACTGGCGCCTGCCGTTCTCCACTGAGCAGAGCCACGTCAAGGGGGGCGGGTCCGACTCCGCGGTGGTGCCGCAGCGGGCACACGCCACGTGGTCGGCGACCGGTTCCACGGGGTGTTGAGTCTCCTCGTCCACCTCGCGACGATAACGCCGAGGGCCGGGCGGCGCGCGCCGGAACGCACTGCGGGGCCGGCCTGTTCGGGCCGGCCCCGCTGATGGGGAGGGTGGCTGCCTGAGGGCCGAGCGGTGGCCCGGCAGCCGTGGTGCGCCGTACTGCTGGTGGAGCCGTCAGTGCATGACGGCCATGGCCAGCGCGCGGCGGGCGCGCATCGAGGCGCGCTCCGCACGGCGCTGCATCCGCCGGGCGGCCACCAGGCGCACTGCCTGACGTCCTTGCTCGGCCTCCCTCAGGCGGTCGTGCATATGCGCACGAGCCAGGGCTTCTGGGATGAGTTGCATCTCGCGGGTCCTGTTCTGGCGCGAGTCGTTCGCGCCGATGATGGTGACGTCCGGGGTCGCGGAGCCGACGGGCTCCCTCGTGGTGGTGGTCATTGGTGCCTGATTCCGGGGGTCATGAGTCTGGGGACGGTCGATGGTTCCGATGCGCTTCGTTCGTGTGGGGGCCATGACCCCCAGGCCGGCGGTCACGCCGCGACCGGGTTCTTACGCGGACGGCCACGGGGCCGCTTGCGGGCGACGACGACGCCCTGGACGAAGAGCTCGCCACCCCAGACGCCCCACGGCTCGCGCCGCTCCTTGGCTCCGGCGAGACAGGCCTCGACCAGCGGACAGGTACGGCAGAGGGACTTGGCGTACTCGACGTCGGCCGGGGACTCGGCGAAGAAGACCTCCGGGTCGTACGAGCGGCAGGGGACGGGCACGCCGAGGTTCTCGATGGCGTCGTCGAGCGCGGTGAGCGCGGTGAGGGGGATCAAGGTGGAGTCCTCCGTGAGGCCGGGCGGGGAGATCGTGTCGGAAGGCGGTACGGACGGGGCGTGCGTCTCGAGTTGCACGGTGGCGTTGTCCTCGTCTGGTCGTGCCGGCCTGTTGGCCGGTTGGCGGCTGGTACCAGGTCCTGCTGTCCCGAGGCTCCTTCGTCTCGTCTCATCCGTTCGGACAAAACAAAAGGGCCGCGGATCCCGAGTGGGGTTCCGCGGCCCTGAAGGCGCCGGCCTGATCGGATCAGGCTGGATCACTCCAGGGTTCAGGCCCACGGAAGGCCCACATCGTGTGGTGCTGCGTCGTCTGCTTCTTGGCTCCGGCACCGGCTGCGGCTGCCGCAAAGGCATAGGCCGAGGCCTGTCCCTTCACTACTGCTGCTTCCGGTGCCTCGGTCGGTCGCTCATTGCGCTCCCGCACGGGCAGGCTCGCCAGAGAGAGCGGGCTGACCAGGGAGATGCCGGACACACCGGTGCCGCGGAGCGAGAGCTCCGAAGAGCGGGCGAGGCCGAGCGAGCAGGTGGAGACGACCGACGGATCGGTCATTTTGATGGTGTTGATGATGCTGATCACGACAATCGCCTCCTCTCGGCGTCTCAAGGGACCGGCCGGGGCCGATCCTGCGGTATTCGGATAAGTACAGCACGGAGTCAGGGCTTCAGAGAAGTCGCTGTTCCCGTGGTTAAGAACCTATGGTGATGACTGCTGCGGGCGCAAACTATTTTTTCGACGAGTTTTTCTCACACGTCGTCCCCGCCCCCCTCAGCTTCCTGACCCACCGTCCGGCCTGCGCAGATGGCCAGCACGTCGGCCCCGAACCTGGTCAGCTTCCGGTTGCCGACACCGGCGATGACGACAAGCTCGCCCTCGCTGTCCGGCGCCGCCTCGGCGATCGCCATCAGTGTCTTGTCGGTGAAGACGCAGTAGGCGGGCTGGCTGATCTCTTTCGCCCGGTCCGCGCGCCACTCGCGCAGCCGCTCGTACAGCCCCTCGTCCATGTCCGAGGGACAGTCCTCGCAGCGCATCAGTTTCATCTCGCCGGCCTCGGTGAGCGTCCTGCCGCAGACCCGGCACCGCGCCGGACCCCTCCGGCCCGCCCTGACCGGCCTCTCCGCACCGGCGCCGCCCGTGCCCGCACGGGAGCCGCGGTCGATACCGCCGCCTCCTCCGGCGCCGCCCCGCGTGCCCAGCGCCGCCGAGCCGGGCCGCAGCCCGTTCAGGAAGCGGGTCGCCCGGCGGTTCCCGCGGCCACCCGGCGACCGGGACAGCGCCCAGGACAGCGAGAGGTGGAAGCGGGCCCGGGTGACTCCGACGTACAGCAGGCGGCGTTCCTCCTCGACCTGTTCGTCCGTCTTGGCGTAGGCGATCGGCATCATGCCCTCGGTCAGCCCGACGAGGAACGCGGCGTCCCACTCCAGGCCCTTAGCCGAGTGCAGCGACGCTAGGGTGACGCCCTGGACCGTGGGGGCGTGCTGGGCGGCGGCCCGTTCGTCGAGCTCGGCCACGAGATCGGAGAGCGTGGCGCCCGGTTTGGCCTGTTCGAAGTCCTCGGCCAGCCGCACCAGCGCGGCGAGGGACTCCCAGCGGTCCCGCACCGCGCCCGATCCGGCGGGCGGCTTGGAGGTCCATCCCTTGGTGGAGAGCACGGCCCGCACCTCGGAGGGCAGGTCGTCGGCGCCGTCGAGCAGCGAGTCGTTGCCCCCCGCGCGGGCGGCACCGCGCAGTGCGACCCCGGCCTCCCGCACCTCCGGCCGGTCGAAGAAGCGCTCGGCGCCGCGGAGCTGGTAGGGCACGCCCGCGTCCGCCAGTGCCTGCTCGTAGACCTCGGACTGGGAGTTGACGCGGTACAGCACGGCGATCTCACCGGCCGGGACGCCCGCGGCGATCAGGTCGCGGATCCGGCGTGCGGTGCCCTCGGCCTCGGCCGGCTCGTCCGCGTACTCCGTGTAGACGGGCTCGGGGCCCTTGTCCCGCTGCGAGACGAGCTCCAGCCGGTGTTCGGCCGCCCTGCCCCGGGCCTGGCTCAGCAGGCCGTTGGCCAGGTGGACTACCTGGGGCGTGGAGCGGTAGTCGCGCACCAGCTTGACCACGGTCGCGTCCGGATGGCGGGTGCGGAAGTTCAGCAGGTGGTCGGGGGTGGCGCCGGTGAAGGAGTAGATCGTCTGACCGGCGTCGCCGACGACGCAGAGGTCGTCCCGGTCGCCGAGCCAGAGGTCGAGGAGCCGCTGCTGGAGCGGGCTGACGTCCTGGTACTCGTCGACGACGAAGTGCTGGTACTGACGGCGCACATGCTCGGCGATGTCGTGGCGGTCCTGGAGGATGCCGACGGTGAGCAGCAGCACGTCCTCGAAGTCGATCACCGAGCGGTCGCGCTTCAGCTGCTCGTACATCGCGTAGATCTGCGAGAGCTCGGCCGGGTCGCGCGGGGCGTCGCGCTGGGTCTTGGCCACCGCGGCCGGATAGTCGGCGGGGACGGTCTGGGTGACCTTGGCCCACTCGATCTCGCTGGTGGTGTCCCGCAGCTCGTTGCGGTCGAGCCGGATCCCGCAGCGGGCAGCGGCCTCGGCGACCAGCTGGACCTTGCGCTCCACCAGACGCGGGAGCTCGCCACCGACTGCTTTCGGCCAGAAGTACTGGAGCTGGCGCAGGGCCGCCGAGTGGAAGGTCCGGGCCTGCACGCCGGTCGCGCCGAGCTGGCGGAGCCGGCCCCGCATCTCCCCGGCCGCACGGTTGGTGAAGGTGACGGCGAGCACGGTCGCCGGCTGGAGGATTCCGGCACGCACCCCGTAGGCGATGCGGTGCGTGATCGCCCGCGTCTTGCCCGTCCCGGCTCCGGCCAGCACGCACACGGGCCCGCCGAGGGCCAGCGCCACCTCGCGCTGCTCCGGGTCGAGCCCGTCGAGCACGGCGTCCGCGGTGTCGGGGACCTGGGGGAAGAGGGTGGAATGCGTTGCTGCTGTCACCCTGCCATGCTGCCAGGTCGGGAGGGACCGGAGCGGCGGTTGTCCACAGGGGGTGCCGTTCGTCATACCGGTACGGGGAAACCAGGGAGGCCGCGGGGAATGGCCGTCACGTCCCGTACGTTCCCTCCATGCGGGAGCGTACGGCCCGCATCCAGCGAGACGGACAGACGAAGGAGCACCGACGACATGCCGGGCACTGTGACGATGTACAGCACCACGTGGTGCGGCTACTGCCGCCGGCTCAAGGGGCAGATGGACCGCGAAGGCATCGCGTACACCGAGGTCAACATCGAGCAGGACCCGGATTCGGCGGCTTTCGTCGAGAAGGCGAATGGCGGGAACCAGACGGTCCCGACTGTGCTGGTAGTTCCCTCCAACGGTGGCGCTGAGGTCGTGATGACGAACCCGAGCCTTGCCCAGGTGAAGCAGGCGCTCGCGGTCTGACGCTCTCCATCGCTTCGCCCCCTCTGGTCAAGGTCACCGGAGGGGGCCGCTCTGCATGTTTGGTTTTCGGGACGTCTACTACTGGTCACGCTGCGCCACGGTCGTTGTCCTGCGCCATGGAACCTTGAGGGTGCGTCATCGAATTCGAGTGGCATGGATCACCGAAGATCACGGACGTCGTGCCAGGAAGACGAACTCCCTTCCTGGGCGGTCGGGCGCATCGCGAACGTCATCCACCACGTATCCATGCGCGACCAGGTCCCGCTCGACTTCCTCCCGCTCGCGGAAACGCAGCGTCGAATCCGACGTCAACACCAGTCCGTCCACTGCGAACCTGTAGCTCCAGCGGAACGTCACCAGAGGCCAGCTCACCTCAGCCAGCTGAACCCAGCTCTCGACGGAGCCGACGCCTGAGATCTCGGTCACGCGGTAGGAGTTCTCTCGGGTCCACTCTTCCCAGGCGCGTCTGGCCGGATCGCGCGTCTCGAAGACCAGATGCCCTCCAGGCCGCAGTGCTTCGTGGGCTCCCCGTAGCGTCTTCTGCCATGTATGCGGATCAGCGATGGCCTGGGCGACGTTCGCTGTCATCGTCGCGAGGTCAACCTGCAGCGGTGGGAGGTCTGCCGCGTCACCGCAGATCCAGCGCACTCGCTCACTTCCCGGCTTGGCCCGAGCGACGTCGATGGACGCCCTGGCGGGATCCACGCCGACGACCTTGATCTCGCGGTCGGCCAGGAGAAGTGCGAACACCCCCGTGCCGCAGCCGATGTCCAGTACTCGTTGCGCCTCGAACTCTTCTGCCATCTCCAGGTATGCATCGAGGTCGCTGCGGTCAGGGTCGAGGGGATCGTAGATCGCGGCGAGTCGTGGATGCGTGAAGCAGTCGTCAGCCATGCGGCCGAACGTATGCAGGGCTGGGGCCGAACAGCTACTGAGTTTCGTCGACAGTTCCCCTACGGCATCAGCGCACGGCAGAGCGCGGCGGCGGAGGGGTGGGGTATGACCCCCTGGCCAGTGCTTGCCGACCGCCGGGTCTTACCGGCCCAAATCCTGCCACGGTTCCGGGGTCCGTCTGAGAGGCGCCTCACATGTGATGACCTGCGCCTTTGTCTCTGGTGAGCTGTAGATTTTGGAGTCCTTTTGAGTCTTCAGAGAAGGGAAGCCCGAGATATAGGAACATGTATGGCGCCGTGCGTTGGTGCGCTCTGGCATGAAGCCCGCAGAGAAGTTGGTCGGCGTTGCGATGGCGCTGTATGCGGACTACGAGACGGGCCAGAACGCATGCCCGTCCAACGGGACGATCGCAGGGAACTCGGCTACGGCGGGAAGGCTCCAGAGCAGACGGTCAACAAGATCGTCGGCAGGCTGCGTAAGGCCGGCTGGCTCACGAAGACGGGCAAAGTACCGGACGGCCCGGTGATCTACCGGCTCACGTTGCCGAAGCAGGGCGGTATGGCTGAGGAGCCATACAACCTACATACCTTCAAGAGCGACGGCGATGGAAGCAGCAAGCCGGTAGGCGAAGAGCGGCCCCCGGCAGGGGGCCGACAGGGCGAAGACGAAGAGCGCAAGCAACCAGCGACGGTGGGCCGCGTGAGCGGCCCCCAGGAGGAGGACAAAGGCGCTGGCTCTCTTGGGGGCCTTCGGCCCCCTCCTTGCCCTTCGTAGACCTGGCGACGGTCAAGCAAGGGGAGCGCCGCCGGAAGTGGTTCGGCGAGTCGTACACAGCTCCCCTGCCAGCCGACTTCGACTACGACAACTCGGCCAATCGGCTCCGCGAGGCCGAACACGAGCCGCCGCCCTTCTGACTCGGAACGACAGAAGGCCCCCAAGTCGGGGGCCTTCCTCGCCTGCTCATCCTGCATCAGGCGGACGTCGGAACCACCATGGCTTCCCTTGCTCCCTGGGCTTCCTCCTGGCCCTTCGCCCGCTGTGCTGTCCGCTCCGCTTCGAAGTCCTCCCAGCGGCTGACGATCTCCCACTCCACACCCGTAAGCGGCTTCGGCTTCTCGTACGGCTTTCCGTGCAAGGAGATCGGCGTGATCGGTGAGAGCACCTGAGAAGACTTGGAGGGCACATCCCAGTACGTGATGCCCTGCTGCTTGATGTTCTCGATCAGGTCGCCGGGATCGATGGCCAGGACGTCATGTCCGAAGTACGCCTTGACCTTGTGCTTCTTCAGCCATTCACGCCGTTCGTCGACGCTCGACCGCTCCCACCACTCCGCGTAGCCCTCGCCCGTGCCCGTCCACACGGTCACCGGCTTCGGCCCTTCCTGGTTGGTGACCTTCTCTCGGTCCTGGGCAAGGCTGGCGACTTGTGAGGCGTACGCGACGGCGCTGATCTCGTCCTGCTGGAGTTCCTTCAGGAGCTGGTTCATCCTGCCGTCGATCACGGCGAGCTTGGCTGCACGGCTGTTGTCGATGGTCGTCTTCGACTCCATCCGTTCCAGGTGGCCGATCTCGCCCAACAAGGCCGACTCCAGCCAGGGGTACAAGTCCTCTGCCCAGAACCTCTGCTTCGGGCATGCCTGGATGCCCTTGCTCTTGTTGCCGTGACACCGATACCGCTCGCGCTTGCCCTTGGCCGGATCGCCCTTCACGAAGTAGAGGGAGCTGCCGCACAGCATGCAGAACGTCACGCCCACCGTCGGCGACGTAGAGCCCTTCTGCTTCTTGTACTTGACCGAGGCGACGGCTTCCGACAGCTTCGTCCACTCCTCCTCGTTCAGTACCGGCTCAGAGCGCATGACAGGTGTGCCGTCGTCGTTGCGGGCTACGGCGCCACTGGCGCGTACGTACTCCCCGAGTAGGGAGCGGCTGATCAGTACGGCTTGCACTGTGGTCGGCGTCCACCTGGCTCCCCGAGGCTTCGGGTCGGCCAGCCGAGTTGTGCTCTCGCCTGCCGCCGCGCGGATGCGAGCGATGTCCTGAGCCGTGGGTACACCTTGCTCGTTCAACCAGTCGGCGACAGCCGAGAAGCTCGGCTTCTCGATGAAGCGCCGGATCATCTCGATCAGCGTCGGGCCGTGCTCGGGGTCGAGTTCCAGAGTGAAGCCTGCGTCACCCTTCACTGCTCTACGTCCGAACGGGACAAGGCCACCCGGCCAGCGGCCGGTCTTCCGCATGGTCTCCCGGGAAGCCTTGTTGCGGGCCTTGATGGCGTCCAGCTCGGCCTCTGCGACCACAGCCAGGATCTTGGCGATCGTCTTGCCCCACGGCTTCGAGAGGTCGAAGCCCTCCTCACAGGAGATCAGGCCCTTACCGTTCGCCTCGCACCACTCGATGATGTCCGAGAGGTGGCGGACCGACCGCGCGATGCGGTCGATCTTCAGGATGATGATGTGGTCGAACTGGTCCTTCTTGTTGTTGAGCCAGTCGCCCAGGGACGGGCGTACCCACGGCGAGATGGACGCCGACAAGATCGGCGCCTGACGCGGAGCGAACGGCGAAGGCCCCGGGCGGGAAGCCCGGGGCCTTCGTGCTGCCGGCGGCCGCGTCCTGTCAGCGTTTACGGAGCTTCCTGCGCCACCAGCTCGGGCGTCGTCCCGCTTCCGGGCCTTCCGGGCCCGGGTCCACCGCCGGGGCCGTCACCGGCTCCGCTCCCCGACCGGCCGCCGATTCCCGCACAGCGGTCCTGATGCGGTCGAAGGTGGCGATCCGGTTCTGCTTCCCGCCGGGCAGGACGAGGCCGACGCAGACCAGCTTCAGCCGGTCGTCCCCGAGCTCCTCCCCCACGAAGACCGGTGCACCGGCGCATCCCTCGGGCACGGTGGAGTCCCACCGGACGTGGCCGTCGGTTCCGCGTGCCACCTGGCCCACGACGACGGCCTGCAGCCTCTCCCCGTCCGGCTCGCCCACGTCATGGCCCAGGATGTACGCGGGCAGGGGCTCGGCGCCGATCCGGGCGATGTCCTCGTGGCGCGCGGCCAGTCCGTCGGTGATCTCGTCGGTCGCCCAGCTCCAGCCCTTGCGGCTGCCGTGGGCGTGCAGGCCCGCCGTGGGCATCACGGCGACACCCAGGTCGCCGAGGACGGTCCACCCGTCGGCGAAGTCCGTCATGAGGAGCTTCTCCGCGCTCCCCACGGGTTCGCACAGCTCGGGCCGCAGCGTCAGCTCGCCCAGGTCGTAGCGCGTCACCTCCGCCGCCGTCACGAGGTACTGGCTGATGACCTCGGAGTCGGGCGTGGAGTCGATGAGGTCGTTGAACCAGAACGCCGTGCCGTGCCACCGGTCGGCGTGCGCCTGCGCGAAGGCCAGGGTCGAACGGCCGGCGTTCGCCATGATGGCGTTGATGATCGCGTCGTGACGGACGCTCGATTCGGGCATGGCCGGGGACTCTACCGACGTCCCCGGTGCGCGGGCTCGCCAGGGCCCCGTATCTTCCGGCCCGCGCCGTCAGCCGACGGTGCCCGGCCTCGGGAGCGGCTTGCCGTACCAGAGCTCGATGAGGCGCGCCGCGATCGAGACGCCGAACGGGGGCAGGACCTCTCCCGAGTCGAAGGCGGTCGTCAGCTCCTCGCGGGAGAACCAGCGGGCCTCCTCGATCTCCTCGCCGTCCACGTTGATCTCGGAGGACGTGGCGCGTGCCATGAAGCCGAGCATCAGGCTGGAGGGGAACGGCCAGGGCTGGCTGGCGATGTACTCGACCTCGCCGACGACGACCCCGGCCTCCTCGAACACCTCGCGGGCCACGGACTGCTCGATCGACTCCCCCGGCTCGACGAAGCCGGCGAGGGTCGAGAAGCGGCCCTCGGGCCAGTGCACCTGGCGCCCCAGCAGGGCGCGGTCCTGGTCGTCCGTGACCAGCATGATCACCGCGGGGTCGGTGCGCGGGTAGTGCTCCGCGCCGCAGGCCTGGCAGCGGCGGATGTGGCCGGCCGCCGCGATCACGGTGCGCTCGCCGCAGCGCGAGCAGAAGCGGTGCAGCCGCTGCCAGTTCTCCAGGGCCACCGCGTGCACCATCAGCCCGGCGTCGCGCGGGCCGAGGAGCATTCCGGCCTCGCGCAGACCGGCGGGCCGTGCGGACTGGTCCATGCGGCCCGGGAGGGAGTCCTTCTGGAGCGCGAAGTAGCGTACGCCGTCCTCGTCGGTGCCAAGGAAGTAGCGGTGGGTCTCGGTGACGGGCGCCTCGAAGGCGGGCGTCATGACGAGCTCGGTGCCGCCGTCGGGGGTGTCGTCGACGAGCGCCTGACCCCCGGAGACCACGAAGACCCTGGTCGTCGGGTGGCTCCAGGCCGCGGCGAGCCAGGCCTCGTCGAGCCGGTGGTGGGCTGCGCGGTCGATGCCGCTGGGCGCGGTGAAACCGATCGGATGGGCGGTGGCGTTGTCGAAGGTGCTCACAGGTGCTTCCTACTCCCCCGGGGGTGGATCGGGCGTTCAGAGATTCAGCGGAGTGCGTCGGCCAGCTCGCCCCACAGATGGGCGGTGGTCTCCACGCCCTTGAGGAGGAGGTCGAGCTCGACCTTCTCGTCGGGGCCGTGCCAGCCGTCGGACGGTACGGAGATGCCCAGGAAGAGGACGGGTGCGCCGAGCACGTCCTGAAGGTCGGCTGCGGGTCCCGAGCCCCCCTCGCGGGTGAAGAGGATCTTCGTCCCGAAGGCCCGGCCCATGGCGCGGGCCACCGCCTGGAGGGCGGGGTGGTCCAGGGGCGTCAGACAGGGGCGGGTGGCGGGGCTGAACGTGATCCGGTGCCGGATGCCGGCCGGGATCCGGGCCTCGGCCCAGGTGCGGACCGCCTCCTGGATCCGCTCCGGGTCCTGGCCCGCGACCAGCCGGAAGCTCAGCTTCACCAGCGCCGACGAGGGGATGACGGTCTTGCTGCCCGCCCCCTGGTAACCGCCGCCGATGCCGTTGACCTCGGCGGTGGGGCGGGCCCAGACGCGCTCCAGGGTGGAGTAGCCGGCCTCGCCCGCGGTGGCGTACGAGCTGGCTGTACGCAGCCAGGTGGACTCGTCGAAGGGCAGCTCGGCGAAGAGGGCCCGCTCGGCCGCGGTGAGTTCGGTGACGCCGTCGTAGAAGCCGGGGACCGCGACCCTGCCCTCCGTGTCGTGGAGAGCGGCGACGAGGCGGGCGAGGACGGTCGCGGGGTTGGGCACCGCGCCGCCGAAGGAACCGGAGTGGATGTCCTGGTCGGGGCCGTGCAGCTCGATCTCGCACTCCGCGAGGCCGCGCATACCGGTGCAGACGGTGGGGGTGTTCTCGTCCCACATGCCGGTGTCGGAGACGATCACGACATCAGCCGCGAGACGGGCGGCCCGCTCCTCGGCCAGCGCGCGGAAGTGCGGGGAGCCGGACTCCTCCTCGCCCTCGACCAGGAGCTTGAGGTGCACTGCGGGCGTCGTGCGGCCGGTCGCCGCGAGGTGGGCGCGGACGCCGAGTGTGTGGAAGAACACCTGGCCCTTGTCGTCGGCAGCGCCGCGTCCGTACATCCTGCCGTCGCGGATCACGGGCTCGAACGGGTCGGTGCTCCAGCCGTCCTCGCGGGCCGCGGGCTGCACGTCGTGGTGGCCGTAGACCAGGACGACCGGTGCGTCCGGGTCCTCGGAGGGCCACTCGGCGAAGACCGCCGGGGCTCCGGGCGTCTCCCAGATCTCGGTGACCGGGAAACCGGTCTCCGCGAGCTTGCCGGACAGCCACTCGGCACTGCGCCGTACGTCCCCGTCGTGCTCCGGCTGCGCCGATACGGACGGGATGCGCAGCCACTCGGCAAGGTCGTCGAGGAACGCTGCGCGGTGCTGCTCGGTGTACGTACGGACGGCGCTGTCCGGGGTGTCGCTCATGCTTATGAGCCTATCGGCCCTCACGGGGTGGCTCGTCCAGCAGGAGCCGCTCCAGCTCCTCCCTGCCCGGCAGCCCGGCGGGACGGGACGTCTCCCCCGTACGTACGTACAGGAAGGTCGCCGTGACCGCTTCCAGCGGCAGGCCGTGCAGTTCGGCCCAGGCCAGCCGGTAGACGGCGAGCTGGAGCGGGTCGGCCGTGCGGTGCCGGCTGGTCTTCCAGTCGACGATCTCGTACGTCTCCCCCGTGCGGTAGACCGCGTCGATCCGGCCGCGGATCACCCGGCCTCCGAGCGTGATCTGGAACGGTGTCTCGACGCGGTACGGAGTGCGCCGGGCGTACGCGGTGCGTTCGAAGGCTTCCTTGAGCTCGGCGAGGTCCTGCTCGTCGGCGATCTCCGCGTCGCTCCCGTCGCCCCCGGGGAGTTCGTCGGGGCCCAGCATGGGCAGGGGGAGCTCCTCGAAGCGGGACTCCACCCAGGCGTGGAAGCGGGTCCCCCGGCGGGCCGCCGGCTGCGGGGGGCGCGGCATGGGGCGGGCGAGCTCCCGCGCGAAGCCCTCGGGGTCGTCGGCGAGGTGCAGGAGCTGGGTGGCGGAGAGCGTGGCGGGTACGACGACGTCGCGCACGGCCGCGCGGGCACGCCGCAGCTCACCGGCGAGGGCGTCGAGGTCGCGGTCCCAGGAGGCGAGGGTGCGGGACTCCTCCGGGGTGAGGTCGGCGTCCGCCGGGGCACGGGCAGCGGGTACGTGGGGCACGGCGCCGCCCGGGGACGGGGGCGCGGGCGGCGGCTGTGTGCCGTCGGCAGGAGCGACGGGCTCGCCGTCCGGGAAGGGGTCGTCGAACGGGGCGTCCGCCTCGTCGTACGGCGGCACCTCGTCCTCGTACGGCGGCTCCTCGGGCCCGTCCTCGTACGGAGGCTCCGCGCGCTCGTACAGCGGCTCCTCGTACGCGTCCGGTACGGGCGTGGCCGCCAGGGCCTCCAGGTGCGCCAGCACCGTGTCCCGGGCGGCGCGGCGGCGTGCCATGGCGGTGTCGTCGAGCGGCAGCGGCCAGGCCTGGTCGGCGTCCTTCTCCTGGAGCGCCGGGTTCTCCTCGTCCTCCCCGGGCTCGTCCGCCCAGACCTCGATCTCGCCGTGCCCTGCCGCGCAGTGCTCGTACAGCGCGTCCAGGAAGGCGGACGGGCCGCGGGGCTTCTTCTGGGAGGGGCCCCACCAGTGGCCTGAGCCCAGCAGCAGGCTGCGGGGGCGGGTGAAGGTGACGTAGCCGAGGCGGAGCTCCTCGGTGTGCTGATGTCCCTTCAGCTCCTCCTTGAATGCCTTGAGGCCCTTGGCGTCGAAGGAGTGGAGGGCGGGGAGCGTGGCCGCGTCGCCGCGCAGGGCGTGCGGGAGGACCTGGGACTGCGAGGTCCACGCGTCCCGGGACTGCGTGCTGGGGAACTGGCCGCCGACGAGGCCGGGGACGGCGACGACGTCCCATTCCAGGCCCTTGGACTTGTGGGCGGTGAGGACCTTCACGGTGTTCTCGCCGCCGGGCAGGGCGTTGTCCAGGCCCTTCTCGTACTGCGCGGCGGTGCGCAGGAATCCGAGGAAGGCGAGGAGGCTCGCCTCCCCGTCCACCGCGGCGAAGCCGGCCGCGACGTCCAGGAAGTTGGCGAGGGTCTCACGCCGGCGTGCGGCCAGGGCGTGCGGCGACGCGGAGAGCTCCACTTCGAGGCCTGTCGTCGCGAGGACGCGGTGCAGTACGTCCATGAGGGGGTCGGCGAGCGAGCGGCGGAGGTCGCGGAGCTCGGTGGCGAGGCGGGCGAAGCGCACCCGCGCCTCGGCGGAGAAGGGCAGCTGGTCGTCCTCGGCCCCGCCGGACTCCAGGAAGGTGTCGAGGGCGTCGGCGAGCGAGATCACCTCGGCGGGGTCGACGCCCTCGACGGCCTCGGCCAGCCGCAGGTCCGGATCGGCGTCGTCACCGGCGGTGGAGCGGTGGACGAGGAGGCGGGCGCGGCGCCCCAGGAGCGCGAGGTCCCGGGGCCCGATGCGCCAGCGCGGTCCGGTGAGCAGCCGGACGAGGGAGGCGTTGGCGCCGGGGTCCTGGAGGACCTCGCAGACGGCGACGAGGTCGGCGACCTCGGGGAGGTGCAGCAGTCCGGACAGGCCGACGACCTCGACCGGGATGTCCCGGGCGACGAGGGCGGCCTGGATGCGGGGGAAGTCTCCGGCGGTCCGGCACAGGACGGCGATCTCCCCGGGCGCCCTTCCGGTCCGTACGAGGTGGGCGAGCGAGTCGCCGAGCCAGTCGATCTCCTCGGCGTGGGTGCGCAGGAGGGCGCACCGGACCGTGCCGTCCCGCTCGGCCCCGGGTGCGGGGCGCAGGGCCTCGACGCCCTCGTGCATGGCGCGCAGCGGTTCGGCGAGGCCGTTGGCAAGGTGCAGGAGACGTCCGCCGCTGCGGCGGTTCTCGCTGAGGGAGTAGCGGGTGGCGGGGGTTCCGTCGGCGTGCGGGAAGTGCTGCGGGAAGTCGTCGAGGTTGGCCACCGAGGCGCCGCGCCAGCCGTAGATCGCCTGGCAGGGGTCACCGACGGCGGTGACGGCGTGGCCGGTACGGCCCGAGGGCCCGCTGCCGAAGAGCGCGGAGAGCAGCAGTCGCTGGGCGACCGAGGTGTCCTGGTACTCGTCGAGCAGGACGACCCGGAACTCGTCGCGGAGGATGGCGCCGACCTCGGGGCGGGTGAGGGCCAGCTCGGCGGAGAGGGCGATCTGGTCGCCGAAGTCGAGGAGGTCCCGGCTGCGTTTGGCCGCACGGTAGCGCCGGGTCAGTCCGAGGAGCTCGCGGCGGGCCACGGCCGTCTCGGGGAGCTTGCGCAGCTCGGCGTTGGTGAGCCGGGCGCTCTCCAGCTCCGCCAGGAGCTCGGTGTCGTGCTCCGCGAGCTGTTCGGGGCGTACGAGGTGTTCGGCGAGCTCGGCGTCCAGGGCGAGCAGGTCGCTGACGAGGGTGGGGAAGGACCGGGTCAGCGCCGGGTAGGGGCCGGGTGCCTCGCGCAGCACCCGGGCGGCGAGCTGGTAGCGGGTGGCGTCGGCAAGGAGTCGGGTGGTGGGTTCGAGGCCGATCCGCAGGCCGTGGTCGGTGAGGAGCCGGCCGGCGAAGGCGTGGTAGGTCGAGATGCTGGGTTCGCCCGGGGGGTTGTCCGGGTCGATGACGTCGGGGTCGGTGACCCCGGCCGCGACGAGGGCCCTGCGGACGCGCTCGGCGAGCTCACCGGCGGCCTTGTTCGTGAAGGTCAGACCGAGGACCTGCTCGGGGGCGACCTGTCCGGTCCCGACCAGCCAGACGACCCGGGCTGCCATCACCGTGGTCTTGCCCGACCCGGCTCCGGCCACGATCACCTGCGGGGCGGGCGGCGCGGTGATGCAGGCCGTCTGCTCCGGGGTGAAGGGGATCCCGAGGAGCTCCTTGAGCTGCTCGGGATCGGTGATACGGGAGGACACCCCAGGAAGGCTAACCGGCCCCACCGACAACGCGGTCCCGCGCGGATTACACCGGGAAGATCATTCGATGATCTGCCGACCCTCGGGCTGTGCGCTGCACGACGCCTTGAAGGCGCAGTGGGTGCAGTGCTGGCCGGTCGTGGGGGTGAACCGTTCGTCCAGGACGCGCCCGGCCGCCGTGGCCAGCAGGTCGGAGACCCACTCCCCGGAGAGGGGTTCCTGGGCCTGCACCTTGGGAAGGGCGTCCCCGCCCTCCTTCTTCGGGGCGGGCTGCCGCAGCTGGACGAGTTCGGCCCCGCCCGCCTCCGGGCGGCGGCCGTCGAAGACCTCGTCGACGGCGCCTTCCCTGACCGCCAGCTGGTACACGGCGAGCTGGGAGTGGGAGGCGACCTCGTCCTTGGTCGGCGCGCCCTTGCCCGTCTTGAAGTCGACGACGTACGCCCGGCCCTCGGTGTCCTGTTCGACCCGGTCCATGGAGCCCCGGATCCGTACGGCGTACTCGCCCGCTTCGAGGGTGACGTCGAAGTCGTGTTCGCTGGCGGTGGGGGTGCGGCCCGCCCGGTCCATGACGTGCCAGCGCAGGAAGCGTTCCAGGGCCGCGCGCGCCTGGTCCTTCTCCTGCGACGACTTCCAGGGGGCGTCGAAGACCAGGCCGTCCCATACGGAGTCCAGGCGCTCCATCAGGACGTCCAGGTCGGCGGCGGTACGTCCGGAGGCCACCTCGTCGGCGAGCACGTGGACCACGTTGCCGAAGCCCTGGGCCGCCGTCGCCGGGGCGTCGGCCTTGACCTCGCGGCCGAGGAACCACTGGAGGGCGCAGGTGTTGGCGAGCTGGTCGAGCGCGCTCCCGGAGAGCGCGACGGGGTGGTCCCTGTCACGCAGCGGCACCTCGGAGCGGGTCGGCTCCTCCAGCCCCCACCAGCGGTACGGGTGGGCCGCGGGCACGAGCGGCTGGCCCTCGTCGTCGGTGAGCGCGGCGAGCCGGGCGAGCCGGTGCGCGGCTGCGTCGCGCAGGGCCTCCGAGGCTGCGGGGTCGACGGTCGTCGCCCGGAGCTCGGCGACGAGCGAGGCCACCGCGAGCGGCCGGCGGGGGCGGCCGGTGACGTCCCGGGGCTCGGTGCCGAGCTCGGTGAGGAAGCGGGAGGGCTGGTCGCCGTCGTCGGCGGGTGCCTTGACCGCGGTGACGATCAGACGGTCACGGGCCCGGGTCGCGGCCACGTAGAACAGGCGGCGCTCCTCGGCCAGGAGCGCCCCCGGGGTGAGCGGTTCGGCCAGGCCGTCGCGCCCGATCCGGTCCGCCTCCAGGAGCGATCCCCGGCGGCGCAGGTCGGGCCAGAGCCCCTCCTGCACCCCGGCGACGACCACCAGGCGCCATTCCAGCCCCTTGGAGCGGTGCGCGGTCATCAGGCGTACGGCGTCGGGGCGTACGGCACGGCGGGACAGGGTGTCGGCGGCGATGTCCTGGGCGTCGACCTCCTCCAGGAAGTTGAGCGCGCCGCGTCCCCCGGTGCGCTCCTCGGCGCGTGCCGCGGTGTCGAAGAGGGCGCATACGGCGTCGAGGTCCCGGTCGGCGTTCCGGCCGCCCGCGCCGCCGCGCAGCGCCGCCCGCTCCAGCCGGCCGGGCCAGGGGGTGCCGTTCCACAGGGTCCACAGGGCCTCTTCGGCGGTGCCGCCTGACTCCAGGAGCTCGGTGGCCCTGCGCAGGAGCGCGCCGAGCCGCTGTGCGCCCCGGGCGTACGCCGGGTCGTGGGTGACCAGCCGCTCGGGCTCGGCGAGCGCCCGGGCCAGCAGTTCCCCGGACGGCGGCGGTACGCGGTTCCCGGCGGCCCGTTCCTCGTCGCGCAGGGCGCGGCCGAGGCGGCGCAGGTCGGCGGCGTCCATGGAGCCGAGCGGAGAGGCGAGGAGGGCGAGGGCGGTCTCGGTGTCGAGCGGGCCGGGTGCCGCCGGGCCGCTCTCCTCCTCCGTGTCCTCGGGCGCGGCGGGGCGCAGTGCCGCCGTGGCGACGGTGCGCAGCGCGGTCAGGAGCGGGGCGACCGCCGGCTCATGGCGCAGCGGAAGATCGTCGCCGTCCACCTCCAGGGGGACTCCGGCGGAGGTGAGCGCCCGGCGCACGGCAGGGATGGAACGCCCGCCGGCGCGTACGAGGACCGCCATGTCGCGCCAGGGCACGCCCTCCTCCAGGTGCGCGCGCCGGAGCAGGTCGGCGATGTTCTCCAGCTCGGTGGAGGGCGTCGGATAGGTGTACGCCTCGACCCGGCCGCCACCGCGCACGGCGGCCAGCTCGCGGTGCGCCCGGACCTTGTCCGAGGGCAGGCGGGTGAGCGGCATCCGGCGGGTGAGCTTCCGGGTGGCATCGAGCAGCATCGCCCCGGAGCGTCGCGAGGTGGTGAGGACCCCGACGGGGGCGGGAGCGCCGTCGGCGCGGCGGAAGGTGTCCGGGAAGTCGAGGATGCCGTTCACATCGGCGCCCCGGAAGGCGTAGATCGACTGGTCGGGGTCGCCGAAGGCGATCAGCGTGCGGCCTCCGCCGGTGCCCGGCGCGGCCGCGCCCCGGTTCCCGGCCAGTGCGTGCAGCAGCCGCACCTGGGCGGGGTCGGTGTCCTGGTACTCGTCGACGAACACCACGTCGTAGCTCCGGGCCAGCGCCGCCGCCACCTCCGGCTGTTCGGCGAGCAGGACCGCCCGGTGGACCAGTTCCGCGTAGTCGAGGACGCCCTGGGCGTCGAGGACGTCCAGGTACTCGGCGAGGAACTGGGCGGCGGCGCTCCAGTCCGGGCGGCCCGTACGGCGGGCGAAGGCGGCCAGCGCGTCGGGGCCGAGGCCCAGCTCACGGCTGCGGGCCAGCACCGCGCGCACCTCGTCGGCGAAGCCCCGGGTGGTCAGGCAGGCCCGCAGCTCGTCCGGCCAGCGGACATGGGCGAGCCCTGCCTGTTCGAGACCGAGCTGGCCGGCGAGGAGTTCACGGACGGTGACGTCCTGCTCGGGCCCGGAGAGCAGCCGCAGCGGATCGGCGAAGAGGTCGGCGTCCTGGTGGGCGCGGACCAGGGCGTAGCAGTACGAGTGGAAGGTGGTGGCCTGCGGACCCCGGACACCGCCGAGCCGGGCCGCCATCCGGTCGCGCAGTTCGACCGCCGCCTTGCGGCTGAAGGTGAGGACGAGGATGCGGGCGGGATCGGTCCCGTCGGCCACCCGCCGGGCGACCGCCTCGACGAGCGTCGTGGTCTTGCCCGTGCCGGGTCCGGCGAGGACCAGCAGCGGGCCGTCCCGGTGGTCAACCACGGCGCGCTGCGGTGCGTCCAGGAGAGGGGGCTCCACGGAGCCCGGCGGGGTGCGCACCAGCCGGTACGCGCCCGGGGCCCGCCGCCGTGCCTGGCGGTGCGGGCCGTTCCGGGTGGTGAAGGAGGAGCTCACGTGGATCGCCGGTCCTGGTGGGTGTACTCGGTCTGCGCGGTGGCCCGCCATGGGGTGACGGGCCCGGGTGTGCCGGCCGCTGGTGCCGGAGGGTACTGAGGGCCCCGGTGCGACGGCCCGGTCATGACGGAACGGATGAGGGAGCGGAGCGTGCCGCGTGTGGACGACGCTACGCCAGCGGCGGGGCGGACATGGGGCCATGGGCCGCGTCCCTCGTCACACGGTGGGCCCGGCACGCCGGTGCGTGCCGTTCACCGGCCGGGCACCCGCCCCGGCGGCGCACGATGGCGGAAGCTGTCAGGTGTGAGCTTCGTCGCCCGGTCCACCGGTCACGCCGTCCCATCGGGCGCGCTTCATGTCGAGGCGCGGAACGTGCCCGTCCGCGTCGCGCGGGGCCGCTCTCAGCGGTGTGCCCTCCTCGCGGTAGTGGCCGAGCGCCCGCAGTTCGTGGCCCGGCAGCAGCACCCCGTCGGCGCGCACGACACGCCACCAGGGGACCGCGGAGCCGTACAGGGCCATCACCCGGCCGACCTGTCTCGGCCCGCCGTCGCCGAGCCACTCGGCGACATCGCCGTACGTCATGACGTGGCCGGGCGGGATCAGGTCCGCCACGTCCAGCACCCGCTCCGCGTAGACGGGCAGCTCGGCGGTCTCGGGCCCGGGGGGCTCGTCCCCCGGCCGGCTGCGGCCTCTCGTCCGGTCCTCGCTCATCCGTCCCATCCTGCCGTACGCCACCGACAACCGGGCCCGCACGGTGTCGTCCTGGTCACACACCGTGCACGCGGGGGCGGAGCAGCGTATGTTGCGCATCGCGCCCGCGCAATGCACCCTGATGCCCCCCTCTGTCTGCAGGCCGTGCCACCATCATGCGGGCGGTGACCGGTGATACGAGAACACGAAGATTCTTCAGAGGCTAAGGAGCAGGGCGTGCAGCCACCGAAGGCGGCGGGCGCCTCTGATGCCGAGTCGCGCCCGGACGCGCCCGACGCCCCTGGTGCCCCGGATTCCGGGGAGACCCCCGAGCCGGCCCCAGGGCAGCCCCGGGAGCCCCTCGCGGGCTCGACCCTCGCGTCGGCGGACACGGGCCTGACCGACCGTGTGTCGGGCGACGAGCCCCTGCTGCCGGCCCGGGTCCACCGCCCCTCCGATCTGCTGCGGCTCCTCATCGGCGTCCTCGCGATCGCTCTGCTGTTCTCCGTCGCCGCGTTCGCCCAGGGGACCACCACGGGCCTCGAGGACGACATCTCCAAGGGCACCGACCAGGCCCCCGACCTGCTGATCAAGCTCGCGGGCCTGGTGTCCAGCATCGCCGTGCTCCTCGTCCCGGTCGCCTTCGCGATCGAGCGTCTGGTGAAGCGCGACGGGCTGCGGATCGCGGACGGGGTGCTCGCCGCCGTACTGGCGCACGGGGTGACCCTGGCCACCGATCTCTGGGTGGCCCGCTCGGCGTCCGGGACGATCCGGGACGCCCTGACCCAGCCACAGCCCGGGGACGCGCTCACCGATCCCGTGCACGGCTATCTCGCTCCCGTCATCGCGTATATGACGGCGGTCGGGATGGCGCGCAGACCGCGCTGGCGGGTCGTCCTGTGGGTGGTGCTGCTCCTGGACGCCTTCGCGATGCTGGTCGGCGGCTACACCACCCCGTTCTCGATCGTGCTCACCGTGCTGATCGGCTGGACCGTCGCGTACGGCACGCTGTACGCCGTCGGCTCGCCGAACGTCCGTCCGACCGGCCAGCACCTGATGGCCGGTCTGCGTCACGTCGGCTTCCGTCCGGTCGCCGCGATGCGCACCGAGGACGCCCCCGACAACATCGACCAGAGCGACCGGGGCCGGCGCTATCTGGTGACCCTGGAGGACGGACCACCGCTGGACGTCACGGTCGTCGACCGTGAACAGCAGGCCCAGGGGTTCTTCTACCGGGTGTGGCGCAGACTCACCCTGCGCAGCATCACCCAGCGCCGCTCCATCCTGTCCCTGCGCCAGGCCCTGGAGCAGGAGGCGCTCCTCGCGTACGCGGCGATCGCGGCCGGGGCCAACGCGCCGAAGCTGATCGCCACGTCCGAGCTC
The DNA here is from genome assembly GCF_044765485.1 of Streptomyces sp. NPDC102451. Taxonomy (NCBI): domain Bacteria; kingdom Bacillati; phylum Actinomycetota; class Actinomycetes; order Kitasatosporales; family Streptomycetaceae; genus Streptomyces; species Streptomyces sp. NPDC102451. Next base: position 135,826 of record NZ_JBIWKD010000006.1, on the reverse strand, counting down.
GGACCCGACGCCGTGATGCTCGTCTACGAGCACATCGGCGGGCGCTCGCTGGACGCCATGGAGGACGAGGAGATCACCGACGACCTGGTGCGGGGCGCCTGGCGGCAGGTGCAGGCGCTCCAGTCGCGGCGGATCGCGCACCGCAGGCTCACCGGGGACGCCATCCTCGTGGACGGTTCCGGCAAGGTGTTCGTCACCGACCTGCGGGGCGGCGAGATCGCCGCCGGTGACCTGGTCCTGCGCATGGACGTCGCCCAGCTGCTCACCACCACCGGTCTGCGGGTGGGCGCGGAACGGGCCGTCGAGGGGGCGCTCGCCGTCCTCGGCCCCGACGCCGTCGCCGACTGTCTGCCGCTGCTCCAGCCGATCGCGCTGAGCCGCTCCACCCGGGCGACGCTGCGCAGGCTCGCCCGGGAGCGTTCGCAGCGTGAGCGCGAGGCGGTGCTGGAGGCCTCGCAGGCGGCGAAGCAGAGCAGGGCGGAGGAACAGGGCGAGGCAGCCAACGACCGCAAGGCCGCCCGCAAGTCGCTGCGCACGGAGAAGCAGGCCGAGAAGCGGGCGATAGACGATGCCCTGGAAGAGGCCCGCGAGGAGGACATGCTGGCCCAGATCCGCCGCCAGGTGCTGCTGATCAGGCCGCAGGCGCCGGTCGAACCGGTCCGCCTGGAGCGCATCAAGCCCCGCACCCTGTTCAGCTTCATCGCGGGTTCCATCGCCGCGTACTTCCTGATCTCCCAGGTCACCGAGGCCGACTTCGGCACGGTCGTGGAGCAGGCCGAGTGGGGCTGGGTGGCGGCGGCGCTGGGCTTCTCGGCCCTGAGCTACATCGCCGCGGCCATGAGCCTCCTCGGCTTCGTGCCCGAACGGGTGGCGTTCGGCAAGACGGTGCTGGCCCAGGTCGCCGGGTCGTTCGTGAAGATCGTGGCCCCGGCGGCGGTGGGCGGTGTGGCGCTGAACACGCGCTTCCTGCAACGCGCCGGAGTGCGCCCGGGGCTCGCCGTCGCGAGCGTGGGCGCGTCCCAGCTGTTCGGTCTCGGCTGCCACATCCTGCTGCTCGCGCTCTTCGGGTATCTGACCGGTACGGAGAAGACCCCGGACTCGCTCACCCCGTCCAGGACGGTCATCGCGGGCCTCCTCACGGTCGCCGTGCTCGTGCTGGTGGTGACCGCGATCCCGTTCCTGCGGAAGTTCGTCGTCACCCGCGTCCGGTCACTGTTCGCCGGCGTCGTGCCCCGCATGCTCGACGTGGTGCAGCGCCCGCAGAAGCTCGTCACTGGCATCGGCGGCATGCTGCTGCTGACCGGGCTGTTCGTGCTCTGTCTCGACGCGTCGATCCGTGCGTTCAGCGGTCCCGACGTCCCCCAGCTCAGTTACGCCAGCATCGCGGTGGTCTTCCTCGCGGGCAACGCGCTGGGATCCGCGGCGCCCACCCCGGGCGGTATGGGCGCGGTCGAGGGCGCGCTGACCCTGGGGCTGATCGCGGTGGGCCTGCCGAAGGAGGTCGCCGCGCCGGCCGTGCTGCTGTACCGCGTGATGACGCTGTGGCTGCCGGTGCTCCCCGGCTGGATCTGCTTCAACCAGCTGACCCGCAAGGGCGAGCTCTAGAACACACGCGCGGGGCGCGCCACTCGCATGGACCGCGCCCCGCGCGCTCCCTCGCGCTCCGCCGCACGATGGATCCATGAGGACCTCCCCCGCTCTGCGTGCCGCCGCCCTCGCCGCCACCGCCACCGTGCTGCTGCCACTGGCCGCCTGTTCGGACGACGGTGACGACGGAGGCACGGAGCGGTCGACGCCGACGGCCGCCTCTACGGCGTCCCCCACGGCCACGACGAAGGAGCTGACCTCCCAGAAGCTCGACTGGAAGGCGTGTCCGCCGCCCAGCCGGTCCCAGGGCAGCGGTACGTCCCCCTCGCCACTGCCGGGCGGGACGTCCTGGGAGTGCTCCTTCATGGACGTACCCCTCGACTACGCGGACCCCGAGGGCCGGACCATCGAGCTGGCCCTCATCCGTGCCGCCGCCAGGAACAAGGACAAGCGGATCGGTTCGCTGATCTTCAACTTCGGCGGCCCCGGCGGCTCCGGTGTGGCCACCCTGCCCTCCTTCGGCACCGCGTACGACGCGCTCCGCACCCGCTACGACCTGGTGAGCTTCGACCCGCGTGGGGTCGGCCGCAGCGAGGGCGTCGAGTGCTCGGACGACAGCACGCTGGACAAGCGTTACGAGCAGGACGGGACCCCGGACGACGCCGAGGAGGAGAAGGCGTTCGCCGCCGACCAGAAGTCCTACATCGCGGACTGCGAGGAGAACTCCGGGGACGAGCTGCCCTACGTCGGCACGACGAACGCGGCCCGGGACATGGATCTGCTGCGCGAGGTGCTCGGCGACGACAAGCTGTACTACTTCGGGATCTCGTACGGCACCGAACTCGGCGGTGTCTACGCCCACCTGTATCCCAAGAAGGTCGGCCGGGCCGTCCTGGACGCGGTCGTCGACCCGACGGAGGACTCCCTGGAGTCCTCGCTCGGCCAGGCCGAGGGCTTCCAGCTCGCCCTGGACAACTTCTCCGCCGACTGCGCCGAGCGCGACGACTGCAAGCTCCCCGGGGCCACGTCGAAGGAGGTCCAGGACTGGATCGCCGCCCTCCTCGCCAAGCTGGAGAAGAAGCCCGTACCGGGCCTCGGCGACCGGGAGCTGACCGAGACCCAGGCCACCACCGGCATCGCGTCGGCCCTCTACTCCAAGGAGACCTGGCCGCTGCTCGAACAGGGCCTCGACGAGGCGGACGGCAAGAACGGCGGACTGCTGCTCGCCCTCGCCGACTCGCTGAACGGCCGCTCCGAGGACGGTCACTACGACAACTCGAACGCGGCCAACACCGCCATCAACTGCGCGGACTCCAAGCAGCGGTTCACCCTGGAGCAGACCAGGAAGGCGCTCCCCGAATTCCGCAAGGCCTCCCCCGTGTTCGGCGACTACCTCGGCTGGGGGCTGATGGCCTGCACCGGCTGGCCCGTCGCGGGCGCCTGGGAGAACCCGGACGTCAGCGCGCCCGGTTCGGCCCCGATCCTGGTCATCGGCAACACCGGGGACCCGGCGACGCCGTACGCCGGGGCGAAGGCGATGGCCACCGAGCTCGGCAAGGGCGTCGGGATCGAGCTCACCTACAAGGGCGAGGGCCACGGGGCGTACAACGGCGGCAGCACCTGTGTGCAGCGGGCCGTGGACGGCTATCTGCTCGAAGGGAAGGTCCCGAAGTCGGGAACGGTCTGCGAGTGACCGCTCGTTGAACGGCCGGACATCGGTGACACCCGGACCGCTCCCGGCAGCGGCCTCCGGGCACGGGGGAGGGAGCGCGCATGCGCGTACGGGGACGGGCCCGCGGAGGCGCGGCGGCCCTGCTGCTGGTGACGGCGGTCCTCGCGGGCTGTGACGACGGACCGGCGACGCCGCAGACGTCGTCGAAGGGCTCCTCGCCGGGAGCCTCAGGGAAAGCGTCCGGGGCGCCCGCCCCGGCCCGGCCCCTGGACTGGAAGCGCTGCGGCGCCCCGGAGGGCGGCACGGCGCCGGGTCCCGCCTGGCGGTGCGCCACGCTCGACGTCCCCCTGGACCACGCGCGGCCGGACGGGGAGACCATCGGCATCGCGCTGATCCGCAAATCGGCCACCAGGAAGAGTGAACGGCTCGGCTCGATGCTGTTCAACTTCGGCGGTCCCGGCGGCTCGGGAGTCGGCATCCTGCCGCGCGCCGCCTCCTCGTACCGCGAGCTCAACACCCGCTACGACCTGGTCGGGTTCGACCCGCGCGGGGTCGCGGCCAGTGCGGGGGTCCGCTGCCGCGGCGACGAGGAGCAGGAGTCGGCCAACCGCGAGATCGACATGACCCCGGACACCCCGGCGGAGGAGGCCGCGTTCCTCGCGGACGCCACGGACTTCGGAGCCGGCTGCGCGCGGCTCTCCGGCACCTTGCTCCCCCACGTCGGCACGGCGAACGCCGCCCGGGACATGGACGCGATCCGCCGCGCACTCGGCGACGAGAAGCTCTCGTACTTCGGCATCTCGTACGGCACGGAGCTCGGCGGGACCTATGCGCACCTCTTCCCGGAGACCGTGGGAAGGGTCGTGCTGGACGCCGTCGTCGACCCGACGGCGGATTCGGTGGGCCACGCCCGTAACCAGGCGACGGGGTTCCAGCGGGCCCTGGAGAACTACCTGGAGGACCGCGGTCAGGACCCTGCGGCGGGCACCCGGCGGATAGCCGGGCTGCTGGAGCGGATCGACACGGCCCCGCTGCCGACCTCCTCCGGGCGCGAGCTCAACGAATCGCTCGCCGTCATCGGCATCGTGGCCCCCCTGTACTCGAAGAGCGGCTGGCCCACCCTCACGGCCGCGCTCGACGAGGCGGAGAACAGCGGCAAGGGCGACCGGCTGCTCGCGCTGGCCGACTCGTACAACGGCCGGGACCGGAGCGGGCACTACGACACCCAGAGCCACTCCCAGCGGGCGATCTCCTGCGCCGACGCCAAGGCGCGGCCGACGGCGGGCGAGGCCCGGGCGCTGCTCCCCGAGTTCCGGAAGCTGTCACCGGTCTTCGGCCCGTTCCTGGCCTGGGACACGGCGGGCTGGTGCGCGGGGTGGCCGGTCGAGGGCGAGCACGACACCCCGGAGGCGAGCGCCCCGGGCGCCGCGCCGATCCTCGTCATCGGCACGACCGGCGACCCGGCGACCCCGTACGAGGGCGCGCGGCGGATGGCGGACGAGCTGGGCGAGGGGGTCGGCGTGATGGTGACCAACAGGGGTGAGGGCCATGGCTCGTACGGCGAGAGCGCCTGCGTGACCTCGTTGGTCGACGCCTACTTCCTGGAGGGGAAGGTCCCGGCGGACGGGCGCACCTGCTCCTGAGCCCTGTCAGGGGAGCGCTCGGACACGCGAAAGGGCCGGCCCCGGTGAGGGCCGGCCCTTCGCGCATCACGTCGCGGGTCTAGTAGACCGGCTTCTCGGGCTCGATCTGGTGGACCCAGCCGATGACGCCGCCGCCGACGTGCACCGCGTCGGCGAAGCCCGCCGACTTGAGGACCGCGAGGACCTCGGCGCTGCGGACACCGGTCTTGCAGTTCAGGACGATGCGCCTGTCCTGCGGGAGGTCCTGGAGGGCGTTGCCCATCAGGAACTCGTTCTTCGGGACCAGCCGGGAGCCCGGGATCGCGACGATCTCGTACTCGTTCGGCTCGCGGACGTCGATGATCTCGATCTTCTCGTCGCCGTCGATCCACTCCTTGAGCTGCTTGGGAGTGATCGTGGAACCGGCCGCCGCCTCCTGGGCCTCCTCGGACACGACGCCGCAGAAGGCCTCGTAGTCGATGAGCTCGGTGACGGTGGGGTTCTCGCCGCAAACCGCGCAGTCGGGGTCCTTGCGGACCTTGACCTGGCGGTACTGCATCTCCAGCGCGTCGTAGATCATCAGACGGCCGACCAGCGGGTCACCGATGCCGGCGAGCAGCTTGATGGCCTCGTTGACCTGGATGGAGCCGATGGACGCGCAGAGCACGCCAAGGACACCGCCCTCGGCGCAGGACGGAACCATGCCGGGGGGCGGCGGCTCCGGGTAGAGGCAGCGGTAGCAGGGGCCGTGCTCGGACCAGAAGACGGACGCCTGGCCGTCGAAGCGGTAGATCGAGCCCCAGACGTACGGCTTGTTCAGCAGGACCGCGGCGTCGTTGACGAGATAGCGGGTGGCGAAGTTGTCCGTGCCGTCCACGATCAGGTCGTACTGCGCGAAGATGTCCATCACGTTGTCGGCTTCGAGCCGCTCCTCGTGAAGGACCACGTTCACCAGGGGGTTGATCCCCTGCACGGTCTCCTTGGCCGACTGGGCCTTGGACTTGCCGATGTCGGCCTGGCTGTGGATGACCTGACGCTGCAGGTTCGACTCGTCGACCTCGTCGAACTCGACGATGCCGAGCGTGCCCACACCGGCCGCGGCCATGTACATCAGAGCCGGCGAGCCGAGGCCCCCGGCTCCGACGCAGAGCACCTTCGCGTTCTTCAGCCGCTTCTGTCCGTCCATCCCGACATCCGGGATGATCAGGTGGCGGGAGTACCTGCGGACCTCATCGACGGTGAGCTCAGCAGCTGGCTCGACCAGGGGTGGCAGCGACACAGGAACCTCAACAATGCAGGTGGTCGGTTTCTACGTACTTCATCTACGTACGGTTGTTCTCCCGTAACACTGCCACGCCGCTCCTCATTCCGAGATACCAGGTCCGATCCGCGAGACGAATTCGTCCCAGTAGCTGGGCAGTGCCGCAAATGGATCGGTTTGCCCCTTCGCGCCGTCCCGGTTCGTGCCGTCCCGGTCCGTGAAGAAGATCGTGCCCGCGCCCTGCCAGCGCGCGATGCGCATGGCCTCCTCCAGGTGGGTGCGCGGGACGCCGTGGACGAAGTGCGCGAAGCGGCCCGGTTCGTACGCGGCGGTCCACTCGGCCACCTGGGACCAGCGGTAGTCGGTCCACGGCCCGCGGAAGGTGACCAGCTGGTCGGCGGCCTCGGCGTAACCGGGGTGCGGGTGGGTGCCGTGGCCCAGGACCAGCCGGCCGCCCTCCTCGTCCGCGCTGTCGCTGTCGGCCAGGAGGGCGGAGAGCGTGCTGGTCAGCCGGCGGACTGCCGGGAGCCCGTCACGTTCGGCCGGGCAGCGGTCCAGGTAGAAGCCGCCCACCCGGTACCAGTCGAGGTAGGACTGGGCGTCGGCGACGAGCTCACCGAAGGGACGGCCGCCGAAGGCCAGATCGAGGTGGCCCAGCAGCCGGCCCCCCGAGGCCCGCACGGTGTCCTCGGGAACCTCCCCGTGCAGAGCCCGCTCACGGGCGTTGCGCAGCCGGCCGGCGGCCTCGAGACAGTGCGGGTCGGGCCGGGCGCCCGGCCCGTTGTCGATGTTGAGGACGGCCCAGTGCAGCGGTGTGCCCGGCCGGTTGAGTCCGGCCCACTCGGCGGGCGCGACCAGCGGATGCGCGTATCCGGGGACACCGACGCCGAGGTGTTCCGCGCCGTCGGTCCGCAGGGTGGAGCCGGTGCTGGTCAGATGCGGCATGCCGCCTCCATCCAGATGTCGGCGAGGGACTCCTCCAGATTGATACGGGGACGCCAGCCGAGCCGGTCCCTGGCGGTGCGCACATCGGCCTGCTGCCAGGCGCCGCAGCCGTCGGGGTAGGGCGACGGGGTCGCCGCGAGGTGCTCCACGGCCGATTCCACGGAGGCGCGGGGGGCGCCGATGGGGAGCCGGCCGGGGGGCACGTCGAGTTCGTGGAGCGCGCCCGCGTAACCCGCGACCCTGGCGAGGACCGCCGCCGCGTCACGCAGCCGTACGGCCCGGCCTGTGCCGATGTTGACGACGCCCTGGGCGGCGGAGAGCGAGGCGGCGTGCACGGCGCGCGCCACGTCGCGTACGTCGACGAAGTCCCGCTGCACCCCGAGGCCGCTGAGCTTGAGCTCGGGATCGCCGGTCTGCATGGCGCGGCGCATGGTCTCGGCGAGCCGGCCGAGCGGGGAGCCGGCCGGGGTGCCGGGCCCCACCGGCGAGAAGACCCGCAGGACGACCGCGTCGAGACCGGAGCCGAGGACCAGCTCGGTGGCGGCGAGCTTGCTGACCCCGTACGGACCCCCCGGACGCGGTACGGCGTCCTCGGCGGTGGACGAGCCGGGCTGCGAGGGCCCGTACTCGGAGGCACAGCCGACCTGGACGAGCCGCGCGCTGCACCCGCTGCGGCGCATGGCCTCGCAGACGGTGGCCACGGCGACGGTGTTGTGGCGGGTCAGGTCCCGGGCACCGCCACGGGTGGCACCAGCACAGTTGACGACGACCCCGGGGTGGACGGCGTCCAGGAAGCGGGTGAGCGCTCCGGGGCTGCCGCCCGCGAGGTCGAAGCGCACGTCGGCGTCGTCGCCGCGGCCGAGTGCCGTGAGGTGCACGGCGGGGTCGGCGAGCAGACGGTCGGCGACGAAGCGTCCGAGGAAGCCGTTGGCTCCGAGCAGCAGAACCCTCATCGCGCGCCCCCTCGGTGCCGACGGCGAGCTGCCGGTGCGGGGGATTGGGGGGTCATGTCGGTGTCTCCTTGAGGAAGGTGGTGTGCGGTACGGAAGACCCGCGGCGTCGGCTCCGCGGGGGTGGGGCAGGGCCTAGGCGGCGTGGGCGGATGCCCGGGTGAGGGTGACCGATGCGTGGACCAGCAGCCCGAACGCGGCGACACCGCAGGCCAGGACGGGTACGCCGGCGGGGCCTGCCGCGGTGAACACGGCGTCGACCGGCCGGGCGAGGAGGCCGAGGCCGGGCAGCCGCCCGGCGAGGACCAGGAAGGGGGCCGCCACTTCGCCGGCGCAGGCGGCGGCGAGCCCGGTGGCGGCGGGTTCCGGGAAGCCGTGGACGGCCAGCAGGCGGGCCAGGAAGAGCAGGGCGCCCAGGGCGGCGGGGCCCAGGAGGCCGCCGCCCGCACCGGGGTGGCCGAGGCCGGCGAGGAACAGCAGCGCGGTCAGTGCGCACAGGAAGAGCGCGAGGAGACCGAAGAGCAGGGGGCGTACGCCGGCGCCGAAGTCCGACAGGCCGTGGGACCCGGAGAGCCGGCGGCGCGCGTGCAGGGAGAACAGGTGGGCGCACCAGGCCGCCGGGGCCAGGGCGAGCGTGAGCCCGAGCAGCGGGGCGGGCGCGGCGGTCCAGTGGCCGTCGGGGCCGCCGCTGACGACCTGGGCGAGCAGGTCGTCGCCGTACACGGCGTAGCCGAGGAGCCAGCAGACGTACAGGGTGACGCCGCCGGGGCCGTCCGGGGCGCGCAGTGGGCCGGTGCGCAGGGCGAGCCGGAGCCCGAGGAGGACGAGCAGCGCGCCGGCCGCGGTCACCGCGAACCGGGCCTCGCCGCCGAGCACCCCCTCGGTGGCCCTGAGGGCCCCGGCGGTCGCGAGGCAGGCGGCGCCGGGCAGCAGGGCCTGGAGTGTCCATCCGGCCCGCGCCTCCTTGCCGGGGTCCGGCGTGTGGCCGGGGGTGCGGGGGGCGGGCCTGCCGGCGCCGGGGACGCGGGCGTAGAGCTCCTCCGCGAGGGAGAAGACGTCGCGGTGCCGGTAGCGCGCGGCGGCGCGGTCGGTGAGGCCGTGCGCCTCCAGACCGGCGGCGATCTCCAGGGGGTCCACGGCGCGCTCGCAGAGTTCCCGGTGCCGGTGCATGAGCACCTTCACGGGGTCCGCGGGCCCGCGCCTGGCCACGGATCTGCGGGCGGGGTGGTAGGCGATCTCGGGCGCCCGGACGGCGGAACGGACCGCCCCCCGGCCCTCGTCCGCCGGCTCGCCCCCGGTGTCCTGGGCCGCCGGGGCGTCGTTCGGTCCGCCCATCGGGGCTCCTCCGTGGTCAGGGCCCTTCGTCTCGTCACGCATCGCCGTCCCCCGCTCCGCGTGCGCCCGCGCACACGCCCTCCGCGCCGAGCGCCCAGCTGGGCACCCGTGAGGACCCGGCGGCGGCATCGACGCCCGCACCGGCGGTGGACCGGGCGGCGGCCCCCGCGGGCAGCACCGCGGCGATCCGTCCGGGGGGCAGGGCGCCCAGCACATGGGCCTCCGGGGGTGTGGAGAAGGGGCGCGGCGGGCCGGCCGGATCCCCGGGATCCGGCGGCGTCGTCCAGCGGGGCGGGGCATGGCCCACGAGGTCCAGGTAGATGCCGCGGAACGCCGCGAGGTTCTGCTCGACGGTGAAGAGTTCGAGCGCCCTGGCGCGCGCCGCCGCACCCAGGCGTGCGCGGCGCTCGGGGTCGCGCAGGAGCGCCACGCAGGCGTCGGCGAGCGCCCGCGGATTGCGCGGGGGCACCACGAGCCCCGTACCGCCGACGACTTCGACCACGGCGCCCACATCGGTCGAGACCGTGGCCCGGCCACAGAACATCGCTTCGACCAGGCTGATGGGAAAGCCCTCGACGACGCTGGAGAGCACGACGACACCCCCGGCGGCGTAGGCCTCCGCGAGGTTGGGGACCTCGGGGCCGCCGATCTCCTCGAAGGTGACCGGGTTGTCGCCTACGGCGTGCGCGTCCGCGGCCTCGTCGGGGAAGAGCTGGGCGGCCAGCGCCCTGCACTGGGCAAGATACGTGTCGCCCTCGGCCCCCTGGACCGGCGCGCCGAAGATCCGCAGCCGGGCGTCCGGCTCGGCCCTGAGCACCTCGGCGAAGGCGTGGAGCAGGGCGATCAGGTCCTTGGCGGGTTCGATCCGCCCGATCCACACCAGTGTGGCCGGGCCGCCCTCGTCGTCGCCCTCCCCCACGGCCGCGAACCGCTCGGCCTCCATGCCCGGGTAGACCGTGCGCAGCTTGCCCCGGTCGGCGCCGAACCGCTCCTGCCAGCGGCGGACATGGGTGTTGCCGGGGGTGATGAGCGCGGCCTGCCGGTAGACCTCGGAGGCGAGCAGCCCGTGGAAGTTGGCCAGCAGGGCGCGCACCGGCGCACCGGGCTGCGCTTCGGGCGCCGCGAGGTAGTGGGCCCGCAGCGGGACGCCGTGCTCCGTCACCAGCAGGGGCACCCCGAAGAAGCGTTTGGCCAGCAGTCCCGGAAGAGCGGCCGCGCCGCCGGACGCCGCATGGCAGACGTCGACCGCGCCGAGGCCGTCCTCGTCGTACCAGTCGAGGGAGAGGGGGCGCAGGGAGCGCTCCAGCTCGGCGACGAAGGCGAGGTAGTCGGGGACGGTGGCGCCGTGGACGGTCCGCCCGGTGCCGGGCGCGCGGCAGGACGCCTCCACGATGCGTACGGTCGTCTCGGAGCGCAGGGCGTGGTGCAGTCCGCCGCGTTCGCGGGCCAGTTCGGCGAGGCCGTAGAGGCCGTCCGCGAAGAGGCCGGCCGCCGACCCGGCGTCCGCGCCGTCGGATTCCGGACCGGTCTCCGGGCCGGCGCAGACCGCGCCGACGAGCGCCGCCATGTGCGCCGTGAAGCGCCGGCGGTCCCGCCGCCCGTACGAGCGGCCCAGGCCGGTGGCGAGTCTGCCGGTCAGGCCCCTCGGGCGGTCGGCGTGCCGGGTGTCCTCCGCGTGCGTCCACAGGGGAGCGGTCCGCACCCGCCCGACCCGGTCGGGGAGTCTGACCCAGCCCTGTTGCTCCTGGTCGGCGGAGCGGCTGAGCGCGAAGAGGTCGAACTCGTGCTGGGGAAGACCGCGCACCAGACGGTCGCACCAGAGTCTGGACTCACCGGTCGCATACGGATAACCACCGTCCGTGAGGAGTCCGATCCGCACGAGCACACCCCCGATCTCCCTTGTGGGCGGCCGCCGTTGATCGGCGACTCGCAGCGGGACGACCGTATGCGGATTCATGGGTGGTGCGACGGACGGTTGTCCGTCGCACCACCGAAAGGGGTGAACCGGAGTAACTTTCCCGCCCTAGTCGCGTTCTGTTGCGATAAGCAGGAGTTCGGTGACACAGGGTCAGGCTGCGGCCAGCTCCGAGCGGGTCGCACGGCGTGCCGCGGCATGTGCGGGATCGAGCGCGGGAACCGCCGCCAGGAGCTGTTTGGTGTACGGGTCCTGGGGCGACCCGTACACCTCGTCGACGGCGCCCTGTTCGACGATCCGGCCGTTCCGCATCACCGCGACCCGGTCGCTCACCTGCCGTACGACCGCCAGGTCGTGGGCGATGAAGACGAGTCCGATGCCGAGGTCGCTCTGGAGCTCCGCCAGGAGCGCGATCACCTGGGCCTGAGTCGTGACGTCGAGCGCGGAGACCGGCTCGTCGCACACGATCAGCTTGGGTTCGGCGGCGAGGGCCCGCGCGATCCCGACCCGCTGGCGCTGGCCCCCGCTGAACTCGTGCGGGTAGCGCTCGTACCGGTCGGCGTCGAGACCGACCCTCTCCAGCAGTTCGCGCACCCGGTCCCGGATCCGGCCCTCGTCGCTCTCCCCCGCGGCCCGGAGCGGATCGGCCACGGACTCGCCGATCGAGCGGCGCGGGTTGAGCGAGGCGACCGGGTCCTGGAAGACCATCTGGAGCTCGCGGCGGTGCGGGAGGAACGCCTTCTCCGAGAGCGAGCCGATGTCCTCGCCGGCGTACCGGATACGGCCCGACGTGGGGTCGAGCAGCCGTACGAGCATGCGCCCGAGGGTCGTCTTCCCGCTGCCGCTCTCGCCGACGATGCCCAGGGTCTCGCCCGCGTGGACGGTGAGTGACACCCCGTCGACCGCGGTGACGCGGCGGGCGCCCCGGCCGAACTCACGCCGGAGGTCCTCGGCCTCCAGGACCGGTCCGGCGTCCGGGTCCGCGGTCCGCGGTCCGGGGACACCGGCCCGCTTCTCGTCGATCCTGGGCACCGACGCCAGGAGCTCGCGGGTGTACGGCTGCCGGGGCGCGCCCAGCACCTCGGCGACCGGTCCGCGCTCCACCGCACGGCCGTGCTGCATCACCAGGACGTCGTCCACGCTCTCCGCGGCGACACCCACGTCATGGGTGACCAGCAGCAGCCCCATGCCCGTCTCGCGGCGCAGTTCGTGCAGCAGGTCCAGGATCTGGGCCTGCACGGTGACGTCGAGGGCGGTGGTCGGCTCGTCGGCCACGATCAGCCGGGGTTCGCAGGCCAGGGCCATCGCGATGAGGGCCCGCTGCCGCATCCCGCCGGAGAACTCGTGCGGCCTGGACCGGGCGCGGCGGGCCGCGTCCGGGATGCCGACCCGGTCCAGCACCTCGACGGCCCGGGCCCGTGCCGCCCGCCGGGAGACCGGGTTGTGCACCCGGTACACCTCGGCGATCTGGTCGCCGACCGTGTAGTACGGGTCGAGCGAGGAGAGCGGGTCCTGGAAGATCATGGCGGCCTTCGCGCCCCGGAGGGCCCGCAGTCCCGCCTCGTCCGCCGTACCCACATCCGTGCCGGCGACGCGGACGGTCCCCGTGACCCGGGCACCGGTGCCCCGGTGCAGCCCGAGCAGCGCGGAGGCGGACGCGCTCTTGCCGGAGCCCGACTCGCCGACGACGCCGAGGGCGGCGCCCGCCTCCAGGGTGAAGGAGAGCCCGTCCACGGCGCGGACGGCGCCGAAGTCGATGGTGAGGTCCTCGACCTGGACCAGCGGTGTTGTCATGACAGGACCACCCGTCGGTCGGCCAGCGCGTAGAGCATGTCCGCGACGGCATTGGCGAGCACCACGACGAAGCCGGTCACCAGCACCATGCCGACGACCACGGGCAGGTCGACGACCTTGACCGCGTGGACCAGTTCACGTCCGAGGCCCGGGATCCCGAAGAGGGACTCGGTGAGTACGGCGCCGCCGAACATGGAGCCGAAGTCCAGCGCGCTGAGCGCGATCACGGGGGCGACGGCGCCGCGCAGGGCGTGCCGTCCCATGATGGCGGGTTCGCTGACGCCGTACGCGCGAAAGGTGCGCACATGGTCCTCGGCGAGCGTCTCCAGCATGGAGCTCCTGGTCAGCCGGGCGTACTTGGCGGCCTCGATTGCCGCCAGGGAGACCCAGGGCAGCAGAAGGCCCCAGGCCCACTGCTCGGGGTCCTCGGTGAAGGGCACGTAGGTGGGCGACGGCAGCCACTGCAGCGTGGAGCAGAAGATGATGATGAGCAGCAGCCCGATGACGAAGACCGGCGTCGCCGTCCCGGCCAGGGTCAGCCAGGTGAGGACCCGCTCGGTGATCCGGCCACGCCGCCAGGCGGACAGCACGCCCGTGCCGACGCCGAGCAGGATCCACAGGGCGAAGGCGCCGATGACGAGCGAGCCGGTGACCGGCAGCTTGGTCAGGATCAGCTGCATGACCTGCTGGTCGCTCTGGTACGAGACCCCGAGGCAGGGTGCGGAGCAGTGCTCCACGCCGGTGCCGGTGGAGAAGTCGCGTCCGGCGACGATGCCCTGGAGGAAGTGCCAGTACTGCGTGTAGACGGGGTCGTCGAGCCGGAGCTGCTCGGTCACCTGGGCGACCTGGGCGGGTGAGCAGCGCGGGCCGCAGGCGATCTGGGCGACGTCGCCGGGGGCGACGTAGAAGACCGCGTACAGGATGACGGTCAGGGAGAGCAGCACGAAGACGGCGCCGCCGAGGCGCCGCAGCAGGAATCCGGTCATGACGCCCGCTCCTTCGTACGTTCCGTGCGCTCCTCGCGTCCGGTGCCGATCCGCAGCCGGGAGGCGGCCCGCGGGTCGAGTGCCGTACGGACGCCCTCGGCGAGGACGGTCAGCGAGAGCACGGTGACGAAGAGCAGCCCGGCGGGGATCAGGAGGTAGGTCGGGGCGGACTGGTACCAGGTGTCGGCCTCGGTGAGCATCTGTCCCCAGGACGGTGTGGGCGGCTTGATGCCGACGCCGAGGAAGGACAGGGCCGCCTCCACGGTGATGTTGACGGGGAAGAGCAGCGCGGCGTACGTGATGACGGGCGCGGCGAGCGAGGGCAGCAGTTCGCGCCGGGCGATGCTCCACCGTCCGCGGCCCGCGAGCCGGGCCGCGGAGACGAAGTCGAGGGACTTCAGGGCGAGCGCGTTGGCCCGCACGATCTTCGACGTACCCGCCCAGTTGATGCCGCCGATGACCAGTGCGATCAGGACCGGCCGGGGGAAGGAGGCCGGCACGATCGCGAGCAGGGCGAGGGCGATGACCATGAGCGGCAGGGCCACGTTGATGTCGGTGATCCGGCTGAGCGCCTGGTCGACCCAGCGGTTGCCGAGGGCGGCGGCGAGCCCCACGACCAGGCCGATGGAGACCTGGAGGACGGTGGCCGCGAAGGCCACGCCGAGCGAGACCCTCGCCCCGTACACGACGCGGGCGAAGAGGTCGCGGCCGGTCTGCGGTTCGACGCCGAACCAGTGGTCGGCGCCGATGCCGCCGAAGGAGCCGACGGGGACCCCGCCGGCCGCCGAGTCGACGAGGTCGGGGTGGTAGGTGTTGGGGTCCTGGCCCGCGAGCGCGGAGAGCAGTGGGGCCCCGAGGGCGGCCAGGAAGAGCAGGAGGACCACGGCCGTCGCGACGGCGGCCGCGCGCTGTGCGCGCAGCCGCAGCCAGAACTGCCGGGCCCCGGAGGCGGGGGCGGCGACCGGCGCCGCTCCCGCCTCCTGGACCAGAAGTGCTTCCGACATGGTTACTTGACCGCGGCCTGCGAGATGTCGAGAACGCCGGTCCAGTCGCTGATGACCACGTTCTTGACGTCCTGGCCGAAGAGCCGCTTGTAGACCGGGTGGAAGAGCGGCACCGTCAGGGCCTGCTCGCCGATCTTCTTGTCGAGCGCGCCCCAGCGCGCGGCGGCGGCGTCCAGGTCGGTGAGCTTGTTGATCTCGTCGATCTCCTTGTTGACCGACGCGTCGTTCAGGAAGCCGGTGTTGAAGTTGGCACCGTCCTTCACGATCTGGCGGCCGTCGAAGATCGGCGCGAGGAACGGGCCGCCGGAGGGCCAGTCGGCGCCCCAGTGGGCGAGGAAGAAGCCCGGTTCCTTGGAGGCGCTGTGGATGGTGTCGGAATAGTCGTTGCTCTCCAGGCCCTTGAGCTCGACGGTGATGCCGGCCTTCTTGAGCGCGGCCTGGAGCGCCGTGGCGATCTCCGGGCTGGTCTCGAAGTCCTTGTCGTTGGAGTGCGTGAGGGTGACCTTCAGGCCCTTGGGGTAACCGGCCTCCTTCAGCAGCTCCTTGGCCTTGGCCGCGTTGCCCGTCTCGCCCGCCGGGAAGTGGTCGTAGGGCGTGTAGCCGAAGGACTTCTGGTTCGGCAGGTAGGTGGTGGCGGGCTCGGCGAGCGAGGAGCCGCCGGCCGCGTTGATCACGGAGGAGCGGTCGACGGCGTACGAGATCGCCTGGCGCACCTTCGGGTCGTCGAACGGCTTCACCTTCGGGTTGAAGGCGATGTAGTTCGTGTAGCCGAAGTGGCCGGTGCCGACGCGGGCGGCGAGCTTCTTGTCGCCGGAGACCTTGGCGAGCTCGGCCGGGCCGAGGTTGGTGTCGGTCGTGACGGCGGCGGAGTCGACGCCCTGCGAGGCGGAGAGCCGCTGGTTGATGACGGCGGAGTCCAGGCCGGAGCGTACGTCGATCTTGTCCGGGTAGGCCTTGCGCTCCTCGTCGGTGGCCGCCGACCAGTGCTCGTTGCGCTCCAGGACGAGCCGCTCGCCGTCGTTCTCGTTCGTGACGACCTTGTACGGCCCGGAGGAGACGGGGTGCTCCTCGTACTTGGTGCCCGTGTCCTTGGCCTTCGGCACCGGGGTCGTCTGGGTCTGGGTGGCGAGGTAG
The DNA here is from genome assembly GCF_044765485.1 of Streptomyces sp. NPDC102451. Lineage (NCBI taxonomy): Bacteria > Bacillati > Actinomycetota > Actinomycetes > Kitasatosporales > Streptomycetaceae > Streptomyces > Streptomyces sp. NPDC102451. The sequence continues at coordinate 119,621 of NZ_JBIWKD010000006.1, read as the reverse complement.
GGGAATTCGCCCTCGGGCTTGTTCAGGTGGAAGACGATGGTCTTGTCGTCCGGCACCTCGATCGACGCGAGGCCCTTCTTGTCCTTGTACGGGCCCTGGTAGTCGGCCCCGCCGATCAGCCAGTCGCGCAGGTAGGGCGCTCCGCCGGACAGTTCGGCGGCGAAGGACCGCTCGATGCCGTACTTGATGTCCGCGCTGGTGATCGCGGTGCCGTCCTCGTACTTCAGCCCGTCCTTGAGGGTGTACGTCCAGACGGTGGCGTTCTTGCTGGGCGTGCCCAGGTCGGTGGCGAGGTCGGGGACGACCTCCGCGCCCGCCGCACCGTTCTCACGGTTGCGGGTGGTGAGCGTACGGAAGACGAGCGAGGGGACGTTGCCGCCGCCGGAGGTGTAGAGCCGCGCCGGGTCGAAGTCCTCCTGCGGGTTGCTGTTGAGGACCGTGAGGGTGCCGCCCTTCTGGGGCTTGCCCGAGGCGCCGGAGCCGCCGCTTCCCCCGTCGGCGTCGTCCGAGCTCTTGGGGCCCGCGCAGGCCGCGAGACCGGCGACCAGGGCGAGACTGACGGCGGCGGCGGTTGCCACGCGGCGCGATATGACGGACGGCTGACTCATCGGAAGATGACCTCTCGGTGTGCTGCGGCGGGAAGGAGACATGTGTCCGCACGGGAGCGCAGCGGGTCCCGCCCCGGTGACGGGGAGGGGGACCGGATACCGGAGTGCCGCGCCTGCGGACGGAGTACGCCCAGGCGCGGCGGAGTTGGGGCCGAGGAGCCCGGAAAGGGCTCGTCAGGGGGCCGACGCGCGTTCGGGCAGGCGTCAGCGACAGAGAATGTCGGCTACGCAGTGCCCGGCCACGCCGAGGAGCGCCAGTTCAAGGGCGGCGCGCTCGGAGAATGCGGGGCTGCGTGACATGCGGAGAAATATGGACGACCCCTCACCCGATGTCAACGCGCGCCGAGACGGCCGTCCCACCATGCGGACAGAGCGGCCTCCGGGTGGCTCAACTTCCCGGATACACCCAGGGGTTGGGGCGACACTTGATGCCGTCCAGGTCCAGGGTCTTGGTCTGCTGCTGCATCACGGGCGCCAGGGCGCCGGGGGTGCGGCAGCTCACATGGTTGTGGCCCAGCCGGTGGCCGACCTCGTGGTTGATCAGCATCTGACGGTAGGACAGGAGCTTGTCCGGCCCGAAGGTCGAGGCCCCCTGAGCCCAGCGGTAGGCGTTGATCATCACGCGGTCGGTGGCCGCGGAGTCGCAGGAGACGTTGTCCTCGGTGGTGTCCAGGCCCGACTTCTCGCACCAGTCCGCCGTGGTGCCCGGACTCGCGAGGGTGATCACGAAGTCGGGCTGCCCCGAGGAGATCCGCTCGAAGGTCATGGCACCGTTGTGCGCCCAGCTGCGGTCGTCGTTCAGCGTCTTCTGCACGGCTTCGGCGAACAGCCCGGTGTCGAGACCGAGCCCCTTCTCGACGTCGATCCGGTACCGGTGCTTGGTCCCCTTGCCCGGCGCCTTCGCCAGCCCCGCCACCGCCTCGAACGCCCCGGACCCCTTCAGATCGGCCGCCAGCGGGAAGGCGGTGGCCATCTTCTGCGCGTACGACAGGGGCTTGACCTCCTGCCGCTGCTCCGCCTGGGGTGTGGGCCGGTCCACCGAGCGGGAGGCGTCGTCGGAGTCCTGCCGGTCCACGCCCGCAGACATCGGACCGTCCGCCGCGCCCCCGGAGTCCTGTGTCACCTGCCCGGCCACCACGACCGCGAGCACCGTGGTCACGGCCGCGGCCGCGATCCCCGTGAACGTGCGGCCCTTGCCCCCCTTCGCCCCCGGGCTGTCCTCGTCGTCCGGGACGTCGGGTCCGCCGGGCTCCATGGAGGTCCGGGCCGTGTCCTCGGCGCGCTCGGTGTCCTCGGGCCCGACCGGGTGCGCGGGACGCGAGGGTGCGGTGTCGAACGCCTCCAGGAACTCCCTGCGCGGGCCCGGTATCAGTGTGGCGCTGCCGGTCTGCGGCCCGGCCGTGCGCCGGCCCGCCGCCTGCTGCGCGGCCTGCTGCCGTGCCACGGCGGCCTGCCTGGCGCGGAAGAGCTCCTGGGCGCCCGGCCTGTCCGGATCGCGCCGGCCGTCGTACTGCGGCTGCGGGCCCGTCCCCCAGCCGCCGCCCGGCTCACGCTGCTCCGGGTGGCCGCCGCGCACCTGCGGGGCCTCGTGGAACGGGCTGTGGCCGTCCCGTGGAGGAGGCGGCGCGGCCGCTTCCCGCCCGCGCCTGCCGGTGCCGGGCTCCGCACCGGCTCCCGCCGTGGTCCCGGTCTCGCGCCGGATGACCCCGGGGCCCTTTCGGCTGTGTCGTCCCACGCCCCGGATCAGCTCCCGCCACGTTCGTCGAGCAGTTCCCGGAACGCCTGGGCGACCGCCTCCGGGTACTCCATCATCGCCACGTGCCCCGCTTCGGGCAGTGTCAGAAGGCGTGAGTCGCGGAAGGCCGCGGACGCCTTGCGTGCCATACGGTACGAGACCAGCTGGTCCCGTCCGCCGTACACCAGCAGGGCCGGTGCGAGCACCCGTTCGGCCTGGCGCCATAGCCCGTGCTGTCCCCCCAGCGTGTAGGCATCGACGATGCCCCGTGCCGAGCGTGTCATGGCGTCCCAGAAGTACGGCAGTTCGAGCCGGCGCTCCATCTCGGCCACCGCGTGACGGAAGGCTTCGTCGGAGATACGTGCCGGGTCGCCGTAACAGAGTGCCATGGCGCCACGGGTGCGCTGCTCCGCGGTCCAGTCCCGGGTGAGCCGGGCGAACAGGGATGCGACGCCCGGGAGTGCGAGCAGGGCGGTCGGCACGGCGGGCCGCTGGACCCGGATCTCGGGCAGGGCCGGGGAGACCAGCGTCAGCGTGCGGACCAGATCGGGCCGGGCCGCCGCGACCCGGGTGGCAACGGCGCCGCCCAAAGAGTTACCGAAAAGGTGAACGGGCCCACGCCCGCCCGCGTCCAGCAGCCGGATCACCGCCCGGGCGTGTCCGGTCAGGGAGTAGTTGCCGTCGTCCGGCGGCGGGGAGTCCCCGAAACCGGGCAGATCGACCGCCTCGCTGTCGAGCGTGTCCGCCAGCAGCGGCATCAGGGCCGACCAGTTCTGGGAGGAGCCGCCCAGGCCGTGCACGAAGAGAGCGGGGGCCGCCCCCTCCGTCTCCGCCGGGCGGGAACGGACGGTCAGGGTGAGCCCGGGCAGCGCGACGGAGCGCAGCTTCTCCCCCTCCGCGACCCGGACGGCACTGACCGTGGGTGCCACCGCGGCAGCGGCGGCGTGGATACCGGGCAGCTCGGTCGAAGACATGCGGCAATGTTACGAGACGATCACGCGATGATTCATGTGTTCGCCGTCACAGGCCGCATAGCGCCCCCGGGGGGTTGCTCCTAGGCTGCAGGGGAAGGAAGGGAGCCATCATGACGGTCGACCCGAGCGACCCGGAGACCTTCGAGGATCCACAGCAGGCCGAAGCGGACCCCGAAGCCCCTGAAGCCGACACCGCCGAACAGCGGGCCGCGGTCCGGCCGGAGCGCGACGAACCGCTCACCGACATCGACCGCACCACCGCGAACGAGGCGGATGCGGCGGAGCAGGCCCGCGTCGTCACCGACGATGAGGACGATTACCGGTAGAACGCACCGCTTTGCGGCATGGGCCGACATATCTGTGGCTACCGCAGCCGGCCGGTCCGTGAAATTCTGCGTCCGCGCCGCGCGCACCCGGGTTACTCAAAAGTACGATGGCACCACGGCGCAGCGTGCACGGTACGACTGTGTTCGAACACGAATTTGGGAGGCGGCGTGACAGCCATCGAGCAGACAGAGGCGGCGCGCCCGCGGGGCACCCGGCTGCCCCGCCGTGCCCGACGCAATCAGCTGCTGGGCGCCGCACAGGAGGTCTTCGTCGCCCAGGGCTACCACGCCGCCGCGATGGACGACATCGCCGAGCGGGCCGGCGTCAGCAAGCCGGTGCTCTACCAGCACTTCCCCGGCAAGCTGGAGCTCTACCTCGCCCTGCTGGACCAGCACTGCGAGTCACTGCTCCAGGCGGTCCGTACGGCGCTCGCCTCGACCACGGACAACAAGCTGCGCGTCGAGGCGACGATGGACGCCTACTTCGCGTACGTGGAGGACGAGGGCGGCGCCTTCCGTCTGGTCTTCGAGTCCGACCTCACCAACGAGCCGGCGGTCCGCGAGCGGGTCGACCGGGTCTCGCTGCAGTGCGCGGAGGCCATCTCCGACGTCATCGCCGGTGACACGGGCCTCTCCAAGGACGAGTCGATGCTGCTCGCGGTCGGCCTCGGCGGGGTCTCCCAGGTCGTGGCGCGCTACTGGCTCTCCAGCCCGTCCGGCATTCCGCGCGACTCCGCCGTACAGCTGCTGACGTCGCTCGCCTGGCGGGGCATCGCGGGATTCCCGCTGCACGGCACCGATCAGCACTGAGCCCGGCGGGGGCCACGGCCGCGGCCGGTGTTCGCTGCGGGCGTTGCCGGTCGACCCGTGGTCCGTCCCTTCACCGGGCTAATGTGTGCTGCGTACGGCGCGGTTCACCGCGCAGAGACGGACCGTCGGAGGGACATAGCCGTGGAGGTCAAGATCGGGGTGCAGCACACGCCCCGCGAGATCGTTCTGGAGAGCGGACTTTCCGCCGAAGAGGTCGAGAGCGCGGTCGGCGAGGCGCTCAACGGCAAGGCGCAGCTGCTCAGCCTCACGGACGACAAGGGCCGCAAGGTCCTGGTGCCGGCCGACCGGATCGCCTACGTGGAGATCGGCGAGCCCAGCACCCGGCGGGTGGGGTTCGGCGCGCTGTAGCCCGCGCGACACGACAGCAGAGGTGGAGGCCCGGCGGAATCGTCCGCCGGGCCTCCACCTTTTCTCCTCCGGACCCGCTCCCCGTTCTTCCCTCGATGGGGTTCACAGGAGCCGAGGAGGGTTGTATTCCGCCGGCCACGGGTAGGACGGCCTACGACCGAACGCCCGCCGCGCCATCAAGCGAGGTGACCCCTCAGTGCTCTGGGAATCCATCAGCTCCGTCGTGCTCGGACTCGCCCTGTCCTGGGTCGTGCTCCGCTCCCTGTCCGGCCGGCTCCCGTCCGCCCGCGTGGTGTTCGTCACGGGGGGACTGGGCGCCCTGTTCGGCGCGTATCTGACGCAGTCGACCGTGGGCTCCGGCCATGTCCTGGCGACGCTCACCGGCGCCGTGCTGGTCGGGGCGGTGACCCTGTCCCTGCTGATCCGCCCGCGCGGCAGGCGCCCGGTGCGATCAGCGGCGGCCCAGTAGGGCCGCTGGTCAGGCCGCGAGACCGAGCGCGGCCATCCGCTTGGTGTGCGCCTCGGTGATCCGGGAGAACATCCGGCCGACCTCGGCCAGGTCGAAGCCGTCCGCCACACCGCCCACGAGCATCGTGGACAGCGCGTCGCGGTCCGCCACCACGCGCTGGGCCTGCGAGAGGGCCTCGCCCATCAGCCTGCGCGCCCACAGGGCGAGCCTGCCGCCGACGCGGGGCTCCGCCTCGATCGCGGCGCGCACCTTCTCGACCGCGAAGTTCCCGTGGCCCGTGTCGTCCAGCACGGAGAGGACGAGGGAGCGGGTGTCCGAGTCGAGGCGGGCGGCGATCTCCCGGTAGAAGTCGCTGGCGATCGAGTCGCCGACGTACGCCTTGACCAGGCCTTCCAGCCAGTCCGACGGGGCCGTCTGACGGTGGAAGTCGTCCAGCGCCTTGGCGAACGGCTCCATGGCGGCGGTCGGCGACTCCTCGACGGCCGTGAGCCGGTCGGTCAGCTGCTCGAAATGATGGAATTCGGCGGACGCCATCTTCGCCAGTGCCGCCTTGTCGCCGAGTGTCGGCGCGAGTTTCGCGTCCTCGGCGAGCCGCTCGAAGGCCGCGAGCTCCCCGTAGGCGAGTGCGCCGAGCAGATCCACGACCGCGGCGCGGTACTGCGGGTCGGCGGACGCGGTGGCCCAGTCCTGGGCGGCGATCCCGGTCGGTGCGGGTGCTTCGTCGGATGCTGCAGTGGCGTTGTCAGGCGTCTCCATGCAGCGCAGAATAGCCCGCCCCGCCGGGTGCGGAAGGGCCTGGTCAGCAGGAGACATCACACCGTTCCGATGAATTCGCCCAACACACATGCGCGAATCCGGGGTACAGTGGTATTGCGCTTACTGAGCATTTCTTGTGCCAGGGGCGCGACCTTGAATGAGGATGCCCGGTCGGTGGCCCGATCGGCTCCGACCCGACAGCCCTCCACGCGGGGCGTACACCACGTACGACCGCAGAGGAGGGGACCCCTCAGCGGCACGAGCGCTCGAGCGACGGCAGTGGTCCCGCGCCACCCGGCCCCTCCATGGCCGGATGACCAACCCCGGCACGGTACGACCCCCAGCGTTCGCCTCGGTCCGCGTCTCACAGAAGAGGCAGCACCCTGACTACGTTCCGCGACCTCGGAATCCTTACCGAGACGGCCGAAGCCCTTGAGGCTGTTGGCATCATGTCCCCCTTCCCCATCCAGGAGATGACGCTCCCCGTAGCGCTCTCCGGCTCCGACGTCATCGGCCAGGCCAAGACCGGCACCGGCAAGACACTCGGCTTCGGCCTCCCGCTCCTGGAGCGTGTGACCGTCCCCGCCGACGTCGAGGCCGGCCGCGCCGCGCCCGAGAAGCTGACGGACGCGCCGCAGGCCCTGATCGTCGTTCCCACCCGCGAGCTCTGTCAGCAGGTCACCAACGACCTGCTGACCGCCGGCAAGGTGCGTAACGTCCGCGTTCTCGCGATCTACGGCGGCCGGGCGTACGAGCCCCAGGTCGAGGCCCTCAAGAAGGGCGTCGACGTGGTCGTCGGCACCCCGGGGCGCCTGCTCGACCTGGCGGGCCAGCGCAAGCTCGACCTCTCGCACATCCGCGTCCTTGTCCTGGACGAGGCCGACGAGATGCTCGACCTGGGCTTCCTGCCCGACGTCGAGCGCATCATCACCATGCTGCCGCCGAAGCGCCAGACGATGCTGTTCTCGGCCACCATGCCCGGTGCCGTCATCAGCCTCGCGCGCCGCTACATGTCGCAGCCGACGCACATCAACGCCACCTCGCCCGACGACGAGGGCACGACCGTCAAGAACACGGTCCAGCACGTCTACCGCGCCCACTCGATGGACAAGCCGGAGATGGTCTCCCGCATCCTGCAGGCCGAGGGCCGCGGGCTCGCGATGATCTTCTGCCGTACGAAGCGGACGGCCGCCGACATCGCGGAGCAGCTGGAGAAGCGCGGCTTCGCGTCCGGCGCGGTCCACGGCGACCTCGGACAGGGCGCCCGTGAGCAGGCGCTGCGCGCCTTCCGCAACGGCAAGGTGGACGTCCTCGTCTGCACCGACGTCGCCGCGCGCGGCATCGACGTCGAGGGTGTGACCCATGTCATCAACTACCAGTCGCCGGAGGACGAGAAGACGTACCTCCACCGCATCGGCCGTACCGGCCGCGCGGGCGCCAAGGGCATCGCGATCACGCTGGTCGACTGGGACGACATCCCGCGCTGGCAGCTGATCAACAAGGCCCTGGACCTGAAGTTCCCGGACCCGCCGGAGACGTACTCCACGTCCCCGCACCTGTACGAGGAGCTCAACATCCCGGCCGGCACCAAGGGTGTCCTGCCGCGCACCGAGCGGACCCGTGCGGGTCTGCGCGCGGAGGAGATCGAGGACCTCGGCGAGACCGGTGGCCGCGGCCGCAAGTCCGCCGCCTCGGCCCCGGCCCCCCGGGAGGAGCGCGCGCCGCGCACGCCGCGTCAGCGTCGTCGTACGCGGGGCGGCAGCGTCCCGGACGAGGCCGCAGCCGTGACCGTGCCCGCGCCCGCCGCCGAGGCGGCCGGTGAGGACGCGTCGGAGCCGCGCACCCCGCGCCGTCGGCGCCGTACCCGTGGAGCGGCCCCCGAGGCCGTGACCGAGGGCGCGGTGGCCGTGACGGAGGCCGCGGTGGCCGTGGCCGAGAGCCCGGTCGTCGAGCCCGCGCCCGTGGCCGAGGCCGAGCCGGCCGCGGAGACCAAGCCGCGCCGCCGCCGTGCGCGTGCCACGACCACCACCACGGCCACGAAGCCTGACGTCGCGCCGGCCCGTGCGGCCGAGCCCGTGGTCGACTTCCAGACCGTGGCCGTCGCCGCACCCGTGGCGGAGCCCGTGGCCACCAAGCCGCGCCGCCGCACCCGGATCGTGAAGCCGGCCGACGAGGTCGACTTCCAGATCGCCCCGGCTTCCGAGCCGGTGACCGAGACCAAGGCGCGCCGCCGTCCGCGGGCCGCCACCAAGCCGAAGGCCGAGGCCGTGGCCACCACGGCGACGGCCGAGGACGCCGGTGAGACCAAGCCGCGCCGCCGTCGGCCGCGTGCCGCCGCGGAGAAGGCGGAGACCGCCGCGGTGACCGAGACGGTGACGGCCGGCGAGGCGGCACCCGCGAAGCCGCGCAGGCGCCGTTCCCGCGCGGCGGCCACCGCCGCCGAGTCGACCGAGGGCTGACCTCCGGCCGCAGCCCCATCCGTACGGCCCCGGTTCCCGCTCCGCGGGGGCCGGGGCCGTACGGCTGCCCGGGCAGGTCCGGGCCCCCGGCGATACCCTCGGGCCCATGAGCCGGCCGCCCACCTTCACCCCGCCCCCCTGTGCCCGTGCCCGCGTACTGCGTACCGAGCGCGGGGACTTCGCCGTGCTGGACGCCGCGCCGCCCGCCGGCGCGCACTCCACCGCTCTCCTGCTGCCCGGGTACACCGGCAGCAAGGAGGACTTCATCGCGCTGCTCGAACCCCTCGCCGGGGCCGGGTTCCGGGTGCTGTCCGTCGACGGCCGGGGGCAGTACGAGACGGAGGGGACGGGCCGTCAGAACCCTTACGCCCAGGCCGAGTTGGCCCGGGACGTGCTGGCCCAGGCGGCTGCCGTGGACGAGGTCCCACCGCCCGGCGGCGTCCATCTGCTCGGGCACTCCCTGGGTGGCCAGATCGCCCGCGCGGCGGTACTGCTGGACGCCGCCCCCTTCCGTTCGCTGACCCTGATGTCGTCCGGCCCCGCCGAGATCGACCCCGCCCAGCAGAAGAAGGCGCGGCTGCTCAGCGACGCCCTGGGCCGCTGGACCATGGACGAGGTCTGGCGGATGATGCGCGCGATGGACCCGCCGGAGGACGCGGACACGGGCGACGGCGAGGACCTGCGCCGCCGCTGGCTGCGCCACGACCCGGCGCAGCTGATCGCCACCGGCGCGCAGCTCTCGTCCGAGCCGGACCGGGTGGACGAGCTCGCCGCGCTCTCCCTCCCCGTGCACGTGGTCTCGGGGGAGCGCGACGACGTCTGGCCGGTGCCGCTGCTCGACCGGATGGCCCAGCGGCTGGGCGCGCGCCGCACCGTGATCGAGGGCGCCGAGCACTCCCCCAACACGGCCCGGCCCGAGGAGACCGCGGCGGCCCTCGTCGCGTTCTGGAACGGCCTCTGACGCCCACCGCGACGGGGGCCGTCAGTACTGCGCCTGCAGGTGCTGCCAGAAGCCGTCGCGCAGCGCCCGGCGCAGATGGGCGTGGCCGCGCAGCGAGTGCTGGAGGAGTCGTTCGGCCTCGACGAGCAGGTCCTGGTCGACGGAACCCGGCAGATAGGGATGCCCGGGCAGCAGGTCGGCGAGGGCGTCACGGCCGCGCGAGGAGAGCCAGCCCGCGGCGATCTGCGCGCCGACGAAGCGGACGTCCTCGCGTGCGGGCGCCGGGCTCTCGTCGTCGTACATCGTGACGGAGCGCCGGGTCACGTACGGGCGGCAGAAGTCGAGGTCGAAGGTGCGCTGGCTGTCGACCTCCCAGAGCAGCGGCTCGGCCTGGTTGCGGCCCTCGCCCGCCTCGATACCCCAGAGGTGGACGCGGGCGCCGTAGCCCTGGGCGGCCTCGACGGCCGAGACGAGGTCCTCGTCGCCGCCGACGAGCGCCGCGTCGCTGATGGCGCGGTGCCGGGCGAGCGACTCCAGGTCGGTGCGGATGAGCGAATCGACGCCCTTCTGCTGGTTGTTGGCGTTGAGGTTGCCCAGCCTGACCTTGACGTCGGGGAGTTCGGCGATGGACTGCTGCTCGACGGTGTGGATCCGGCGCCTGGCCCCGTCGTACCAGTACACGCGCAGCAGTCTGCTGTCCGCGAAGATCGTGCGGGCCTTGTCGATGAAGGCCTCGATCAGCCCCTCCGCGTCGAGGTCGAAGGACCGGCGGTCCTCGGTGCCGGTGACGAGCAGCCCCGCCGCCGCGTAGACGTAGCCCGCGTCCACGAAGATCGCGTGGGTGGAGGGGGTCTTCGACACCTCGGCGAGTACGCGCTGGAGCAGCTCGTTGGTGCGGTCCAGCTGTTCGCGGATGCCCGGCTCCTCGTCCGTCCGCGTGTCCGGGTGGTTCATGCGGACCTCATCGTCCGCGCATGGCTGATTACCGACGGGTACTTAGGCATCCAAAAAATTTCCTTAGCGTAGGGAATGTTCGCACCGGTCAAGTCGTTGTACCCCCCGAGGGGCACGGGACCTGGATGTCCTGCGCTCCCCATCCTTGTGGACGGCGAGCCCGTCCTCCCAGTAGTTCTCCAGCAGGAGGATCAGACGAAGGGAAGCCATATGCGCTTCGAGATCATGCGACTCGACGATGTCGACGGTACCGCCGTGGACAGCACCGTCGTGGACGCCGCCTCCGTCAACCGGATCGTGCAGCAGGCCGCGGCAATGGGCCAGCGCATCTACATCCGGCCGGCCGACACGTCGGCTTCGTAACACCTTGCATTGCTTGGCGTCGCTGGTTTCGAGCGGATGACGAGCTGAAGAGACGAAGCGCCCCCGCACGGAAGGCCCGTGCGGGGGCGCTGTTGCGTCCGGGGCCGGGTCAGGCGTTCTGGATGACCTGGGTGACGCCGTTGATGATCTGCTGTACGGCGATGGCGGACAGCATCATTCCGGCGAGCCTGGTGACCAGCACGACGCCGCCGTCCTTGATCACGCGGATGATCAGCAGCGAGTAGCGCATGGTCAGCCAGAGCACGACGTGCATGGCGAGGATCGCCGTCCAGACCGAGATCTGGCTGCCCACGCTGTCGGCGTGCTGCACCGCGAGGATCACGGAGACGATCGCACCGGGTCCGGCGAGCAGCGGCATGCCGAGCGGCACGAGGGCGACGTTGACGTCCTTGGTCTGCGTCGGCTCGTCCGTCTTGCCGGTGAGCAGGTCGAGCGCGATGAGCAGCAGGAGGAGTCCGCCCGCGATCATCAGCGCGGGGACGGAGACGTGCAGGTAGTCGAGGATCTGCTGACCCAGCAGGCCGAAGACGGCGATCACACCGAACGCGACGGCGACGGCCTGAAGTGCCATCCTGCGCTGCACCTTGGCGGGGCGGCCCGCGGTGAGGGCCAGGAAGATCGGGGTGATTCCGGGCGGATCCATAATCACAAAAAGGGTGAGAAAAAGGGATCCGAAGACAGCGATGTCGAACACGGTGAGCCTTGCGAGAGAAGAGCGGGCCGAACAGGAGGAGGTGCGCGCCGGCACGTCTTGAGGACGCCCGCGCGCACAGGGGGTACGACGGAGAGGAAGCCGGGAGGGGTCCCGTTACGCCGGGACGGGTCCACCGGCGCCCGGCACGGGGAAGGCCCCCGTGGCGCGCCGGGTGATCTCGCCGTAGATCTCGGGGTCGGTGGTGTACTCCCCGAGCCGGACGGTCTTGCGGGAGCCGTGGTAGTCGCTGGACCCGGTGGGCAGCAGCCCCAGCTCGGCGGCGAGCCCCCGCAGCCGGGCCCTGGTGGGCTCGTCGTGGTCCATGTGGTCGACCTCGATGCCGTCGAGGCCGGCGGCGGCGAGCCGCGCGATCACGGTCTCCGGGACCACGGCGCCGCGCTTGACGGCGAGCGGGTGGGCGAAGACGGTGACGCCGCCCGCGGCCTTGACCAGCCGGATCGCGTCGAACGGGTCGAGCTCGTGCTTGTCGGCGTACGCGCGCCCGCCGTTGCCCAGCCAGGCCGAGGTGAAGGCGTCGGAGACGGTGTCGACGACACCGAGCTCCACGAGCGCGGTCGCGACGTGCGGGCGGCCGACCGAGCCGTCCCCGGCGATCCGCGCGACCTGCTCCCAGGTGATCGGGACGTCCAGCTCCTGGAGCCGGCGCACCATCGCCTGCGCCCGCGGCACCCGGTCGTCCCGGACGAGCTCGCGCTCACGGGCCAGTTCGGGCTCGGACGGGTCGAAGAGGTAGGCCAGCATGTGCAGGCTGACGCCGTCGACGCGGCAGGAGAGCTCGGCACCGGTGACGAGGGTGAGGCCCTCGGGGAGAGCGGCGGTCGCCTCCGCGTGGCCGCCGACCGTGTCGTGGTCGGTGAGGGCGACGACGTCGAGTCCCGCGGCGGCGGCGTTGGCCACCAGCTCGGCGGGGGTGTCCGTGCCGTCCGAAGCGGTGGAGTGGGTGTGCAGATCGATGCGCACGACGCGTACTCCAGAGCTGGCGGGCGGACAGGGGACGCTCAAGGATAACCGCCGGGCGCCACCCGTCCGGCCCCCTCCCGAGCGAGGTCAGGGCCGGGTGAGCAGCCGGGGCGTGAGCGCCCCGCAGGGCAGGAGGTCCACTTCACCGCCCGCGTCACGGAGGTCGGTCAGCACCAGTTCGTCGTACATCAGGAGCCCGGACTGCTCGGGCCAGACGATCGCCCAGAGCCAGAGGCCACGCGCCTCGCCCGCGAAGACCGCGCGGTCGGCGGGGGCGTTCTTGACGTGCCAGAGCGGGGTGGGGCGTCCCGCGGCGAGCACCTTGGCGTCCGGTGCCGCGTCGATCGCCAGGCCGGAACCGGGGTCGAGGCCGTCGATGCCGGCGTAGCGCGCGCCGAGTCCCACGCCGAGCTCCTCGGCGACGAGGAGCAGCTCCCCCATGCCGCCGAGCGGACCGGGGCCCGAGCACACGACGGCGGTGGCCCGGCCACCGCTGCGGTCGTCGCCCGCGTACGCCGCGCCCGTGAACAGCCAGCCCACCGGGAGCGGCCAGGGCATCCACACCGGCACCTGGGCCCGGTGCACCACCACGCCCAGCGCCTCGACACTGGGCGGGACCACCGGCTGCATCGGGTGCACCTGGCCGTGCGCGGAACACTGCCAGGCATCGGCGAAAAGGCCGGGCGCCCTGACCCGGCCACCGCACTTCGGGCAACTGGGTTCGCCCCTCATAACGCCCAACGGTCCTCTCCGGTCGTCGCCGCGTCAAGGACGATCACCCGTCCGCAGCGCGGCTCCGACCGGGAGAGATAGATGTGGGTTGCACTTATTAGAGCGTCTAACTTATTCTGTGTATAACGCAACGGTCTAGTGGAGAGCGAGAGAACCCATGCCGGCAGAGGATCCGTTCGACGAGGGAGCGACCAGCATCCTGCGTCAGCCGAAGGCCGTCTGGGCCACGGCGGGCGCCTCGGTCGTGGCCTTCATGGGGATCGGTCTGGTGGACCCGATCCTGCCGTCCATCGCCAAGGGACTCGAGGCCACACCCAGTCAGGTCTCCCTGCTGTTCACCTCGTACTTCCTGATCACCGCCGTCGCGATGCTCGTGACCGGCTTCGTCTCCAGCCGCATCGGCGGACGCAAGACCCTGCTCGCCGGCCTGGCACTGGTCGTCGTCTTCGCCGCGCTCTCCGGCACCTCCTCGTCCGTCGCCGAACTCGTCGGCTTCCGGGCGGGCTGGGGCCTGGGCAACGCCCTGTTCGTGTCGACCGCCCTCGCGGTGATCGTCGGCGCCGCCGCGGGCGGCAGCGCGGCCGCGATCCTGCTGTACGAGTCGGCGCTCGGCCTCGGCATGGCGTGCGGGCCGCTGGTCGGCGCCCTGCTCGGCGACGCCAGCTGGCGCTACCCGTTCTTCGGCACCGCCGCCCTGATGGCCATCGGCTTCCTCTGCATCACCGCGTTCCTCAAGGAGCAGCCCAGGCCGGCCCGTAAGACCTCGCTGCTCGACCCGGTCAAGGCGCTCGGCCACGGCGGACTCGCCTCGGTCGCCACCTCGGCGTTCTTCTACAACTACGCGTTCTTCACGATCCTGGCCTTCACGCCGTTCGTGCTGGACATGTCGCCGTACAGGTCGGGCGCGGTGTTCTTCGCCTGGGGCCTGCTGCTCGCCGTCTTCTCGGTGCTCGTCGCCCCGCGCCTGCAGCGGTGCTTCGGCTCGCTGAAGGTGGTCGGCGGCTCCCTGGTGCTGCTCGCCGTGGACCTGGTGGTCCTCGGGTACGGCAACCACACGACGGCCATCGTCTGCACCATCGTCTCCGGCGCCTTCATCGGCATGAACAACACCGTCTACACCGAACTGGCCCTCGGCGTCTCGGACGCGCCGCGCCCGGTGGCGAGCGCCGGCTACAACTTCGTCCGCTGGTTCGCCGCGGCGGCCGCGCCCTACCTCGCCCCGAAGATCGAGGAGTGGAGCGACATCCACACGCCGTTCGTCGTCGCCGCCGTCGCGGCCCTCGTCGGCGCGGCGGTCGTCTGGGTCCGGCGCGCCGCGTTGACGCACGAGGCGGAGGAGCTGGAGCCGCGGCACGCCACGGAGGACGGCGTCACCGTCTTCGCCGACTGAGCCGGCTGACGACCGAGCTGACGGGACCCTCCCACCGGTCCGGCCCCGCCCGCGGTTCCCCTCCTGGCCGCGCGGCGGGGCTTCTGCCTGTCCGGCGCGTCAGTCCAGCGGTACGGACGCCCGCAGCGGGTCCCGGAGGTCGGTCCCCTGCGAGAGCCAGCGCTCCTGGAGCTCCTGCGCGCCCCGGACCCGCTTCCAGGCCGCCTCGTTGTGCGTCATCGGCAGCAGCGGCAGGAAGCGCACCGGGTCCATCGGGTCGTCCAGCTCCAGGTCCTCGACCAGGCCGCCCGGCTCGGCGACCAGGACGGAGCTGAACGGCGCCCCGGTCCACAGCGGCTGCCCCAGGTCCAGCGAGGCCCCCGGGGCCACGATCAGGCCCTCGACCTGCGGGGAGGCCGCCAGCACCGCGAGGGGCCGCAGCACCTGGTCGGTGTCGGCGAGCCCCACCCGTACGGACAGGACCAGTTCGGCGCGCGGGCCCTTCACCGGGTCCGCCAGCGGCGAGGTCGGATCGGCCATCGGCTGCGCGGACATGCCGAGTGTGGCGTAGCGCACCACGTCCCCGTCGATGAAGCGGAGCACCTCGATGCGGTCCGTGCCGAGGAACGTCACATCGGCGCGTGCGTCCGGCTCCCCCAGCGCCGTACGGAGCCGGGCCTCGACCAGATCAAGAATTTCTCCCATGCCGCGAGCATAGAACGCGTCCCGAACGGGCAAAGGAAGGGATTGGCTCCTCACCTGGCTGATAGCCTGAGGCGTCGGTCGGGACAGCACGCAGAAGCGTCGCTCTCAGTCCTGACAACACGTGATCCCCCACGGGGGACCGGCCGGAGGAGGTGGGGCTGCGGTGGATCCAAGTCGACCGTGCAGTACCAACCGCCCTTCCGCACGACGCCTTCCTTCTGTGATCTGACGCCCTTCCCGGCCGTCACCACGGTAGTTCGCGCACCGGAAGAGCCCCGCGTTTTTGCCTGTCTGTAGCGAACGCCGTCATCGTGCCCCGCGCGGTGCCGCCCGCTTTGCGGACGTGAGCGCACGTCCCCATTCCGGGCTGTTCCACGTGCCCACCCGACGGCCCTCCGTGAAGAGGAGCCAGCCATGTCGATGATCCGTGACCTGCGCGCCGCCGTGCGCCCGTCCCTGCGCAAGAGCAACACCCCGTACAACAGCTACGACACCACCCGGGACCCGTCCGCCTCCAGCGCCGTCGTCGACTGCGCGGTCTACCGGGACGGGCGCCGGCTCACCGAGGCCTCCTGCCTGACGCCGCGTGAGGCGATGCTGCGCGTGCGGGAGGAGGGCGGCTTCGCCTGGATCGGCCTGCACGAGCCGACCGAGGAGGAATTCGCCGGTATCGCCCGGGAGTTCGGCCTCCACCCGCTCGCCGTGGAGGACGCGGTCCACGCCCACCAGCGGCCCAAGCTGGAGCGGTACGACGACACGCTGTTCACCGTCTTCAAGACGATCCACTACGTCGAGCACGCCGAGCTGACCGCGACCAGCGAGGTCGTCGAGACCGGTGAGGTGATGTGCTTCACCGGACGGGACTTCGTGATCACCGTCCGGCACGGCGGGCAGGGTTCGCTGCGCGCCCTGCGCCACCGTCT
Organism: Streptomyces sp. NPDC102451; assembly: GCF_044765485.1. Classification (NCBI taxonomy): domain Bacteria; kingdom Bacillati; phylum Actinomycetota; class Actinomycetes; order Kitasatosporales; family Streptomycetaceae; genus Streptomyces; species Streptomyces sp. NPDC102451. The sequence continues at coordinate 103,433 of NZ_JBIWKD010000006.1, read as the reverse complement.
CCAGGAGGATCCGGAGCTGCTCTCCAAGGGCCCCTCCGCCGTGCTCCACTCCATCGCCGACCATGTCGTCGACGGCTACATCGCGGTGGCGGCCTCGGTGCAGGACGACATCGACGAGGTGGAGATCGACGTCTTCTCCACCCCGGCCAAGGGTGGTCCGCGCGGCTCGGACGCGGGCCGGATCTACCAGCTGAAGCGCGAGGTGCTGGAGTTCAAGCGCGCCGTGTCACCGCTGCTGCGGCCGATGCAACTGCTGAGCGAGCGCCCCATGCGGCTGATCGACCCCGACATCCAGAAGTACTTCCGGGACGTGGCCGACCACCTGGCCCGGGTGCACGAGGAGGTCATCGGCTTCGACGAGCTGCTCAACTCGATCCTCCAGGCCAACCTGGCGCAGGCGACCGTCACGCAGAACGAGGACATGCGCAAGATCACCTCCTGGGCGGCGATCATCGCCGTACCCACGATGATCTGCGGGGTGTACGGCATGAACTTCAAGCACATGCCCGAACTCCGGTGGACGTACGGCTATCCGATGGTCCTCGCGCTCATCGGCGTCGTCTGCTTCTCCATCCACCGCACCCTCAAGCGCAACGGCTGGCTCTAATACAGTTCAGCCCATGACTGCTGCTGACGTGTTGCTTGCCCGGGCTCTCGTCGAGGAGGCCACCAAGAAGTCCGGCCTCATCTGGGTGCGGGGCACCGGTCCGTCCCGGGCGCTGTGGCACGTGTGGCACGAGGGTGCGGCCGTGCTCGTCGGCGACGGCCCCGGGGAGCAGCCGCTCCCCGCCGGGCTGGACACCGGTGGGGCCGCCGAGGTGACCGTACGCAGCAAGGACAAGGGCGGCAGGCTCGTGGCCTGGACCGCAGCCGTCGCGGTGCTGGAGCCGCACTCCGAGGAGTGGGAGGCGGCGGTCGGCGAGCTCAAGGGCAAGCGGCTGAACGCCCCGGACGCCGAACAGCTGACGGAGCGCTGGGCGCGTGAGTGCCGGGTCCTCCGGCTGACGCCCGGCGACACGCGCTCGGACCTGCCGGACGGTTCGCTGGCCGCCGCACCGCTGCCGACCGCGGCGACCACGCGGCACACGGCGCCCGCCGCGCTCCCCCGGCTGCTGCTGAAGCGCTGACCCGGCCGCGTAAGCCTCTGTCGGCCTGCTCGGCCTGCGTCGGCCTCCATCGGCCTGCGTCGGCCTGCGTCAGCCGGAGGACCTGGGCAGCTCGCCGCCGTAGTCGACGGTGTCGTCCTCGGCCGGCGCCTCCAGGGAGAAGGCCTTGCCCCAGTCGGCGAGGGCGACGGTGCCACCGCCGCCGCCACGCGCCACGCGCAGGGGATACGGAGTGCCCTTGAGGGAGACGTCCAGTGCGCCGCCCTCACCCTTTCCGCCCATGATCTGCACGGTGCGCACCCCGCCGACCGTGCCCCGGTCTCCCTTGTTGACCTTTCCGTGGAGGGCCAGCATCCCGTCGAGCAGCGTCTTCTTCTCGGTGAAACCGCGCAGCTGCTGATAGGTGGGGTCGTCCTCGGGCACCTTCACGTACTTGCCGCCGAGTTTGTCGGCGGCCTGGTCGCTCCGGTCGTCGGCCTTCTCGTCCTTCCAGAAGCCCGCGTCGGCCTTCAGGAAGAGCTCGTCACCGATGCGAAGCAGCGCGAAGGTGTTCTTCTTCGACGTGACCGATCCCGTGCCGCCCGCGCCGCTGAGCTGCATGTTCAGGCTGTACGTCCCGCCCTTGCTGACCAGCTTGCCCGTCAGCCGCACCGCCTTCGCGGCGTCGGCTGCGGCGAGCGCCTTCTTCTCGATCTGCGCGGCCGTCAGCTTGCCGACGCCGTTCGTCCCCTTGTCCGGGTCCTCTCCCGCGCAGGCCGTGAGGGCGACGGTCAGCCCCGCGCAGAGCACCACGGCGAGAGCGGTCCGGCGGTGGGCACGGACGGCCGGGGCGGAAGAGGTCACGGCGCACTGCCTCTCATCTGTGTGTCGGGGGGTGGCAGACGGCAGCGTACCCGTGCCGCGTACGCCATTCGGCAGAGCGCCGTACGGACGGCCCGCCAGGGCGTCACGGACCGGTACGGGCTAGCCTGATCACGGCGAAGGAGGACGTGAGGGACAGAGGGAGGCGCACAGGATGGCGGCAGTCACTCCCAGGGTTTTCGTCTCACACCTCGCCGGCGTACCGGTGTTCGACCCGAATGGTGATCAGGTCGGCCGGGTCCGCGACCTGGTGGCGATGCTCCGGGTGGGCGGCAAGCCGCCACGGCTGCTCGGCATGGTCGTCGAGGTCGTGAGCCGGCGGCGCATCTTCCTGCCGATGACCCGGGTGACGGGGGTCGAGTCGGGCCAGGTCATCACCACGGGCGTGGTCAACATGCGGCGCTTCGAACAGCGCCCGACCGAGCGACTCGTCCTCGGCGAGTTCCTCGACCGGCGGGTGCGCCTCAAGGAGACGGACGAGGAGGTGACCGTCCTCGACGTCGCCATCCAGCAGCTCCCGGCCCGCCGCGACTGGGAGATCGACAAGTTCTTCGTACGCAAAGGACGCGGCGGAGCGCTGCGCCGCAAGGGCGAGACGCTGACGGTGGAGTGGTCGGCGATCAGCGGCTTCTCGCTGGAGGAGCAGGGGCAGGGCGCCGAGAGCCTGGTGGCGACCTTCGAGCGGCTGCGCCCCACCGATGTCGCCAACGCCCTGCACCACCTGACGCCCAAGCGCCGCGCCGAGGTGGCCGCGGCCCTGGACGACGAGCGGCTCGCGGACGTCCTGGAGGAGCTCCCCGGTGACGACCAGGTGGAGATCCTGGGCAAGCTGGCGGAGGACCGCGCCGCGGACGTCCTGGAGGCGATGGACCCGGACGACGCGGCCGACCTGCTCTCGGAGCTTCCGGAGGCGGACAAGGAACGGCTGCTCGCCCTGATGCGGCCGGACGACGCCGCCGACGTACGGCGTCTGCTGTCGTACGAGGAGCGGACCGCGGGCGGGCTGATGACGACCGAGCCGATCATCCTGCGGCCCGACGCCACGGTCGCGGACGCGCTGGCCAGGGTCCGCCAGCAGGACCTCTCCCCCGCGCTGGCCGCCCAGGTGTACGTCTGCCGGTCGCCGGACGAGACCCCCACCGGCAAGTACCTGGGCACCGTGCACTTCCAGCGGCTGCTGCGGGATCCGCCGTTCACGCTGGTCAGCTCGATCGTCGACAGCGATCTGGTCCCCCTGGCGCCGGACACCCCGCTGCCCGCCGTGACCAGCTATCTGGCGGCGTACAACATGGTCTCGGTGCCCGTGGTGGACGAGAGCGGCTCGCTTCTGGGGGCGGTGACCGTCGACGACGTACTGGACCACCTGCTCCCCGAGGACTGGCGCGAGACCGACTTCCTGGGCGAGGAGGAGATCACCGGTGGCCGCTGAGGACCGCGCGAGGGCCGTGCCGACGGGCGCCTCGGGCATCGTGCGCCCGCCGCGTCCCCGGCTCGACCAGCCGAAGGCACCGCGGCGCCGGCTGCTGCCCGAGTACGACCCCGAGGCGTTCGGCCGGTTCTCCGAGCGCATCGCCCGGTTCCTGGGCACCGGACGGTTCATCGTCTGGATGACCCTGATCATCATCCTGTGGGTGGTGTGGAACATCTTCGCCCCGCAGGAACTGCGGTTCGACGAGTACCCGTTCATCTTCCTGACCCTGATGCTCTCCCTCCAGGCCTCCTACGCGGCCCCGCTGATCCTTCTGGCGCAGAACAGGCAGGACGACCGGGACCGGGTCACCCACGAGCAGGACCGCAAGCAGAACGAGCGGTCCATCGCGGACACCGAATTCCTCAGCCGGGAGATCGCCGCGCTCCGGATGGGCCTCGGGGAGGTCGCCACCCGGGACTGGATCCGCTCCGAGCTGGAGGCCATGGTGAAGGACATGGAGGAGCGCCGGATCCTCTCGCGGGCGGAGAGTGACGAAGGCGACCGCTGAGGGGCTACCCGCGCGTAGCCCCCGGCGCCGTACCATCGTCGGTATGGCTACGGAAGACGCGGTGCGCGAAGCACTGGCGACAGTGAACGACCCGGAGATCCACCGACCGATCACCGAGCTGGGCATGGTGAAGTCGGTCGAGATCGATCCTGACGGTGTAGTCGCTGTCACCGTGTATCTCACGGTCTCCGGCTGCCCGATGCGCGAGACGATCACCAAGAACGTGACCGACGCGGTGGCCCGCGTCGAGGGCGTGTCGCGGGTCGAGGTCACGCTCGACGTGATGAGCGACGAGCAGCGCAAGGAGCTCGCCTCGTCGCTGCGCGGCGGCACGGCGGAGCGGGAGGTGCCGTTCGCCAAGCCCGGCTCGCTGACCCGGGTCTACGCGGTCGCGTCCGGCAAGGGCGGCGTCGGCAAGTCCTCGGTGACGGTGAACCTCGCGGCCGCGATGGCGGCCGACGGCCTGAAGGTCGGTGTGGTCGACGCGGACATCTACGGGCACAGCGTGCCCCGGATGCTCGGCGCCGACGGCAAGCCCACCCAGGTCGAGAACATGATCATGCCGCCGTCCTCGCACGGCGTGAAGGTGATCTCCATCGGCATGTTCACCCCGGGCAACGCCCCGGTGGTGTGGCGCGGCCCGATGCTGCACCGCGCGCTGCAGCAGTTCCTCGCCGATGTGTACTGGGGCGACCTGGACGTCCTGCTGCTCGACCTCCCGCCGGGTACCGGTGACATCGCGATCTCCGTGGCGCAGCTCGTCCCGAACGCCGAGATCCTGGTCGTCACGACCCCGCAGCAGGCCGCCGCCGAGGTGGCGGAGCGGGCCGGCTCCATCGCCGTGCAGACCCACCAGAAGATCGTCGGTGTCGTCGAGAACATGTCGGGCATGCCGTGCCCGCACTGCGACGAGATCGTCGACGTGTTCGGTGCGGGCGGCGGACAGCGGGTCGCCGACGGGCTGACGAAGACGGTCGGCGCCGAGGTGCCGGTCCTCGGGTCCATCCCCATCGACGTACGGCTGCGTGAGGGCGGTGACGAGGGCAAGCCCGTCGTCCTGTCCGACCCGGACTCCCCTGCGGGCTCCGCGCTGCGCTCCATCGCGGAGAAGCTGAGCGGCCGTCAGCGCGGCCTGTCGGGCATGTCGCTGGGGCTCACCCCGCGCAACAAGTTCTGAGCGCCGAACGGGTGGGGGCGGCCTCTCCAAGAGGCCGCCCCCACCCGTTCGCGTGTCGCTCAGTTCTCGTTCGGGTTCACGTCCCGGGGTACGTCCTCGATCTCGTACGAGGCGATGTCGCCGATCGCCGCGAATCCCAGGCCGTAGGCGCTCATGCCGCGTCCGTAGGCGCCGATGTGCACCCCCTCGGGGGCGGAGCCCGCGAGCACCCAGCCGAACTCTGACTCGCGGTAGTGGAAGTCCACCGGCACGCCGTCCACCGGAAGGGACAGCGTCGACCAGGGCTCCCGGCCCAGGTCGTCCGCGAGCTCGAACGCGGTCTCGGTCTGCTGGTTCAGCCATTCGCCACGCAGGGTGTGGTCCATCTGCGGGGGCCAGGTGCAGTCCAGCAGGCCTGAGCCCGCCAGCCAGGCCGCCGAAGAGACCGTGGTGGCGTCCAGGACCCCCGTACCGTCGTCGCTGTGCCGCACGGGGCTGCTGCCCACGGTCACGACCACCGCGAAACGTGCCTTCTCCGCCCCCGCGTCCGCCCGTACGACGGGCTCCTCACCGTGTCCGGTGGACCCGTGGTGCACCGTGTCGTCCGCCGCGGCGGTGACGTGCATCAGCCAGCGCGGGCCCGTGAAGGCCTCGTCCAGCCCGTACCAGGGGAACGGAGCCTTGAGATAGCCGTCGACAGTACGCCGGGTCGCCGGCACCCCCTCTGCGGTGACTGCGCTGGGCGCACCATCCGCCCCTACCCGACTCGTCGTCTCCATCTGCCCGGCCGCCTCCTCGATCTTCCACTGATCCGGAGCGGCCCTCCCCCCGTGGGCATGGGCAAACTCGCAACCGGACAGATGGAGAATAGCCATACCGTCCGGACGAGTCGGGATTGACGGGTCTCAGGTGGCGTCTGCGTCGAAAGGCGGGCGCTCGTCCGCGGCCGGCTGCGCGGGCTTCTTGAGGAGGTCCGGGGCGGACTTCTTGAGGAGGTCCGGCGCGGCGGCTGCGCCGGACGCCGCGGCGGCGGCCGTGCCGGTGGACGAGGCGCTCTCGCGGCCGTTCACCGCGTCGGTGACCTCGGCCATCTCCTTGCGCAGGTCGAAGCTCTCGCGGATCTCCTTGAGCCCCAGGTCGTCGTTGCCGTCCATGAGCTGCTTGCGGACGAACGTCTTGGGGTTGAGGTCCTCGAACTCGAAGTCCTTGAACTGAGGTCCGAGCTCCGAGCGGATGTCTTCCTTGGCGCTGTCCGAGAACTCACGGATCTTGCGGATGGTGCGCGTGACGTCCTGGATGACCTTCGGCAGCTTCTCCGGGCCGAATACGAGCACGGCGAGAACCACGAGCGTCAGCAGCTCGAGTGCGCCTATGTCATTGAACACCTTGCTGCTCCTCGTGTTCTCTGCGTGGTCTCCGCGTGGTCTCCGCCGCCAGGTCAGGGGGCCCGGACCGCTCCACGGTACCCGGCAAAGCTGTCCGTGCGGTACCTGCCGGTGGCCGTCAGGTGCCGCTCGCCGAGCCCAGCGTCAAAGTCATGGACAGGTCTTTGCCACCGCGGGTCAGGACGAGCCCGAGCCGGTCACCCGGCCGGTGGGCGCGGATCTTGACGATGAGTTCCTCGCCGCTGTGCACGCGCTGGCCCTCCACCTCGGTGATGATGTCGCCCGGCCTGATGCCCGCCTTGTCGGCCGGTCCCCCCTCGGTCACCGCCGTGCCGCTGCCGGCCGCCTTGCCGCCGACCTTGGCTCCGTCGCCGGTGAACTCCATGTCCAGCGTGACGCCGATCACGGGGTGGGTGGCCTTGCCGGTGTTGATCAGCTCCTCGGCGACCCGCTTGCCCTGGTTGATCGGTATCGCGAACCCGAGGCCGATGGAGCCCGCCTGGGCGCCGTCGAGACCGGATCCGCTGTCGGCGGCGCGGATGGCGCTGTTGATGCCGATGACCCGGGCCTCCGTGTCGACCAGGGGGCCTCCGGAGTTGCCCGGGTTGATCGGGGCGTCGGTCTGCAGCGCGTCGACGTAGCTGACATCGGTCCCGTCGCCCTTCTCACCGCCCGCGGTGATGGGCCGCTGCTTGGCGCTGATGATGCCGGAGGTGACCGTGTTGGACAGGTCGAAGGGTGCGCCGATGGCCACCACCGGGTCGCCCACCTGCACGTTGTCGGAGTTCCCGAGCGGCAGCGGCTTGAGGCCCGAGACGCCGGTCACCTTGACGACGGCCAGGTCGTAGCCGCTGTCCTTGCCGACGATCTCGGCCGGTGCGCTCTCCCCGCCGCTGAACGTGACGGTGATGTCGCCGGTGGAGCCCGCGGGGGCGACCACATGGTTGTTGGTGAGGATGTGGCCCTTGTCGTCGAGGACGAAGCCGGTGCCCGTGCCGGACTCGGCGGAGCCGCTGACGTGCAGGGTGACCACGCTGGGCAGGGCGCTGGAGGCGATCCCGGCGACGCTGTCGGGCGCCCGGCCTCCGCTGTCCCGGCCGGCCTGGGGCAGTTCGACCGTGGTCAGACCGCCGTTGCGCTCGACGTAGGCACCGATGCCGCCGCCGATCCCACCGGCCACGAGGGCGAGCAGCGCGGCCCCGACGAGGAGTGACCCCGGGCGGCCCTTACGCGGCAGGACGTCCGTCCCCTGCCCCGGGCCGGGGTGGCTCAGCGGCTGCTGGGGCGCGCCCCAGGGGTCGTACCGCAGCCACTGCGAGGGCTGCTGGGTCTGGGCGGGCGGCTGCGGAGCGGGCTGGGCCGCCGTGTGCTGCTGCTGCTGCGGAACAGTGTGCGGCGTGGGCGGGGGCGCCCAGCCCTCGGCGTGCCCCTGAGCGGCCGCGGCGGGCACGGGGGCGGGCGCGGCCACACCGTGGCCGTTCGTCCCCGCGTACGGCGGCGGTACGGGCGTCCCGTGGGCCGGGGTCGGCACGGGGCGCTGCACGGGCGGCGCGGGCGCCCACGGCCCCGGGCCGCCGTACGGCGGGGTGCTGTACTCGTCGGGCGCGTGCAGGGGCCCCGTACGGTGCGGCGGCGGACCGGCGGCTGCCGGCGCGGTGTCCGTGGGCCGGGGCGCCGCCGGTTCCGGGGCCGGCGGCGCGGGGGTGTGCGGCCGGGCGGCCGGCGGTGCGTGGGTGAAGTCGCCGTCATCCGCGGCCTTGGGCGGCTCCGCGGCCGTGAGCGGCTCTCCGGCCGTGGGCGCCGGTGGCTCCCCGACGGCGGCCTCGCCGCGCGGGGGCGGCGTGGTCGCACCCGCGTCGGCGACGGTCACCGTGTCCTCGGGCCCGGCCGGGCGGTTCCGTTCCGTGGAGGGACGGCTCCACCACTTCGTCTTCGGCCCGCTGGGCTTCCCGTCGTCCATGCTCTCCCCGCAACTGGCCCTTGCACGCCTCACAGAGGCGTCCCTCCCGGAATTCAACCAGGTTTGCGAATCCGCGCGCAGGGTCCTGGTCAGCGGAGCGGGGTGAGCGGCATCGCGCGGTCGTACAGCATCGGGGTGGAGGCCGTCGCGGACGGCGCCGACGGCTTCGGCTCCGCACCCGCGCCGAGCTCGGGCGAGTAGAGCGGGCCGGCGTCGGTCGGGCGTATCAGCGGCGGCACGGCCACGTTCAGCACGGGGAAGGTGAACGTGCCCCCGGTGAGGGCCGAGGTACTGAGCAGCGAGGGTGCGGAGGCAGGCACCGGCCGGGCGGACGAGGAAGGCGCGGCGCTCGGCCGGACGTCCTGGCCCTCCCCGACGGCGAGCGCGCCGCCACCGCTGCGGCTGGCCGCCGCACTGGCGGTGCCGGACCGCTCCTCGGCGTCGAGCGGGGTCGCGTTGCTGCCCGCGCCCTCGGCGCTGAGCGGTGACTCGGGGCTGTGGTCGAGCGGGAGGGAACCCCCCAGTGCGATGGCCGCGAGCGAGACCGCGCTGGCCGCGACGAAGGCGAAGCGCCGGGCGCGCCAGGGGGAACGGTCGGACTCCCTGGCCACGTCGTGGATGCGGAAGCCGGTACCGGACGCGCCGCCCGGCAGCACGGCGGTCGAGCCGTGGGCGGTGGGGAGGTATCCGAAACCGTCCAGCGGGGAGCGTGTCTGTTCCTCGGGCCCACCGGGGTGCAGCACGGGGAAGATCCCGTCCCCGAAGCGCCGGCGGCCGTTCGGACCGTCGCCCGGGCCGTCGCCGCCGCTGGGACCCCCGGGGAGGCCCTGCAGACGGGCGAGGAAGCCCTCGGAGGGCGAAGGGGCGGCGGAGGTGGCGAAGGCGCTCTTCAGCCGCCGCTGGGCGTCGGCCTCGGCCTTGCACCTGGCGCAGGTCGCCAGATGGGCCAGGACCCGCTCCCGGGCGTCGTGTTTGAGCTCACCGTCGACGAGCGCGGCGAGCCGGTCCCCCAGATGCTGCTCCGCGGGGGTCGGACCTGTGCCGCTCACGCCGTGCCGCCCTCCCCTGCCAGGACCGCGTCCGCGAGGGAACGCTGCTCGGCACGGGCCTCGGGCGAACGGTGCTTGAGCGCCTTGCGCAGGTGCGAGCGGCCACGGTGGATACGGCTGCGCACCGTCCCGAGCTTGACGCCGAGCGTGGCGGCGATCTCCTCGTAGGAGAGGCCCTCGATGTCGCAGAGCACGACCGCCGCACGGAATTCGGGCGCGAGGGTGTCCAGCGCCTGCTGGACGTCCGCGTCGAAGTGCGTGTCGTTGAAGACCTGCTGCGGGGACGGCTCACGGCTCGGCAGCCGCTCGGCCGCGTCGTCGCCGAGGGAGTCGAAACGGATCCGCTGCTTGCGGCGGACCATGTCCAGGAAGAGATTCGTCGTGATCCTGTGCAGCCAGCCCTCGAAAGTGCCGGGCGTGTAGGTCGACAGCGACCGGAAGACGCGGACGAAGACTTCCTGGGTGAGGTCCTCGGCGTCGTGCTGGTTACCCGTCAGCCGGTAGGCCAGGCGGTACACCCGGGCGCTGTGCGTGCTGACGATCTCTTCCCATGAGGGCGGGGTCCACGCCTGTGAATCCGCATCGGAGGCGAAGGTCGCGGTCGGTGCGGGATCCTTGGAAGAACGGTCAGCAATGTCGGTCACGGATTTCGGCTCACCCGCCGACCTGAGAAAGCGCCGCAGCGCACCTCTCCGATCCACAGGCGCAGCCGCACCTCCCCTATCGGCTCTGGTGGTGTCCAGTGGAGCCCCTACCATAGCCACCTCGCCCGTTAGCTCCGGATAAGCCTTTTTACCTGCTGGTGTCCCGGTGTCCCCGGGAGCAAGAGGCACATTCCGGGCCAGGCCGCAGGGCCCGGTCCGCGTGTTCTCCCCTGCCCCCTCCTAACGCCTGGTCCCATCTGCGGGTTCCCGGGTCCAGCGGATACAGTCACCGTTGCGCCAACTACGGGGTCAGGAGAGGGTCATTACCGCCAACCGGCAGACGAGCTGGGCATTCGCCGACGCCTTTGTCGCCGAGGAAGAAGCTCTGCTCTGGGCCCGGGACCGGGCCCAGGAGACGGGGCTCCGCCCGGTGTCGTCAGGCACCGGCGCGGCACTGCGCCTGCTCGCTGCCACCGCGGACGCCAAGGCCGTGGCCGAGATCGGCACCGGAACCGGCGTGTCCGGTATCTATCTGCTGCAGGGCATGCGTCCGGACGGCGTGCTGACCACCGTCGATCCGGAACCCGAGCGCCAGCAGTTCGCCCGGGAGGCCTTCCGCGCCGCGGGCTTCGCCACGAACCGCGCCCGTTTCATCCCGGGGCGCGCCCTCGACGTACTGCCACGGCTCGCGGACGGCGGGTACGACCTCGTCTTCTGCGACGGCGACCGTCTGGAGAGCCTGGACTGCCTCGCTGAATCGTTGCGCCTGCTGCGGCCGGGCGGCCTGGTCTGCTTCGAGGGCGTCTTCGCCGACGGCCGCACGATCGACTCGGCCGCGCAGCCGGCCGAGGTGCTGCGCCTGCGTGAACTGCTGCGGGCCGTGCGCGAGAGCCAGGAGCTCATGGCCACGCTGCTGCCGGTGGGCGACGGCCTGCTGTGCGCCGTACGCCGCGGCTGACCGCCTCCGCTGCCGGCTCCCACGCGCCCGCCCCGGCCCCCGGACGCACCACTGCCCCGGCACGGAGTCCGTGCCGGGGCAGTGGTGAAGTGTGGGCGCCTCCGCCTCAGCCGACGACCTTCTTCAGCGCGTCACCGAGTGCATCGGCCTCGTCCGGAGTCAGCTCGACGACAAGCCGACCGCCGCCTTCGAGCGGAACGCGCATGACGATGCCCCGCCCCTCCTTTGTCACCTCGAGCGGGCCGTCGCCCGTCCGCGGCTTCATGGCCGCCATGCTCGTTCCCCTTCCTGAAACCAGCTCATCGCAGCCGGCGGCCCCATGACAGGCGCTGCCTCACCGGCGTCGAACACAATGCTTCCTCCGCATTATCCCGCATCAGGGACCCCGATGACCAACATCGGTCGGCATCGCTTGCGCAACGCGCTCTCTCAAAACCACTCAATTCGGCGATCCAACTGCGATACTGCGCCACCGTCGGCCTCCAGCCGAAGTCCAATCGTTAGACGCAGGTCACATGTCCGGCCCGCCCGAAGTCCGCCATGCTTGCCTGGACAGGCACGACGCCGGACCGCAAGGAGACCCTGCACATGGCCGACACGGCTGACACGGTGCTCACCGACGTGAGCGACGGGCTCGCGACGATCACCATCAATCGCCCCGACGCGATGAACGCCATGAACACCGCCGCGAAGGTCGCGCTCCGCGACGCGCTTCTGAGGGTCGCGGACGACCCCGCCGTGCGCGCGGTTCTGCTCACCGCCACCGGGCGCGCCTTCTGCGTCGGCCAGGACCTCAAGGAGCACGTCGCCAAGCTCTCCGAGGCCCGCGGGTCGGACGGCGGCAACGCGCTGAGCACAGTGCGCGAGCACTACAACCCCATCGTCCGCGCCCTCACCGAGATGGAGAAGCCCGTCGTCGCGGGGGTCAACGGGGTCGCCGCGGGAGCCGGCTTCGGATTCGCGCTCGCCGCGGACTACCGCGTGGTCGCCGACACCGCCGCCTTCAACACGTCCTTCGCGGGTGTCGCGCTGACCGCCGACTCGGGCGTCTCCTGGACCCTGCCCCGGCTGATCGGCCCGAGCCGCGCGGCCGACCTGCTGTTCTTCCCGCGCTCGATCTCCGCCCAGGAGGCGTACGAGCTGGGTCTGGTGAACAAGGTGGTGCCCGCGGCCGACCTGGCGAAGGAGGCGCACGCGGTGGCCCGCGCCCTGGCGGACGGGCCGACGGTGGCCTACGCGGCCCTGAAGGCGTCCATGGCCTACGGCGCCGGGCACACGCTCGCCGAGGCGCTGGAGAAGGAGGACGAACTCCAGACGAAGGCGGGCGCGTCGCAGGACCACACGATCGCGGTCGAGGCGTTCCTCGCCAAGCAGCCGCCGAAGTATCTCGGCAGGTAGCCCGGCACGTGGGGCTACCTGCCGCCGCCCCGGGCCACGCAGTCGGCCAGGTGGTCGTCGACGAGGCCGCAGGCCTGCATCAGGGCGTACGCGGTCGTGGGGCCGACGAAGCGGATGGACCGCTTCTTCAGCTCCTTGGCCAGCGCGGTGGACTCCGGGGTGACCGCCGGCACGTCGGCGAGGACCCTGGGGGCCGGCCGGGTGGCCGGGTCGGGTGCGTACGACCAGATGAGGGCGTCCAGCTCGCCCTCGCCCCAGCCGGCCAGCACCTTGGCGTTGGCGAGGGTGGCGTCGATCTTCGCGCGGTTGCGGATGATCCCGGCGTCGGCGAGGAGGCGCTCCTTGTCGGCGTCGGTGAACTCCGCCACGGCGGAGATCTTGAATCCGGCGAACGCGCTGCGGAAGCCCTCGCGGCGGCGCAGGATCGTCAGCCACGACAGCCCCGACTGGAACGCCTCCAGGCAGAGCCGCTCGAAGAGGGCGTCGTCGCCGTGGACGGGACGGCCCCACTCGGTGTCGTGGTAGGCGAGGTAGTCCTCGGTGGACAGGCCCCAGGGGCAGCGCGGACGCCCGTCCGCGGCCGGCTCGGCGCCGCTCATCGCCCGTACTCCTCGTCCTGCGGTCCGTCGTCGGCGGCTGGGGCCTCGCCCGGCCGCTTGAACAGGTCCGGGCCGTTCACCGCGGTCGCCTGGGCCCCGGCGAGCGCCGACTCCAGCTCGGCGATGTGGGCGTCCCGCTCGGCGAGCTCGGCCCCCAGTCTACCGAGGGCCTCGTCCACGTCCGTCATGCGGTAGCCACGCACCGCCATGGGCAGCCGCATGGCCTCGACATCGGCGCGGCCGACGGGCCGGTTCGCGGGCAGCGGATCGGTGAGCCGCTCGGGCTCGACCTCCTGCAGCACCGCGCTCCCGCCTCCACCGACCACCGCCAGGGTGACCGCGGCCACGACCACGACCATCGTCAGCAGCAAGAACCAGAACACGCGCATCTCCCTGGGGGCGGAATACCTGTCCAGGTCAGATCGTGCCATGCGGCACTGACAGTTAGGGTCGCAGGCGGACTACAGGGAGGAAGAGGGATGCGAAGCGGGGCGCTCAGGCTGGGGCGGCGGGAGTTCGGGCCGCACGAGCCGGTGATCATGGCGATCGTGAACCGGACTCCCGATTCCTTCTACGACCAGGGGGCGACGTTCCGCGACGAACCGGCGCTGTCCAGGGTCGAGCAGGCCGTCGCGGAGGGCGCCGCGATCATCGACATCGGCGGGGTGAAGGCAGGTCCCGGCGAGGAGGTGACGGCGCAGGAGGAGGCGCGCCGCACGGTCGGCTTCGTCGCCGAGGTGCGCCGGCGCCACCCGGACGTAGTGATCAGCGTGGACACCTGGCGGCACGACGTGGGCGAGGCCGTCTGCGAGGCCGGGGCGGACCTGCTGAACGACGCGTGGGGCGGCGTCGACCCGAAGCTGGCGGAGGTCGCCGCGCGGTACGGAGCGGGGCTCGTGTGCACGCACGCGGGCGGCGCCGAGCCCCGTACTCGGCCCCACCGGGTCGCGTACGACGACGTGATGGCGGACATCCTGCGGGTGACCCTGGGGCTCGCCGAGCGGGCCGTGGAGCTCGGGGTCAGGCCGGACGGGATCATGATCGACCCGGGGCACGACTTCGGGAAGAACACCCGGCACTCGCTGGAGGCGACGCGCCGGCTGGAGGAGATGACGGACACGGGCTGGCCCGTACTGGTCTCGCTCTCCAACAAGGACTTCGTCGGGGAGACCCTCGACAGGCCGGTCAAGGAACGCGTGATCGGCACGCTCGCGACGACGGCCGTCTCGGCGTGGCTGGGGGCGCAGGTGTACCGGGTGCACGAGGTGGCCGAGACCCGGCAGGTCCTGGACATGGTGGCGTCCATCGCGGGCCACCGGCCGCCGGCGGTCGCACGTCGCGGCCTGGCGTAGGCCCGTACGCCGCTCCCGCACGGCCGGACGGGCGCGGCGGGGCAGGGGGCCGCGCGGCCCCCTGCGCCGCCCCTGCTACCGGCCGACTTCCTTGGTCACCAGCCGGACCGCCTCGTCCACGTCGTCCGTGACGTGGAACAGCATCAGGTCCCGCTCGGACGCCTTGCCCCCCGCGACCACCGTGTCCCGCAGCCAGTCGACGAGGCCGCCCCAGTACGCCGTGCCGAACAGGACGATCGGGAAGCGCGTCACCTTGCCGGTCTGCACCAGGGTCAGCGCCTCGAAGAGCTCGTCCAGCGTGCCCAGTCCGCCGGGCAGGACGACGAAGCCCTGCGCGTACTTCACGAACATCGTCTTGCGGACGAAGAAGTACCGGAAGTTGACGCCGATGTCGACATGTGGATTCAGCCCGGACTCGAAGGGCAGCTCGATGCCGAGTCCGACGGAGACGCCCTTGGCCTCCCGGGCCCCCTTGTTCGCCGCCTCCATCGCACCGGGCCCGCCGCCCGTGATGACGGCGAAGCCCGCCTCGACGAGCGCCTTGCCGATCTGTACGCCCGCCTCGTAGTCCGGTCCGCCCGCCGGGGTGCGGGCCGAGCCGAAGACACTGATGGCGCTGGGCAGTTCCGCCAGCGCGCCGAATCCCTCGACGAACTCGGACTGGATCCGCATGACCCGCCAGGGGTCGGTGTGGACCCACTCCGAGTCACCCTCGGAATCCAGCAGCCGCTGATCGGTCGTGCCCGGCTGGACCTGGTCCCTGCGGCGCAGTACCGGACCCAGTCGCTGTTCCTCGGGCTTCACCGCACCCTCGGGAATCTGCGCGCCCTCGGGGATCCGTGCGTCCTCCGGGTTGCCCATGACCTGCTCCCTCCGCCGACCTGCGATGTGCGTGTGTCGCTTCAGCGTAGATCGGCGGAGGTTACGTACAGGGGAATGCCGTGAGTCAGCTGGTGAGCCAGGAGCGGAGGCGGTCCTCGCAGTGCGTGATCCGCTCGACGCGCACGTGCTCGTCGCGCTTGTGGGCGTACAGCGGGTCACCGGGGCCGTAGTTCACCGCGGGGATGCCCAGGGAGCCGAAACGGGACACGTCGGTCCAGCCGAACTTGGGCCGTGCGACGCCGCCGACCGCGTCCATGAACGCCTTGGCCGCCGGGTGCGAGAGCCCGGGCATCGCGGCGCCCGTGTGGTCGTCCACGACGAACTCGGCGACGCCGCAGTCCGCGAAGACCTCCTGGACGTGCGCCTCGGCCTCCTCGGCCGTGATGTCGGGGGCGTAGCGGTAGTTGACGACCAGGGTGCAGGCGTCCGGGATGACGTTGGTGGCGACGCCGCCCTCGATGCCCACGGCGTTGAGCCCCTCGCGATACTCCAGCCCGTCGATGACCGGGCGGCGGGGCTCGTACGCTGCCAGCCGGGCCAGCGCCGGGGCGGCCGCGTGGATCGCGTTGGACCCCATCCAGCCGCGCGCGGAGTGGGAGCGCTCGCCCGCGAACCGCAGATGGACGCGGAGGGTGCCCTGGCAGCCTCCCTCGACCTCACCGTTGGAGCCCTCCAGGAGGACCGCGAAGTCCGCGTCGAGCCACTCGGGGTGCGCCTCGGCCACGTGCCCGAGGCCGTTGAGGTGGGCGGCGA
Source organism: Streptomyces sp. NPDC102451 (assembly GCF_044765485.1). Classification (NCBI taxonomy): domain Bacteria; kingdom Bacillati; phylum Actinomycetota; class Actinomycetes; order Kitasatosporales; family Streptomycetaceae; genus Streptomyces; species Streptomyces sp. NPDC102451. The sequence continues at coordinate 87,351 of NZ_JBIWKD010000006.1, read as the reverse complement.
CCTCCTCGTTGTCGTAGAAGATGAACGTGAGGTCGCGGTTGGGCTCAGGCACCGTCGCCGCGATGCGCAGCTGGACGGCGACGCCCGACTTCATGTCGGAGGTTCCGCAGCCCCACAGCACGCCGTCGTCGTCGAGCCTGGACGGCACGTTGTCCGCGATCGGGACGGTGTCGATGTGACCCGCCAGCACGACGCGCTCCGCTCGGCCCAGCTGCGTCCTGGCCACGATGTTGTTGCCGTGGCGGTCGACGGTCAGGTGCGGCAGCGGGCGAAGGGCCGCCTCGATGGCGTCGGCGAGGTCCTTCTCCTGCCCACTGACCGACGGGAAATCGACCAGCCTGGCGGTGAGCTCCGGGCCGTCCAGGGCGAGGTCAAGCGTATGTCCATCCATGGTCACGAGCCTAAGGGACTTGGGTCTCGGCCCCGGCCCTACCCTCCAGTACGGTGGGCCCCGTGCCCCGGTCCAGCTCCTCTCCCCGCCGCAGCCGTCTCTTCCGAGTCACGGCCGCCTTCGCCGTGCTCGTGGCACTGGCCGGCTATCTGGCCGTGCAGTACCTCTCCGGCGGCAAGGGCTCGCCCAGCTGCACCGTCGGCCCCGCCGACGGCGGCGAGGGGCGTACGTACGAGCTGAGCCCCGACCGGGCGGCCAACGCCGCCACGATCTCCGCCGTGGGCACCACACGCGGGCTGCCGGAGCGCGCGGTGACCATCGCACTGGCGACCGCGCTGCAGGAGTCCGCGCTGCGCAACCTCGACCACGGGGACCGGGACTCGCTCGGGCTCTTCCAGCAGCGCCCCTCGCAGGGGTGGGGGACGCCCGAACAGATCATGGACCCGGTCTACGCGTCCGGGAAGTTCTACGAGCACCTCGCCGAGGTCCCGGGCTACTCGCGGCTGCCGCTGACCGTCGCGGCCCAGCGGGTACAGAAGAGCGCGTTCCCGCAGGCGTACGCCAAGCACGAGCCGGATGCCGCGCTGCTGGCCGCCGCGCTGACCGGGCGGGCCCCCGCCTCGCTGACCTGCTCGGTGCCGGCGCCGTCCGCCGAGGACCCCGGGGACGCGGCCGAGGTGCGGTCCGACCTGGTGCGCGCCTTCGGGAAGGACGTCCTGCCGTCCGCCGGGTCGGCGGGCTCCTCCGCGGCAGGCACGGTGTCGGTGCCCGTGCGGGGCGGGGACGACACCGCGTCGCAGCGCGGCTGGGAGCTCGCCCACTGGGCGGTCGCCCGGGCCGGCACCCTGCGGATCACGGAGGTCTCGTACGCGGGCCGGGTGTGGACCACCGACACGGGCTGGCGGACGGAGCGCGAGGAATCCGGCGCCACGACGGTCCGAATGCGGCTCGCTCAGTAGTACGGCCTGTCGTCCGTACGGGGCGTCGACCGTTCGCCGGATCCCCGCTCCCGCCACCGTTTCCCCGCCCCCGCATTTCGGGTGGATTTCCTTGCCAGTAAAGGGAAGTGACGGTTCATCAGGCGTCTACCGAATGCGCCGTTCGCCCGGGTTCCTCCGTTGCGGATTATCTGACGCATTACCCAGTCTTTACCTTGCTGCCCCGCAACCTTCCCCGCCCCCGGACCGGTTGTTCAGTGCGTCCGATCAACCGGACAGGCGGATTCCATATCTGCCGCGAACTCGTTGACGTCCCGTCGAAGGAGCATCATGTCCCTCCCCCTGACCCGCCGGATCGCCCGTGCCGCGCTGCTGATCGCCGCAGGTGCGGCCCCCGTGGTCGGCGCGGCCGGAGTCGCGGGTGCCGCGGTGCTCCCGCAGACCCCCGCGCTCGGCGGCCTCACCTCGCTCGACAACGCCGGACTCAGCAGCACGCTGGACTCCGCCTCCAGGCAGGGCTCCGAGGTGGCGAACGGGACCGGCGGCAAGGTGGTCGGCACGACCCTTCCCGCCGCCGGCAAGACCCTCGACACGGCCGGCAACGTGGCGTCGGGCGACCTGTCGAAGGACCTCCCGACCAAGGGCCTGCCCACCAAGGGCCTGCCGATCGGCTGATCCGCCGGACGGCACACCGTGCCGGGCATGCGCAGGGGCCTCGGGAGTGCGCACTCCCGAGGCCCCTCGGCGTACCGGCCCCCGGGGGCCCTAGGACAGCCGCTTGACCGCCGCGTCCACGCGCTCGTCCGAGGCCGTCAGCGCCACCCGTACGAAGTGGTCCCCGGCCGGCCCGTAGAAGTCGCCCGGCGCCACGAGGATGCCGAGTCCGGCCAGGTGCGCCACGGTCTCCCAGCAGGGCTCGTCACGCGTGGCCCAGAGGTAGAGGCTCGCCTCGCTGTGCTCGATCCGGAAGCCGTGGGCCTCCAGCGCCGCGCGCAGGACCGTGCGCCGCCGCGCGTAGCGCTCCCGCTGCTCCGCCACGTGCGCGTCGTCACCCAGCGCCGCGACGGTCGCCGCCTGGACCGGGGCCGGCGTCATCATCCCGCCGTGCTTGCGGATCTGGAGCAGCTCACCGAGGACGGCCGCGTCCCCGGCGATGAAGGCCGCGCGGTAACCGGCGAGGTTGGAGCGCTTGGAGAGCGAGTGGACGGCGACGATGCCCTCGTACGTACCGCCGCAGACGTCCGCGTGCAGCACGGAGACGGGCTCGGCCTCCCAGCCGAGCTCCAGGTAGCACTCGTCGCTGAAGACCAGCACCCCGTGCTCGCGCGCCCAGGCGACGATCCGGGTCAGCTCGTCCTTCGGCAGGACGCGGCCCGTCGGGTTGGACGGGGAGTTGAGCCAGAGCAGCTTCAGGCCCTCCGGGTCCAGCTCCGTCGGGTCGTCGTAGACCACGGGCTCGGCGCCGCAGAGCCGCGCGCCGACCTCGTACGTCGGGTAGGCGAGCCGGGGGTAGGCGACCTTGTCGCCCGCGCCGAGACCGAGCTGGGTCGGCAGCCACGCGACCAGCTCCTTGGAGCCGACGACCGGCAGCACGTTGCCGTGCGTCACACCGGTCGCGCCGAGCCTGCGCTCCACCCAGCCGGTCAGGGCGTCCCGCAGCGCCTCGGTCCCCCACACCGTCGGATAGCCGGGGCTGTCCGCGGCGGCGATCAGCGCCTGCTGGATCAGCTCGGGCACCGGGTCGACGGGCGTACCGACCGACAGGTCCACGAGGCCGTCCGGATGGGCCACGGCCGTCGCCTTGTAGGGCGCCAGCTTGTCCCAGGGGAAGACCGGGAGACGGGAGGAGACGGGAACTGCTGCGGACACGGGACTCTGCTTTCTCGTACGGGGCCGGGGCGGCCGGGAAACACCTCGGTCCCGCACGGTGACAAGCCGTACGGGACCGGGCGGCGCTCGTGCGGCCGCTTACTGGTTCTGCGGCGGCAGCGCGGCGATGAACGCGTGGTCGCGCTCGATGAGACCCAGCTTGGAGGCGCCACCCGGCGAGCCGAGGTCGTCGAAGAACTCGACGTTCGCCTTGTAGTAGTCCTTCCACTCCTCCGGGGTGTCGTCCTCGTAGAAGATGGCCTCGACCGGGCAGACCGGCTCACAGGCTCCACAGTCGACGCACTCGTCCGGATGGATGTACAAGGACCTGGAGCCCTCGTAGATGCAGTCGACGGGGCACTCTTCGATGCAGGCCTTGTCCTTCACGTCGACACAAGGCTGCGCGATGACGTAGGTCACGCTGTCGTTCCTCCTCGGTAGGGCGTTGGCTCTCGCGCGGGAGCGCGGCGTCGTCGATGCCCGCCCCTAGTATCTCCGTTCCGGGGCACGATCCGAACAGGAGGGGCAGACAGAGCTGTGGAATTCACCATCGGCGGACGGCTCGAGGTTCGCATAACACCCGCTGACGTGGGCAAACGCGTATCCGTGCGGCGCGTCGCCGACGTGCCGGGCACGGGCGCGAAGTTCACCGACACGGTCGGGGTTCTCACATCGTGGGACGACGAAGTGCTGTCGATCACGACGAAGAACGGCGAGAGTATCCGCATCGCGGAATCCGCGCTGGTGGCGGGCAAGGTGGTGCCCCCGGCCCCGGCACGCCGCCGGGGCCCCGCCGCGTCCTTCGGCGAACTCGCCCTGGCGACCGCGCGCGCCTGGCAGCCCGTGGAGAGCGAACTCCTGGGCGACTGGCGGCTGCGCGCGTCCGGCGGATTCACCCGCCGCGCCAACTCCGTGCTGCCGCTCGGCGATCCGGGCCTCCCGCTCGACGAGGCGCTGGGGCATGTGACCCGCTGGTACGGGGAACGCGGCCTGCCCGCCTGCATCCAGACCGCCACCGGCGCCGAGGGCACGCAGGAGCGGCTCTGCGCGGACCTGGAGGAGCGCGGCTGGCGGCGGGAGGTGACCGCCGAGGTGCGGATCGCGGCGCTGGCGCCGGTCGGCGATCTGGACGCGGACGTCTCCGCCGTACGGACGGCCCGGGAGCCGGACGACGCGTGGCTCTCCCGGTACCAGCGCTTCGAGACTTTGGGGCCGCATGTGCTGAAGGTGCTGGGCAGCGGCCCCTCGGTGTGGTTCGCCTCCGTGCCGGGCGACGACCCGGCGGGGGCGCCCGCCGCGATCGGGCGCTGTGTGGTGGACGGCCGCTGGGCGGGTTTCATGGCCGTCGAGGTGGGCCCGGAGTACCGGCGGCGCGGTCTCGCGACGGCCGTCATGACCGCGCTGGCCCGCACGGCCCTGGACGAGGGTGCCTCGGCCGCGTGGCTCCAGGTGGAGGCGGACAATGAAGGTGCCCGTGCCCTGTACGACGGCATGGGCTTCGCCACCCACCACAGCTACCACCACTTCCGGCCCGCGTAGCGGGGACAGCAGCAGGGGGACGTGTCACACATGAGCGCCGAGGACCCGGGCACGGCCGCACGACGGCAGCGGTTCGCCGAGGAGGCGCGCGCCGAACGGCCCGACCTCGCGCTGCTCTGCCTGCTGCTGGGCGCGGAGACGTCCCCTCCGTCGCCCGGGGACGCCGATCCGCACGGCATCGACGCGGCGCAGATCGAGCTGGACCGGCTGGCCGGCCTCCTGCCGTACGGAGCGCGCGGCCCCCGCGTCTGGGCGTCCGCGCTCGCCGAACTGCTGGGCGAGCGCTGCGGTTTCGCGGGCTCCTCCCAGGACTACCAGCGGCTGGAGTCGTCGGTGCTCCAGCAGGTGCTGCGGCGGCGCAGAGGTCTGCCCATCCTGCTGTCCGTGGTCTGGATCGAGGTCGCCCGGAGGGCCGGGGCGCCCGTCTACGGACTGTCGCTCCCGGGCCATTACGTGGTCGGTTTCGGTGATCCGGCCGAGCGGGTGCTGGCCGACCCCTTCGCCGGCGGCGCCCCGCTGAGCGGTGAGGACGCGGAGCTGATGGTGGCGGGGGCGACCGGGGCGCCGCCCTCGGCGACGACGCAGGTGCCCGCCAGGCCGCTGGAGACGGTGCTGCGGATCCTGAACAACGTCCGGGCCTGGGCGGCGGCGCGCCCCGAGCGCACGGACGTGGCGCTGTGGGCGCTCGACCTCTCCCTGCTGCTGCCCTCGCACCCGGCGAGGCTCCGCTACGAGCGGGCCCAGCTCCTCGTGCAGCGCGGGGAGTTCCTGCGGGGTGCGGCGGAGATGGACGAGTACGCGGAGATCGTCGACGGCATCGAGCCGACGGCGGCCGAGGCCATCCGGCACCGCGCCCAGGCCGCCAGGGCGCTGCTGAACTGAACGCGTACGCACCGGACGGCCCCGGCGCGCGGTCACCCTCTGAACTCACAGGCGGGGCCGTGTGCGCACAAAGCCGCCCAATTGCCGTACGCCCGACGCTATTTGTTGCCCGTACGGCAAACAGTTGAGGCTCCTGATGCACACCTCTTGACGTGTCCAGGGCGACAGCGGTTACATCGGCGAAACGAGAGAGCGCTCTCTCGCCTCTCTCGAGGTTCCGTCGTGCACCCGTACCACGACCCAGGAGACGTCATTCATGCAAGCTCCCCCCACGAGTTCCGCGCCCCCCACCGCTCCGCACCGCCACCGCCGCACCAGGGCGCTCGGTTTCGCCGCACTCGCCGTTTCGCTGCTCATGGCCTTCCCCACGGCCCAGTCGGCGTTCGGTGACGAGGCCGCGGAGCTGCCCGGCGGCGGCGACCTCGGTCCCAACGTGCTGGTCTTCGACCCTTCCACGCCCGACATCCAGGGCAAGGTCGACGAGATCTTCAAGAAGCAGGAGTCGAACCAGTTCGGCAGCGACCGCTACGCGCTGATGTTCAAGCCGGGCACGTACGACAACATCAACGCCCAGATCGGCTTCTACACCTCCATCGCCGGGCTCGGGCTGAACCCCGACGACACCACCTTCAACGGCGATGTCACGGTCGACGCGGGCTGGTTCAACGGCAACGCCACCCAGAACTTCTGGCGGTCGGCCGAGAACCTCGCGCTCAACCCCGTCAGCGGCACCAACCGCTGGGCGGTCTCCCAGGCCGCCCCCTTCCGCCGTATGCACGTCAAGGGCGGCCTCAACCTGGCACCCGACGGCTACGGCTGGGCGAGCGGCGGCTACATCGCCGACAGCAAGATCGACGGCCAGGTCGGCCCCTACTCGCAGCAGCAGTGGTACACCCGTGACAGCTCGATCGGCAGCTGGGGCAACGGCGTCTGGAACATGACGTTCTCCGGCGTCGAGGGCGCACCCGCCCAGAGCTTCCCGGAGCCGCCGTACACCACGCTGGACAACACCCCGGTCTCCCGCGAGAAGCCGTTCCTCTACCTCGACGGCGACGACTACAAGGTGTTCGTCCCCGCCAAGCGCACCAACGCGCGGGGCACGTCCTGGGGCAACGGCACCCCGCAGGGCGAGTCCATCCCGCTGGACCAGTTCTACGTGGTGAAGCCCGGAGCGACCGCCGAGACCATCAACGCGGCCGTGGACCAGGGTCTGCACCTGCTGTTCACGCCCGGCGTCTACCACGTCGACCAGACGATCGACATCGACCGCGCGAACACCGTGGCGCTCGGTCTGGGTCTCGCCACGATCATCCCGGACAACGGGGTCACCGCCGTCAAGGTCGGTGACGTGGACGGCGTGAAGCTCGCCAGTCTGCTCATCGACGCCGGAACGACCAACTCCGAATCGCTGATCGAGGTCGGCCCGGAGGGCTCGTCCGCGAACCACGCGGACAACCCGACGTCGCTCCAGGACGTCTTCGTGCGGGTCGGCGGTGCGGGTGCCGGCAAGGCCACCAACGGCCTGGTCGTCAACAGCAACGACACGATCATCGACCACACCTGGCTGTGGCGCGCCGACCACGGCGACGGCGTCGGCTGGGAGACCAACCGGTCCGACTACGGCCTGACGGTCAACGGTGACAACGTCCTGGCCACCGGCCTGTTCGTCGAGCACTTCAACAAGTACGACGTGCAGTGGAACGGCGAGAACGGCAAGACGATCTTCTTCCAGAACGAGAAGGCGTACGACGCCCCCAACCAGGCCGCCATCCAGAACGGCGACATCAAGGGCTACGCCGCCTACAAGGTCGCCGACTCCGTCACCACCCACGAGGGCTGGGGCATGGGGAGCTACTGCTACTTCAACGTCGACCCCAGCATCCGCCAGCAGCACGGCTTCCAGGCCCCGGTGAAGCCCGGGGTGAAGTTCCACGACCTGCTCGTCGTCTCCCTCGGCGGCCAGGGCCAGTACGAACACGTCATCAACGACACCGGATCCCCCACATCCGGCACGGACACCATCCCGTCCCAGGTGGTGTCCTTCCCATAGACCGGGGGGAGACAGGGCCCGGCCGCACCCGCGGCCGGGCCCTGTCCCGTTCGGGTCGCGCGTGCCGTTCAGAGCACGCAGAACTCATGGCCCTCCGGGTCGGCCATCACGACGTGGTCGGGCCGCCCGTGGAGCTCGTGCACCTGGATCACCGTGCCACCGGCGGCCGTCAGCCGCTCCACCGCCCCGGACACCCGCGGCCATCTGACCTCCCACGGGGTCTCGCGCCCGCCGCCCGCCTGCACATCGAGGTGCAGCCGGTTCTTGGCCGTCTTCGGCTCGGGGACCTTCAGGAAGGACAGGCCAGGGCCCGTGCCGTCCGGGTCGGACAGATAGGCGCCGTCGTCCCACTCCTCCTCCGGGACTCCGTGGTGGGCGAACCACTCCTCCCAGTCGCCGAACCCGGCGGGCGGCGGCTTCTCCACGTACCCGAGCGCCAGGGCCCAGAAGGCCGCCAGCGCCTTGGGGTGCGCGCAGTCGACGGTCAGACTCCACCGGGTGGACATGGTCCTTCTCCTCCGCGAGCAGGGGCGGTATGACACCGCCCCCGCCCGGAGGTCCGGGCGGGGGCGGCCGTACGGCGTGGTGCGTGCGGTCAGCCCTCGCCGTTCAGGTTGATCGCGACGGTGCGCTGCGCGGGGGTCTTGCCGAGCAGCGCGCCCTGCATGGCCTGGGCCACGTCGGTGGCGCTGACCTCGTGCTTCTTCCCGTCACCCTTGGTGATCATGATGCCGTCGAAGACGCCGTCCAGCAGCTTGTCGATCGCCGCCCTGTCGTAGACGGGGACCAGCTTGCCGTCGACCGGCTTCATGGACAGGATCTGCGGCAGGGACCTCGCGGGACCGAAGTCGATCTGCTTGGGCCCCGCCTTGATGGTCACCAGGCCGGACATCGCGGGCTCGGCGAACTCCTTCATCGCCCGGTCCAGTTCGGCCTTGGTGATGGTGGGTTCGGTGGCGGCCACCGGCAGTTCGACGACGGCCGGGTCACCGGTCTGCACCTGCGCGCGGTAGGCGTCCCGGACGGAGATCATCGACCGGTTGACGTCCAGCGACTTCCCCGACTTGCCGGGGACGGCCACGGCCTTGTTCGGCTCGAACTTGATCGTGCCGTCGTTGGCGGAGCCGGAGACGCCCGCCAGGTCGGTCAGCGCGACCCCGAGCTTCTCCTCGTCGACCGGGATCACCGGGTCGGCGGGGCGTGCCCCGCCGAACAGGGAGCCGATCACCGAGACCGGGTTGTAGTCGCTGCCGGCGGCCTCGCGGACCGTCTCCTGGCTGTCCAGGGTGAGGCCGGCCTTGTCGGGGGCGAGCTTCTCCTCCTTGCCCTCCACGGACAGCCGCAGGGGCGTCTGCGCGCGCTTGCCGAGAGCGGACTCCAGCTTGGTGACCGCCTCCTCCTTCGAGCCGCCGCCGATGTCGACGCCGAGCACGGTGGTGCCCTTGGGGACCTCGGAGTGGTTCATCAGCAGGCCGGCGCCGTAGGCGACACCGAACAGCACGACGACACCCGCGCCCAGGAGGACCAGCTTGGAGCGGCCCTTCTTGGCGGGCGGCGCGGCCTTCGGGGCGGGCCGGGGGGCCGGAGCGGGCGCCGGGGCACCCGCGTCCGCGGGACCGCCGCCCAGGGGGCCCTCGGGCGGCCGGGTGCCGCCGGGTCCGCCCGGGAACGCCGAGCGGGGCTCACCCGGGATGACGGGGATGCCGCTGGTGAGCGTGTCACCGGAGACATGGCCGGACCCTGCTCCGGACCCGGGGCCCGGAGCGGGGGCCTGCGGCGTCAGGATCGCGGTGTCGTCCGACATCCGCGGGGGTACGCCGCCGGGGCCGCCGGGCCGGGGGCCGGACGGGCCGCCGGGGCCCGCAGGACCGGCACCGCCGGGGAGACGGTCGAGGTTCGGCGTCAGCGACGAACTGCCGGTGGCCGGACCGGTGGTGGGTCCGGAGGGACCCGGTCCGCCCGGCGGCCGGATGCCGGCGTTCGGCGTGGGCCGCGGACCGGCGTCGAGGTCGTCGAGAGCGCTGCGGCCCGGACGGGAGGCGCCGCCCCGGTCGCCGGGCTGCTGCGGACCGTCCGAGAAGTACGGCGATTCCGTGCGCGGCGGGGTGGGGCCGGAAGGACCGCCGGCGGACCCGCCGCCTGGGCCGGAGCCCGGATTAGGGCCCTGGCCGGGGCCGGGGCCGGGCCCCTGACCGGGGCCGGGCGCGCCCGGAGCCGAAGCCATGGGAGCGGCACCCGCACCGGGTACGGGGGCCGGGGCCTTGCGCGGGGCGAACCAGTCGCTGCCGCTCTTCTCCCTGGCCGGGCTCGAAGCCGGGGCGTCGGCAGCCGGGCCGCCCTCACGGTCACGCGCGTCCGGGCCGGGGACCGGCGCGCCACCGGGCGTCGGCGCGGGTGCGCCGGGCCTCGGGGTGCTACCGGTGCGCTCGGCGTCCGGACGGTCGCCCGAGGGGTCCACGTCGCTCATCGGCGTACGCATGACGACAGGCGGGATCGGACGCGAGCCCGGGATGTTGATCCGGATGCGCGTCGTCAGCGTCGTCTCGGTTCTGGGCTCCTCGGGCTGAGGCGGATCCGCAGGCTCCGGAGTCTCCTCCGGCCCGTCCTGGGACGGGTGCAGCGACGGATACTGGCGTGATCCGTACGGCGGCGTACCCGACGGGTACGCGGCTCCTCCGCGCCCCTGGGGCCCGGACGACGAACTGTCAGTTTCACGACTCAAAGCAGGTTCTCCCGATTGGCTCCGCCGCCCGTACTTCCCCCATGCCGCAGGCCAGGGGACGGCTCGGCGCGCGCACCACCATACTGGCCGCCACCGTAAGACTCTCCGCGCCCGGGGGGGAACAAGGATGCACCCATCACTGCGCGGAGGGGCAATCCGGGAGCGGACATACCACATCACGTGCCAGTTCGACCGGCACCGTTGGCCGGATACGGCAGCCGCGACATCGTGGCACAGATCACAGCGACGGCCATCCCTCCGAGCATGAAGAGCGCCAGGCCGAGCTCCTGCCCGAAGACGTAGTCGCCCTCGGGCCGCCCGCCGAGAAGGATGACGACGGCGATGAACCAGCCCACCGCGGGCACCAGCGCGCCGAGCTGTGTCCCGGTCAGCACCCGGCCGCCGTAGAACAGGCCCGCCGACGCGGCGAGCGCGAGCAGCAACCCGCCGGGGAACAGGGCCGCCTGGACGAGGGTGCCGGCGAGCCCGACGGCCGCGCCCAGCACCGCCAGGCCCACGTACAGGGGGATCCGTGCGGGGTTGGGGGGCGCGGCGAGACCGGTGGGCCCGGGGCTTCTCGGCGGGGCGTTGGTGCGGGGTGCCTGCGAGGTGGCGCGCTGCCTCTTGCTGCTGCTCATGCCTGTGCTCCCGGTGCGAGGGCCGCGTCCGGCAGGCCCGCGAAGAGGTCGTGCTCACGGGAACCGCCGTCCCCGCCCGGGACGCCCCGCACCAACTCGTAGTACTCGGTGGTGAGGACGGGCTGTCCCAGGTCGTTCGAAAGAGCGAAGAAGGGGCCGTCCACGGCGATCTGGGTGGCGTGGGCCCGCATCGCGGCGGTCTTCGCCGCGGCGTACGCCGTGCCGTCGATCTCCGCCGTGATCACCGCGTCGTCCACCACACCGGGTACGTCGTCGATCGCGGCGATCCCCGGGAAGGCGTCGGGGGCGGTCTCCCGCAGCCGTGCGAAGGCGGCCTCGGCCACGGAGCGGGGCACCCGGTTCCAGTAGATCTTGGCGACGGTGTGCGGGGCTCCGGTGCTCGCGTCGTACGCGGGGTCGGCGGCCAGGTCCGCCGCCCGCATCGCGACGCGGTGCGCCTGGATGTGGTCGGGGTGGCCGTAGCCGCCGTCGGGGTCGTACGTGATCAGGACCTGGGGGCGCAGGGAGCGGATCACCCGGACGAGGTGGCCGGCTGCCTCGTCGAGGCCGGCGGCCCAGAAGGCGCCGGGCCGGCCGTTCTGCTCGGTGCCCATCATCCCGGAGTCGCGGAACCGGCCGGGGCCGCCCAGGAACCGGTGGTCGGTGACCCCGAGCTCCCGCATCGCGGCGGCGAGTTCGCCGATGCGGTGGTCGCCCAGACCGCCGTCCCGGTCGGCGGCGAGATGTGCGAGGTCCGGCGGGATGACCTCGCCCTCCTCGCCGAGGGTGCACGTCACCAGGGCGACGTGGGCGCCCTCGGCCGCGTACCTGGCCATGGTGGCACCGTTGTTGATCGACTCGTCGTCGGGGTGCGCGTGCACGAGGAGCAGACGGCGGGCGGGGAGGTCCTTCATGGGACCACCCTACGAGCACGCCGCCCCACCGGCCGAACGCCCCACGGAGCCCGGGGCGCCCGGCGGGCAGGCGGTCAGAACTTGATGCCCCCGATCATGCCTGCCACGTTCGACGTCACCTCCGAGATGGTCGGGGCGATCGACGAGCTCGCGAGGTAGAACCCGAGCAACATGCAGACCACCGCGTGTCCGCCCTTCAGTCCGGATTTCCGGATCAGCAGGAAGACGACGATCGCCAGCAGCACCACCGCCGAAATCGAGAGTGCCACGGCGGTTCACCTCCATCAGTACGGTCGGGACGGGCAGCACACATGGAGCCAGCAGGTTCTGGAAGCTGTTGTCTTGCCCCGGTCGGGGGCCGACCGGAGCAAGACAACAGCTTCTTACCCACCGAGCGCTACGGATCATAACTATCCGTGCCGACGCATTGATCGGGGCACAGCAGCACGAGGGGCGCACGGACCGGCCGTCGGGAGCTAGGTTCGGTGCCATGACCTCGCAGAAGCTGTCCTTTCCCCGCCAGCACGCCCGGACCCAGCGGTTCACTCTCGGCGCACCCCGGGCGTTCACCGTCTCACCGGATGGGACGCGGGTGCTCTTCCTCCGCTCGGCCTCGGGAACGGACCGGACGAACCGGCTCCATGTGCTGGACACCGGCACGGGCGAGGAGCGGATCGCGGCCGACCCCGACGCCCTGCTGGGCGGTTCGGCGGAGAAGCTGTCACCGCAGGAGCGGGCCAGGCGCGAGCGGACCAGGGAGGGTTCGGCGGGCATCGTGGGCTACGCGGTGGACGACGCGGTCGAGTTGGCGGCCTTCGCGCTCTCCGGCAAGGCGTACGTCGCCGAGTTGAGGGCGGGCACGGCGCGCGCCCTGCCGGTGCCCGGCCCGGTGATCGACCCGCGCCCCTCCCCCGACGGCCGGCACATCGCCTACGCGGCCCGCGGCGCGCTGCGCGTGGTGGGGGCGGAGGGTGACGGCGACCGGGCCGTCGCGGAGCCGGAGGACGCCCACACCTCGTACGGCCTCGCGGAGTTCGTCGCGGCCGAGGAGATGGGCCGCTACCGCGGTTTCTGGTGGTCGCCGGAGTCGGACCGCCTGCTGGTCGCCCGGGTCGACGACAGCGCCGTACAGCGGTGGTGGATCGCCGATCCCGCGCACCCCGGGAGCAAGCCCGCCGAGGTCGGCTACCCGGCGGCGGGGACGGCCAACGCCGAGGTGCGGCTCTTCGTGATCGGCCTGGACGGGACCCGCACCGAGGTTGTCTGGGACCGGTCCCGCTTCCCCTACCTCGCCCGCGTGCACTGGTCCTCGCACGGCGCACCGCTGCTCCTGGTGCAGGCCCGTGACCAGCGCAGTCAGCTGCATCTGGCCGTCGACACGGAGAGCGGCGCGACCCGTACGGTGCATGTCGACGAGGACGCCGTCTGGCTGGATCTTTTCGCCGGGGTGCCCTCCTGGGCGCCCGACGGCCGGCTCGTGCGGGTCGCCGACGAAGGGGGCGCGCGGGTGCTCTCGGTCGGCGACCGGCCGCTGACCGGCAGTCGGCTGCACGTCCAGGCGGTGCTGGACATCGGGGAGTCGGACATCCTGGTGCAGGCGACCGCGGGCGAGGGCGCGCCGGATCCGGAGACGGGGCAGAGCCATGTGTACCGGGTCAACGAGCTGGGCGTGGAGCGCGTCAGCGAGGGCGTCGGGGTCCACTCCGCGGTGCGCGCGGGCGGTGTGACGGTGCTGGTCTCGGCGTCCCCCGAGCGCCCGGGGACGGCGGTGCAGGTGCTGCGTGACGGCAAGCGGATCGCCACGGTGGCGAATCTCGCCCAGGAGCCGGTCCTGACCGCGAAGGTCCATCTGACCGAGGGGGGCGCACGGCGCATCCCGTGCGCCGTTCTGCTCCCCACCGGATACAAAGAATCAGACGGTCCGCTTCCGGTCCTGATGGACCCCTACGGCGGCCCGCACGGCCGCCGGGTGGTGGCCGCCCACAACCCGCACCTGACGTCCCAGTGGTTCGCGGACCACGGCTTCGCCGTGATCGTCGCGGACGGCCGGGGCGCGCCGGGCCGTTCCCCCGGCTGGGAGAAGGCGGTGCGGGACGATCTGACCCTCACCCTCGACGACCAGGTCGAGGCGCTGCACGCCCTGGCCGGGCGCTTCCCGCTGGACCTCTCCAAGGTGGCCATGCGCGGCTGGTCGTACGGCGGCTACCTCTCGGCCCTCGCGGTGCTGCGGCGCCCCGACGTCTTCCACGCGGCCGTCGTGGGCGCGCCGGTGACGGACTGGCGGCTGTACGACACCCACTACACCGAGCGCTATCTCGGTGACCCCGCGCACCAGCCCGAGGTGTACGCCCGCAACTCGCTGGTCACCGACGAGGGGCTCTCCGAGCCGGCCCACGAGGTGCGGCCGATGATGATCGTCCACGGCCTGGCGGACGACAACGTGGTGGTCGCCCACGCCCTGCGGCTCTCCTCCGCGCTGCTGTCCGCCGGACGCCCGCACGAGGTGCTGCCGCTGAGCGGGGTGACGCACATGACCCCGCAGGAGCAGGTGGCCGAGAATCTGCTGCTGCTCCAGGTGGACTTCCTCAGGCGGTCCCTGGGGCTGCCCGGGGCGTAGCCACGGCCGTCACCAGCCGGGCGGCGGGGACGCGGGCGGCGGCGGGGAACCGGACCCGCCGCCGTGCGGATAGCCGTAACCGGGTCCGCCGCCGCTCTGCGGGTAGCCGTAGCCGGGGGTGCCGGCCTGCGGGTAGCCGTAGCCGGGGGTCCCGGTCTGCGGATGGCCGTATCCGCCGTACCCCTCGTCCTGCCGGTCGGTGACCTCGAAGCCCCTGCGCGCCAGGACGAGCAGGGCCGCCGCTCCGGACACGGCGAGGAGGAACGGGGTGAGCATGACCAGCTGCTGCTCGGCCGGCGCCTCACCGAAGTGTTCCAGCCAGGAGTTGTGGAGGAGCCGGGCGATTCCGCAGCCGCCGGAGACCAGCAGGAATCCGGCGGCGATCATGCCGAGCGGGCGGGAGTGGACGGCCCGGAAGAGCGCGGTCCACGCCACCACCAGGCAGATCACCCCGAGGGCCACACTGCTCCAGCCCGGCGGGGTGGCGGTGAGCCCGAGCGTGAGGCCCTTCCCGCCGATGAACCAGGCGGGGTAGATCGCGTCGGGCAGGGTGAAGAGCTGGCGGATCTCCCAGCCGATCACGACGGCCCCCGAGGTGCCCAGCGCCAGGAAGGCGGTGACCCCGGCCCCGCGGCCGGGCCGGGTGGGCCGTGGTTCGTAGGCGTCCTCGGACCGTCTGCGGCCCGCGGCTCCGGTGACGACGAGCGCGAGGCCCGCGGCCAGGGCGACGAAGGTGCCGATGAGGGCGCGGGTGCGCAGTTCGTCGTCGAACCGACCGTCCATCCAGGACGAGCCGATGGTCCAGACGCCCGGCAGCCGCAGGGCGAGCGTGACCAGTCCGGTGGCGACCAGCGTGGACGCGGCGACGGAGGAGCGCAGCGAGGCGAACAGGGCGAGGACGTACACCACGAGCAGCACCGGGTCGGCCTGCAGGGTGGCGGGCAGTGTCTTCGGCCATTCGTCCGTGTAGCCGGCCCAGTAGCGCACCAGGTCCAGCGGATCACCGACGGCCCGCAGGTCCCGCACGATCCAGGCCGCGACCAGGGCCGCGAGCACGGCGCACAGCACCGCTCCGGTGATTCTGGCTCCCCGTGTGAGTATCACACCGGCGATCCTCCACCGCTGCCCGCCGATGGACAAGGGCGCCAGAGCGGGCACTTGTAACCGGCCGGGGCGACGTGATGAACGCCCCGGCCGGTTCACGGCACCCGCACGGCCGTACGCTCTCTATGGTGGGGTGTCCGTATATCGGTGTGACGACGGTCAAGTTGCCTCTGTGTTAACGGACATGAGGCCTGTTCAACGCTCTTTGTCGCCCTCCGGTGCGTCCCGCGGGCCTTCGGGCGGGACGACCTGCTTCTCCTCGGCGAAGTGGCACGCCGAGTCGTGCCGGGCCGGTGTCTCCGACTCCCGGAAGACCGCCGGCACCGCCAGCAGCGGCACCTCCAGCTCGCACCGCTCCTGCGCCTTCCAGCACCGGGTGCGGAAGCGGCAGCCGGACGGGATGTTCGCCGGGGAGGGCACGTCACCGTGGAGGATGATCCGCTCGCGGTGGTCACGGGCCGTCGGGTCGGGCACCGGGACGGCCGACAGCAGCGCCTGGGTGTAGGGGTGCGTCGGATGGTCGTAGATCTCCTCGTCCGTGCCGATCTCGACGATCCGGCCGAGGTACATGACGCCGACCCGGTCCGAGATGTGCCGGACGATCGACAGGTCGTGCGCGATGAACAGGAAGCTCAGGTCGAATTCGTCCTGCAGCCGGTCCAGCAGGTTGACGACCTGGGCCTGGACCGACACGTCGAGGGCGGAGACCGGTTCGTCGGCGACGATGATCTCGGGGTTGAGCGCGAGGCCGCGGGCGATCCCGATGCGCTGGCGCTGGCCACCGGAGAACTGGTGCGGATACCGGTTGATGTACTCCGGGTTCAGCCCGACGACGTCCAGCAGGTCCTGCACCTTCTGTCGGCGGCTCCCCTTGGGCGCCACCTCGGGGTGGATCTCGTAAGGCTCCCCGATGATGTCGCCGACCGTCATACGCGGGTTCAGCGAGGTGTACGGGTCCTGGAACACCATCTGGATGTTGCGGCGCACGGCCTTCAGCGCCCGCCCGGACAGCTTGGTGACGTCCTCGCCCTTGTAGCGGATCGCGCCCCCGGTCGGCGGCTCCAGGTGCACCAGCATCCTGGCGACGGTCGACTTGCCGCAGCCGGACTCCCCCACGATGCCGAGCGTCTCGCCCGCCGCGAGGTCGAAGTCCACGCCGTCGACGGCCTTGACCGCGCCGACCTGCTTCTTGAACAGGATGCCCCGGGTCAGCGGGTAGTGCTTGACCAGCCCGCGCACCTCCAGGATCGGGTCGCCCCCGGCGTACGGGCGCCTGGGCGCTTCCGCCTGGAGCGTGGAGCCGCCGCCCCCGCGGCCCGTCTCGTCAGCGTGCATCGAGCGTCTCCTTCCAGAAGTGGCAGGCGCTCCGGCGTTCCTCGTCCACGGTGTAGAGCGGCGGCACGTCCGTGCGGCACACGGCCTGGGCCAGGGGGCAGCGCGGGTGGAAGGCGCAGCCGGGCGGAATGTGCAGCAGGTTGGGCGGCAGGCCCTTGATCGCGTAGAGCTCCTGGCCCTTCTGGTCCAGGCGCGGGATCGACCTCAGCAGGCCCTTGGTGTACGGGTGCGCGGGCGCCTGGTAGATCGGGTGGACGGGCGAGGTCTCGACGATCCGGCCCGCGTACATCACGGCGATCTTGTCGGCGACGTCGGCGACCACGCCGAGGTCGTGGGTGATCAGGATCAGGCCCATGTTGAGCTCGCGCTGGAGCTCCGCGAGCAGGTCCATGACCTGGGCCTGGACGGTCACGTCGAGGGCGGTGGTCGGTTCGTCGGCGATGATCAGGTCGGGCTCCAGAGCCAGCGCCATGGCGATCATGATGCGCTGGCGCATGCCGCCGGAGAACTGGTGGGGGAAGTCGCCCACCCGCTGCCGGGCCGCCGGGATGCGCACCCGGTCCATCAGCTCGATCGCCTTGGCCTTGGCGTCGCCCCGTGACATCCCGCGGTGCACGACGAACATCTCGCCGAGCTGCGCGCCCACGCTGAGGACCGGGTTCAGCGAGGACAGCGCGTCCTGGAAGATCATGGCCATCTCCTGGCCGCGGATCCTGCGGCGCTCCTCGGCCTTGAGCTTCAGCAGGTCGCGGTCCTTGAAGAGGATCTCGCCCCCGCTGATCTTCCCGGGCGGCATGTCGAGGATGCCCATGATCGCCTGGGCGGTCACGGACTTGCCCGAGCCGGACTCGCCGAGGACGGCGAGTGTCTCCCCCTCGGACACCGAGTAGTTGACCCCGTTGACGGCCTTGGCCACTCCGTCCCGGGTGTGGAACTCCACGTGCAGATCGCGCACTTCGAGCAACATGGCAGCGGGCTCCTCAGCGCAGCTTGGGGTCGAGGGCGTCGCGCACCGCGTCGCCGAGCATGATGAAGGCGAGCACCGTGATCGCCAGCGCTCCGGCCGGCCAGAGCAGCATGTGCGGCGCGTTGCGGATGTACTGGGAGGCGGCGGAGATGTCGATCCCCCAGGAGACCGCCGGCGGCTTCAGGCCCACCCCGAGGAACGACAGGGTCGCCTCCAGCGAGATGTACGTGCCCAGCGCGATGGTCGCGACGACGATCACCGGGGCGACCGCGTTGGGCGCGATGTGCCGCAGCATCATCCGGCTGTTGGACGCCCCCAGTGCACGGGCCGCCTGGACGTAGTCGTTCTGTTTGGCGGTGATGACGGAGCCACGGGCGATACGGGCGATCTGGGGCCAGCCCAGCAGCACGATGAAGCCGATCACGGGCCAGACCGTGGAGCTGGTGACGACGGAGAGGAAGACCAGCCCGCCGAGGACCACCGGGATGCCGAAGAAGACGTCCGTGATGCGGGAGAGCACGGCGTCCCACGCCCCGCCGAAGAAGCCGGCGAGGCCGCCCAGCACGCCGCCGAGCAGCGAGACGCCGAGGGTGGAGAGGACGCCGACGGCCACCGAGGTCCGCGCGCCGTAGACGGTGCGGGTGTAGACGTCGCAGCCCTGTCCGTCGAAGCCGAAGGGGTGTCCGGGCTGGGAGCCCTCCTGGGCCTTGGCGAGGTCGCAGTTGAGGGGGTCCTGGTCGGCGATCAGCGACGGCCAGATCGAGATGATCACCAGGAAGAGGATGACCAGCCCGGAGATGATGAAGACCGGGTTGCGGCGCAGGTCGCGCCAGGCGTCGGACCACAGGCTGCGCGGCTTGCCGGTGGGACCGGTGCCCTCGGGGCCGCCGGGTGTCTTCTCCAGGGTGACGCCCTCGTCCATCGCGAGGTCCATCGCCCCGCCCGCACCGGCGCCCGAGATCGCTCCGCTGCCCGTCGTCTCGTCCCACGGCTGCTGCTCAGGCATAGCGGATCCTCGGGTCGAGTACGGCGTACAGGAGGTCGACGATCAGGTTGGCCGCCAGGAAGACGAGGACCAGGACGGTGACGAACCCGACGACGGTCTGGGAGTTCTGCCGCAGAATGCCCTGGTAGAGCTGGTAGCCGACCCCATGGATGTTGAAGATGCGCTCGGTGACGATCGCCCCGCCCATCAGGGCGCCCACGTCCGTACCGATGAAGGTGACGACGGGGATGAGGGAGTTGCGCAGCAGGTGCCGCACGACCACCCGTCGTCTGGGGAGGCCTTTGGCCACGGCGGTACGGACGTAGTCGGCGCGGGCGTTCTCGGCGATGGAGGTCCGGGTGAGCCGGGTGACGTAGGCGAGGGAGACGGAGGCCAGGACGAGGCCGGGCACGATGAGTTCGTCGACCGGTGCCTCCGAGGAGACGGACGGCTTGATGATGCCCCACTCCACGCCGAGGAGGAGCTGGAGCAGCAGGCCGGTGACGAACGTCGGTACGGCGATGACGACCAGGGTCAGGATGAGCACCACGGTGTCGACGGGCCGGCCGCGGCGCAGGCCGGTGACGACGCCGAGGCTGATGCCGATGACGATCTCGAAGACGATCGCGACGATGGTGAGCCGGATGGTGATGGGGAAGGCGGTGGCCATCAGCTCCGTGACCTTCTGCCCGTTGAAAGCCGTGCCGAAGTCACCGGTGAAGATGTTGCCCATGTAGGTCAGGTACTGCTGCCAGACCGGCTTGTCGAGGCCGAACTCGGTGCGCAGCTGGGCGGCGGTCGCGGGGTCGCACTGGCGGTCGCCGCAGAGGCCCGCGATGGGGTCGCCCATCACGTTCACCATGAGGAAGATCAGCAGTGTGGTGCCGAAGAAGACCGGGATCATCTGCAGCAGCCGCCGGATCACATAACGTCCCATGAAGGGCTCCGGGGGTTCGGGTGTACGGGCGGAGGGCCGGAAAGCCGGGGGGGGGGGGGGGGGGGGGGGGGGGGGGGGCGGCGGCGGGGGGGGGGGGGGGGGGGGCGCCCCCCCCCCCCGCCCGGCTTCAGCGGGTCACTTGACCTTGATCTGGTCGTACACCGGGACGCTGAAGGGGTTCAGCGAGACGTTCTCGACCCTGTCCGAGTAGCCCGCGCTGCCGTTCTGGTACCAGAGCGGGATAACGGGCATCTGCTCGACGAGGACCTTCTCCGCGTCCTGGAAGGTGGTGACGGCCTTGGCCTTGTCGCTCTCCGCGTTGGCCTTGTCGACCAGGTCGTCGAACTTCTGGTTGCTCCACTTGCCGTCGTTGGACGGGGCGTTGGTGTAGTAGAGCGGCTGGAGGAAGTTCTGGATCAGCGGGTAGTCCATCTGCCAGCCCGCGCGCCAGGCCCCGGTCAGCTTCTGTGTGGAGACCTGGCTGCGGAAGTCGGCGAAGGTGCCGACGGGCCCGCCGACACACGCCTTGTTGTTCCCCATGACGTTGTTGATGCTGTTGCAGACCGCGTCGACCCACTCCTTGTGGGAGCCGGTGTCGGCGTTGTACGAGATCTTGAGCTGACCGCCGGGGATGCCGCCGCCCTCCTGGATCAGCTTCTTGGCCTCCGCCTTGTCGTACTCGCAGGCGGGGCCGCAGAGGCCCTTCTTGAATCCGCCCTCCTCGCCGAGGACCGGGGACGTCCAGTCGCTCGCGGGGGTGCGGGTCTGCTGGAAGATCTGCTGGGTGATCTGGTCGCGGTTGATCGCCATCGACAGGCCCTGGCGGACCTTGATCGCGCCCGGGGTGTCCCAGGCCTTCTCGTAGAACGGGAAGGCGAGCGTCTGGATGATGCCCGCGGGTGTGTTGATGTACCGGTCGCCCAGGTCCGCCTTGACGTTCTTGAGCTGCGATGCGGGCACGTCGTCGACCAGGTCGAGGTTGCCCGCGGTCAGGTCGGTGTAGGCGGTGTTGTTGTCGGTGTAGACCTTGAGGTCGATGCCGCCGTTCTGCGCCTTGTCCGCGCCGGGGTAGTCGTCCCACCGGCGCAGGTTCATCGACGAGCCCTTGGCGTACTGGTCGATGGTGTACGGGCCGTTGCCGACGGGCTTGGAGAGCCAGGCGTCGTGGTCGGTGTAGAAGACCTTGGGCAGCGGCACGAAGGCGGCGTAGCCGAGGGTGTCGGGCCAGAGCGAGAACTTCTGCGACAGCTTGGCCGTGAAGGTCGTGTCGTTGACCACCTTGAGCCCGGAGAGGGTGGCGGCGGACGCCGTGCCCGACTCGGGGTGGACCTTGTCGTACCCGTCGATGTACTGGAAGAAGTAGGCGTTCTTCTGGTTGTTCTTCAGCGCGGCGCCGTAGTTCCAGGCGTCCACGAAGGACTTCGCGGTGATCTTCTCGCCGTTGCTGAAGGTCCAGTTGTCCTTGATCGTGATGGTGAAGTTCTGCGAGTCCTTCGAGTCGATCTTCTGTGCGATCTCGTTCTTGGCCTCGCCGGTCTTGGGGTCGTACCGCACGAGTCCGCGGAAGACCATGTCGAGGACCTTGCCGCCCTGCACCTCGTTGGTGTTCGCCGGCTCCAACGGGTTCTGCGGGTCACCCCAGGAGGAGCTCACGATCCCGTCGGCACCACCGCCGCCACCGCTGTCCCCGCCGCCGCAGGCCGTGGCCGCCAGGGCGACAGCGACGGCGCATGCGGCCCACCTGGCCTGTGTGGCTCCGCGCATGGAGTGCCTCCTAGGGTTCCCGTGAGTGGCTCAATGCCTCATATCACCCCATATGACACTCCGTCGCATGTCGGCATACGCCGTACGCCGTACGGGCTGCCGGAAACGCCGGAACGCCCGGCCCTTCGCGAGGGGCCGGGCGTCCTGGTCTGGACCGATCGGGTGCTACGCCGCGTGCACGACGTCCTTCTCCTCGGCGAAGTGGCACGCCGACTCGTGCGCCGCCGGTGTCTCCGAGCTCTTGAAGCGCTCGGGGATCGCCAGCAGCGGCACCTCGGTGGCGCACTTGTCCTGGGCCTTCCAGCACCGGGTGCGGAAGCGGCAGCCCGACGGCGGGTTCGCCGGCGACGGGACGTCGCCGGAGAGGATGATCCGCTCGCGGCCGTCACGGGCCTCGGGGTCCGGGACGGGGACCGCCGACAGCAGCGCCTGGGTGTAGGGGTGCGTCGGGTGGTCGTAGATCTGCGTGTCCGTACCGATCTCGGCCATCTTGCCGAGGTACATGACCCCGACCCGGTCCGAGATGTGCCGGACGATCGACAGGTCGTGCGCGATGAAGAGGTAGGAGAGGTTGAACTCGTCCTGGAGCTTCTCCATCAGGTTGATGACCTGCGCCTGCACCGAAACGTCGAGCGCGGAGACCGGCTCGTCGCAGATGATGATCTCCGGGTTGAGCGCGAGGCCGCGGGCGATCCCGATGCGCTGGCGCTGACCGCCGGAGAACTGGTGCGGATACCGGTTGATGTACTCCGGGTTCAGCCCGACGACGTCCAGCAGGTCCTGCACCTTGCGGCGCCGCTCGCCCTTCGGGGCCACCTCGGGGTGGATCTCGAAGGTCTCCCCGATGATGTCGCCGACCGTCATACGCGGGTTCAGCGAGGTGTACGGGTCCTGGAACACCATCTGGATGTTGCGGCGCACGGCCTTCAGCGCCCGCCCGGACAGCTTGGTGATGTCCTGGCCCTTGTAGAAGACCTCACCGGCGGTGGCCCGCTCCAGCGTCATGAGGAGCTTGGCGACCGTGGACTTGCCACAGCCGGACTCGCCCACGATGCCGAGCGTCTCGCCCTGGTAGAGATCGAACGAGATCCCGTCCACGGCCTTGACCGCGCCGACCTGCTTCTTGAACAGGATGCCCTGGGTCAGCGGGAAGTGCTTGACCAGGTTGCGGACCTGGAGGATCGGCTCCCCCTGCGAGACCGGCGCCTCGATGGCCGCGACGGCCTCGGACTCGGTGGCCGCGTTGACCGTCGCCACTTCGGTGACGTTCGGGGTGGCGTCCACGGGCTCCTTGCTGAGCTCAGCCATGGATCGTCTCCTTCCAGAAGTGGCAGGCGCTGCCGCGGCCGACCAGCTCGGTGCCGTCCTGCTCGGTCACCGGGCGCAGCGCCGGGATGTCCGTACGGCAGATGTCCTGCGCCATCGTGCAGCGCGGGTTGAAGGCGCAGCCGGACGGCACGTGCAGCAGGTTGGGCGGCAGGCCCTTGATCGCGTAGAGCTCCTGGCCCTTCTGGTCCAGGCGCGGGATCGACTCCAGCAGGCCCTTGGTGTACGGGTGCGCGGGGCGCTTGTAGATCTCGTGGACCGGGGCGGTCTCGACGATCCGGCCGGCGTACATCACGGCGATCTTGTCGGCGACGTCGGCGACCACACCGAGGTCGTGCGTGATCAGGATCAGACCCATGTTGAAGTCGCGCTGGAGCTCCGCGAGCAGCTCCATCACCTGGGCCTGGACGGTCACGTCGAGCGCCGTGGTGGGCTCGTCCGCGATGATCAGGTCGGGCTCAAGGGCCAGCGCCATGGCGATCATGATGCGCTGGCGCATACCGCCGGAGAACATGTGCGGGTAGTCGCCCACCCGCTCCTTGGCCGCCGGGATGCGCACGCGGTCCATCAGCTCGATGGCCTTGGCCTTGGCGTCCTTCTTGGAGAGGCCCTGGTGCACGCGGAACATCTCGCCGAGCTGGTAGCCCACGGAGAGCACCGGGTTCAGCGAGGAGAGCGCGTCCTGGAAGATCATGGCGATCTTCCGGCCGCGGATCTGCCGGCGCTCCTCGTTGGACATCTTGAGCATGTCCTGGCCGCGGAAGAAGATCTCGCCCTTGGGGATGCGCCCCGGGGGCATGTCCAGGATGCCCATGATCGCCTGAGCGGTCACGGACTTGCCGGAACCGGACTCGCCGAGCACGGCGAGGGTCTCGCCGGCGCTGACGCTGTAGTTGACTCCGTTGACGGCCTTGGCGACGCCGTCGCGGGTGTGGAACTCCACGTGCAGATCGCGGACTTCGAGCAGCGGGCCGCTCTCGTCCTTCGAACCACGCGGAGCAGGAACATCCGCCGTCTTGTCGATGATGGTCATGTACGCCTCCCTCAGCGCAGCTTGGGGTCGAGGGCGTTGCGTACCGCATCGCCGAGCATGATGAACGCCAGAACGGTGATCGACACCATGACCGACGGGATGATCAGGACGAACGCGGCGTTACGCAGCTGCTCCTGGCCGGAGGAGATGTCGACACCCCACGACACGGTCGGTTCGGCGAGGCCGATACCCAGGAAGGACAGGGTGGCCTCGGCCGAGATGTAGCCGCCGAGCGCGATGGTCGCGACGACGATCACCGGGGCGATCGCGTTGGGCACGATGTGCCGGAGCAGGATGCGGGTGGTCGAGGCGCCGAGCGCCTTGGCCGCCATCACGTAGTCGGCCTGCTTGATCGTCAGGACGGAGCCGCGTGCGACACGGGCGATCTGGGTCCAGCCGAGGAAGGCCAGGGCCAGGATGACGACCCAGATGTGACGCTCCTCGAACGAGGTCAGGACGACCATCGCACCGAGGATGAACGGGACGCCGAAGAAGATGTCGGTCACGCGGGACAGGAGCGTGTCGATCCAGCCGCCGAAGTAACCGGCGAGCATGCCGACCACGGTTCCCAGGACGGTGACGAGCGCGGTCACCACCAGAGCGACGGTGATCGAGGCACGGGCGCCGTAGACGACACGCGCGTAGATCGAGCGCCCCTGGACGTCGTACCCGAACCAGTCCTCCTGGAAGAAGTTGCCCCACTTGGGCTTCTGCAGGTAGTGGTGGGCCAGGTCCGCGTAGCGCGGGTCGGCTCCGGTGAAGAGACCCGGCGCGATCGCCATGATCAGAAGGAACACGATCAGGATCGCCGAGACGACGAAGAGCGGACTGCGGCGCAGGTCGTGCCACGCGTCCGACCACAGGCTGCGGGGCTTGCCCATCGGTGCGGCAGAGCCCGGTGCGGCAGCGGTCCCGACGGACTCGTCCGCAATGTTTTCCTTGAGCGCCTCAGGCATAACGGATCCTCGGGTCCAGGACCGCGTAAAGCAGGTCAACGAGCAGGCTGGTGACGAGATACACGATGACGATCAGCGTCACGATGCCGACGACTGTGGCGCCCTCCCGGTGCTGCAGGGCCCCGAACACGGCCCGGCCCACACCTTGGACGTTGAAGATGCCCTCCGTGACAACCGCACCGCCGAGCAGGGCGCCGAGGTCGGTGCCGAGGAAGGTGACGACGGGAATCATCGAGTTGCGCATCAGGTGGACACCGACGATGCGGCGCCGCGGAAGCCCCTTGGCCACAGCGGTGCGCATGTAGTCGGAGCGCAGGTTCTCCGCGACCGAGGTACGGGTCAGTCGCGCAACGTATGCGAGTGAGAGCGACCCGAGTACGACAGCCGGCAAGAACAGTTCGCCCCAGTTCCCTTCCGGACTCACATTCGGCTCGACCCAGCCGAGCTGGTGGGCGAACAGGTACTGAGCGAGGAAGCCGAGCACGAACGAGGGGACCGAGATGAGCAGGAGCGTGAGGAACAGCAGGCCGCGGTCCCTGAAGGTGTCGGCCTTCAGCCCGGCGAAGACGCCCATGGAAATACCGACGACGACCGTGAAGACGAAGGCAAACAGGGCCAGTCGAACTGTCACCGGGAGCGCGTCCGCGATGGTGTCGGCCACCGGTCGGCCACTGGCGATCTCGGTGCCGAAGTCACCCTGGAACAGGTTGACGAGGTAGTTCCAGTACTGGTGCCAGAGCGGCAGGTCGAGACCCAGCTCCTTTTTCATGTTCGCGATCTGCGTCGGATCGACGGTCTGTTCGCCCGCGAGTGCGCGCACGGGATCGCCGGGCAGCGCATACATCATGGAGAAGACCAGCAAGGTCGACCCGAGGAAGACCGGGATCATCTGGAGCAGTCGCCGCGCGACGTAACGCCCCATGTTTGCCTCCGATTAGGGATAAAGCAGCCCAGGGGCCGCCCTCCGGATGTGGAGAGCGGCCCCCCGGGACCTACTGCCTGGTGTGGGCGGCTGATGGCCGAGTGGGGGCCCTCAGGCGTGTCTTACTTGTTGACCGTGACTTCGGTGATGTTGTAGTCACCGTGGAAGTCGATGGTCACGTTGTCGACAGCCTTCGAGTAGCCACCGTTGGTCTTGTACTCCCACAGCGGGATCGCCGGCATCTTCTCGAGGACGAGCTTCTCGGCGTCCTGGTACGCCTTGATGGAGTCGTCCAGCGTCGCCGCGTTGTCGCCCTTCTTGAAGGCCGCGTCGACGTCCTTGTCCGAGAAGCGGCCGTTGTTGGCCTCGGCGGTCGTGCCGTACAGCTCCCGCATGAAGTTGACGTTCAGCGGGTAGTCGGCCACCCAGCCACCGCGGTACATCGACTTGACCTGGTCGTTGTCACGCGCCTCCAGGTCGGTCTGGAAGTCCGGCTTGGCGTCCGGGATGCAGTCGACCCCGGTCGAGTTACGGATGGACTCGCAGACCGCGGTCACCCACTCCTTGTGGCCACCGTCGGCGTTGTACTGGATCCAGATCTTGTTCTCCGGAACGCCGCCGCCCTCGGTGACGAGCTTCTTCGCCTTGGCCGGGTCGAACTTGAACACGTCGGTGCCCAGGTCCTGGTTACCGGCGACGCCCGGAGGCGTGAAGCTGGTGGCGGGCTTGCGGGTGCCGTTGAGCACGGTCTTGGTGATCGTGTCGCGGTCGATGCCCATCGACAGACCCTGGAGGACCTTCGGGTCGATGTCCTTGAAGGTCTTCGAGTAGAACGTCGGGACGAGCGACTGGATGGCCGCGTACGGCTCGTCGATCGCGCGGTCACCGAGGTCCGTCTTGTACTTCGGCAGGTCTCGGGGACCGACCTGGCGGATCATGTCCAGGTTGCCGGAGAGGAGGTCCTGGTACGCGGCCTCGACGGTCGCGTAGTTCTTGAAGAGGACACCCGCGTTCTTGGCCTTGTTCGGACCCTGGTAGTCCGGGTTGGCCTTGACCTGGATGAGCTTCTTGTGGTCCCACTTCTCGAAGACGTAGGGACCGTTGCCGACCGGTGCCTGGCCGAACGCCTTGGTGTCCTTGTAGAACACCTCGGGCAGCGGGGCGAAGGTCGTGTAGCCGAGCTTGTACTCGTAGTACGGGACCGGCTTGTTGAGCTCGATCGTGAAGGTGGTGTCGTCGACCGCCTTCAGACCGGACATCTCCGTGCCCTTGGGGTCACCCTTCTCGGGGTGGACGTCCTCGTAGCCCTTGATGTCCTCGAACCAGAACGCGTTCTGCTGGTTGTTCTTGATGTTGGCGTACCAGTTCCACGCCTTGATGTAGGACTCGGACGTGACCGGGGTGCCGTCGTGGAACTTCCAGCCGGCCTTGAGCTTGACGGTCCACGTCTTGTTGTCCGTCGACTTCACGGACTCGGCGTTCGTGTAGACGATGTTGCCGTCCGCATCGAAGTCGAGCAGCTGGGTGAAGATCGACTGGATGACGTAGCTGCCGAGCGACTCGTTCGTGTCGGCCGGGATCAGCGGCTTCTGCGGCTCGCCGACGTCGATGGAGACGTAGCCCGCGGGCTTGCCCTTCTCCTTCGAGGCCTTGCTGCTGTCGTCACTGTCGCCCCCGCCACAGGCAGTCGCGGCCAGGGCGATGATTGCCGCTCCCGCGACCCACTTGGCGCTCTTGGCACCGCGCATGGGTTTCCTCCTCATGAGTCCACTTTTGACTACAAGAGGGGCACTGTAGAGATCCACCGACACCCCTGACGGCGATCGTTTGCAGTGCCCCGAGTGTGCTCGTGAGTCCGCACTCCCCACAGTGCGCCGACCCATTGACCCGAGCTCAATGGAGCCAACTATTAAGTAACACCGGGCTGTAAACCACACTTAAAGGGTCTCGGTTTGACAACATCGAGAAGCCATGGTTGCCCGAAATCCGGACAAAGGGATCCCAGACAGACACACCCGAAACGGACCGTTAACACATGTTCCGGAGAGCGACGCACGATATCCGGACACCTCGGTCAGGAAAACGGGTTGACCGGACCCCCAGGTGCCGGTCGGTCAAAGGCCCGGACCCCCACAGTGTCTGCGGGGGTCCGGGCCTCATGTCAATGGCTCGTTCCGACCGTTCGAGGGCCGGAGCGGGCTGTCCGTGTCAGGTCAGCCGTTCTTCGCACGCGAGGCCGTGCGGCCACGCTGCTTCTGGTCCAGGACGACCTTGCGGATACGCACGGTCTCCGGGGTCACCTCGATGCACTCGTCCTCGCGGCAGAACTCCAGGGACTGCTCCAGCGACAGCTTGCGGGCGGGAACCACGTTCTCCGTGGTGTCCGCGGACGCCGCACGCATGTTGGTGAGCTTCTTCTCCTTGGTGATGTTCACGTCCATGTCGTCGGCGCGGGAGTTCTCGCCGACGATCATGCCCTCGTAGACCTCGGTGCCGGCCTCGGTGAAGATGACACCGCGCTCCTGGAGGTTGACCATCGCGAACGGCGTCACCGTGCCCGAGCGGTCGGCGACCAGCGAGCCGTTGTGACGGGTGCGCAGGTCCCCGAACCAGGGCTCGTGGCCCTCGAAGATGGAGTGCGCGATACCCGTGCCGCGGGTCTGGGTCAGGAACTCCGTACGGAAGCCGATGAGGCCGCGGGAGGGCACGATCCACTCCATGCGGACCCAGCCCGAGCCGTGGTTCGTCATCGTCTCCATACGGCCCTTACGGGTCGCCATCAGCTGCGTGATGGCACCGAGGTGCTCCTCGGGGGAGTCGATGGTCATGCGCTCGATCGGCTCGTGCGTCTTGCCGTCGACCTGCTTGGTGACGACCTCGGGCTTTCCGACCGTCAGCTCGAAGCCCTCACGGCGCATCTGCTCGACCAGGATGGCCAGCGCGAGCTCACCACGGCCCTGGACCTCCCAGGCGTCCGGGCGCTCGGTGTCCAGGACGCGGAGCGAGACGTTACCGATGAGCTCGCGGTCCAGACGGTCCTTCACCTGGCGGGCGGTGACCTTGTGGCCCTTGCCGCCCTTGCCGACGAGCGGCGAGGTGTTCGTACCGATGGTCATCGAGATGGCGGGCTCGTCGACCGTGATCAGCGGGAGCGCGATCGGGTTCTCGGGGTCGGCCAGGGTCTCGCCGATCATGATGTCCGGGAAACCGGCGACGGCGCAGATGTCACCGGGGCCGGCGACCTCGGCGGGCTTGCGGGTGAGCGCCTCGGTCATGAGGAGCTCGGTGACGCGGACGTTGGACATGGTGCCGTCGCGCTTGATCCACGTGACGGTCTGGCCCTTGCGCAGCTCACCCTGCTCGACGCGGCAGAGCGCGATGCGGCCGAGGAAGTTGTCGGCGTCCAGGTTGGTGACGTGGGCCTGCAGCGGGGCGTCCTCGTCGTACTCCGGCGCGGGGACCGTGGAGAGGATGGTCGTGAAGAAGGGCTCCAGGCTGTCGCTGTCCGGGGGGACTGTGCCGTCCTCCGGCTTGGTCAGCGAGGCGACGCCGTCACGCGCACAGGCGTAGACGATCGGGAACTCGATCTGGTCCTCGTCGGCGTCCAGGTCCAGGAAGAGGTCGTACGTCTCGTCGATGACCTCGGCGATCCGGGAGTCCGGCCGGTCCGTCTTGTTGATGCAGAGGATGACCGGCAGCTTGGCGGTCAGGGCCTTGCGCAGGACGAAGCGGGTCTGGGGCAGCGGGCCCTCGGAGGCGTCGACCAGCAGGACGACCGCGTCCACCATCGACAGACCGCGCTCGACCTCGCCGCCGAAGTCGGCGTGGCCGGGGGTGTCGATGATGTTGATCGTGATCGGGTCCCCGCCGTCCTTGGGGTGATACTTCACCGCCGTGTTCTTGGCGAGGATCGTGATGCCCTTCTCACGCTCCAGGTCGTTCGAGTCCATCATGCGTTCGTCGAGGTTCTCGGCGGCGTGCGCGGCGAAGGCGCCCGCCTGCTTGAGCATGGCGTCGACCAGCGTGGTCTTGCCGTGGTCGACGTGGGCGACGATGGCTACGTTACGGATGTCGTGGCGCGTGGGCATGGGTGGCTTGCGCTTCTCTCGGATCGTGGGATCAGGCGTCTCAGTCGGTCTCGAGTCCTCGTACGCCCGCCGGGCGGCACGCCACGGCTAGTCCAATGGTACGGGCCCGATGGGTCCGGGGCTTCCCGGGCCGATCCACAGGGCGGGACCACAGCCACAATTCAGCCGATATTCAGCAGGTATTACGTCATCATCCGGCCGGTGAGCGGCCGGACGGCAGGGGGGTGAGATGACGAGCAGCCCGGGTCGGGGCGGACACCACCTTGCCCGCCGGGGGCGCCGACGGGCAAGGGAATTGAGCTGCATCTGAGCTTTGATTGTGGCTTTGACCTGCTACTTCTTCCGATTCGCGGGGGAACCTGCCGCTTGTCGCCCGGTGAATCCGATGTCCTCGTAGCGAGGTGCGGCGAAGCCGAAGGCGCCGATGTTCGCCAGCTTCTTGTCGACGGCGACCAGCTGTGGCCTCTGATACAGCGGAATCGATCCTGCAGCGGCCCAGATCCGGGCGTCGGCCTGCTTCAGGAGGTCCCTCGACGCGTTGGCGTCGAGCTCGGAGACCGCCCGGTCGAAGAGCTGGTCGATGTGGTCCGAACCGACCCGGGTGTAGTTCTGCTCGACGAGCAGCGAGCCGTCGGTGGCGGGCTCCGGCTTGGCGAAGATCGGGCGGCCGTCGGTCGCCGGGTAGGCGGTGGCCGGCCAGGAGTACAGCGCCATGTCGTAGTCGCCGGAGGCGATGTGGTCCTTGAAGTAGTCGGCGTCGTCGACCTTGGTGATCTGCGTGCTGATGCCGATCGCGTCCAGCATCTCGGCGATCTTCTGCCCGACGGTGCGCAGCGGCTGCGATCCGGGGCCGGAAGGCAGGACGAAGCGGAGGGTCAGCGGCTTGCCGCCCTTGCCGAGGCGGTCCTTGAGGGAGGCGGGGGCCGGTGCGGCGGTTCCGGCGGGGGCATAGGCGCCCGCGGGGCCCTTGTCCTGGGCGGTGACCCCGGTGCCGGCGGCGGGGCCGTCGCCCGGCTTGTCGTCGCCGACGATGTACGTCCCCTCCTCGCGCGAGGCCTTGTCGTCCTTCTCGGCCTTCTCCTCCTTCTCGCTCTTCTCGCCCTTCTCGCCCTTCTCCGTCTTCTCCTCGGCCGCCTTGTCGGTCGCCTTCGCCGAAGCCTTGTCGGTCGCCTTCGCCGAGGCCTTCTTCTCCTCGGCCTCGCTGCCCGCCTTGGTGTCCTCGGTCCTGCGCACGGCCCCGCCCACGGTCCATCCCGCGTCGGCCAGCAGCGCCTGCGCCTCCTTGGCGTCCTGGTCGCCGAGCGCGCCGCTGCCGTCCTTGTACCCGGGCTGCCCGGCCAGGGCCAGGTGGCTGCCGGGCGGCTTCGCGGGCAGGCCGAGCGGCTTCAGCACGGTGTCGGCGAGCTCCTGGCGGTCCAGGGTGCGGGCGATGGCGCGGCGCACCCGGTCGTCGGTGAGGGGACCGGACTCGCCGTTCAGCGCGAGCTGCGTGTAGGCGGGCTCCAGGGACTTGCGTACGGCGAAACCGCTCAGCGACTTCTGCTCGGCGGCGTACACCGCGACGGCTTCCCGGTTCTTCTCGCGGGCCAGCTGCGCCGACTCGGCGGCCTCCTCGTCCGAGCCGTGGGCCAGCGCCCAGGAGCGCAGGGCGGCGGCAGGGGTGATGTCGGCTCCGGGGCCGTGGGCGGGCGGCTGGCCGTTCCCGCCCCGGTAGCGGGCCGCGAGGGCGATGCTGTTCGCCGTCGTGGCGTCGATGTCGGCGACGTCCACGGTTCCGGCGGTCAGCGCGGCGGTACGGTCCTTGGCATCGACGGCACGGAAGACCAGGGATTCGAGCTTGGCCTCGTCGCCCCACCAGCGCGGGTTCCGGTCGAGCACGACCGTCCCCTTGGGCTTGTTCACGCTGCGCAGCCGGAACGGCCCGGCGGTGGCCTTCAGGGTGGTCCTGGCGCCGTCGTTGAAGGTGCCGGGCGACCCGGTCACCTCCTTCGGGTACAGCGGTGAGAAGAGCGAGCGCCAGTCCGCGTACGGCTTCGAGAACGTGACCCGGACCTGCAGGTCGTCCTTGCCGCGTTCGATCTTCTCGATCCGCTCGTACCCCGCGTTGCGCGCGGTCCAGAAGGCCGAGTCCTTGCCGCTCAGCGCGCGCCACTGGGCGACGAAGTCGGGGGCGCCGATCTCCCGGCCGTCGCTCCACACGGCCTGCTGGTTGAGCTTGTAGAGGACGACCTGTTTGGGCTCCTGCTCGATGACCTTCGCCGACTCCAGGTAGTCGGGGTTGAGCTTGGGCTCCCCCCGCGCGTCCAGCGGGAACAGGGAGGGCAGCAGGGCGCCGGTGATCCGCGTCGTCGCGCTGTCGGCGTCAGCCTGGTAGGCGTTGAGCGTGGCGGGGACCGCGTCGATCGCCCAGGTGAGGGTGGAGCCGTCGGCCACCCGGTCCCGGGAGGCCGGGGCGATGTCCTGCGGGACGGCCACCGGGGTGGGGCCCTCGCTGTCCGAGGTGCAGCCCGCCAGTACCGGGATCGTGAGCACGCCTGTCGCCAGGAGCGCGACCGAGCGGCGCTTTCGGGCCGTCCCGCGTGGGACGCCGACGTGGGCCATGGCTGATACCTCCGGTGCCGGCCCGGCCCACTCCGTACAGGAATGGGCCGGATGATGCTTTCTGGTGGCATTTGCAGTTGATCAGACTGGTTCGCTGACCCACTGAAAGCATCCGCACGCGCGGGGAGGAGGCAGGCGCGGCCGGTGGGGCCGCGGAATTAACCCGTGCGGCCCCGGTGCCGGCCCGGTGGCGGTCAGCCCAGGAGCTTGACGATCGCGGCGGTGGTGTCGGTCTCGCCGAGCCTCGGGAAGATCTTCTCGACGCTGTTGCGGTGGGCGTCGGCGTCCATGTCGGTGACCGCGTCCGTGGCGACGGTGACGTGGTAGCCGTGCTCGTGCGCGGCGCGGGCGGTGGACTCGACGCCGATGCTGGTGGCGATGCCGGTGAGCACCACCTGGGTGATGCCGCGGCGGCGCAGTTCGAGGTCGAGCGCCGTGCCGTGGAAGGCGCCCCACTGCTGCTTGGTGACGACGATGTCGCTCTCGCGCGGGCCGAGCTCGGGCACGATGTCCGCCCAGTCCGCAGCGGGCCTGCCGGACGCGCCGCGGCTCTCGTTGCGGCCGGGGGCCCCGCCCGTCACGCGGACCAGGAAGACCGGGAGGTCCTTGGCGCGGAAGGCGTCGGCGAGGGTCACCGAGTGGGCGACGACGTCCCCTGCGGGGTGGGCCGTCGGGAGGCCGACGATGCCCTTCTGCAGGTCGACGACGACGAGAGCGGTCCGGGGGTCCAGGACGGTGGCGGTCATGGGCGTACTCCTCGATGTGCTGATGGTGCTGGTGTGCTGGGGATCAGGTGCGTGCGCGCAGGGCGCGGTCGGTGAGCGTCAGGGCGGCCAGCAGGACGGCCAGGACGACGGAGGCCGCCGCCATGAGGTGGAGTCCGGCGTCGGTGGCCGCGTCGGCGTAGGCCAGGGCGATCAGGCTGGACGCGGTGATGGCCCCGATGTACTGGGCGGTCCGCTGGAGCCCGGCGGCGGCCCCGATGGCCTCGGGGGGCGCGTAGGCCTGGACGGCCGCCTGGTTGCTCGTGCCGATGAGTCCCTGCGGGGCGCCGAAGCACGCTCCGGCGAGCAGCAGGACGGCGAGCGGGGTGTCGCCGGAGAGGAACAGCAGGATTCCGGCGCCGGCGGTGAGCAGGAGGCACGCCACGGTCAGCGGGCCCCGCAGACCCTTCGTACGGGCGCCGAGCAGCGAGCAGACCAGCGCGGTCACCGACATCGGGAGCATGAGCAGGCCCGTGTGGCCCGAGGAGAAGCCGCGGGCCTCCTCCAGCCACTGGGTGTAGCCGTACATCACGCAGTAGATCAGCAGATAGCTGAGGCCGTGACGTATGTACGTACGCAGCAGGGGGCCGTTGCCCGCGAGCATCCGGATGTCTATGAACGGCTGCGGGGTGCGCAGCTGCCACCGGACCAGGACGGCCGTCAGGACGGCGAAGGGGGCGAGCAGCCACCACTGCGGGTGGGCGAGGTCGAGCAGGAAGAAGACCAGCACCGTCAGCGCGGTGGTGAACAGGCCGATGCCCAGCGGGTCCAGGGAGAGCTTCGGCGCGGACCCGTCGGCGGCCCGGTCGCGCGGCGGGTCGGCGGGGACCCAGAGGAGCGCGGCGCCGAGGGCGAGCAGCGCGACCGGCACGTTGACGGCGAAGATGCCGCGCCAGCCGACGACCGACACCAGCAGCCCGCCGAGCGCGGGGCCGACGGCGGCGCTGCCGAGGGCCGCGAAGGAGAGCCTGGCGAGCACGGGGCGCGGGGTGGGGCGGCTGGGGCCTGTGGTGAGTTGTCCCGTGGAGGAAGGAGCGGTGTCTGGTGCCGTCGAATCCAAGGCGGAGGAGGGAGGCGACGCGGAGCGTCGTGGACCGACGACAACGCCGGAGGCGGCGGTGCCAGGCGCCGCGACGCCGCGGGACGACTCATTACAGGCCCCGAGGCGCCGCGATTCGTCGCGCAGGACGGCCATCGCGGCCGGGTAGGCGGCCGAGGTGCCGACGCCGAGGAGCAGCCGGGAGACGATCAGCGTGCCGAAGCCGGGGGCCAGCGCGCCGACCACGCCGGACGCGATCACGACGACGAGGCCGGCCAGGAAGACCCGGCGCGGGCCGAGGGTGTCGGCGAGCTTGCCGAGGACCGGCTGGGCGACGGCGCTCGCGAGGTAGAGGACGGAGATGAGCCAGGCGGTGTCGGCGGCCCCGATGCCGAAGGAGTGCCCGATGGCCACCAGCGCGGTGGAGATCATCGTGGTGTTGAGCGGGTTGAGCAGGGAGCCCATCAGCAGCGGCGCGGTGAGCCGCGCGCTGAACCCGGGGCCGGGTCCGTCGGGCAGGGCCGGCGGTGCGGCGCGGGGGTCCGCCACCGGCGCGCCGGTGGTCAGCTCGGTGCCGGGACGGGTCACTTGTCGACCAGACGGCCGATGAGCTCGACGGCCTCGGCGAGCTTACGGCGCTCGGCGCCGTCCAGCTCGCCGGCGATCGCGTCGGCCAGCCAGCTCCGCTTGGCGGCCCGCACCCCGGCCAGGACGGTGCTGCCCTCCTCGGTGACCGACACGACCGACTTGCGGCCGTCCGCCGGATCGGGGGCGCGGGTGACGAACCCCTGGCCCTCCAGGGCGCCGAGGGTCAGCCGCATCGACTGGGGCCGCACGAGCTCG
Source organism: Streptomyces sp. NPDC102451 (assembly GCF_044765485.1). Taxonomy (NCBI): domain Bacteria; kingdom Bacillati; phylum Actinomycetota; class Actinomycetes; order Kitasatosporales; family Streptomycetaceae; genus Streptomyces; species Streptomyces sp. NPDC102451. The sequence goes on along the minus strand of NZ_JBIWKD010000006.1, from coordinate 52,127 downwards.
GCCCTGGCCAGGGCCGCCGTGGTGGCCGGTCCGCCGTCCTCGAGCCGGGCGAGGACCGAGCGCTGGGAGGGGGTGAGCAGGCTGTCCGCCGAGGAGCTCCGCAGCCGCCTGAGCAGCCGGCCGACTACGGCCGAGAGGTCTTCCGCCACGTGCTCGGCCGTCGGGTCGACAGCGGCCCGCGGCGAGGCGTTCTCCATGTTCTCGGGCTTTCCGGACATGTTTTCCACGGTAAAGATGGGCAGGACATCTTGCAAGGCTGCCTGTCTATTATTCGGCAAAGAGGGCACGTGACCTGCGGGCGGCGCGCCGCACCGGGCCCCTGTTGCCCGTCGCCGGGCCCGCGATCTAGGGTGAATGCGCTTTCAGAAGAGGGCCGCCACCCGCAGCAGCGGGTGCTGCGCACGGAGAAGAAGCGGACGGTCGGTCGAGTGAGCGCCCCTACGGTGTACGACGTCGCCGAGCGGTCGGGCGTCTCGATCGCCACGGTCTCCCGGGTCTACCGCAACCCCGACTCCGTACGCGCCCAGACGCGGGAGAGGGTGCTGGATGCGGCCCGCGAGCTCGGTTACGTACCGAGCGGGAACGCCCGGGGGCTGGCCAGCCGCACCACCGGGGTGCTGGGGCTCTGCTTCCCCGACTACGCCGACCCGGACGCCGAGGCCGACGCGGAGACCGACAGCGGGGCCGACGACGCGGCGATGCTGTACTCCGACCAGATCATCCGCGGCATGGAGCGGGCGGCCCGCCGCCACGGCTACGCCCTCCTGATCGCCGCGTCGCTGCAGGGCGGGCCCGAAAGCCTCGTCGCGAAGGTGGCGGGGCGGGTGGACGGCTTCGCCGTGCTGGCCCAGACCGTGCCGACCGAGGACCTCGACGTCATATCGCGCCGGCTTCCCGTGGTGATGCTCGCCGGACCGCGCGAGCTCGACCACCTCGACCACATCGTCGTCGCGAACGCCGCGGGGCAGCGCGAGCTGGCCCGCCATCTGATCGAGGACCACGGGCTGCGGCGGCTCGCCTTCGTCGGGGGCGATCCGGACTCCCCCGACGCCGAGGCGCGGTTCCGGGGCTTCCGGGACGCGTGCCGCGACGCCGGGCTGCCGGTGCCGGACGCACCCGACCTGCGGACCGGGATGATGACGCGGGCGGAGGGTGCGCGGGCCGCCGAGACGCTGCTCGACGGGGGTTCCGAGCGGCCGGAGGCGATGCTCTTCGCCAACGACCAGATGGCGGTGGGGGCGCTGCGCGCGCTGGAGCGGCGCGGGGTGCGGGTGCCCGAGGACATCGCCGTGACCGGCTTCGACGGGATCCCGCTGAGCCGGATCGTGCGCCCCTCGCTCACGACCGTACGGCAGCCGATCCGGCAGCTGGGCGAGCAGGCGGTGGAGTTGCTGGTGCAACGCCTGGCAGACCCGAGCCGCGACCCGGTGTCACTGGAGCTGCCCGTCGCCCTCGCCCGCCGGGCGAGCTGCGGCTGCGGCTGACCCCCGGCCAGGCTCCGGGCGGGCTGCGGCTGACCCCCGGCCGCCCGGGGCGGCGGCCCCCCAGCCATGTCCCGAAGAAGCGTCCGCGCCGGGCGGCGAGCTCCGCGGTCTCCTCGGCGAGCCCCTCGTACGCGAAGTGGCCCGCTTCCAGCACCATCAGCTCCCGGGGGCCGGGCAGTGCGTTGTGCACGGCGAACTGCCCCGGCGGCGGCACCGACGGGTCGAACAGCGCCGCGGCCACCAGCGTCGGCAGCTCCAGCCGCGCGGCGGCGGTCGCCGCGTCGAAGTAGCGCAGGACTTCCGTCACTTCGGGGTGCTCGCGGTGGTGGGCGCGTACGGACTCCCCGCTGCCCACGCAGGGCAGGGTGAGCCGCAGGGGGTGGTTACCGAAGGTCGGGACGGTGAGCTGCGCCGCGCCGAACCGTTCGTCCCAGGGCAGCGCGAGGGCCCCGAGCCCGCCGCCGAAGCTCTCCCCCAGCCAGCCGAGCCGGCCGGGGCCCGCGAGCCCGGGCACCAGCTCCTGGAGCGCCGAGGCCGCGCACCACAGGTCGGCCACGCAGTCGCCGATGACATAGGTGTCGCGCGATCCGATGCCGTGCAGGACGTGCCCCGCCGCCTCGTCCGGGATGCCGGGCACCAGCCCGCGGGACCCCATGCCCCGTACGCAGGGCAGGAGCGCGGCGGACCGGGGCAGCGGCAACGGCACGTCGGGCCCGGCCTCCCGGCGGCCTCCGTAGCCGTGCCCGATGACGAAGCCGTGCTCCGCCGGGCCGTCGGCGGGCAGTGCGAGCCAGCCGCCGAGGCGTACGCCGCCGACGGACGTGAAGGTCACGCCGTGCAGCCGGACCCCGTCGCGCTCCTCCTCGACGGGGCCCACCTCGGGGGCGGTGACGACCGCGCGCGCCGCACGGTGACGTGCCGTCCAGAACGCCTCGAAGTCCTCGGGTTCCGCGGGGGCCGGTACGCGCAACAGGTCGTCGAGCGTCCGGCCGTAGGAGGGGTCGAAGGGGAAGTCGTGCTCTGACGAAGCCATGAGCAGGACAGTAGGGCCTCCCCGGATCCTGTCGGCCGGCCCTCCCACCGCCCCTGACCCCAAGCGGAATCGGTCACATCCACTTCAAATTCGCAAACGGTGTGCTTACGGTGCCCCGAACGAACCTCCAGGTGTCGAGCACGTTGCACGAGTGTGACCCAGCACCCTCTTGCGGATTCCGGAACGACTGCCGCAGAGTGATGTATGCGCTTACAGGCAGCGCATACATTCGGATTGCTCGAGGAGGAGCCCTCCATGTCCCGCACCGCCAGAACCGCCTCAGCCGCCCTCACCGTGGCGCTCGCCCTGGGCCTCTCCGCCTGCGGCAGCTCCGGGGGCTCCGACGTCGCCGCGGACGCGAAGCAGACGCTCACGGTCTGGGCCATGGGGGCCGAGGGCGAGAAGCTCGCCGAGGTGGCCGAGGTGTACGAGAAGGCCCACCCCAACGTCACCGTGAAGGTGACCCCGGTCGGCTGGGACGTCGCGCACCAGAAGCTCGTCTCCGCCGCGGCGGCCGGCACCATGCCGGACGTGGCGCAGATGGGCGGGACCTACATGGGAGAGTTCGCCGAGCTCGGTGTCCTGGAGCCGGTCGACACGAAGACCTTCGCCAAGAAGGACTTCTTCCCGGCGGGCTGGAACCAGGGCGAGGTGGACGGCACCGCGTACGGCGTCCCGTGGTACGTCGACACCCGGGTCCTCTACTACCGCACCGACCTGGCGAAGAAGGCCGGCGTGGACAAGGCGCCCGCCGACTGGCAGGAGATGCGGGACCTGGCGACCGCCTACCAGAAGAAGGCCGGCACCAAGTGGGGCCTGTCCGTCCAGCCCAGCGGCCTGGACACGGTGCAGAGCTTCTACCCGTTCCTCTACTCCGCCGGCGGCGAGATCGTCGACGACAAGGGCGAGGTCGTCATCGACAGCCCCGAGGCCGTCAAGGCGCTGAAGGAGTACGGCGCGTACTTCGAGCAGGGCCTCTCCAACACCTCGGTGCAGCCGGGCTACGACGTCGTGAAGGACTTCGGCAACGGCCGGGTCCCCATGTTCTTCGGCGGCCCCTGGCACGTCACCCTGCTGAACGAGGGCCAGCCGCAGATCAAGGGCAAGTGGGCGGTGGCCCCCGTCCCGGCCGACGCGACCTCCGCGTCCCAGGCGGGCGGCTCCTCGCTGGTGGTCTCCAAGGACAGCGAGCACAAGGCGGCGGCCACGGAGTTCATCCAGTACCTCACGGACGCCGAGGGCCAGGCCGACTGGTACGAGCGCACCAAGGACCTCCCCGCGAACACCACGGCCTGGGACTCCGGCAAGCTCGCCGACGACGCGAACCTCCAGGTCTTCAAGAAGCAGATGGACACCGCGAAGTCCTCCCACCCCTCGGCCCAGCTGACCGAGATCAACGACAAGGTCGACCAGGCGATCGCCAAGGTGACGCAGGGCAAGGCCTCCGCCGAGGACGCGCTGAAGACCGCGCAGTCCGAGATCGAAGGCCTCGTGAAGCAGTAGCCATGGGCACCACGACCGCACGGGCCGCACAGCCGGCCGAGGTGAAGGAAGGCCCCGGGGCACCCCGCCCCCGGGCCGGCCACGAAGGGCCCCGGCGCCGGAAGCGCTCGATGGGCGTGCAGAACGCGGCGGGCTGGCTCTTCTCCACCCCGTTCCTCGTCCTGTTCACCGTCTTCATGGCGTTCCCCATCCTCGCCACGCTGCTGATGAGCTTCACGGACTTCGGGCTGCGCAACGTCACGCGCCCCTGGGAAGCGAACTTCATCGGCTTCGAGAACTACACCGAGCTGTTCGGCGACGAGAAGTTCCTCAAGTCGCTCTTCAACACGGCGTACTTCGTCGTGGTGGGCGTCCCGCTCACCATCGCGATCGGGCTGGTCGTCGCCGTCCTGCTGAACAACGGCATCGACCGGGCGAGGACCTTCTTCCGGGTCGGTTTCTACGCCCCGGTGGTCACCACCATCGTGGCCGTGGCCGTGGTGTGGCGGTTCGTGCTGGACCCGAGCGACGGGCTGATCGCGGGCCTCTTCTCCGAAGTGGGCCTCACCGCGCCGGACTTCCTCGGTTCCGAGGCGCTGGCCATGCCGTCGATGATCGCGATGGCCGTCTGGCGCAACGTCGGCACGGTCATGGTGCTCTTCATCGCGGGCCTCCAGGCGATCCCGACCGAGGTCAGGGAGGCGGCGCGGCTCGACGGCGCCGGGGTGTGGCAGGAGTTCCGCGGGATCACGGTCCCGCTGCTGCGGCCGACGCTCCTCTACGCCACGGTGATCACGACCATCGGCTACCTCAACGTCTTCGAGGAGCCGTTCGTGATGACGCAGGGCGGCCCCTCGGACTCCACGCTGACCGTGTCGCTGAACATGTACCGCGAGGGCTTCAACTTCTTCCACATGGGCTACGCGAGCGCCATGGCGTACGTGCTCTTCATGGTGATCATGGGCATCACGGTGCTGCAGCTCCGACTGCTGAAGGACAACACCAAATGACCGTCGGTGAAGCACCCGCGCGGACGGCGCCCACGGGCACGTCCCGGAACCTGAAGCGTCCCCTGGTCTACGTCCTGCTCTCGCTGGGACTGCTGGTCATGTCGGCGCCGTTCCTCTGGATGGCCGTCTCGTCCTTCAAGACGACGAGCGATCTCTCGGCCAGTCCCCCGGTGTGGATCCCCACCGAGTGGACCCTGGAGAACTTCCGGCAGCTCCTCGACAAGCTGGACCTGCCGCTGTACTTCATGAACTCCGTGATCGTGGCGGTGCTGGTCACCGTCTCGAACCTGGTGTTCTGCTCGATGCTCGGCTACGCCCTGGCCAAGCTGAGGTTCGTCGGCCGCAACAAGATCTTCGGCATCGTCCTGGGCGCCCTGATGGTGCCCGGCAACCTGATGCTGCTGCCGCTGTTCGTGCTGATGAGCAAGCTCAAGCTGATCGACTCGTACGCCGGTCTGGTGCTGCCCTTCGCGGCCGGAGCCTTCGGGGTCTTCCTGATGCGGCAGTTCATGCAGTCGATCCCGGACGAGCTGCTGGAAGCGGCCCGGATGGACGGCGCCGGTGAGTGGTACATCTTCTGGCGGATCGTCATGCCGCTGGTGAAGCCCGCCCTCGCGACGCTGTCGATCTTCACCTTCCTCGGCTCCTGGAACAACTTCGTCTGGCCGCTGATCGCGACCAACGACCCGGACAAGTACACGCTCCCGGTCGCCCTGGCCACGTTCGCGACCGACCCCAACAAGGCGGGCGGCTCCAACGGCATGCTGATGGCCGGAGCCTTCCTGGTCGTCCTGCCGGTGCTGATCCTCTTCATCGCCCTGCAGCGGCACTTCACCCAGGGCATCGCCACGGCCGGCATGAAGTAGCCCCCCGCCCCCGTACGCACACGAGGCCGCACCCCGCACCGCGGCCGCACCCCTTCACGCACAGAAAGACACTCCGCGATGACGCACGCCCCTGTCCCGTTCCCCGAAGGCTTCCTGTGGGGCGCCTCCACGGCCGCCCACCAGATCGAGGGCAACAACACCAACAGCGACTGGTGGGTCAAGGAGCACTCCACCGGCACCCACATCCAGGAGCCCAGCCTGGACGCCTGCGACAGCTACCACCGCTGGCGCGAGGACATGGACCTGCTGGCGTCCCTCGGCTTCACCGACTACCGCTTCTCCATCGAATGGGCGCGTATCGAGCCCGCCGAGGGCCGGTTCTCCCGGGCCGAGCTGGCCCACTACCGCCGCATGGTCGAGGGGGCGATCGCCCGCGGGCTGCGCCCGATGGTCACCCTGCACCACTTCACCGTGCCGCAGTGGTTCGAGGCACGCGGCGGCTGGACGGCGGACGGCGCCACCGAGCTCTTCGCCCGCTACGTCGCGGCCTGCGCACCGGTGATCTCCGAGGGCGTCAGCCATGTCTGCACGATCAACGAGCCGAACATGATCGCCGTGATGGCCGGCCAGGCCAAGCGCGGTGACATCGGCTTCCCGCCGGCCGGGCTGCCCACCCCCGACGACGAGACCACCGAGGCCGTCATCGCGGCGCACCACGCGGCCGTGAAGGAGGTCCGGGCGATCGACGCCGGGATCCAGGTCGGCTGGACCATCGCCAACCAGGTCTACCAGGCCCGCCCGGGCGCCGAGGACGTCACCGCCGCCTACCGCCACCCGCGCGAGGACGTCTTCATCGAGGCCGCCCGCGGCGACGACTGGATCGGCGTCCAGTCCTACACCCGTACGGAGATCGGCGCCGACGGCCCCGTCCCCGCGTCCGACGACGTCGAGCGGACGCTGACGCAGTGGGAGTACTACCCCGCCGCCGTCGGGCACGCCCTGCGTCACACCGCCGAGGTCATCGGCACCGACATGCCGTTGATCGTCACGGAGAACGGCATCGCCACCTCCGACGACACCCGTCGCGTCGACTACTACGCGGGCGCGCTGAACGAGGTGGCCTCCGCGATCGAGGACGGGCTCAACGTCCAGGGCTACCTGGCCTGGAGCGCCCTGGACAACTACGAGTGGGGCTCCTTCGCCCCGACCTTCGGCCTGATCGGCATCGACTGGGAGACCTTCGAGCGGACCGCGCGCCCCTCCGCCGAGTGGCTGGGCTCCCTGGGCCGTTCCCGCGAACTGCCCCGCACCGCCGGCCGGTAGGACCGGCGGGACCTGCCGGTCACCCACCGGGACCGGCCCCCGGAACAGGGAGCACCTGACCGCTCCCTCCGGTGGGGGAGCCGTCGCCACCTGACCTGCGACGGCTCCCCCGCCACCCTGCCCGGACGCGTCCGGGCCGCACCGTGACCGACGATGACCCCGACCCTTCCCGAGAGGTTCCGATGGACCGTCGCACGTTTCTCACCGCAGCCGGGACGGGAGCCGCCGCCCTGTCGGCCGGAGCCCTCACCGCTCCGTACTCCGCCGCCGCACCGGCCGGCCGCACCGGCTCCGGCTCCGGCTCCGGGCAGCTCCTGGCCTGGTTCCGCGACACGTACCGCTCGATCGAGGCGATGACGACCGGTTTCGGTCTCACCGCCGACAAGATCGACGTCAGCGGCGCCGTACCCGTCGTCTCGCGCCAGACCTCGCCCACCAACATCGGCTGCGGCCTCTGGTCGGCGGTGGCGGCCGGCGGGCTCGGCGTGATCAGCGGGGCCGCGATGCTCCGCACCCTGGAGCGGACCGTCTCCGCCGTCGAGAAGCTGGAGCGCCACCACGGCTTCTGGCTCAACTGGTACGACGCCCACGACGGTTCCGTGCTGACCGAGTGGCCCGGCACCGGGGATCCCGTACGCCCGTTCCTGTCCTCGGTCGACAACGCCTGGCTGGTCACCGGGCTGCGGATCGCCGCCGACGCCACCCCGTCGCTGCGCCCCCGCATCGCGCGGATCCTCTCCACCGCCGACTGGTCGTACTACTACACGCCGTACGACGCCTCCGACCCCGTGGCGGGCCCCGGGCAGCTGCGCGGCGGCTTCTGGACCGACACGGAGGAGCCCACCCCGCACCATTACGGCGCTCTCAACACCGAGCCCCGGATGGCCAGTTACCTCGGCATCGCGGACGGCTCACTGCCCTCCGAGCACTACTGGCACCTGCTGCGCACGATGCTGCCCGAGCACGAGCAGGAGCAGCGTCCGGGTGGTGTGTACGCCGTGATGGACGGGGTGCGTGTCTGGCAGGGCCACTACACCCACGGCGGACGGAAGCTGGTGCCCACCTGGGGCGGCTCGATGTTCGAGGCGCTGATGGTGCCGCTGTTCGTCCCCGAGCCGGAGTGGTCGCCGCGGTCCTGGGGCCGCAGCCACCAGCGGTACGTCCGCAGCCAGATCGAGCACGGCCTGGCGGAGGCGGAGTACGGCTACTGGGGCTTCTCCCCCGCGAACGTCCCCGAGGGCGGCTACCAGGAGTACGGCGTCGATGCGCTGGGCATGCAGGTCGACGGCTACGCCTCCAACACGGACCGTACGTACACCGCGGACGGCGCACCGCTGCCGGACCCGGCGGCGTTCACCAACGGTGTCGTCACCCCGCACGCCTCGTTCCTCGCGCTGCCGTACGCCGGCCGGGAGGCGGTGGCCAACCTCCGGGCGCTGGACCGTGACTTCGGCGCGTACCACGAGGGCTACGGCTTCCGGGACTCGGTGAACGTGGACACCGGGCGGGTCAGCGACTTCATGCTGGCGCTCGACCAGGGCATGATCGTCGCCGCGCTGGCCCAGGCCCTGAGGCCCGGTCTGCTGCAGCGGCCGTTCCGGACGGGCGGCTTCCGGTCACGGGTGCGTCCGCTGCTCGCCGCGGAACGCTTCAGCATCTGAGCCGGTCCCCGGTGCCGGGTCGCGGGCGGCAGTGGGCGGACATAGCCTCCGGAATGTGACGCCGCCTGCGAGCCGTACCGGGATGTCCCGGCCTTCGATACCCGGCAGGGTCCTCGTCGCCGCCCTGACAGCGGTGCTCTGGACCGCCCTGCCGGGCGCCCAGGGCGCCCGGGCCGAGGACCCCGTCACGCTGTCCCGTGACGGGCAGATCACCGACAGGGTGGACGCGCTCGGCGACCGTGAGCAGCAGGTCGAGGCCGCGCTCGACCGCTTGTTCGACGAGCAGCGGGTGCAGCTGTTCGTGGCGTACGTCCGTGACTTCTCCGGCCGGGACGCCCAGACCTGGACCGACGAGACCGCGAACCGCAACGGCCTGGGACAGGAGGACGTGCTGCTGGCCGTGGCCACGCACGACCGGCAGTACGCCTACTCCGTCGACCAGGGCTCACGCCTCACCGACGCCGAGCTCCAGGACGTGGCGAACACGGCGGTCGAACCGGCTCTCCGGCAGAACGACTGGGCCGGGGCCGCGATCGGCGCCGCCGACGGTTACGCCGCGGTGCTCGCCGGCGACCCCGTCCCGACCCCCGCCGTCACCCCGGGCGCCGCGGATCCCGGGGGCGGCTCCGGCGGCTCCTCGGCCGGCCTGATCCTGCCCCTGGCCCTCGTCGTCGTGGTGGTCGCCGTCGCCGCCCTCACCTTCGCCCGCCGCAGACGGCGCACGAGCACCCGTACGACTCCGGCGGCGGGCGGCTGGGGCGGCGAGGCCGGAGCGGCCGCCGCGCCGCCGGTCCCGCTGCCCGACCTGGACGCGCGGGCCAAGGAGGATTTGGTCGACACGGACGACGCCGTGCGCACCAGCGAGGAGGAGCTCGGCTTCGCCACGGCCCAGTTCGGTGAGGAGGCCGCGGCACCGTTCGCCGCGGCCGTCCAGCACGCCAAGTCCGAGCTGACCGCCGCCTTCCGGCTGCGGCAGCAGCTGGACGACGCCTTCCCCGAGGACGACGCGACACGGCGCCGCATGCTCGACGAGATCATCAGCCGCTGCAAGGACGCCGACGAAGGCCTGGACGCGATGTCCGAGGACTTCGACCGGCTGCGCTCCCTCGAACAGACCGCCCCGCAGGCCGTGGCCACCGCCGAGACCACCTACCGCGAGCTGACGGCGCGGGTCGCTGCGGCGGAGACGGCCCTCGGCGCGATGCGGGAGCGGTACGCCGAGTCGGCGTCCGCTCCCGCCGCCGGGGACCTCGAACAGGCCAAGGACCGGCTGACGTTCACCACCTCCGCCCTCAACCAGGCGCGCCAGGCGGTGGACAGCGACGACCATGCCCGGGCCGCGGTGTACGTCCGCGCCGCCGAGGGGGCGATCAAGCAGGTGTCCACCCTGGTGGACGCGGTCGACCGGCGGGCCGGGGAGCTGGCCGAGGCCGCGGACAAGCTGCCGGGCGCGCTCACCGAGACGGAGACGGACCTGGCCGACGCCAGGGGCCTGCTGGATGGCACCCCGGAGGGGGTGCCGACCGCGGATCTGCGGGGCCGGGTCGCCCGCGCCGAGGCGGTGGCCGGCGATGTGCGCGGCGAGATCGGCTCCGGACCGTACGACCCGATCGACGCGCTGCGCCGGGTGGAGGAGGCCGACGCGGCGCTGGACGAGGCGCTGGCCGGGGCCCGGGAGCAGGAGCAGGGCGGGCGGCGCGCGCGTTCGCTGCTCGACCAGGCGATGCTCACCGCGCGGGCGGCGATCGGTGCCGCCGCGGACTACATCACCACCAACCGGGGCGCGGTCGGCAGTCAGGCCCGCACCCGGCTCGCGGAGGCCCAGCGGCGCTGGGAGAGGGCCCGGGAGCTGTCCGAGGGCAACGACCCCCAGGGCGCCCTGGCCGAGGCGCAGCAGGCGGACGCGCTGGCCGCGCAGGCGCGGAGCCTGGCCGAGCAGGACGTACGCGACTACCGCGACCGGAGCGGCTTCGGCGGTCCGCGCGGCGGAGGCGGGGCGGGCGGCGCGGTGCTGGGCGGCATCATCCTCGGCGGGCTGCTCGGCGGCGGGCGGCGCGGCGGGCTCGGGGGCGGCTTCGGTGGCGGGTTCGGCGGTTCCGGCGGCGGGTTCGGCGGCGGTCCGGGCAGCTTCGGCGGCGGGGGGACCCGCGGCCGGCGGGGCGGCGGGGGCCGCTTCTGACACCGTCCGGGGCACGCGTACGACGGGATTTCGCCCAGGGGGGACTTCGCACAGGGGGACTTCGCACGGGGGACTTCGCACAAGGAGAGGTGCCATGACCAAGCAGACCATCCTCGGCCGCGTCACCCAGCTGGCGCGGGCCAACATCAACGCCCTGATCGACCAGGCGGAGGACCCGCAGAAGATGCTGGACCAGCTGATCCGCGACTACACGGCCAACATCGCCGAGGCCGAGCAGGCGGTGGCCGCCACCATCGGCAACCTCAGGCTGATGGAGGAGGACCACCGCGAGGACGTCGACGCGGCCCGGGAGTGGGGCCAGAAGGCCCTGGCCGCGAGCCGCAAGGCCGACGAGCTGCGCGCCGGGGGTTCCGGGGCGGAGGCCGACAGGTTCGACAACCTCGCCAAGGTGGCGCTGGGGCGGCAGCTCCAGTCGGAGCAGGAGGCGAAGACGGCCGAACCGACGATCGCCTCCCAGACGGTGGTGGTGGACAAGCTGAAGTCGGGCCTCGACCAGATGAAGAACAAGCTGACCCAGCTGAAGTCCAAGCGCGACGAGCTGGTCGCACGCGCCGCCTCCGCCCAGGCCCAGAACCGGATGATGGACGCGGTCAAGAGCATCGACGTCATGGACCCGACGAGTGAGCTGGGGCGCTTCGAGGACAAGGTGCGGCGCGAGGAGGCGCGGGCGGTGGGCAAGCAGGAACTCGCCGCGTCGTCCCTGGACGCCCAGTTCGAGCAGCTGGACAGCCTCGGGGAGAGCGCGGAGATCGAGGCCCGGCTCGCCGCCCTGAAGTCCGCCTCCTGACGGGGGCGGGCCACCTGCCCGCCCCGCCCTGTCAGTACATGCTCAGCAGCTGCTCCACGGAGAGCTCCGCGGCGGGCGCCCCGTCGGGCAGCGCCAGCTCGAACCAGACCGTCTTGCCGCGCGGGGTGCGCCGCGAGCCCCAGGCCGCGCTGAGCAGCCCGACCAGTTGCAGCCCGCGCCCGCCCTCGTCGGTGTCGCGTGCGCGGCGCCGCCTCGGCTGGACGAGGCCCGCGTCCCACACCTCGCAGACGAGCGTACGGTCGCGGAGCAGCCTGAGCCGGATCTCGCCCTCGCCGTAGCGCAGGGCGTTGGTGACGAGTTCGCTGACGAGCAGCTCGGTGGTGTCCACCAGGTCGTCCAGGTCCCAGGCGGTGAGCTGTTCGCGGGCCAGCTCACGGGCGCGGCCGACCGAGCGGAGCTCGCGCGGGAGCCGCCAGTCGCCCACCGCGTCCGGGGCGAGCCCCTGGATACGGGCCATCAGCAGCGCGATGTCGTCCTCGCCGTGCCGGGTGTCGAGGGTCGTCAGCACGTGGTCGCAGACGTCTTCGAGGGGCTGTGACGGTTCGGTGAGGGCGTGCCGGAAGGCGTCGAGGCCCTCGTCGAGCGGATGGTCGCGGGACTCGACGAGCCCGTCGGTGTACAGCGCGAGGAGGGCGCCCTCCTTGAGCTCCACCTCGACCTCCTCGAAGGGTTCGCCGCCGACGCCGAGCGGCATGCCCGGCGGCACGTCGAGCAGCAGGGCGGGCTCGCCCGGCTCGGCCACGACCGGGGGGAGGTGACCGGCATTGGCGAAGGTGCAGCGCCGGGTGACCGGGTCGTACACCGCGTACACGCAGGTCGCCAGATAGACCTCGGAGAGGTCGGCCTCGCGTGACTTGTGGGCGGCCCGCGAGGGCCACTGGGCGCCGCCGCCCGCGCCGAAGCCCTCGCTCCGCTCGCCGCCTCCCGGGGTGCCGAGGCCCCGGGCGACCTCGTCGAGGGCGGAGAGCACCTCGGCGGGTTCCAGGTCCAGGAGGGCCAGCGTGCGTACGGCGGTGCGCAGTTCGCCCATGGCGACGGCGGCCCGCAGTCCACGGCCCATCACGTCGCCGACGACCAGGGCGGTGCGGTGGCCGGGGAGTTCGATGACGTCGAACCAGTCGCCGCCGACCTCGGTGGCCGTGTTGCCCGGGAGGTAGCGGCAGGCGATGTCCAGGCCCGCGGCCTCGGGGTCGCCCGGGGGGAGCAGGCTGCGCTGGAGGATGAGCGCCCGCTCGTGCTCCCTGCGGTAGAGGCGGGCGTTGTCGATACAGACGGCGGCGCGGGCGGCGAGCTCGGTGGCCAGCGCACGGTCGCGTTCGCCGAAGGGCTCGCTGCCCTTGGTACGGGAGAACTGGACGAGGCCGACGACGACGTCGTGCGCGACCATCGGCACGGCGAGGGTGGAGTGGACGAAGCCGCGCCCGTCGCCGGGCACGTCCTCGACGCGGCCGGAGCGCAGGGCGACGGCGCAGGGCGAGTGGAACGGGTAGCGGTGCACCGAACCGAGCGCGGGCGGGCCCGTGTCCCCGTCGCCCTCGGCGCCGCTGCCCGTGCCGGCGCCGGAGAAGACCTCGGGGAGCGCGTCGGAGACTGCGCTGGCATGGGCGACCCGGCGCAGCTCGGCGGAGCCCGTGCCGGATTCCTGGTGGTGCCTGCCCCAGCTGGCGGGCGACGCCTCCTCGCCGGTGAGCAGCCCCTGGTAGAGGTCGACGGAGGCGAGGTCGCAGAAGCCGGGCACGGCGACGTCGAGCAGTTCCCGGGCGGTGGTCTCCAGGTCGAGGGAGTTGCCGATGCGCGCGCTGGCCTCGTTGAGCAGGGCGAGGTTACGGCGGGCGCTGGCCGCCTCCCGGGCGGCGATGTGCCGTTGTGTGACGTCGGTGGCGAGTCCGGCGATGCCTATGGGGCGCCCGGCGCCGCTGTGCACGCGGTAGAGGTTCATGGACCAGTGGCGCCGGCCCGTGGTGCCGGGCGGGGTGCCGACGAGCTGGAGGTCGGTGACGGCGTCACCCGTCTCCAGGACGCGCCTGAGCGTGGCGGAGAGCCGTTCGGCCTCCGGGCGGGCCAGATAGTCCTCCACCGTGCGGCCGCGGTGGTCGTCGGCCTCGCCGCCGAAGACGGTGGCGAACCGCTTGTTGGCCCGTACGACGGTGAAGTCGGTGCCGAAGAGGACGAACCCGAAGGGAGATTGGCCGAAAATCGCCTGCGAGGCGGCGAGGTCCGTCTCGATGCGGCGCAGCGCCCTGACATCGACGACGATGCAGACCGCCGCACGCTCGCCGGTCTCCGTCTCGCTCGGCATGACATAGATCTCGGCGAGCCCGCGGACCGCGTTCTCGCCCGGGATCCGGAACGGGACGAGGCCCGTCCACTCCTTGCCGTCCAGGATCTCGCCGACCCGCCGATGGGCGTCCGGGCGCAGCTCGGCGGGCATGAAGGCCTCGACCGGGTCCCTGCCCACCACCTCCGCGGAGGCCATGCCGAACAGACCGGCGGCCCGCCGGCTCCACTGCTCGATCAGGCCGTCGGGCCCGATCGAGAACGATGCGACCCTGATGTAGTCATAGATCGAGCCGGGCGGGCTGCTCTGCCACATGACGTCGCCCGCCGTTCCAGGTATCTCGCTCACGCGACCGTCCCCTCCAGCTCACACACCGGACCGGTCCTGCCCGCAGTATTCAGCACTACGGGCCTCACCGGCACGGCGTTCACGATCACAGCACGGTCTCAGTCCCTTTCAGCCAGGTCCTGCCCGACCTCCGGTGATCGCTGTGCGTCCCCTCCCACTCCTAACCAGGCAGAGGGAGCTCGAACCACACGGTCTTGCCACCATTTCCGCGACGGGTCCCCCAGCGGCGCGCGGAACAAGCCACGAGCTGCAGTCCGCGACCCCCCTCGTCCTCGGGTCCGGCCGTACGTTCGGTGGGCGGATCCGGAACCGGATCGGAGACTTCCACCAGCAGACCCCGCCCCTCGCCACCCACGTCGGGCCCCTCACCGTCGAGGTGCGGCCACCTCAGCCGGACGCCGATGGGTCCGGAGGCGTAGCGCAGGGAATTGGTCACCAGCTCACTGACCAGCAGTACGGCGACGTCGCCCACCGTCGCGTCGAACCCCCACTGGTGCAGTGCGTCACGGACCGCGTGCCTGGCGCTGCGCACGGAGCCCGGCACCGCCGGAAAGCTCCACTCGGCGCAATCGCCTTCGGTATCGGTCACGCCGATCACTTCCCGGAGCCGGCAGAGGGGGGCGCACCCTGTCACAGGGCCTAATCGGCACATACCCGATATTCAGAGCAACCTATCGCAGATGGCGCGCTATGGGGCGTACGGGTGCATCCCGCTCGCTGCTTCGCCCAGGCGTCCGGCAAGGCCCTCGTCAGGCGCGCGAGGCGTCCCGCAGCCTGCGGGCGGCTTCGGCCACGGCGGGGCGGTCCTGGTCCAGCCAGTCGACGGTGTCCGTCTCCTCCGGGGCGAGCCAGCGCAGCTCGTCGTGGTCCTCCAGCGGGCTGGGCTCGCCCGACAGCAGCCGGACCGTCCACACCCGCAGCACATAGCCGGGCTTCAGCGGCCACTCCCCCGGGATGCGCTCCAGAGGCTCCGCCTCCACACCGAGCTCCTCCCGGAGTTCCCGTACGAGCGCCTGCTCGCCGCTCTCCCCCGGCTCCAGCTTGCCGCCCGGCAGCTCCCACCGTCCGGCCAGCTCGGGCGGGGCGCTGCGGCGGGCGGCCAGGAGCCGCCCGCCGTCGCAGACGGCCCCGGCCACCACCACGGAATCGCTCATGTGCCGGAGCGTAGCCGGTGCCGCTCTCCGGTCGGCGGCCCCGCCCGTCGGTGGCCCTTGCCGCAGGCGGCCTACGGGCGCGCGCTCCGGCTCGTTCGCTCCACCCAGTAGAGCTGTTTGTGTCCGTGACGGTCCAGGCCGTCGGCGATCTTCTGTGCCTCGTCCTGCGTCGCATAACGCCCGACGCGATACCTGTTGCCGTTGTCGTCCTGTCTGATCACCAGCCAGGGGAGCACGGCGCCGCTGTCCGTCATGGCGTTCCTCCCCAGCATCCCGCCCCTCTCCCCACCGGCGTGCACGTCTCTAAGGATCCCCAGGAAACCGCAGTACGCATATGCCCGAGCGTACGCCTGACCTTCACTCAGCGGATGCGTGTTTACACAAAGAGACACGCATTTGGCCACACCAATGGGGGCGCACTCCCCCGAATGCGCCCCTCTCCGACGTGTCGGCGGCGTTTCCCCTCCGTCAGCCGGCCGGTGTCACCGGTGCCACCGGCGTGCGTACGACCGGCATCGGCATCAGCACCGGGCCGGCCGCGGGTTCCCTGCGGCAGACGTCCCCGCACTCCTCGTCCAGCGAGCAGCACAGGGAGCAGATCGGCCCCGACCGGACCGGGCAGTCCGCGATGTCCGGCAGCTCGTAGGCGGTCTCGCACACCGCGCAGGTGTGCGTGGCGGTGATGTCGGCGATCTCGACGCCGGGACCGTTCACCGGGTTCGGCCGGGCCAGGTAGTACTTCCCCTTCGTCAGCCAGGCGATCAACGGGCAGAGGACCAGGGACAGTCCGGCCGCGATGAAGGTGGAGAAGGCCTCGGCGTACCTGCCGAACAGTCCGAAGAAGGCGAGGATCGAGACGGTCGACGCGATCAGCATCGCCCCGAAGCCGGCCGGATTGACGGCGTGGAGGTAGGCGCGCTTGAACTCGATGTAACGGGGGCTCAGCCCGATCCGCTTGTTGATGACCAGGTCGGCGGCGACGGCCGCGATCCAGGCGATGCCCACGTTGGAGTAGAAGCCCAGCAGCTTGTTGAGGGCCGCGAACATGTTCATCTCCATCAGCGTCAGCGCGATGGTGAGGTTGAGGAAGATGTACCAGACCCGGCCGGGGTGCTTGTGCGTGATCCGCGAGAAGAAGTTCGACCAGGACAGCGAGCCGCTGTAGGCGTTGGTCACATTGATCTTGACCTGGGAGACGATCACGAAGAGGGCGGCGGCCGGCAGCGCGAACGAGCCGAGCCACGGCTTCAGCGCCTCGATCTGCGGGGCGATCGGCTCCAGCGCGTGCGTCTTGCCGACCGCCTCCAGCGCGACGAAGGCGAGGAAGGCGCCGCCGAGCTGCTTCGCCGCCCCGATCACGACCCAGCCGGGGCCGGCGGCGAGTACGGCGAGATTCCACCGCCGCTTGTTGGCCTCGGTCCTGGCGGGCATGAAGCGCAGGTAGTCGGCCTGTTCACCGATCTGGGCGATGAGCGAGAGCGCGACGCCCGTACCGAGCCCGAAGGCGATCCAGGAGAAGCCGGGCTCCGCCCCCTCCGTACCCGTGAAGGAGCTGAACGCGCCCCAGGATCCGGGGGCTTCGACGGCGAGCACCACGAAGGGGAGCACCATGCCGATGATCCAGACCGGCTGGGTCCAGGCCTGCACCTTGGCCAGCGCGCCCATGCCCCGGAAGACGATGGGGATGACGATCAGCGTGGTGACCAGATAGCCGGCCTCGACGGGGAGGCCGACGGCCTGGTGCATGGCCTGCGCCATGATCGAGCCTTCGAGCGCGAAGAAGATGAAGGTGAAGGACGCGTAGATCAGCGAGGTCAGCGTCGAGCCGAAGTAGCCGAAGCCGGCCCCGCGGGTGACCAGGTCCATGTCCAGGCCGTACTTCGCGCAGGCCCGGGCGATCGGGATGCCGGTGAGGAAGATGATCGCCGCAGCGGCCAGGATCGAGGCGAGCCCGCTGGTGAATCCGTAGGTGAAGACGATCGACGCACCGATCGCGAAGTCGGCCAGATACGCGATGCCTCCGAGCGCCGTCCCCGCGACCGTCGAGGGCGACCAGCGCCGGAAGGAGTGCGGCGCGTAGCGCAGCGAGTAGTCCTCGCGGCTCTCGTCGGCGGCGAGCTTGGCGTAGCTGCGCCGGGGCGCCCCGGGGCCCTCCTGCGGCTCCTGTCGCGGCGCTTCGCCCGTCGTGGGCGTGGCGATGTCCGTCATCGGTGACTTCCCGTTCGTCGGTCCGGTGTGCGGTGACGAACGGGAAGGTAGGACTTGGACATGACAAGCCGTCACGGTGGACGGTTGCCCGCCGGTTACGTGCGGCGCGGGCTCGTTAACTCCGCATCACCCGGGGCGGACAGGCCGTCGCTCCCAGCGGTCACCACAGCCGTCCCACCTGTCACCCCGCCCTCCTCGGCGCTCACTTGACCGGCAGATGGTAGGCAATCCGGTAGCGGTCGGCAGGGACGACCACGTCGGCCGTCTCGACGGCCAGCCCCGAGGCGTAGTACGTCCGCCCGATCACCATCACCACATGGCCAGGCACTCCACCGAGGGCCAGGAGCTCCTCCGCCAGCCCCGGGCGCGCCCCGACCTCCTCCGCCACGTTGTCCACGACGATGTCGATCGCCGCCATGCGGTCGACGACGCCGCAGCCGCCCAGCGGACCCTCCTCGGGCAGCATCACCGGCGTGCGCCCCGTGACGGACAGGGGCTCCCAGGACGTGGACAGCATCATCGGCTCGCCCGCCTCCCGGAAGACATACCTCGTGCGCATCACCCGGTCGCCCGGCTCGATCCCGAGCCGCTCGGCGATCTCGGCACTCGCCCCCTCCTGCTCGCTGCGGGACTCCCAGGTCCCCCGCACCCCTTCCGCCGTCTGCTCCTGGCGGAACGGCGTGGCGCCCGTCCCCGGCCGGTAGCCGGAGCGGGCGATCCGGCGGGGGACCGGACGCGCGCGCACATAGGTCCCCGAACCCGACCGGCCCTCGACGAGCCCCTCGGCCATCAGCACCTTGCGCGCCTCCAGCGCGACGGTGTCCGAGACCCCGTACTCCTCGCGGATGCGGGCCTGCGACGGCAGGCGGGTATGGGGCGGCAGCGCGCCGTTGACGATCTTCTGCCTGAGATCGCTCGCCACGCGCAGATAGGCGGGCTGCTCACCGAAAGGCACAGGCCACTCCCAACAGGTTGACAGACAGCAACAGCGTCGCAACCGTGGGTTGAGTACCGCAAGCGCGGGCCAGAGTTTCACTCGATGTGATGATTCCCCGCCCACCAGCGCATACCTGCCCCGGGCATGCGTCACGCACCCCGGGCATGCGTCACGCATAGATTCGTCCCATGGCTGACACCCCCTTCCCCATGGCGACCTACCTCTGCCCCCAGGACGGAGCCCGGGCGGGCAGCACCACGCGGGCCTGGTGCTGCCCGGTCTGCGGTGGCCCCTGGGACCTCGACACCGGCCCCCTCCCGCCCGTCCGGATCGACGCGCTGAGCACCCGCGTCAATTCGCTGTGGCGTTACGAGGAGGCCCTCCCGCTGGCCGCCCCCACGGTCTCCCTGGGCGAAGGACGGACGCCTCTCGTCCCGCTCACGGACCAGGTCTCGGCCAAGCTCGACTACCTGATGCCGACGCTCTCCTTCAAGGACCGCGGCGCGGTCATGCTGGCCGAACTGGCCCGCAGGCTCGCCCCGGACCGGGTCGTCGCGGACAGCAGCGGCAACGCGGGGACGGCCGTCGCCGCGTACTGCGCCCGGGCCGGCCTGCCCTGCACGGTGTACGTACCCGAGGGGACCTCTCCCAAGAAGACCGAGCAGATCCGCGCCCACGGCGCCCGGCTGGAGACGGTGCCCGGCGGCCGGGAGGCCACGGCGGCCGCCGCCCGGGAGGCCGCCGGGACACCCGGCACCTTCTACGCCTCGCACGTCTTCAACCCGTACTTCCTGCACGGCACGAAGACGTACGTCTACGAGATCTGGGAGGACCTGGGCGGCACCCTGCCCGACGCCCTCGCCGTGCCGGTCGGCAACGGCACCCTGCTCCTGGGCGCCGCCCTCGCCACCGCGGAGCTCCTCGCGCACGGCCTGATCGACCGGCGCCCGGCCCTCATCGCCGTACAGGCCGAAGCCGTGTCCCCGCTGGCCACGGCGTTCCGGGCGGGGGCCGACGGCCTCCCGGACGGCGCCCCCGACCAGGCGCGGGCCACCCTCGCCGAGGGGATCGCCATCCCCCGGCCGCCGCGCGCCCGGCAGATCCTCGCCGCCGTACGGGAGTCGGGCGGCACCTTCCTGACGGTGACGGAGGAGCAGATCCGCACGGCGCAGCAGGACCTGGCGGCCCGCGGCTTCTTCGTCGAGACCACCGGGGTCGCCTGCTGGGCGGCCGTGGGAGGGGTGACGGACCGGAGCGTGGTCGTCCCGCTCTGCGGGGCCGGACTCAAGACGGGTCTCGCACCGTAGGAGGGGTCAGCCCGTCCAGTACGTGTCGTGCTTGAAGAAGAACTCCGCCCGCTCCTTCTCCGGCCAGTCGGAGACCTGCCCGACCTTCTCGAAGTACTCCTCGCGGGGCGCCCCCGGGGTGAAGAGCAACAGCATGGAGGCGGGTTCGTCGGACTCGTTGCGGAAAGCGTGCAGGCCGCCCTGGGGCACGTACAGGAAGTCGCCCTCGGTGGCGTCGACCCATCGCTCCCCGTCGTAGATCCGCACCGTCCCGCCGAGGATGAAGAACGACTCCGAGATCGACCGGTGGAAGTGCTCGGCGGGGCCGCCCGCCCTGGGCGCCATGTTGATGCGGTACAGCCCGAACTCGCCGTGCGTCGACTCCGCCGTGGCCAGGTAATGGGTGTTCCCGCCGCTGCGTGTCAGCAGGTTCGGGACGGTGTCCGCCGGACGGTACGTCGCACTGATCTCGCCCGCGCCGTCCGTGTAGACGGGTTCCGGATAGGACATGGCGCTCTCCCTGCCTCCGGTCCTGGACCGGTCCGCTCGTCCCGCGCGCCGGTACCGCACCGGCGGCGTGGTCTTCCCTACCTTCGTGGGGTGAGACTCAAGCGCTTCGCCCTCCTCGCGCCGTTGACCGCGGGCGCGCTGATCTTCCCCCTGCCGCCCCTCTCGCACGCCTCGGGGCGCACCCCGGCCCCCGTGTGCGGCAGCGGGGCGGAGACTCGCTCCGACGCCTCATGGGCGCCGACCTCCACCACCTTCGGCGAGGCCGCCGGATACGACCCCTATGTCGGCAACGGCTACCTGGGCCACCGGGTGCCCGCCACCGGCGCCGGATACGCCGCCACGGGCGAGAAGACGGGCTGGCCCCTCTACACCCCACGGTACGACGGTGCCTTCGTGTCGGGGCTCTACGCCCGGGACGAGGGCCTCGCCGAGGGCCGCGAGGTGATCGCCGCACTGCCGTCCTGGACCACGCTCGACGTGCGCGTCGGCTCCGAGACGTACGGCTCCGCCACCCCCGCCGGCCGTGTCTCCCGCTACCGCCAGACCCTCCACCTGCGCTGCGGCGTCGTGGTCACCTCCCTGCGGTGGACCACGGCCGACGGCCGCGCCACCGACCTGACCTACGAGGTGCTGACCGACCGCTCCGACGTCCACACCGGCGCCGTACGCCTGCGGATGACCCCGCACTGGAGCGGCACCGCGACGGTGACGGGCCGGCTGGACGAGCGCGGGGCGCGCCGGGTCACGGTCGCCGGCGACGGTACGTTCCGGACGCTCGGCACCGGCACGGAGGGGGCAATCGCGCAGCGGGGCACCGACGGCGCCCGTACCGCCCGGGTCAGGGCCGGCCGCTCGTACACCTTCGAGAAGTACGTGGGCGTCGACACCGCCCTCACCTCCCGCGCCCCGCTCGCCTCCGCCGGGGCGGCGGCGGACCGCGCGTCCCGGCGCGGCTGGTCCGGGGTCCTCGCCGGCAACGCGGCGGCCTGGCGCAGCGCCTGGGCCGCCGACGTGCGGACGCCCGGCAGCCCGGACCTGCAGGCCTGGCTGCGGGCCGCGCAGTACGGGCTGCTCGCCAATACCCGCCCCGGCTCCTCGGACAGCATCGCCCCGGCCGGGCTGACCAGCGACAACTACGCGGGCATGGTGTTCTGGGACGCCGAGACCTGGATGTATCCGGGGCTGCTCGCCACCCGCCCCGACCTGGCCCGCTCCGTCGTCGAGTACCGCTACCGCACCCGGGACGCCGCCCGCGCGAACGCCGGGAAGCTGGGCTACAAGGGTCTGTTCTACCCCTGGACGAGCGCGAGCGAGGGGCGCCTGGACTCCGAGTGCCAGAGCTGGGACCCGCCGCACTGCCTCACCCAGAACCACCTCCAGGGCGACATCGCGCTCGCCGTCTGGCAGTACTACCTGGCCACCGGCGACCGCGCCTGGCTGGCGGACCGGGGCTGGCCGCTGCTGAAGGGCATCGCCGACTTCTGGCAGTCGCGCGCCACGGCCAACGCCGACGGCAGCTACTCGGTGAAGAACGTCGCCGGGCCCGACGAGTACAGCAACGGCGTCACCGACGGCGTCTTCACCAACGCGGTCGCCGCCACCGCCCTGCGCCACGCCACCCGCGCCGCCGCCCTCCTCGGCCACCCGGCACCCGCCGGCTGGACCAGGGTCGCCGACGGACTGCGCATCCCGTACGACGCCGAGCGGAAGCTGTTCCTCCAGTACGCCGGCTACAACGGCTCGACGATCAAGCAGGCCGACACGGTGCTGCTGATCTACCCGCTGGAGTGGCCGATGGAGGAGGGCGCCGCCGCCGCGACGCTCGACTACTACGCCGCCCGCACCGACCCGGACGGCCCGGCGATGACCGACTCGGTGCACGCGATCGACGCCGCCGCGATCGGGGAGCCGGGCTGCGCCACGTACACATACCTCCAGCGCGCCGTACGCCCGTTCGTCCGTGGCCCGTACAGCCTCTTCTCCGAGGCGCGGGGCGAGAAGTCCGGGGCCGAGGACCCGCTCTCGGGCTTCCCGGCCGAGGACTTCCTCACCGGCAAGGGCGGCTTCCTCCAGGTCTTCACGCACGGCCTGACCGGGCTCAGGCTGCGCGAGGACGGCGTACGCCTGGATCCGCTCCTGCCCCCGCAGCTCCGCGAGGGCGTGGAGCTGACGGGGCTGCGCTACCGGGGCCGTACGTACGACATCTCCGTCGGCCCCCGGACGACCACGGTCCGGCTGACGGCGGGCGCGCCCTTCACCGTGCACACCCCGGCAGGGCCGCGCCGCCTCTCCGGCACCCTCACGCTCCCCACCCGCCGTCCCGACCTCGCCCCGACGACCGACGCGGCCCGCTGCCGCCCGGCGACGGCCACCTCGGAGGCCCCTGGTCTGTACGCCGAGGCGGCGGTGGACGGCAGTCCGTCGACCTCCTGGTCGCCGGACGGCGCGACGGGCACGCTGACGGTGGCGCTGCGGCAGGTGACCCGGATCGCCGCGCTCACGCCCCGCTGGACGGACACCGCCCCGGCCTCCCACGCCCTGGAGACCTCACTGGACGGCCGCACCTGGCACCCGTACCGCCCGGGCGATCCGGCCCGACGGGTCAGGCTGACGGTCCGTGCGGCGGACGCGGAGAAGCCGACGGGGGTGAGCGAACTGACCGTATCCGCCCGCGAATAGACGCTCGCGGCATCGGACCGGTCATGCACGGGTCGGCACCCGGGTCGCCGGCCTCGGCTCCGCCGCCACGCTCGAATTGCACAGCCTGGTCGAGAGACCGGCTCCTCAGCTCGGATCCGACCCCGAACGCTGCAGGATTCCCTCGACGCCTTGCATGAAGGTCTCGGAGACGAGCTCCGGGTCGGAGAGGCAGCCGGCCGCCATGGCGCCGTCCCTGAGCATGACGAGGTGCCGGCCCGCCGCGTCGGCGGGCGCGTGGCCGGCCTGGGCCAGCAGCTCCGTGACGGTGTCCAGGAACCATTGCCGGTGAGCCAGCACGGCCTGGTGGATCGGATGGGCCGGGTCGGCGTACTCGGCCGCCGCGTTGAGGAAGGCACAGCCGCGGAATCCGGGTGACCGGATGCCTTCGACGATGGACCGGCCGACGGCCCGGACCCTGTCCGCCGCCGACCCGCCGCTCGCCCGTGCGGCCGCGACCTGCGCCCGGATCCCCCGGTCGGCCTGGTCGAGATAGGCGAGGACGAGCTCTTCCTTGCCCGAGAAGTGCCGGTACAGCGTCGCCCGGGTCACCTGCGCCTCCGCGATGATGCGGTCGACGCCTACGGAGTGGATCCCCTCCGCGTAGAAGATCTTCGTTGCCGTGCTGAGCAGCCTGGCTCGCGCCTCGGACGTACTGCCGCTTCCTGTGCCCCGACTCATGTGCCCGAGACTACCAAATGAGGGAGGGAGAACGTTCGGTCTTGACAGTCGCGATGACAGCCCTTTGAATGAAGGCGAGACCGAACGTTCTCCCTCACCCTTCATCGCTTCGCTGAGCCGTCGAAAGGCACCCCCATGGGCACGTCAGTCAGCACCACCGGCGCCACCCCCGTCACCAGCGTCCCCGCGGCCCTGCGGAAGCTGTACTTCCTGCGCTTCGCGTTCGCCGCCGTATGGGCCGGCCTGCTGTTCGCGACCGCCGACACCCTGGGCCCACTGAGCGCGACGCTGCTCGTGATCTACCCCCTGTTCGACGTGGCGTGCGCCGTCGTCGACGCCCGGTCCGCCCGGGCGAACGGCGGTCCGGTCCGCGGGCTGTACGTGAACATCGCGCTCTCCACCTTCACCGGCGTCGGCCTGGCCGTCGCCGCCACGTCCGGCATCCCGGCGGTCCTGCGCGTCTGGGGCGTCTGGGCCGTCACCGCGGGCCTCGTCCAGCTCGTCGTCGGCGCCACCCGGCGCCGGCTGGGCGGCCAGTGGGCGATGATCGCCAGCGGTGCCATCTCGACCCTCGCCGGAGCGTCCTTCTTCGCACAGGCGGGCGCGGACGACGCCACCCTGCGCAATCTGGCCGGCTACGCCTTCCTCGGCGGGGTCTTCTTCCTCGTCTCGGCCCTACGCCTCAACCGCGCCGGCAAGAACGCATGACGACGCCTTGAGCCCTGCCCGCCGGGTGTCGTCGCTCAGTCGCCGGACGTCTGCCCCCGGCCCGGCGGCGGCGCCGCCTCGGCCGCCTGGGCCTCGGCCTTCGCGTCGCTCACCGCGGCGGCGGCCTGCTTCGCCGCCGCGTCGGCGGCTGCCAGAGCATCCAGCGAAAGCCCCGAGCCCGCCTCCAGCTCCGGAGCCCCGTCCTCGTCCGACGCGTCGGTGGCGGGTGCTTCCTCACGTTCGGCCGACGGGGGAAGACCTGTCGACGACTTGTCGCCGAACGCGCTGGTGACGGCGCGAACCGCCTCGGTCAGCTCGCCGGGGATCACCCAGAACGTGTTGTTCTCGCTCCTCGCCAGGTGCGGGAGCGTCTCGAGGTACTTGTAGGCCAGGATCTTCGAGTCGGCGTTGTTGCGATGGACGGCCTGGAAGACGAGCTCCACCGCCTTCGCCTCACCGTCCGCCCGCAGGATCATGGCCTGTTGCGTGCCCTGTGCCTCCAGGATGTCCTTCTGCTTCGTGCCCTCCGCGGTGAGGATCTTGGCTTGCCGCTCCCCTTCGGCGTGCAGGATGGCCGCACGCTTGTCACGCTCGGCCCGCATCTGCTTCTCCATCGCCTCCTTGATGGTGTTCGGAGGATCGATGGCCTTGATCTCGACGCGGTTGACCCGGATGCCCCACTTGCCGGTGGCGTCGTCGAGGACGGCGCGGAGCCGGGCGTTGATCTCCTCGCGCGAGGTGAGCGTGCCCTCCAGGTCCATGCTGCCGATGACGTTCCGCAGCGTGGTCACGGTGAGCTGGTCGATCGCCTGCAGGTAGTCGGCGACCTCGTAGGCCGCCGCCCGCGGGTCGGTGATCTGGTAGTAGAGCACGGTGTCGATGTTCACCACGAGGTTGTCCTCGGTGATGACCGGCTTGGGGTCGGACGAGTACACCTGCTCGCGCACGTCGAGCTTGGTGTTGACACGGTCCGCCACCGGCAGGACGAAGTTCAGGCCGGGTTGCAGGGTCCGGCGGTACCGGCCGAACCGCTCGATGTTGTAGCGGCGCGCCTGCGGAACGATCCGCACCGTGGCGGCCACGAGAAAGACGACGACAATCGCTGCCACAAGAATCGGGATGACGACCGGATCCACGCTTCCTCCCTCGCTGGGTGTTCAGGCGTTCAGGCGTTCAGGCGTTCACGGAAGGAGTTCCCGGGGGTACACGACCGCTGTGGCGCCCTCGATCTCCATGACGTCCACCAGTGCTCCCACCGGGATCACATGGGTTTCGTCGAGAGCGCGAGCGGACCACTCCTCACCGGTGACCTTGATCAGACCGTGCGTCGCCGTGACCTCCTGTATGACCTCGGCCCGCTTGCCGATCAGCGCGTCACTGCCCTCGTGCGTGAGGGGTGCCTGGGCCATGTGCCGCAGCGCGACGGGGCGGACGAGGGCGAGACCCGCCGCCGCTGTCACTCCGAGCGCCACGAGCTGGCCGAGAAGGCCGACGCCCACGCCGGCCACCACGGCGGCGACCAGTGCGGCACCGGCCAGCAATCCGAAAACCAGCGTCAGGGTGAAGAACTCCGCAGCGCCGAGCGCCGCGGCGGCGAGCAGCCAGGCGAACCACGGCATCGAATCAGCCTCCCCTAGGGGATTTACCTACTCACATACCCCTCGGAACCCGGGCGGAACCAATTGCCGCTCCGCCTGACCCCTGATCCCGTCGAGCACGGTGTCGAGCATCCGGTCGAACTCCGCGACAGACCCGAAGTCGGCCCACCGGGGCGCCAGGGCGGCCATGCCCGGGTACGTACCGGCGTCGAGCTCGGGCACGGGAGCGGGCCCGTCGGGGCCGCCGCCGGTGCATGCCAGCAGGTGCCCGTTGAGGAAGCCGAACAGCACCATCGGGGCATCCGCCGCCACCCGGTCGGGCAGACCGGCCGCGCGCATCGCGGTGACCAGGCGCTCCAGGGCGGAAAGGGCCACCGGCGAGGTCTGGGCGCGGGTGACCAGCAGCGGGAACACCCGAGGATGCCGGTACGCCATGTCCCGGTAGGAGTGGGCCGTGCGCCGGGCGATCTCCTCCCAGTCGTGCGGCCCGCCATCGGGAGCGGTCACCACCTCGGCGAGCACCGCCTCGGAGATCAGGTCCAGCAGTGCGGCTTTCCCCTTGACGTGGTGGTAGAGCGACATCGGATCGACCCCGAGCTCCTCGGCGAGCCGCCGCACCCCGAAACGCTCGAGGCCGTCGCGGTCCACGAGCGCCACGGCCGTGACCGCGATCCGCTCCCGGTCGAGCCCCGCCGAGGTGCCCCGTGCGCGTCTGGCCACACCCACTCCCTCTCTTGTCTCCTTATCCCCTTGCCAAATCTACGTCGTAGAACTTAGCGTGCACAGCGAAACCTACGCCGTAGGTTTTGACCTTGCCGACCGAAGAACGCCGACCGAGGAACACGGGGGAACAGACATGGACGAGAACACTGCCGCGGAACGTCCGCCACAGCCCGACTGGTCGTCGGTGACGGCCGAGGACCTGGCCGCCTACCGCCTCGCCGAGAACCACTGGCGGGCGTCCGGCGCGGCCCGGTCGGTCCTGGGGCAGCCTGATCCGGGCGCCACGATCGAGTGGCACCGGGTGAAGCTGCCCGGCCGCGACGTCCCGGTGCGTGTGTACCGGCCCAGCGGCGCTCCCCAGGGCCCACTCCCCCTCGTACTCCATGTGCACGGAGGGGGGTTCGTGGGCACGGCGGTCCAGTGCGATTGGGCCAACAGCCACCTCGCCACCCACCTGCCCGCGCTCGTCGTCTCGGTCGAGCACCGGCTCCTCGACCGGGGGATTTCGCTCTCCGAGGCGGCCGCCGACGGCTGGGACGTACTCCAGCACGTGGTGGGTCACGCCGAGCGGTGGGGCGCCGATCCGGCCCGGGTGGCCGTCCTCGGCGAGAGCTTCGGCGGATTGATCAGCGCCCTGTCGGCGATCCGGGCCAGGGAATCCGGCCTGCGGCTCGCGGCGCAGGTGCTGGTCAACCCCGCGGTCGATGTGACCGGGACGCTGTACGAGCACGCGTCGATCGCCGAGTACGGGCACGGCCTGGGCCCCACCGTTCCGCAGCTGCGGGTGCTCCGGCGCCTCGCCGTACCGCCGGGAACCGATGCGCGCACGCTCTCACCGCTGTACGCCGATGAGCTGGGCGGGCTCGCGCGGGCGCTCGTCGTGGTGCCGACCCAGGACTCGGTGGCCGATCACGGCCGCCGCTACGCCGAACGGCTGGACGCGGCGGGAACGACGGCACGGCTCACCGAATACCCGGGAGCGGTGCACGGCTTCCTCACCCTGCCCGGGATACAGCCGCAGGCCGAGCCCGCCCGCGCGGAGATCCTCGAATTCCTCGGCGCGGCCCTGACGGGGTGAGGGGCCACCTGCCGACGCGGTGCCGAAAATTGCGGCCGCATGAATGAAAACGGGGATTATTGCGCCGACATTGCAGCAATATATTTTATGCCTTCTTCAGCCAATCCTGCCCCACGGGACGGGGCCGTCGTGGTTAACCTGAGGTCACAACTTGAACCGAGGGGGATGCACGTGAGCAGGAAGAAACACCCTTCTTTCCGGTCCGTTCTGGCCACCGAGGGAATAGCCCGGGTGGCGGGTGCGCACGACGCACTGGGAGCCGTACTGGCCCAGGAGGCCGGTTTCCAGGCGGTATGGTCGTCCAGTTTCGAAGTGTCCGCCGCCCGCTGCTTACCTGATGCCAGCATCCTGACGGCGACGGAGTATCTGGAAGCGGCGTCGCACATGCAGAAGGCGCTGCAGATCCCGGTCGTGGCGGACTGCGACACCGGGTACGGCGGCAACATGAACGTGGCGCACACCGTGCGCGAGTTCGAGGACGCGGGGATCACCGCGATCTGCATCGAGGACAAGCTCTTCCCCAAGATGAACAGCTTCGTCGGCGAGGGCCAGGACCTCCTCGACACCGAGCAGTTCGCCAAGAAGGTGTCGACGGCGAAGAACGCCCAGTCGACGGACGACTTCTTCGTCATCGCCCGTACCGAGGCCCTGATCGCCGGGCTGGGCGTGGACGAGGCCCTGGCCCGCTGCCACGCGTACGCCGACGCGGGGGCGGACGCCGTGCTCGTCCACTCCAAGCAGAAGACCAAGGGCCAGGTGCTCGACTTCCTGGCCGCCTGGCAGGGCCGGCTCCCGGTCGTGGTGGTGCCCACGACCTACCCGGACTGGCACATCGACGACGCGACGGCGGCCGGCGTGTCCGTGGTCATCTACGCCAACCAGGGCCTGCGGGCGACCGTGTCCTCCCTGCGGGACACATTCCGCTCGATATACCTGAACGGCGAGACGACCGCTCTCGAGGACACCATCGCGTCCGTCGGTGACATTTTCGCGCTCCAGAGACTGACCGACTGGCAGAAACTGGACGCGTAATGGCCGACCGGAACGGGATTCGGGTAAATCGTCATGGCTGAGAAGAGCTCCGGAACAGAAGCACAAACACAAGCACGAGCAGAAACAGCGGAAGCGGTCCGGAATTCCGCAGGAGACCCGGAAAGACATTCCGAACCGCCCTCCGTCGTCGAATTATTCGACGCATCCGTTCGCACGCACGGAAACGAGCCCGCAGTTCTCTCTCCGTACGGCGATCTTTCCTACCGTGAACTCGACGAGCGCGCCGCCGCCGTCGCCGGCTCACTCGTCCGCGGCGGCACCCGTCCCGGCGACGTCGTCGCGGTGGAACAGTCCTCGCATCCGGGGTCGGTCGCCGCCCTTCTCGCCGTACTGCGCGTCGGCGGTGTCGTCCTCCCCCTGGACCCTCTGCTGCCCACCGCGCGCCGCTCCGCGGTGCTGGCCGCGAGTGGGGCGAACCGGCTGATCAGGGCCGGCGAGTCGTACCCCGCACCGACCGAGGAGGTACCGGGCGGCCGGACACCCGTCGGCGCACACGACGCCGCGTACGTCTGCTTCACCTCGGGCAGCACCGGCGAGCCCAAGGGGATCCTCGGCAGTGGTGCCGGTCTGGCGCACTTCGTGCGGTGGCAGCGGGACACGTTCCGGATCGGACCGGGCGACCGGGTCGGGCAGCTGACCAGCTGGGCGTTCGACGTGGCCCTCCGGGACGTGTTCACGCCGCTGGCGGGCGGCGCCGCGCTGTGTCTGCCCGATTCGCGGTCGCCCGACGCCGACCGGGTCCTCGGATTCCTCTCCCGGCGCGCGGTCACCGTCCTGCACACGGTGCCCTCGCTGGCCCGGCGCTGGCTCGTGGGGCGGGCACCGGCCCCGCTGCCGGACCTGCGGCTGACCTTCTTCGCCGGCGAGCAACTGCACGGCGAGCTGGTGCGCGACTGGCGTGAGCGGATCGCTCCAGGTGGACGCGTGATCAACCTGTACGGGCCGAGCGAGACGACCCTCGCGAAGTTCTGGTACGAGGTCCCGCGCGAGCCGGCGCCCGGGCCGCAGCCCGTGGGCCGGCCCCTGCCCGGCGCCCGGGCCGCGCTGACCGACGGCGGCGAGGTGGTCATCCGGACGCCTCACCGGTCGCACGGCTATCTGACCGGGCCGGACGGGTTCCGGCCCGGGCCCGGCGGCGCGGACGACGTGCTCTACCCGACCGGCGATCTGGGCCGCTTCGACGGGGCCGGGGACCTGCACCTGCTCGGCCGTGTGGACGACCAGGTCAAGGTGCGCGGCGTACGGCTGGCCCTGCGGGAGGTGGAGCACGTCCTCGAATCCGTGCCCGGCGTGGTCCAGGCGGGGGTCGTGGACATCCGGGACGAGCAGGGGGAGGTGACGCTCGTCGGACACGTACAGGTGCGGGATCCGGGGCCCGACGGGCCCGTGACCCGCGACGCCCTGCGCCGGGCCGTCACCGGGCGCCTGCCCGCCGCCGCCGTGCCGTCCGTGCTGCACCTGGCGGACCACGACCTGCCCCTCCTGCCGAGCGGCAAGCTCGACCGCTCGGAACTGCGGACGCGCTCCGCTCCCCAGGTACGGACGGACCGCGCGGCCGCGCCCGTGACCGCACCCGCCGTCACCATCACCGAGGTGTGCCAACAGGTGCTCGGCGTCTCCCCCCTCTTCCCCGAGGACAACCTCTTCGACCGAGGTGCCGACTCGCTGTACGCCCTGGAGATCGCCGCCCGGCTGGAGGACGCCCTGGGCACCCCCGTCCCGCTCGGTCTGCTCTTCGAGGCACCCACGATCGCGGAGATCTCCACGCTGCTGGGTTCGCCCGTGGCCGCCGGGCCGACGGAGGCGGCGCCATGACCGCGGACACCGTCCTCGCCGCCTGGAACCACCGGCACCGGCTGCGGCAGAGCGCTGCGGAGGCCCGGCGCGGGGTGTTCAACCCCCACCACTCCGTACGGGCGTTCAGGGTCACCGGCCCACTCGACCTCGCCGCCCTGGAGCGCGCCTGGCTGGGCCTCCAGCGGCGCCATCCCGTCCTGCTCAGCTCCTTCGGCCCCGACCACGACCGGGGCGGTGACCGGTGGCGGCTCACCGGGGCCGACCCGGTCGGCCTGGCCCGTCCGCTCTCCCCCGCGACGTCGGCCGCCACGACATCGGCCCGCACCGCGTCGGCCCCCGTGTCCCGGGCGGAGGACACCCTGCGCCGGGCCGCCGCCGAGCCCTTCGACATCGCGAACGGACCACTGGCCCGCCTGCTCGTCGTCCCCACCGCCGCGCCGGACACGGGACACCTGGTGGCCCTCGTCGTGGAGCATCTCGTCACCGACGGCTGGTCCGGCACCGTGCTCCTGCGGGACCTGCGTGCGCTCTACGCGGCCGAGGTCGGGGCTCCGTACGATCAACTGCCCCGGATCGAGCAGGACTTCGCGGAGTTCACCGCGCGACAGAACACCTATCTGGAGTCCCCCGCCGGACGGCGGCTGCGGCAGGAGCTCGCCGAGCGGCCTGCCGGGGGCAGCCCCCTGCCGGACACCCCGCTCAAGGGGTTCACCGGCCGGACGCCCGTCCGGCACGAGCGCCACCGCCGGCTCGACCGCACGCTGGACGCCGCCGGCTACGACCTGCTGCTGCCGCTGGCCCGGTCGACCCGCACCACCCGGCTCAACCTCGTGCTGGCGGCCGTCCACGCGGCGCTCGCCGATCTGTCCGGACGGCGGGTGGTCGCGACGACCATGACGGTGTCCAACCGTGCGCACCCCTCGCTGCGGCACAGCGTCGGCTGGTTCGCGAGCAAGGTCGTCGTGGCGAGCGAGCCGCACTCCGGGGCCGATCCGCTGCGTCGCCTCGACGCGCTGCGGTCCGCGGTGGCGGCCGGCCTGGAGGCGAGCCGGGTGCCGTGGCCGACACAGATCCACGACCACCGGACCGAGCTGTTCGGCACCCAGGCGACCACGCCGTTCCTCTCCTTCAACGCGCAGCCCGAGCGCATGCAGGAGACCGGCGGCTTCGCCGACCTCTTCGCCGGGGCCCAGGCACGGCCCGTACCTCTCCCGCTCGGCTGGCAGGACGCCGCGCTCGCCACGCAGTGGCAGGAACGCGGCCCGGGCGGCCTGCGGATGACGGTGGACTACAAGACGGACTGGTACGCCGAGACGGACGTCGCCGCCCTGTGGGACGCGGTGACCGGCCACCTGGAACGGCTGGCCCACCTCCCGGTGCCCGGCGGAAGGGCGGGCCGGACGTGAGCGGACTGGAGAAACAGGCCACCGGTACGAACACGGAGGCACCCACGCACGTGCCCTCCGGACTGCGCTACTCCGTCGGCACCGGGGTCTTCCTGCTCTCCCTCAACTCGTCGATGATCGCGGTGGCGCTGCCCGTCGTCGGGGACGCGTTCGGCTCCGGCGCGGGCCTGTCCTGGCTGGTCTCGGGACTGTACGTCGCCACCTCGGTGGGCGCCCCGACCGCCGGCCGGCTGACCGATCTGTACGGCCCCCGGCGGGTCTACCTCGGCGGACTGCTGCTGGTGGTGCTCGGCTCGGTGGTGGGCGTCCTGGCACCGGGGCTGGGCACACTGACGGCGAGCCGCGTGGTGATCGGGCTCGGGGGTTCCGCGCAGTACCCCGCCGCCGTGGCCATCATCCGCCGCCACTCCGCCGCCACCGGGAGCACACCGACGAAGGCGCTGGCCACCCTGTCCATGGTGGGCCAGACGGCGGTGGCGTTCGGACCGCCGATCGGCGGCCTGCTCGTCAGCGGCTTCGGCTGGCAGTCGATCTTCCTGGTGAACGTGCCGCTCGCGCTGCTCGCCTGGCTGTGGGTGCGGCGCACCGTGCCCGCGGACCCGCCGGCGCCCGCGGACCGGCCCCCTCTGCTGCGGACGATCGACCTGCCGGGGCTGCTGACCTTCGTGGGCGCGATCGTCGCCGTGATGGTCTTCCTGCTCTCCTTCGGCTCGGGGCCCGCCCTGTGGCTGCTCCCGGTGGCGGCCGTGCTCCTGACCGCCCATGTGGTGTGGGAGCTGCGGGCGGGATCGCCGTTCGTCGACATACGGATGCTGGTGCACAACCGGGCGCTCAGCTTCACGTACGCCCGGACGACGGTCACGTACACCGCCTTCTACCTGGTCTTCTACGGCTTCCCCCAGTGGCTCCAGGACAGCCGGGGCCTCTCCCCCGCGACCGCCGGTCTGGTGGTCTTCCCGGTCGCGGCCCTGGGGTTCGTCAGCACCGGGGCGGGCGCCAGGCTCCAGACGCGGTACGGAGTGCTGGTGCCCCTGCTGATCGGCAACTCGGCGCTGGCGGCGGTCGGTCTGCTGCTGTGGGCGGCCGTGGACACCGGTACGGCGCTGTGGGCGCTGCTCCTGGTCGCCGCGCTGCTCGGGCTGCCGAACGGGTTCAACAGCATCGGCAACCAGTCGGCGATGCTCGCGGCCGCCGAGGCGGACCGGGTCGGTATCGCCTCGGGCCTGTACCGCACCTGTCAGTACGTGGCGGCCGCTCTGGCGGCGGTCCTGCTGGAGCTCCTGACGTCGAACGCCGGCGCGTCCGGCGTCGTCCGTCCACTGGGACTCGCGGTCCTGGCCTGTGGCGCCGCCCTGGTCCTGACCGCCGCCTTCAGCCGCACCCTGCGCCGGAACTGAACACCCGCTCCACCTCCGCGAGTCAACGGATCCACCCATCCATGCCCAGGAGGCACTCCCATGTCCGTTTCCGAAGCACCGTCCGCCCCCGACCGGCTCGTACTGCTCAACCCCGGGCCGGTGAACGTCCACGAGGACGTCAGGACGGCCATCGCCGCGCCCGACAGCTGCCACCGCGAGCCCGAGGCCGCCGCGTTGATCAACCGGGTGCGGCAGAAGGCCGCCCGGATCGGCGGCGGCGACGACAGCCACACCTCGGTGCTGCTGGCCGGGTCCGGTACCGCCGCGCTGGAGGCGGTGTTCTCCTCCGTGGTCCCGGCCGAAGGACGCATCCTGATCCTCGACAACGGCCACTACGGCGAGCGGCTGTACCGCATCGTCAGCGTGCACGACGTCCCGCACCGCCGCCTGGAGTTCGGCTGGACGAACCCGATCGATCCCGACGAGGTCGACCGGGTGCTGGCCGCGGACCCGTCCCTCACCCATGTGGGCCTGGTGCACCACGAGACGAGCACCGGTCAGATCAACCCGCTCCGGGAGATCGGCGAGGTCGTCGCCCGGCACGGCCGGCAGCTGGCGGTGGACGCCATCAGCAGCCTGGGTTCGGAGCGGCTCGACATACCGGCCGACCACATCGACTGGCTGATCGGCACCGCCAACAAGAACCTGGAGGGCCTGCCCGGCGTCAGCTTCGTCGTCGCGCCCAGGCACCGGCTGGACGCCCTGGAGAACGTCCCGGCCCGTACGTTCTACCTCGACCTGTACGGCCACTACGTCTCCCAGGACCGTCTGAACGCACCGCTGTTCACCCCCGCGCTCCAGGTCCTCACCTCCTTCGAGAAGGCCCTGGACCTGGCCCTCGCCGAGGGCACGGAAACCCGCGGCGCCCGCTACGCCTCCCTCGCCGACCGGGTCCGCACCGGCCTCGCGTCCCGCGGCGCCAGCTTCCTCCTCCCGCCCGAGCACCGGTCCAACTCGGTGACCGACGTCCATCTCCCGGAGGGGATCGGCTACGACGACCTGCACGACGGCCTCAAGGCCGAGGGTTACGTCGTCTACTCCACCCAGGAGCAGCTCGCGGGCGTCTTCCGGGTCGCCAACATGGGCCAGCTGACCGAGGCCGACATCGACGGGTTCCTCGCCGCGTACGACCGGGTGGTCGCGAAGCTCGCGGGGGTGGCCGCGTGACCGCCACGGTTTCCGACGCCCCCACCACCGTGAGGGTGAGCCTGGCCCTGGTCGGGGGCGGGCCGAGCAGCACGTACGTACTCGACCGGCTCGCGGCCACCGCGCTCGCCGCCGAGGGTCCGCTGGCGCTGGACATCCATGTCTTCGACCGTTCGGGGCAGTTCGGGGCCGGGCAGGTGCACAGCCCGGACCAGCCGCTCACCAGTTTCCTGAACCGGATCGTGGGCCAGGTGGCGTTCGCCGCCGACGAGTCGGTGGCCGACGCGGGGCCGCTGCTCGATCCCGCCGACCGCCCCACGCTCCTGGAGTGGTGCCGGGCCAGGTTCCTGGAGACGGGCGACCGGGTCTACGACCTGTCGGCCGAGGACTGGCCCAAGCGGTACGTCCACGGCGAGGCCCTGCGCGACCGCTTCGGCCGCTATGTGGCCCTGCTGCGCGGGATCCCGGGCGTCCGGGTCCTGCTGCACCGTTCCGAGGTGACGGACCTGGTGGAACGGGAGGACGGGCGCCTTGAGTTGGTGACCGGCTCCGGCACCTCCGCCGCCACGGCCCCCGGCACCTCCCCCGACACCTCCCCCGGCACCGGTGATCCGGTCCTCGCCGACCACGTCCTGATGCTGACGGGACACTCCTCCAACGACCCCCTGGCGTCCCCCGCCCGTCGCGACTGGATCCGCTTCGCCGCCCGTCACACGGCCGCCTTCGTGCCCTCCGCCTACCCCCTGGAGAACGCCTTCGGCCCCGAGGTCGCGGGCCCCGGGACCACGGTCGGCTGCCTGGGCATGGGCCTGACCGCGATCGATGTGATCCTGCACCTCACCGAGGGCCGTGGCGGGCGGTTCGAGCCCCGGGCCGACGGCTCGCTGGAGTATCTGCCCTCCGGTGCGGAACCCGCCTCCGTCGCCGTGTTCAGCCGGTCAGGCCTCTTCACGTTCGCCCGCCCCTACAACGCCAAGGAGCGCGATCCCGAGCGCCTCGAACACCGGGGCGTCTTCCTCACAGAGGACGCGGTCGAGCGACTGCGGGTCTCGGCGGGGAGCCCGGTCCGGGTCGGCGGCCGCACCCGGCGCCAGCTCGACTTCCGCGCCCATCTGCTGCCGCTGGTCGTGCTGGAGATGGCGCACCTCTACTACACGACCCTGTTCGGCGAGGAGTACGGCCGCCACCTGGAGGACACCGTACGGCCGCGGTACGAGTCCTTCCTCGACGACGGCGGTGCCGGAGCGGACCCGGCGTCGGCGCTGCGGCGGCTGCTCGACCCGCTGGAGCGGCGGGTCGACACCACCGCGGCCGAGGTCGACGCCGTCCTGGCGGGCGGCGGCGCTCCCGGCCGGCCGGTGCCCGCGGTGCTGCCCCGGTATCTGCGGGTGGTGTTCGGTGAGGAGCGCGGCGCGGTCCTCGCGGAGCTGCTCGCCGGTGACCGGGCCGGGTTCGCCGCGGCGGTGGCCGGGTCCGAGTCGCCGTACCGGCACGGCCGTACGGCGGCGGAGAACCGGTTCTCCTGGGAGCGCACGATCGAGCCCCTGCCGCGTGGCGCCCACACCACACCGGAGGCGTACCGGGAAGCCGTTCTCGACTTCCTCGATCTCGACCACCGCTGGGCCGCGCAGGACAACCTGTGGAACCCGGCGAAGGCCGCCGCCGACGGCGTCTGGCGGGATCTGCGGGACGTCCTGGCGGCGGCCCTGGACTTCGGCGGGCTGCACGCCTCCTCGCACCGGGACTTCCTCGACGTCTTCATGCGCCACCACAACCGGTTGTGCAACGGGGCCGCCCTGGAGGTCATGGAGAAGATCCGGGCCCTGGTCCGGCAGGACCTGGTCGACGTGTCCGCAGGCCCCGACGCCCAGGTGTACGGCGATGAGGGGACCGGGCGGTTCCGGGTGCGGGGGGCGGTCACCGGGGCCGACATCCCGCTGGACGTCCTGGTCGACTCCCGTGTGCACCCCTTCGACGCCGAGCACGACGTGCTGCCGCTCTACCCGAACCTGCTGCGCCGTGGTCTCGTCCGTACCTGGCGCAACCCGGGCGTCGGCGAACCCGACTTCGTCCCCGGAGGGCTCGACCTCACCGACGGTTTCCATCCGGTGCGCGCGGACGGGAGCCCCGACCGGCGGCTGACGCTGCTCGGCCCGCCGAGCGAGGGCGTCATGTTCTTCCAGCTGGGCGCCCTGCGTCCGAACCAGAACCACCACGTCATGCAGGACATCCTGTGCTGGCTGCGGGAGTTCTGGCCGCAGGCCACCGCAGCCCCCGCGCCGGTGTGACCGCGCCGCCGCCACGACCGTACGCACCCCCTGGAGACGAGACACCGTGACATCGAGAACGACACCGGCGGCCGCCGACACCCTGACCGGCGACACCACCCTGTCGCTGCCGGAGTTCGACGCGCCGCCCGAGGAACCACTGGCTCTGCTGCGCGCCTGGCTGGACGGGGCGCACGAGCGGGGGGTGCGGGAGGCGAAGGCGGCCGTCCTGGCCACCGCCGACTCGTCGGGGCGGCCCTCGTCCCGGGTGGTCTCGGTCAAGGAGGCCGACGCCGGCGGGCTGGTCTTCACCAGCTTCCGGGGCAGCCGGAAGGGCCGGGAACTGGCGGACCAGCCGTGGGCGTCGCTGACGTTCTACTGGCGGGAGACCCTCCAGCAGCTCACGGTCGCCGGGACCGTCGAGCCGCTGGCCGACGGGGAGTCGGACCGGCTGTTCGCCGAACGCCCCCGTGCCGCACAGGCCACCACGGCGGTCTCCCGGCAGAGCCGCCCGCTCGACGACGAGCCGGCGCTGCGCGAACGGGCCCGCGAACTGGTCGCCGCCGAAGGCCCGTTGACGCGCCCGGCGGAGTGGACCGGTTACCGGCTGCTGCCCGGGAGCGTCGAGTTCTGGTACGGCAGCCCGGACCGGCTGCACCGCCGGCTGCACTACGAGCGCCCGGCGCCGGACACGGCGATCTGGACCCACCGGCGCCTTCAGCCGTGAACCGGCCGACGCTCCAGCGAGGAGGAACCATGAGCGGAGAGCGGGCACGTGTCCTCGTGCTCGATCCCCTGCACCAGGACGCCGTGGCGGAGCTGGGCCGCGACCACGAGGTCGTGGTGCGCCTGCGGCCGGCCGAGGACGAGCTGGCCGGGCTGGTCACGGACGTCGACGCGATCGTCGTCCGCAGCGGGGTCCGGATCACCGCACGGGTGGTGGAGCAGGCCAAGCGGCTGCGGGTGGTCGCCCGGGCCGGTGCGGGCACCGACAACATCGACCTGGACGCCTGCCGCGCTGCCGGGGTGCAGGTGTTCAACATCCCCGGAGCCTCGGCGGGGGCCGTGGCGGAGCTGGCACTCGGCCTGGTCCTCGCCGTGACCCGGAACATCGTCCGCGCGGACCGCCGCATCCGGGAGGGGGTCTGGGACAAGACGGGCTCGGCCGGACCCGAGCTGGCCGACCGCACGCTCGGCGTGGTCGGGGCGGGCCGGATCGGCTCACGGCTGGCAGAGCTGGGGCAGGCCGTCGGTATGCGGGTCGTCGCCTCGGTGGCCCGGCCGTCGGCGCAGCGGGACCAGGAACTGCGCGAGCGCGGCGTGACCCGGCTGGCCCTCCCCGAGCTGCTCGCCACCGCGGACGTGGTGTGTCTGGCGGTGCCGCTCACCGAGGCGACCCGGGGCCTGGTGGGCGCCGCCGAACTCGCCGCGATGCGCCCCGAGTCGTACCTGGTGAACGTCTCCCGGGGCGGCGTGGTGGACGAGGACGCGCTGTACGGGGCGCTGCGCGGCGGCACGATCGCCGGGGCGGCACTGGACGTGCACGCCGTCGAACACGGGCTGCCCGCTCTGGCAGCCCTCGACAACGTCGTCCTCACCCCGCACATCGGCGCCACGACGACCGATGCCCAGCTGCGGGTGGGCCGCATCCTCGTCACCGAGCTCCGCCAGGCCCTGGCGGGCACCTCGGCCGAGGGGAGGGTCGTGTGAGCGGGAGCCGCGGGGAAGCCCGTACGACTGAGCCCCTCGTCACCGCGACCGGGGCGACGGCGGTCGCTCTCACCGCCGTCCGCCGGCTCGAACCCCGCCGGGTGCCCCGACTCCTGCCGGAGCCCGGGGAGTTGCTGGTGCGGGTTGCCGCGACCGGGATCTGCGGTTCGGATCTCGCCGCCTACCGGGGCACCCACCCCTACAAGACGGCGCCGGCGGTCCTCGGGCACGAGTTCTCCGGCTTCGTGGAGCAGGTCGGCGCGGGAGTGGCCGGGTTCGCCGAGGGAGACCTGGTCTGTTCGGCCGCCTTCTCGCACTGCGACGACTGCGAGGCGTGCCGGAGCGGGGCCGTGAACCTGTGCGGCCGCAAGCTCAACCTCAGCCACCTCGGCTGGGACGGCTCCTTCGCCGACCAGGTGCTGCTGCGCCCCAACATGACCCACCGGCTGGCGCCCGGCACCCATCCGGTGGCCGGGGCCCTGGTGGAGCCGCTCTCCATCGGCCTGCACGCCGTGCGCAGCGCGCGCCGGGAGGGCAGCGTGCTGGTGCTGGGCTCCGGCACCGTCGGGCTGAGCTGCGTGGTGGCCGCCCGCAGGCTCGGCCGGGGGCCGGTGGTCTGCGTCGACCTCGGCGCCGGCAAGGGTCGGCTCGCCCGTGCGATCGGCGCCGACGGGTACGCCGACGCGGCGGACGGGGATCCGGTGGAGCGGGCCCTGTCCGCCCTGGGCGGCCGGCCGGCCGACACCGTCGTGATCGCCGCGGGCTATCCCGGCGTGCTGGACCAGGCGGTGCGGGCGGTGCGGCCCGGCGGCGAGATCGTGATCGTGAGCTATTTCGAGGACCGGCCGCCGGTCGACCTCAACGCGCTGGTGGGCCGGGAGGTCACCGTCCGTACGTCCGCGCTCTCCACCCCCCGGGACTTCGCCGAGGTGATCGGCTGGCTCACGGACGGCGGCCTCGATCCGCTGCCGCTGGTCACCCATCACTTCCCGCTCGCGCGGGCGGCCGACGCGCTGCGGCTGATGGACCGGGCCGACACCCCCACAGGGAAGATCATGCTGCATGTGACGACGGATCCGGCCGAGTTCGGGAACGGGTGGTCCGTATGACTGCCTCCCCGGGTTCTCCCGGCATCCGCGTGGCCGTGGTCGGTGGCTCCGGGCACACGGGCGGGGAGGCGTGCCGGCTGCTGTTGAACCATCCGGCGGTGGCGGAGATCGTGCCGACCTCCCGCACCGATGACCCCTTCGAGCGGGTGCATCCCAACCTGCTGGGCAGCGGGCTGGAGTTCGTGCCCGTGGAGGAGGTGGTGGCGGCGGCCGCCCGGTTCGACGCGGTCCTGCTGTGCACCCCCTCCGGTGAGGCGATGCGGCTCGCTCCGCTCCTCCTCGACGCCGGGACCCGTGTGATCGACCTGAGCGCCGACTTCCGCTTCCCCGACCCCGAGCGCTACCGGGCGGCGCACGACCGTGAGCACACCGCGCCCGGACTGCTCGGCGAGGCGGTGTACGGAGTCACCGAGTTCGCCCGTGACCGCGTCCGCACGGCCCGTCTGGTGGCCAACCCCGGCTGCTACGCCATCACCGCGCTGCTCGGTCTCGCCCCGCTCCTCGGCACGGGCCTCGCCCGGCCGGACACACCGCTGCACATCGCCGCCGTCAACGGCACCACCGGCGCCGGCGTCACCCCGCGCACCGCTATCCAGCACGCCGAGGTGGTCGGCTCCCTGCTGCCGTACAACCTGGCCGGACACCGGCACGCACCCGAACTGGAGGAGCGGTTCGCCCAGCTGGCCGGTGCGCCGGTGGCTGTCGACCTGAGCACCGCGCACGGCGACTTCGCGCGCGGCATCCACATCCAGGCGAGCGTGCAGCTCCGCCCCGGACGGCGCGACGGCGTGAGCCGCGAGTCGCTGCTCGCCCTCTACCGGGAGCACTACGGCGAGGGGTCCTCCGGGGAGTACTTCGTACGGGTCAACGACCAGCCGTCGCTGGGCGGACCGACCGACAAGGACTACGGCCGCTTCCCGCACCTCGCGGCCGTGGCCGGTTCCAACTTCGTCCACATCGGCCTGGACCACGACGCCAGGCTCGGCATCGCCCGGGTGGTGGCCGTCAGCGACAACCTGGTCAAGGGGGCCGCCGGTTCGGCCGTACAGAATCTGAACGTCATGCTCGGGCTCGCCGAGACGGACGGACTGCTCGGCTATGGCCTCTGATCCGCTGGCCGGAGTGCCGCTGCTGTCCGGGCAGCCGGTGGCGCGGGGGGAACGGTGGATCTTCTCGGCCGGGTTCAACGTGTCCGCGTCCCTGTCCCCGACCGCTCGGATCGACAGCGAGGTGGCCGATCTCGCGCGGCTCTCCGACGCCGGGGCCCGGGTCGCGCTCCTGTCCCACCAGGGCAGCCACCGGGACGGTACGGCCGGGCATCTCCCGCACATCGCGGCCCACCTGTCCCGCGCGCTGGGCCGGCCGGTGCGCTACCACCCGGAGAACGCCTCCCCCGGAGCGGCACTCGCCGCGCGGCGGATGCGGGACGGGGAGATCGTGCTGTTCGGCAACACCCGGCTGCACGCGGGGGAGGAGGCCGGGGACCCGCAACTGGCCCGTTCGTTCGCCGCGTTGGGTGACCGGGTGGCCGTGGGCGGCTTCTCCAAGGCGCACCGCTCGCACGCCTCCAACACCGGTCTGCTCGACCACCTGCCGGGCTGGGCGGCCGGCTCCCTCGCGGCGGAGGTACGGTTCCTCGCGCCCTGGGCGGCGGGCCCGCACGCGCCGCCGGGCGGTGCGGCCGTCCTCGGCGGGCGCAAGCCCGAGAAGACCCTGGTGGGGCTCGCGGGTCTGGTGGGGCGGCACGAACTCGTGGTGCCCGCCGGGGTCGTCCTGAACACGGTGCTGCGGGCGCTCGGCCACGACGTGGGCGCCTCCGACCTCGGGGAGCGCCCGGCGGCCTGTCTGGCAGCGGCCCGGGCGGCGCTCGACGCGCCCGGCCGGACCCGGATCCACCTGCCCACGACCGTGTTCACCGTGCCCGCAGGGCAGGTCGGCACGGCGCCGGCCCGGCCGGTGGCGCTCGCCGACGGCGTGCCGCGCGGTCACGCCGTGGTGGACTTCGTCGTCGAACCCTGGGCGCTGGCCCTGCTGGCACGCGCACGGCGCGCCCTGCTCGCCGGCACCCCCTCACGCCACCTCGACGGATACACCGTGGCCTCCGGGTCCGTCCTGCGGGCGCTGTCCGCCGCGGCCCCGGGCAGCGCCCTGCTGCTCGGCGGGGACACCACGACGGAACTCCCCTGGCCCGGCCCCGCGTCCACCGGCGGGGGCTCCGCCCTCCAGTTCCTCGTCGAGGGCACCTCCTCGGTCCTCGACGCACTGCGTTCCCGTTCCCGGCCCCGAAGGAGCACGTAACGATGACCGCGTACGACACACGGCACGACGATCCCCCGTACATCTTCCCCGTACCCACCCGTGTGGTCTTCGGCGCCGGCACGGTGGACCGCACCGGAGAGCTGGTACGGGAGCACGGCGAACGGGCGCTGGTGGTCACCGGGCGC
This sequence comes from Streptomyces sp. NPDC102451, assembly GCF_044765485.1. Classification (NCBI taxonomy): domain Bacteria; kingdom Bacillati; phylum Actinomycetota; class Actinomycetes; order Kitasatosporales; family Streptomycetaceae; genus Streptomyces; species Streptomyces sp. NPDC102451. The sequence goes on along the minus strand of NZ_JBIWKD010000006.1, from coordinate 9,743 downwards.
ACGGCTGCCCGGCACCACGGCCACCTGGACCGGGTGCTGGCGTCCCTGGCCGAGGCGGGGGTCGCCGCCGCCGTGTACGACCGGATATCGGCCAACCCCCGCTCCGACGAGGTCGACGAGGCCGCCGCGCTCGCCCGGGCGCGGGGCACCGACGTCGTCGTGGGACTCGGGGGCGGGAGCGCGCTCGACGCCGCCAAGGGGATCGCCGTGGCGGCAGGTCTGGAGGCAAGCGTCCGGGACGTCATAGGCGTCACGCTGGACCCCGGTGTCCCGGTCCTGCCGCTGGTCGCCGTCCCCACGACCGCCGGGAGCGGCTCCGAGGTCACCAAGGGGGCCATCATCACGGACACCGTGCGGCACTTCCGCTCCGGCGTGCGCGGTGAGCAGCTGTTCCCACGGACCGCCGTCGTCGACCCCGACCTGATCGCCTCGGTGCCGCCCGCAGTACTCGCCGAGACGGCCTTCGACGCCCTCGCCCACGCGGTGGAGGGCTCGGTGGCCGCCCAGGCCACCACCGCCGGCCGCGCCCTGGCCCACCGGTCGATCGGCCTGATCACCACCCATCTGCCCGCGGTGCTGGGCGGCGACCGGGACCCGGCCCACCGTTCGGCTCTCTCCCTCGCCGCACTGCTCGGCGGCGTGAACGTGGCCACCGCGAGCACCTGCCTCCCGCACCGCCTCCAGCAGGCCATGGGGTCACTGCCGGGCCTCGGCATCTCGCACGGCCGGGGCCTGGCAGTCCTCTATCCCGGCTGGCTGCGCCACACCGAACCCCTCGCCCCCGGCCCCTTCGGCGAGCTGGCCGACGCCCTGGGCGCCGACTCGGCGTACGCGGGCGTCGAGCGGCTGAGGGAGGCCGCGGGGCTCACCGCGCGGCTGAGCGACTGGGGCGTCACCGCTGCCGAACTCGACACCCTGGTGGCCGGGGTCAGCGGGAACCTCGGCAACGACCCGGCGGGGGCGACGGCGGACGCCGACTATCTGCGTACGCTCTACGCAGAAGCCCTGTAGCGGCTACACGGAGGCTCTATAGCGCGGTCTACGCGGAGGCGGCCCCGCAGCCGTCGAGGGGCCGCTCACACCCCTCGTCCTCGTCCGACAGCGGCACCGCCGCCGGTACCTCCCACTCCTCCGGCGCCCGCCAGTCACGCCACGGCTCCCACCAGCCGGCGCCCCGCTCCACGAGGTCCACCACCGAGGCGGCGGCGGACCTGACCGCGGCCGCCTCCTCCTCGGTGAAGCCCCCGGAGCGGCGGCGCTCCTCGAAGTGGTCCTCGTCCTTCCACCGGTGGGCCGAGCCGTCGGCGGGCAGCAGCAGGTCCAGCTCCTGGTCGAGGGTGTCGAAGCCCCGGTCGGTGCGGTGCAGCGGCTCCTGGAAGTTGACGTACCAGTCGGTGAACTCCCCGCCGGTGCGCCGCGCCCACACCGCGTACCCGTCGCCGGGGCGCTGCAGCTGGAGCACGCCTTCCGACTGCCAGTACGGTTCGAACGCCGACCAGGGGTGCGGGCCCCAGCGGAACTCCCCGCCACCGAAGGTGAGCGGCGTGCCGTGCGCCAGGTAGACGGCGAGGAGGTCCCCGGTGTCCTCGACCACGCGTACCGGGTAGACCATCCACTCCCGGCCGTCGAGGATCTCGCGACGGACGATGACTTCGTTCACGGAGAAACGGCGTTCCATCATGATCGGCACCGTAGCAACCATGGACAGCGGGGTTCGACCTCGGCGAGAAGCCAGGTCCTGCCGCGTGATCGGCCGGCAGGCGTCATCGTCGAGGTGGATGGCCCCGCCCTCGCGCACCGAAGTACGCGCCCGGGGTGGTGCCGGTCTCACGTCGGAACGCCGCGACGAACGCACTGACCGTTTCGTAGCCGACTCCGCGCGCCACGCGATGGAGCGGCTCGCCGGCGGCCAGGGCAGGCAGCGCCGCCTGGAGGCGGACGAGGGTGCGCCAGCGGCCGAACGACATGCCGGTGTCGGCCAGGAACACTCTGGCGAGTGTGCGCCCGGAGGTACCGACCCGCCGCCCCCACGCATCCACCCCGAGCCCACAGGCCGGATCATCGAGCAGCTCCCCCGCGACCTGGCGGGCGCGCGGGTCCCTGGGGAGCGGAGCCCCGAGGGCGGTGGCCGTCACCGGCCGGAGCAGGTCGAGGAGCACCGCCTCACCGCGCGCCTGTTGCTCGGCGCCGAGCTCCGGATCGTCCAGGTAGCCGATCAACTCGGCCAGTAACAAAGGGACGTGGACCGGCTGGACCGTGGCCCACCGCTCCGGATCGGCAGGGGGCGATGCCGGCAGATAGAGCGAGGTCATCGTGGTGTGGCCGGCCGAGACGACCTCGTGCGGCACTCCGGCCGGGACCCACAGGGCGCGCGTGGTGGGCAGCACCCAGCGCCGGGAGTCCACGTCGACCGTCAAGGTGCCACGGGAGGCCCAGGCCAGCTGGTGTGTCCGGTGGGTGTGCCGGCCGAACCGCGTTCCCGCCGGCATGGGGAACGTCCCGATGGAGACGAGCGCACCGCCCTGTCCGTTTCTCGACATGAGTTGGAAGGTTACGGCCTTCTGGACAGCGGCACCGTTCCCTAGCGTTGCCGTCATGAACACCGACCACGCCGAACTGTGCGCGAGCCCGGAGTGGGCCGCCCATCTGCACGACGAAGTACTGCCGTTGGCCGTCGCGCGTGCCGACCTCGGGAATGAGCTGCTGGAGGTCGGCCCCGGTCCGGGAGCGGCGACCGAATGGCTGCGGACCAAGGTCGACCGCCTGGTGGCGGTGGAGATCGAGGCCGAGGCGGCGTCACTCCTCGCCGAACGGTTCGCCGGTACGAACGTGGAGGTCCGCCGAGGGAGCGGCACCGCGCTGGAGTTCGCCGACGACTCCTTCGACTCCGCGGCGTCGTTCACGATGCTGCATCACGTACCGACAGCGGCTCTCCAGAACCTCCTGCTCGCAGAGATCCTCCGGGTGCTCAGGCCGGGCGGCGTGCTCGTCGGGGCCGACAGCCTGCCCAGCCAGTCGCTGCACGCCTTCCACGAGGGCGACGTCTACAACCCGGTGGAGCCGGCCGCACTCCTCGTACGCCTTCAGACACTGGGCTACGTCGACATCACCCTCGGCGTGGGCAGGCGGCTGACCTTCTCCGCACACAAGCCTCCCGCCCAGGCCGAGCAGGGATCGTCGAATCCCTCGGCGCGGCCCTGACGGAGCGAGGGGCGCATGACAGAACTGGAGCAGTCCACGGCCGCCGGAGAGGACGACACCGTGAAACGCATCGGCATCATCGGAGTGGGAGAAATCGGCCGGGCCCTCGTGGAGGGCCTGTACGACGCGGGCGGCCCGGCGCCGGAGGTGTTCCTCTCCCCGCGCGGCGCCCGCACCGCAGCGGGACTCTCCGAGCGGTACGCCGGCGTCCACACCTGCGCCGACAACCAAAGCGTCGTGGACCGGGCCGAGTTGGTGATCGTCGCCGTACGCCGTCAGGACCGGCACGAGGCGCTGGACGGCCTGCGGGTGGACAGCGACAAGGTAGTGGTCAACGTGATGTCCGGGGTCCCGGGCGAAGACCTGCGCGGCATGCTCGCCACCGACGCGCCGCTGGTGCGCGCCATCCCTCTGCCGTCCGTGCGCGAACGCCGCTCCGTCACCGTGACCTGCCCGTCGCACCCGGCCGTCGACGCCTTCTTCGAGCAGCTGGGCGGGGCACTGCCGGTCACGGACGAGGCGGCCTTCGACGTCTTCTCCGCGCTGACCGGGACGCTCACCACCCACTACGCATACCTCGCCGCGCTCACCTCGTGGGCGGCCGGACACGGCATCCCCGCCGACGACGCGGAGCGCTATGTGCGCGGCCTCTTCCAGGCCACCGGCCGCGCCCTGGGCGACGAGACCCGCTCCCTGCAACGGCTCGCCGCCGACCACGAAACCCCCAGGGGCAACAACGAACGCATCCGGACCACATGGTTCGACCAGGCCAACGCCACGGCCCTCGACAGCGCACTCGACGGCCTCCTCACCGATCTGCGCCACCCTCGGGCCACAGCCCCGGGGGACCCCATCCGCTGAAGTGCGCGCTCGCCTCCCAGCCCGAGCGCCGCCGCCTCAGAGTCGGCGACTACCGCGTCATCTACACCGTCAACAACGGCGAACTGATCGTTTGGGTCATCCGCGCACGGGAAACGAAGGGGTCCGCCTCCGAGGATGCGGACCCCTTCCGGCCTGCGCGCTTGACGCATCACCTGACGCAAGGTTGACATGGCTGCACAGCAGCGCCGCGCTCACGTGCCGTGCCCGCCATCCGCCCCTCACATCGGCCAGGCGGTCAGCAAATCGTCGGGACCGTAGGTGGCATCAAGCCCCGGACAGTCGACGCCGCTGCGCGAAACCGCAACGACTGGAACAGGTTCGTCGGTGAGGGCGGCCCGGTGCCGATGGAGAGCGGCCAGGTCGTGCCGGTCGAAGGCTGACTGCTCCAGCCACTTGATGGAGCCGACGAAGAGCAGCTCCTTGGCAATGGGGGCGCGGTCCGCCCCGACGATGTCGATTTCGACGTCGTTGGTGCGGGTCCAGTAGCCGCCCACCGCGGGGGCCGCGGGCAGCCGGTCATCGGGCAGTATCCGCGCCAGGGCCTCACGGACAAGGGGCTCGACGGCCCGGCCGCGCCAGCTGGTCCAGTTCTCCCGGATGCGCGCCAAGGTCAGATCACCCCGTCCCCGCTCGATCTCCTCCATGGACGGGCCCAGCAGGTGCAGCCAGAACCGCAGGTACGGATCTGCCACCCGGTAGCGGCGGTCCTTCGACGGACGCAGCGATACTGGCAGCTCCGCCGCGACGATCCGCTTGTCCGTGAGCAGCTCCAGCGCTCGCTGCAGGGGTGTGGCCCCGATACCGCCGGCCGCGCGGGCGATATTGGTGAAGGTCCGCTCGCCACTTCCGATGGCGGCCAGCACCGTACGCGCCTGGGCCTGCGGGGGGAATTCAGCGGCCAGCGAGCGCTCGGCCGACACCAGCAGGGCCGAGACCGGGTCGCTCAGCGCCTCACCGAGGAAGTCCCACAGCCCTGCGCCCCGCGGCCACTCCGCGCAGATCAACGGCAGCCCGCCAGTGACAAGCGCGGCGTCGAAGGCTTCCGCCGGATCCAGGCCGAGCATCCGCCCCACCTCCGCCGGGTTCAGCGGTCCGAGCACCATCTCCCGGCCGCGCTGGTGGAAGGGGCGTCCATAGCTGTTGAGAGCCTCCATCATCGACAGATCGGAACCGATGAGGACCAACAGCACCGGCTTGGTCTCCAGTACCCGGTCCCAGGCCCGTTGCAGTACACCCTCGAAGGCGCCATCGGCATCCATCAGGTACGGCACCTCGTCGATGACCAGCACGCTCGCCCGGTCGGCGGGCAGCGCCGCAGCCAGCACGTCGAACGCGGCGTCCCAGCTATCCGGCCGTGCGGCGGCCACCAGCCCCGCCAACGGCAGCGTCGATGCTTGGGCGTCCCGGGCCAACCGTGCCAGATCACCGCTGGCAGACGCACCGGTCGCCGCGTAGAACAAGAACGGAGCTCCGGAGCGCTCCGCAAACCGCTCGACCAATCGCGACTTGCCCACCCGGCGCCGTCCACGCAACATCACGCACCGACCGGGCCGCTCCCCGTCAACTCCTGCCGACACCTTCCGCAGCTCTCGCTCCAGAGTCGCCAGCTCCTGCCGGCGGCCAACGAAATCAACCATGTCCCGCCGACCTCCACACATGGAACTAACAGAGAAGTTACCAACATAGATGTTAGTTAAAACCTCGGCCAGTCGACGCGCGGCAAGGCCCCCTGCGCACCCGGGCACGACCCGGCGCTGGACAGCGCACCCAGCCCTCCAGCGCCCCAGCACCATCCCGGCACGGGAATCACTGCAAAGTACAAGAAGATCCAGAAGCGCCAAGACTGCGCATCAACGCCCGCCCCGGATACAGGCCGCGCAGCTCTCCAGGCGCTGTAATAGTTCCTGTACTAGACTTGCAGCCATGAAGTCACCCCGCCCTGGCGGCACCGAGAACATCTCCGTCTCGATGCCCTCGGAACTCCTCGGTGCTCTGCGCACCCGTACCGGTAAGCGCGGTGTATCCGCGTACGTGGCGGCGGCGGTCCGGCATCAGCTCGCCATGGACGGTCTGGCCGAGATCGTGGCCGCCTACGAAGCCGAGCACGAGCCGCTGAGCGAGGCCGAAGTTCAGGCCGCGCAGAGCGAACTGTTCGGTGACGCACCGGCGCCGTACGCGTCGAACGACAGCGCCGCATGAAGGAGCCCGCGGCCAGGTCCCTGGTGCTCGACTCCCAGGCGCTGTCGCTGCTGCTGCGCGACGATCGCCAGATGATCACCCGGATCGAGGCCGCTCGGCGCGTGGGCGTACCCGTCCTCGTGTCGGCCCTGACGGTGGTGGAAGCCGTCCACGGGAAGACGGATACCGCCCGGCTGCGCTGGCTGCTCTCCCGCCTTCAAGTCCAAGACGTCACCCCGGCGGACAGTCTCACTGCGGTGCAGCTCCTGAGCGACGCCGGCGGCCTGCACGGCCACAAGTACGCCATCGACGCCCTCGTCGCCGCGATGGCGCTCCGCTCCCCTGCGCCCGTCCTCGTACTGACCTCGGATCGCGACGACTGGTCGAAGCTGTGCGGCGACCAAGTACAGATCAAGGACGTGTGAGGGCGTCGCGCGTGTGCGCGCTCACCTGCAGGTCATCCATGCCCCGCTCTCAATCCTGCGGCGCAGGTCGAGACGGAGGACGGCCATCCGGTCGCGCAGAAGCGGCACGGGAAGCACCGCAACGAATCACAGTGGTGACACGGTGCGATGTCTTCGACTTGCTACGCGCTGTGGAGGGCGGCTGGTGGGGACGCCTGGACGAAGTCGCCTTCCTGGGCAGCCTGTACGACCTGACTATCCCAGCACCATCCCAGCACGGGAAAAGCCAAGGGCCCGACTCCGAAGAGTCGGACCCTCTCTGACCTGCACGTTTGCCAGATCAGTGACGTGGCGGTACGGCACCCACTACACGTTGAAGCGGAATGTCTACGGACTGATCCTGACCTGCGGCGGAGCCCCATCCAGGGCTCTGACCTGGGACTTCCCGGTTGGCACGCGTTGGCTCCCGACGGCCGTTTACGGGTTTCCTGCGGACTGGCTGCGGACTGGCAGACATCCGCGATCCCCCAGTCAGCGGGACGGCGGAACGCTTTCAGTGAGTTCCTGGTACGCGTCCATGACATCACCCACGTGCAGCGTGATGACCTCGTCCTCCGACGGGACTCCAGAGCTGCCGTGCGCCTCGTAGACCCGCAGGTCCCGCACTGCGGCAGCCTTCCGAGCGAGTTCGCGCGCGAAGCGACCATTACCAAGCCGGTCGATCAGGTCATTGGTGACGACGAGGTCACATGACGTGCGCAGCGCAACCGCTGCCTCGTCGGTAAGGGCATCGCCTTGGGCTACCAGGAACGACTCCGCGATCAGCACCAGCTCGTCAGCCGAGTAGGCAGGGAAGTCCACCCGAGTGTTGAAGCGGGAGGTGAGACCTGGGTTGGTGGACAGGAGGTCATCGATCTCGCTCGGGTACCCGGCGAGAACCACAACCAGGCGGTGCCTGTCGTCTTCGGCTCGTTTGAGGAGCACCTGTAGGGCTTCCTTGCCGAAGGCGTCACCTCCCGAGTACCCGGTGTTGGACAGTGCGTACGCCTCGTCGATGAAGAGAACGCCATCCAGGGCCTCGTCGATGATCTTTGATGTCTTGATCGCCGTCTCTCCTAGGTGCTGTCCCACGAGGTCAACGCGCTGGGCCTCGACGACGTGGCCTCGGGCCAGCAAGCCAAGCCCTGCGAAGACCTTGCCTACGACGCGGGCCACCGTGGTCTTGCCCGTGCCGGGCGGCCCGGCAAATACCAAGTGCTGTGGAGCCGGTGCCGCAGCCAGGCCCTGGCCTCTTCGCACTGACGCCATCCTCAGCTGTGCCGACAGGGTCCGCACCTGGCGTTTCACCGGGGCCAGCCCGACCATCTCGTCGAGTTCGGCCATCGCCTCGTCCAGCAATGCCGAACGCTCCTCGTCGCTCAAAGTGATGCTGGAGGAATCCTCACGTTGTTCTTGCGCAGCCCCAGCAGCCTGGGCGGGCAGGCGCGCAGCCGGCGAGGCCACCACCTTCGCCCGCTGGGCCACATCACCCAGGGTCGGGCTGTACCGGAACGCTGTCTGAAACTGCTTCAGGGCATCCTCAGCCTGGCCGAGCTGCTCATACGCACGGCCACGAAGGTAGGCAACCTCCCCGAGAAAGCCGGCGTTATCAGCCAGCGCTTGTGGGAGTGGGTTCAGCACGTTGAGCGCCTCATGGGATACGCCTTGGGCGATAAGACTGGCCGCAACACAGAGCTGCGACTCGTCCCGTAGGAAGGAGTTCCGGATTCCCTCGGCAAAGGTCAGAAGGAGTGGCCAGTCCTTCTTCAAGACGGCGTAGCGGGCGCAGACGAAGCGGGTCTCGTCGCAGTCGAGCACTGCGTGGGAGAGCATGTTCCATGCTTGATCGAGTAGGCCGTCGTCCAAGAACTTCGCCGCCCTCGCGAGCCACAGATCACGGGACGTCTCTAAACGGAAGTTCACATAGCTCCCGATCTGGAACCGGGAGGACAACGGGGTCTGGAGCTGCGTGCGCATGGCACCGAAGGACTGAGCTTGACCGTGCATGGCCTCGATCGCCTGGCCCTGGAGCTGCCCCGCGGCATGCAGTCCCAGCCAGGCGTCAGCAGCAAGAGGGTTGTGCGCGACGGCCGTGTGAAAGGATGCAGCCGCAGCGGCCTGATTACCCACCCTCAGTTGTGCAACCCCTTCGAGCCACGCTTGCTCGCAATTCTTGATCGAACGCCGTGATACGGACGGCCCCTGCACCCAGGTCTCCAGTGCTGTCGTTGGCTGATTCAGATTCGCCCGCCTTGGATAGGCGGGCTAGTTCCACCCGTCAAGTGATACCTGGGAGTTGCCACCCAAGTACTGATGCAGGGCGCTGGCGGTGGTGTCCACGAAGTTCTCGGGGACAGCGTCGGCGTCGATCCAGCGGACCTGGGAGTGCTTGCGGGGTTCGCGGTTCTCGGGTTCGCCGGTCCATTCGTGGGCTGCGAAGACGACGGTGAGAAAGCCGTTGGGGGCTTCGACGCCCCAGGCGCCGTGGATGATGTGGGCGACTTTGAGGGCCTCGGGCTTCACCATGAGGCCCGTCTCCTCGTAGAGCTCGCGGACCGCGGTCTCGGTGATGGGCTCGCCCGGTTCGCTCTTGCCGACGGGCAGGTCCCACATCCCCTGAGCGAACTTGGCGTTCTCGCTGCGCTGGAGGAGGACGACACGGTTCGTGGCCTTGTCGTGGACGATGACGGCCGCGACCAGCAGAGTCATCGAGTCGAGCGCCGGCTTGAGGGCTGGGGGGCGGTTGTCGGTCTGCTGAGCCACGGGGTTTCCTTCGTCGGGCGGGTGGTTGGGCATGTTAGGCGAGGGACTCGCGGGCTCGGCGGGCGAGATCTGCGGCTCCGGGGACGCGGCGGCGCTGGTAGATCGCGAGCGTGGAGCGGATCGAGGTGATCGCCTTGCGGGTGCGGTCGGAAGTCATGCCCTCCATGAGGACCAGGGCCTGAGAAGCCGTTTCTCTACCGGGCGTGATCGTTTGATTGTCGCTGGTCAGGCATGGTTTCGGAGGAGGTGAGGGAGAGTCTCGACGTTCTGTTCCGC